>NZ_JBIBJD010000007.1:158020-454460 GCF_042958445.1 Streptomyces sp. NPDC007991
ATCGCGTCCGTGTTCACGCGGAAGGTGAGGACACGCCGGCCGTCGACGGTGGCTGCGGTGCGCACATAGCTGCCGGATATGTGCCCGTTGTGCCCCCACACCGTCGTGCCGCACGGCAGTTTCTCGGGAAACAGGCCCATGCCGTACACGCCATGTGCGGCCCGGGTGTCGAGCATCTCGCGCAGCCAGCGCGAGGGCAGCAGCCGCCCGCCGAGCAGGGCCGAGTAGAAGCGGTCCAGATCGTCGAGCGTGGTCACCAACTCGCCCGCGGCGCCGGCCACCCGCGGGTCGAGATCGGTGACGTCGGTTCCGTCGGCGGCGTAGGCGCGGCCGTGCGGAGAGGGGAGCGAGGAGCGTGATCCGGGGAAGGAGGTGCCCGTCAGACGCAGGGGAGTGATGATGCGGCGCTCGGTCTCGGTGGCGTACGAGTGGCCGGTGGCCTGCTGGACGACCAGGCCGAGCAGGACGTAGTTGGTGTTCGAGTAGGAGAAGCGGCCGCGGGCGGCCGGGGGGTGGGTGAGTGCGATGCGTACGGCCTGACGGGGTGTGACGGGTGCGGTTCCGCGGGTCTGCGCGGTGTAGTCGTACAGGCCGCTGGTGTGGGTGAGCAGGGAGCGCAGGGTCAGCGCGCGGCCGTCGTTGCCCGCTCCCCGCACCAGGCCCGGCAGGTGCTGCTCCACGGTGTCGGACAGCGACAGCCGGTGCTCGGCGGCCAGTTGCAGCACGACCGTCGCGATGAACGTCTTCGTGACGCTGCCGGCGCGGAAGTGGTCCGACCGGGCGATTCCCTGCCCGGCGTGGGCATAGCGGGTGGTTGTCCCCTCCTGGGCGAGCAGGGCCGCGGCCGGTGCCCTGCCCTGGGTCACCAGCAGTGGGAGCACCGCGTCCGCCGGCGGAGCCGAGAGAGCCGACGAGTCGGCCGGAAGCAGGCCGAGGAGGGCCACGGACACAGGCAGGGCCAGCAAGGTCCGAAAGGGCGGCACGCGGGCTCCTCCCTGGTCGGGGCGTCGGGGGCCCATCATGCAAGGCGGCGCGCCGGGCGCCGCGCCCGGGTCCCGGGTGGGCGCGCCTGAGGGGGCGTTTCACCAGGGGGCCCCTGGGGCGCTGGGCACTTGTCGGGTGAGAGACAATGGAGGCTCTGTCAGGGCGGGTTGTATGAGGGGACGCATGTCGGAGGCGGAGCGGGCGGGCACATCTCGTCAGGACACTCGTCAGGACAACAGGGAGCGTCTCCTCGCGGGGCGTTACCGGCTGGGCGAGGTGCTCGGCCGCGGGGGCATGGGCACGGTGTGGCGGGCCCAGGACGAGACCCTGGGACGGACGGTCGCCGTCAAGGAGCTGCGGTTCCCGTCGAACATCGACGAGGAGGAGAAGCGGCGGCTGATCACGCGGACGCTGCGCGAGGCCAAGGCGATCGCGCGGATCCGCAACAACAGCGCCGTGACGGTCTTCGACGTGGTCCAGGAGGACGACCGGCCCTGGATCGTGATGGAGCTCGTCGAGGGCAAGTCGCTCGCCGAGGTCATCCGGGAGGACGGCCTCCTCGAACCGAAGCGGGCCGCCGAGGTCGGGCTCGCCGTGCTGGACGTGCTGCGGTCCGCGCACCGCGAGGGCATCCTGCACCGCGACGTGAAGCCGTCGAACGTGCTGATCGCCGAGGACGGCCGGGTCGTGCTCACGGACTTCGGCATCGCCCAGGTCGAGGGCGACCCGTCCATCACCTCGACCGGCATGCTCGTCGGCGCGCCCTCCTACATCTCCCCGGAGCGGGCGCGCGGGCACAAGCCGGGCCGGGCGGCCGACCTGTGGTCGCTCGGCGGGCTGCTGTACGCGGCGGTGGAGGGCACACCGCCGTACGACAAGGGGTCGGCCATAGCGACGCTCACGGCGGTGATGACCGAGCCGTTGGAGGAGCCGAAGAACGCCGGCCCGCTGAAGGACGTCATCCACGGGCTGCTCAACAAGGACCCCGCCCAGCGGCTCGACGACGCGGGCGCCCGGGCGATGCTGAACGCGGTCATCCACGCCCCCGCGCCGGCCGAGCCGGAGCCGATGGACGCGACGAAGGTGGTGCCGCTGCCGGCGCAGCCGGACAAGTCCTCGCGCAAGGGCAGTTCGGCGGGTTCCGGGAGCAAGCGGAGCGAGGAGCCGGGGGAGCGGCTGCGCGGGGCGCTGCGATCCGTGCGCAAGGCCGCCGCGGGGACGGCCGGGGCGTCGGCCGCGTCCCGGACCGGGTCCGAGGACGGCACGGCCTCTTCCGGACCGGAGGGCGCGAAGGCCGGGGCCGGGGACGCCGGTGCGTCCGTGGCGGCGCCGGGCCCGGCCTCGGGTTCGGCGCCGGCCTCGGGGGCGGCTGCCGGGGCCGGTGCACAGGGGGCGAAGGCGACCGCCGGGGGCCAGAGCTCGGGGTGGCCCGTCATGCCGCGGCCGGACCTGCCGCCGCGTCCCGCTCCCCGGGCGCCGCTCACCGATGTGGTGCCGCGGCGGACCATGATGATCATCGCTGCGGTCGTGGTGCTGGCCGTGATCGGCACGGTGCTCGCCATCGCGCTCAGCGGAGACGGCAAGGGCTCGAAGGGGGCCGCCGGCGGGAACGGCGGCAAGGCCGTCGCCACCGCGTCCACCAGCACCGACACCAAGGGCGACAAGAGCGACGGCACGCGCACCGACAGCGCGGCGTCGCAGCCCGCCTCGTCGGCGCCGGCCGCGAACGGCACGCCCAGCGGCAAGGCGAGCGAGTCCTCCGGCGGTGGCAAGGGCACCGCCGCGGTGTCGACGCACCAGGGCGGTCAGGGGTACTCGATCGGGCTGCCGAAGGGGTGGAAGTACCGGTCCACGGGTGCCGCGGGCGACCGGTTCACCGGGCCCGACGGGCAGAAGCTGCTCATCGCCTGGACGTCCACGCCCAAGGGCGACCCGGTGGCGGACTGGAAGAACCAGGAGCGCTACATGGTGCGCGCGCAGTACAAGAAGATCCGCATAGAGCAGGTGGACTACCGCGACTGGAACACGGCCGACTGGGAGTTCACCTACGTGGAGAACGGCACCAGGTACCGGACCATCGACCGGGGTTTCGTCGTCGACGACCGGCAGGGCTACGCGCTGATGTACACGGCGAAAGCGGCCGACTGGGGCGGTGACCTGCGCAGGCAGGCCTGGCGGACGCTGACCAGGACCTTCGAACCCAAGTCCTGAGCATGAGCGGCCCCGGGTTTGGGGAGTGAGATCTGGCATCCCCCCATGCGGGCTGCCTGCGGCACGTATCGTAAATGTTTGCGGACCGTGCGCAGCCGGAACGGACCGTGAGGCGAACGGATGTGACCGACCAGGCTGCCGGGGGAGGCATCGTGGACGACTATGCGGGACGGGTGCTCGCCGACCGCTACCGCCTGCCGCTGCCGCCGTCCGACGAGTACGAACTCACCGAGTCCCGGGCCTTCGACACCTACAGCGGCCAGGAAGTCCTGGTCAGGGCAGTGCCGTTGCCGGAAGTGGTCGAGGCGGAGGTCCTCGACGCGGAGGGGCTGCCCGACGGCTTCACGGCACGTGACGGTGGCGCGCGCAGGCCCGGCGCCCGTGCGGGGACCCGGCGGCCCACGGACCCGGTGGTACGGCGTGCGGTCGAGGCCGCGCAGGCCGCGGCGGCCATCCCCGACCATCCCCGGCTCGACCAGGTCTTCGACGTGTTCGCCGAGGGCGGTTCGCTGTGGATCGTCAGTGAGCTGGTGGCCGCGCGTCCGCTGGCGGCGCTGCTCGCCGAGAAACCGCTGACGCCGTACCGGGCGGCCGAGGTGGCCTCCGACGTCCTCATGGCGCTGCGGGTGCTGCACGGGCACGGCTGGGTGCACCGGAACATCACCGCGCGGACGGTCCTCGTCTGCGACGACGGCCGCGTGATGCTGACCGGACTGGCGGTGGGCGCGGCGGAAGAGGCGCTGTGCGGGTACGACCCGGTTCCGGTTCCGGCCTTCGGTGAGCCCGGCCGGGAGACCGGTGGCGCCGGGACGGTCGAAGCCACCGGCGGCCCGGGCGGTGCCGGAGGCTCAGGAGCCACCGGCGGCCCGGGCGTTGTCGGCGGCCCGGGCGGCGGTGGCGGCCCGGGTGTTGCCGGTGGTCCGGGCGGCGGTGGCGCGGGTGATCCCGAGGCCGCGCGGCGGGCCGCCATAGAGGCTCGGGAGGCCCGGGGACTGCCCGCGGCCGGAGCCGACGCGGGCAGTGGGAGCTCGCCCGTGCCCGCCCGCAGGAGCGCGGAGGACAGTGAGGACCCGCGAGCCGCGCGAGCCGGGGCGATCGCGGCCTACCGGGCGGGTGCCCGGGCCGCGGCCCGGGTCCAGGAGACGCAGAACGGCCGGGCGGCGCTGCCCGGCGCCCGCCCCGCCCCGGACGGCGGCCCCGGGCCCCACGGCAACGGCTCGGCGCAGTCGCCGTATGTCCCAGGCCAGAGCACGGGGCCCGGCGGGACGGCGCCGGGGCAGATAGCCGACCCCTACGGCGTGGATGGCGCCCCCCGGCCGACCGCCTGGCACGGCGCCACGCCCCGCGGCGGTACGGGCGGCGCGCCCTCGCCGCAGGGGCAGGAGCAGACGGCGCTCCCCCCGGCCCCGGACCCCGCCGCCCCCGGCGAGCCCACCCGGTGGGACGACCTGGTCGCCCACACCCCCGCGCCCCGGCGCGGTCCGGCCACGGCGCTGGCCGCCGAGCGGGCGCGGCAGGCGCGGATGGCCGTGGTGGGACCCGTGACGGAGCGCTGGGCGCCGGAGCAGGCCGGACCCGTGCACGAGAACTGGCAGTTGGCCGCGCCGATCGGTCCCGCCACCGACCTGTGGGCGCTCGGCGCGCTGCTCTTCCGGGCCGTGCAGGGGCATGCGCCCTACCCGGAGGAGTCGACGGCAGAGCTGGTGCAGATGGTGTGCGCGGAACCGCCCGCCTACGCCGAGGAGTGCGGGCCGCTCAGGCCGGTCGTGGAGTCGCTGCTGCGTCAGGACCCGACCGAGCGCCTCGACTTCGAGGAACTGCGCGGCTGGCTGCGCTCGCTGGTGCGCTCGGCGCCCGAGCCGGAGGCCGGTGTGCACGTCATCGCGGCGCCGCCCGCCGACGCGAGCCGGCTGCCCGTCGTACGGCGCCGGGGGGAGCTCGTGCGCAGGCGGCGGGCCGGACTGCCCGCGCACCACGGTCGGCACAAGCGGGCCAAGGAGGAGTCCCGCTCGCCGCACCGCCTCGGCCGCACCCTGCTCCTGCTCGTCCTGCTCGTGATGGCCGCGGCGATCGCCTACGCCATGGTCTTCATGCCCAAGTCGCAGACCGGCGGCGCGCAGGGCACGGACCGCACCGGTGCCGCCGGAGAGGCCGGCCCGGCACCCGAGCCGGAGGCCAGCGGCGAGCCCCGGACCGAGCGGACGTCGCCCGAGCCGGAGAAGAGCCCGTCGACATCGGCGGGTTCCACGCAGACGCAGACCACCGGCCCCGAGGTCGCCGACGGCTTCACCCTGCGCAAGGACGCGGCGGGCTTCCAGGTCGCCGTCGCCAAGGGCTGGGACCGCACCACGCGGGGCGGCGGCCAGGTCGTCTACGCGAAGGGCGACTTCCAGCTCATCGTCGTACCGGGCCGGGACAGCGCGTCGGAGTACGGCAGCGATCCGATGGTCTACCAGCGGGAGAAGGAGCGCGAGTTGCAGCCGTACCGCGACTCCAGCTGGGCCACCTCCACAGGGCTGAAGACGATCGAGGTGGGCGGGCGGACGATGGCCGAGGGGCAGTTCACGTGGAGCGGCGACGACGGGGGCGAGCTGTATGTGCGCAATCTCGCGATGCTGGTCGGCGGGCGGTACCACGTGGTCCAGGTGCGCGGCCCGGAATCCGAACGGGACGAGGTGACGCGACTGTACGAGCAGGCGGCGGCGACGTACCGGGCCACGAAATGATCTTCTGACCCGGCGGCCGTGCGCTGCGGTTCACCTCACCGTTGACTCCCGTCCCAGGAGGCGACAACCGTCACAGTGCGGTCACCGTGGTACCCCGCTTGTTCCCTGAGGAAGGGCGGGTCCTTACGCTGACCCTGTCAAGACCATTGCGGGGCAACGTGAATCAGATGCAGGGCCTGCTCGTCGCGGGCCGCTACCGGCTCGCCGACTCCATCGGCAGTGGCGGCATGGGACGGGTATGGCGAGCACATGACGAGGTGCTGCACCGGTCCGTCGCCATCAAGGAGCTGACGGCCGCCCTCTACGTCTCCGAGAGCGAGCAGGCCATCCTGCTGGCGCGCACCCGGGCCGAGGCCAGGGCCGCCGCGCGGATCAACCACTCCGCGGTCGTCACGGTGCACGACGTGCTGGAGCACGACGGCCGTCCGTGGATCGTGATGGAGCTGGTCGAGGGCCGCTCCCTGGCCGACGCGGTCAAGGAGGAGGGGCGCGTCGAGCCGCGCGAGGCGGCGCGTATCGGCATGTGGGTGCTGCGGGCCCTGCGCGCGGCGCACACCGCCGGCGTCCTGCACCGCGACGTCAAGCCGGGCAACGTCCTCCTCGCCCGGGACGGGCGTGTCCTGCTCACCGACTTCGGCATCGCCCAGATCGAGGGCGACACCACCATCACCCGGACCGGAGAGGTCGTCGGCTCGGTCGACTACCTGGCGCCCGAGCGCGTGCGCGGCCACGACCCGGGCCCGTCCTCCGACCTGTGGGCACTCGGCGCGACGCTCTACACGGCGGTCGAGGGCCGCTCGCCGTTCCGCCGCACCACCCCGCTGACCACCATGCAGGCCGTGGTCGAGGAGGAAGCCGCCGAGCTTCAGCACGCGGACGCGCTCACGCCGGTCATCACCGCCCTGCTGCGCAAGGACCCGGCCACCCGGCCCGACGCGTCCGAAGCCGAGCAGATGCTCGCCGAGGCGGCGGAGGGGCGGCGGCCGAGCGGGGCGCAGGCGTATGTGCCGACGCAGTACGGAGGGTCGTCGCAGTACCGGGACGCGCACAGCGGGACGAGCCCGTCCGGTACGAACCGCTCCGGTACGAACCGCTCCGGTACGTACCCGTCCGGTACGTATGCGTCCGGCGCGAATCCTCAGGGTACGTACCAGTCCGGTCCGGGTACGGCCGGCACCGGCACGCCCGGCAGGGGCACGGCCCGCACGCACGAGGCCGGTACCGGCTCGGGGTCGCACACCGGGACGCCGCTCCCGCCGCTGGCCGGGACGCCCGCCGACGGGAGGCCGACGGCCGGCACCGCCACGGCCGGGGCCTTTGCCACCGGGCACGGGACGTCCGGTTCCACCATGGTCGGCCCGACGGCGGCGGGTCAGCAGTCGCCCGGTTCAGGCCGGCGCCGCCGGTTGCGCACCCTCGCCCTCGTCGTCGCTCTCGCGGCCATCATCGGCGGAGGTACCGCGGTCGTGCTCCAGCAGTGGAACGAGAGCCGGCAGACGCCGGGTGCCGTATCGGACTCGCCCGGTACGACCAATGCGGAGCGGCCCGGGGGCTCGGTGCCCGCCGACTGGACCCGCCGCGACGACCCCGTGGGTTTCAGCCTCTACCTGCCCAAGGGCTGGAAGCGCCAGACCTTCGGCCCGCAGGGCGAGCTCAAGCAGATCGACTACACGCCCGACGGCGGCCGGCACTTCGTCCGGATCGCCGTCGACACCTCCCCGGACTTCGCCGACCCGTACGCCCATCAGCTCGACCTGGAACAGCAGTTGCAGCGGCTGGTCGACTACAAGCGCGTGAAACTGGAGCGCAACGTCTACCGGGACCGGGACGGCGCGCTCTGGGAGTACACCTGGACCGCGCAGGCGAAGGACACCAAGTTCCCCGGTCCGCGCAGGGCCATCGAGGAGACGTACGTCGCCCGCGACGGCACCGAGTACGCGCTCTACGTATCGGCGCCCGCGCGGGACTGGCCGAAGGCGCGCAAGCAGTTCACGGCGCTGCTGCAGGGCTGGCACGAGAAGACCCCCTGACACCGGGCCATGTGTTTCGGCCACCCGTGGGCCGCCGCCCCGGAGCCCGTCGCTCCGTTGGGGCATGATGGCCGCATGGGGACCGAGGGACACAGCATGCGTGTCATCGCGGGCCGTTACCGGCTCGAGGCGAGGCTCGGGCGCGGTGGCATGGGCGTGGTCTGGCGGGCGACCGACCAACTGCTCGGCCGGGGCGTGGCCGTCAAGGAGCTCCCCTTCGACGAGACGCTCTCCGCGGCGGAAGCGCGCCGGCAGCGGGACCGCACGCTGCGCGAGGCGCGGGCCGTCGCCCAGCTGAGCCATCCGCACATCATCGTCGTCCACGATGTCGTCGAGGACGACGAACGACCGTACATCGTCATGGAGTTGATCGAGGGCGGCACGCTCGCCGACCGGCTCGCCACCGAAGGCCCGGTCGACGCCGCCGAGGCCGCACGGATCGGCATCGCCCTGCTCGGCGCGCTGCGCGCCGCGCACGCCGCCGGGGTGCTGCACCGCGACCTCAAGCCCGACAACGTGCTGCTGGAGGCCGGTACCGACCGGGTCGTCCTCACCGACTTCGGCATCGCCCAGGTCGCGGGCGCCCCCACGCTCACCGAGAACGGGTCCTTCGTCGGCTCGCCCGAGTACACCGCGCCCGAGCGGATGTCCGGAGTCAGGACCGGGCCCGAGTCGGACCTGTGGTCGCTGGGCGCGCTGCTGTGCGCGGCCCTCAGCGGCGAGTCGCCGTTCCACCGCGACTCGCTGGGCGGCGTCCTGCACGCGGTCGTCGTCGGCGACATCCGCCCGCCCGCACAGGCCGGGCCGCTCCTGCCCGTCGTACAGGGCCTGCTGGAGCGCGATCCGGACCGGCGGCTGGACGCGGACCGGGCGCAGCGGATGCTACGGGCGTTCCGCGAGACGGGCAGTACCCCGCAGGCTCCGCCGCCCGGGTTCGAGCCGACGGTGCGGGACGTCCCCTACGGACGGCCGCAGGACAGCGCCGGTCAGCAACCGCCGCCGATGGATCTGCCCGGTCCGGACCACCGGTACGAGCAGTTGCTCCGGCAGCCCACGCGCCGGGTGCTCGTGGCCGCGCTGCTGGTCGCCGCGATGGCCGGGGCGGGTGTGTCGGCGGCGGCGCTGCTCACGGACGAGGGCGGCGGGGACGGCGGCCGCACTCCGAAGAGCTCGGCGCCGAGGACGCCTTCGGCCGGTCCGTCCTCCCACGGCACGCGCACGCCGAGCCCTCCCGCGGCCGGCACCGCCACCACCGCTGCCGTCACACCCTCGCCCTGACACGGCGTGCGGCCGATGAGCCCCGTACCGGCATAAAGGGGAGATATGCCCCAGGGTGCGTCACGGGTCTGTGACCGGGACGCGTCCGTGCTGGCGGCGCAAGAGCTTGGCGCGATATTCATGATCCCATGAGCAGCGACGGGGGAGCCCGATCCGGGGCCGACGAACCAACGAGTTTCGCTCTGCAACCGCCGAATCCGCCGGCACCGGTACCGGGAAACCCGTACGCGACGCCCACCCAGGTCGTGCCGCACCGGTCTGCGGCAGCGGGCCAGGATCCCGGAGCCGGGCGGCTCATCGCCGGGCGTTACCGGCTGATCGCCAAGCTCGGGCACGGCGGCATGGGCACGGTGTGGCGCGCCAAGGACGAGACGGTGGACCGGGAGGTCGCCGTCAAGGAGCCCCGTGTCCCGGAGCATCTTCCCGAACGCGAACGCGCCAATGCCTTCGAGCGGATGCGCCGCGAGGCACGTGCGGCGGCCCGGCTCGACCACCCGGCGGTGGTCGGCGTCCACGACGTCGCGGTCGTGGAGGGACAGCCGTGGATCGTGATGGAGCTCGTGCCGGGCCGTTCGCTGGGCGACGCGCTGCAGGAGGGCACCCTGTCGGCGCGCGAGGCGGCCCGGATCGGACTGGAGGTGCTCGGCGCGTTGGAGGCCGCGCACGCGGCGGGCATCCTGCACCGCGATGTGAAACCGGACAATGTGCTGCTCGGCCGCTACGACCGGGTCGTCCTCACCGACTTCGGCATCGCGCAGATCGAGGGCGAGACCAGCCTGACCGACACCGGCGGCTTCGTCGGCTCGCCCGAGTACATCGCGCCAGAGCGGGTGCTGGGCCAGCGCCCGGGCCCGGCCAGCGACCTGTGGTCCCTCGGCGTGGTGCTGTACGCGGCGACGGAGGGCGTCTCGCCGTTCCGCCGCAGCAACACCCCCGCCACGCTCCAGTCCGTCCTCAACGCCACCCCCGCGCCGCCCGCCTCCGCCCATGGCCCGCTCGCCGAGGCCATCACGAGCCTGCTGGACAAGGACCCGGCCCGCCGCCCGGACGCCGCCCGGGTGCGTGCCCTGCTGGAGGCCGCCGCGAACCCGCCCGCCGTCCAGGCCACGCAGGTCGTTCCCATGACGGGCGGTGAGGGGCGAAGACTCCGGCTCGGCCGAAAGGGGTGGGCCGGACTGGGCGCGGCGGTCGTCGCGGCGGCGGTGACGGCGTACCTGGTGCTCGCGAACCCGTTCGCCGGGCCGCTGCCCGAGGGCTGGACGACACGCCAGGAGAAGGACCTCGCCGCGTCGCTGGCCGTCCCCGGCGGCTACCAGCGGAGCGTGCCCGACCGGCAGTCCGACCAGGGGCACTCGGTCACGTACACCGACTGGAGCGGCAGCATCTGGATCGGCCTGACGCTCGACAGGAAGTCCGAGGACACCGGCCGCACCATCGCCGGCTCCGCGGCGGCCGAGATGTACGACGACGACGGTGGGTTCAAGGACAGCGGCAAGTACAGCCTGGACATGCCCGCGCACCCGAAGACGGACCCCGAGGAGGCCACGTACCGGGGGAAGAAGGCCGCCGAGACCACCGTCAGGTACGACACCGACGACACCGAGAACCCCCGCCCCCGCGAGCTCAGGATCTTCTACTACCGGACCGCCGGCGGCGACATGTACAAGCTCACCGTCAGCTACCCGGGCAAGGGCGACTTCACGAAGCGCGGGCACGAGGTGGCGGACACGGCGATCGCGAACCTGGACATCGACGGGACCTGAACGGGCGTCCCGGCACTGCCTCGCGTCGACAAGGAGCCGCCCTGCGGGGTACTGATGGGGCATGAGCAACGACGGGGGCGGGACGGGCGCCCAGGGCCGGCCGGTCGGTGGGCGGTACCGGCTGATCGAGCGTATCGGCTCCGGCGGGACGGGCACCGTCTGGCGGGCCTACGACGAGCTCGTGCAGCGGGAAGTCGCCGTCAAGCAGCCCCGGTTGCCGGGCGACCCGGGCGATCCGGAGGACGACAGCCGCCGGCGTGCCGCCCACCGGCTCTACCGCGAGGCCCGCGCCGCCGCCCGCGTCGACCATCCCGCCGCCGTCACCATCCACGACGTGGTCGTCGAGCCGGAGCGCCGGCCGGACCTCCGCGCCGGGCGGACCGCTCGCCCCGTCCGGCTCGGACGCGACGGACTGGACGCGCTCGACGCGGTGCTCGACGGACTGCCGTGGATCGTCATGGAGTTGGTGCCGGGCGAGTCCCTGCAGGAGGTGCTCCGGCGCGGCCCGGTCGAGGTGGGCGAAGCCGCCCGGATCGGCCTCGCCGTCCTCGGCGCACTGCGTGCCGCGCACTCCGTCGGCATCGTGCACCGGGACGTGAAACCGGCCAATGTGCTGCTGGGCCCGGACCAGCGGGTGGTCCTCACCGATTTCGGCACCGCCCATGTGCAGGGCGAGGAAGCGCTCACGGCCGGCGGGGAGTTCGTCGGCTCGCTGGAGTTCGTCGCGCCCGAGCGGATGTCCGGCCGCATCGCCGGGCCCGCGTCCGACCTGTGGTCCCTGGGCGTACTGCTGTACGCGGCCGTCGAGGGGACGTCCCCGTTCCGCCGGGACACGCCGCAGGCCACACTCGCCGCGATCCTCGCCCCCGAGCCGCCCGCGCCGCCGCGGGCAGGACCGCTCGGGCCGCTGATCACACGGCTGCTGGTGCGGGACCCCGAAGAGCGGCCGGACGCCGAGGAGGTCGCGAAGGCGCTGGAGGCGGTGGCCGGGCCGTGGCCGGCGGCGGAGGAGATACCGAGGAAGACACAGCAGGCCGCGGACATACGGGAGTTCTCGGGTGGAGCGGACACACGGGAGTCCCCAGGCGTACGGGAGTCCCCAGGCGTACGGGGGCCCTCGGGCATGCGGGGGCCCTCGGGCATGCGGGAATACTCGGATGCACGGGATTCTCCAGGTGCTGACGACCACGCGACGCGGAACCACCCCGCACCCCCGAAGCGCCAGAACCTCCTCCGCCCCGGCCCCTTCGCCCTGATGAGCGCACTGCTCGCCGGCGGCATGGGCGCCGCCGCCCACCTCGGCGACACCAGCGGCGCGGAGACCGCCGATGCGATGGAGACCTTGACCCCGCACCGCGATCCGGACCTGGCGGCCGTACTCCATCTCCCGAGCCGCTACCGCGAACTCGACCGGACCGGCAGCGTGACCGACCAGCCCCGCACGGTGCTCTACGGCGACGAACAGGGCGGCACCGTCCAGGTCCGCCTCCTCCTCTGGGACCGGGCACCGGGCTCCCCGATGGACCAGCTCCACAACGCACCCGTCGTTCGGGGGGACACGCGGTACACCCGCACCAGCGTCCAGGGTTACGAGGCCGCCCTCGCCGACACCACCTACCGCCTGGACGACCACCCCAGGCGGATCATGCGGGTGGTGATCCACACCGACGACGACCGCATGTACGAACTGCGCGTCGACATGCCCAGGGGCACGCCCGAGGAGCAGGAGGGCACCTCGGTGTTCGAGGGCGCCCGGGACCGGCTCGGGATCGTAAAAGGCTGAATCACACCTACTGATCACTGCCCAACGGCCTGATCAGGGCGTTCATTGCCAGCAGCCACTGGCGAGGTGTGTGCACTCGGTGAAGCCGTATTACCGACGGGTACCCAAAGGCTCCCCCGGGGCATACCCTGCGCCTCATGACGGACGCGCACGCCCCGGAGAAGACCGGCACGGCACAGGCCGGCACCAACCCCCTCGCCCCCGCCCCGGAGGGCGCCCGCACCGCCGCGGACGTGGTCACCCCCGAGCTGGTCGCCCAGCTCACCAAGGGTGTGGCCGGCTCCGGCCGGACCGCCAACCACACGCCGTTCACCGGCGAGAAGCTGGCCGACCTTCCCGAGTCGACGCCCGAGGACGTGGCGCGGGCCTTCGAACTGGCCCGCGCCGCCCAGGCCGTGTGGGAGCAGACCCCGGTACGGCAGCGTGCCGCCGTCCTGCTGCGCTTCCACGACCTGGTGCTGGAGCGCCAGGCCGAGGTGCTCGACCTGATCCAGCTGGAGACGGGCAAGGCCCGGCTGCACGCCCACGAGGAGGTCCAGGCCGTCGCGGTCGCCGCCCGGCACTACGGCCGCAGGGCCCCCGCCTACCTCCGCCCGAAGCGGCACGCCGGCGCCATGCCGACCCTCACCAAGGTCACCGAACTGCGCCACCCGCGCGGTGTCATCGGTCAGATAGCCCCCTGGAACTACCCCCTGGAACTGTCGGTCGGCGACGCGCTCCCCGCCTTCGCCGCGGGCAACGCGGTCGTCATGAAGCCCGACACGGAGACCTGCCTGACCGCCCTGTGGGCGCGTGACCTGCTCATCGAGGCCGGTCTGCCCGCCGATGTCTTCCAGGTCGTCCTCGGCGACGGCCCGGTCGTCGGCCCGGAGGTCGTACGGCACGCCGACTACGTCTCCTTCACCGGCTCCACCCGCACCGGCCGCGAGGTCGCCCGGGGCGCCGCCGCCCGGCTGGTCGGCGTCTCCCTCGAACTCGGCGGCAAGAACGCCATGCTGGTGCTGGAGGACGCCGACATCGAGAAGGCGGCGGCCGGCGCCGTCCGCGCCTGCTTCTCCTCGGCGGGCCAGCTGTGCATCTCCATCGAGCGGCTGTACGTCCACGAGTCGGTCGCGGACGCCTTCCTGGAGCGCTTCGCCGCCCGCACGAAGGCCATCCGCCTCGGCACGTCCCTGGCGTACGGCGCCGACATGGGCTCCCTGGTCGGCGAACGCCAGCTTCAGACCGTCACCCGGCATGTGGAGGAGGCGGTCGCCAAGGGCGCGAAGGTGGTCGCGGGCGGCGTGGCCCGTCCGGACATCGGCCCGTACTTCTTCGAGCCCACGATCCTCGACGGGGTCGCCCCCGACATGTCCGTCTGCACGGAGGAGACCTTCGGCCCGGTCGTCTCGGTCTACCGCTTCACGGACGAGGACGAGGCGATCGAGCGCGCCAACGCCACGGCGTACGGCCTCAACTCCTCGGTCTGGACGAAGAACGCCCGCCGCGGCCGGGAGGTCGCCGCCCGGCTGCGCACCGGCACCGTCAACATCAACGAGGGCTACGCCCCCGCCTACGGCAGCGTCCAGTCGCCCATGGGAGGCATGAAGGACTCCGGCCTCGGCCGCCGCCACGGCGCCGAGGGCATCCTCAAGTACACCGAGGCCCAGACGGTCGCCCACCAGCGAGTCCTGCCGATGGCCCCCTCGCTGGGCATGGACGACGAGAAGTACGCCCAGTTCATGAGCAGGAGCCTGCGCCTGATGAAGGCATTCCGGTTCCGGTGACGCAGCGAGGAGAGCACGTGCCTCAGGACGCTTACGACTACGACGTCATCGTCGTCGGCTCCGGATTCGGCGGCTCGGTGACCGCCCTCCGCCTCACCGAGAAGGGCTACAAGGTCGGAGTCCTGGAAGCCGGCCGCCGCTTCACCCGCGAGACCCTCCCCAAGAACTCCTGGGACCTCAAGAACTATCTCTGGGCGCCGAAGCTCGGCATGTACGGCATCCAGCGCATCCACCTCCTGGGCAATGTCATGGTCCTGGCGGGAGCGGGCGTCGGCGGCGGCTCCCTCAACTACGCCAACACCCTCTACGTCCCGCCCAAGCCGTTCTTCGAGGACCCCCAGTGGCGGGACATCACCAACTGGCAGGAGGAGCTCAAGCCGTACTACGACCAGGCCCGCCGCATGCTCGGCGTACGGCTCAACCCGACCATGACCCCGTCCGACGTGCACCTGAGGGCCGCCGCCGAGCGCATGGGCTGCGGCGACACCTTCCACCTCGCCCCGGTCGGCGTCTTCTTCGGCGACGGCGAGGACGCGGACGGCACGGCGAAGGCGAAACCGGGCCAGGAGATGCCCGACCCGTACTTCGGCGGGGCGGGCCCGGCCCGCAGGGCCTGCGTGGAGTGCGGCGAGTGCATGACCGGCTGCCGCCACGGCGCGAAGAACACCCTCAACGAGAACTACCTGTACCTCGCCGAGAAGGCCGGAGCGGTCGTCCACCCCCTGACGACGGTCGTCTCGGTCACCGACGACTCGCGCGGCGGCTACGCCGTTGCCACCCTGCCCACCGACGACCGCCGCAAGGCCGAGGGCCGGACCTACCGGGCCCGCCAGGTCGTCCTCGCCGCCGGCACGTACGGCACCCAGACGCTGCTGCACCGTATGAAGGCCGGCGGCCGGCTGCCGTACCTCTCGGACAAGCTGGGCGGGCTGACCCGCACCAACTCCGAGGCCCTGGTCGGCGCCCAGACCGACGACCGGCGCTACCGCAAGGCGCACGGCGCGCCGAAGGCCGACTTCACACGGGGCGTGGCCATCACGTCCTCGATCCACCCGGACGAGAACACCCACATCGAGCCGGTCCGCTACGGCAAGGGCTCCAACTCGATGGGCAGCCTGTCGATCCTTCAGGTCCCGTACGCCGGGAGCGGCTCGGGTACCTCACGGGTCCTGGGCTTCCTCGCGCACGCGGCGAAACACCCCTTGCTGGTCCTGCGCTCCCTGTCGAACCGCCGCTGGTCGGAGCGGACCATCATCGGCCTGGTGATGCAGTCGCTGGACAACTCCCTGACGACGTACCTGAAACCGTCGGGCGTCGGCCGCGGCCTGCTCACCGCCCGCCAGGGCCACGGAGCCCCCAACCCCAAGCAGATCAAGGCGGCCACGGAGGGCGCGTCGGCACTCGCCGCCGAGATCAACGGCTTCGCGGGCTCCAACGTCGGCGAACTGATGGGCACCCCGCTCACGGCCCACTTCCTGGGCGGCTGCCCGATCGGCGACTCCCGCGAGACCGGCGTGATCGACCCGTACCACCGCCTCTACGGCCACCCCGGCATCTCGGTCGTCGACGGCGCCGCGGTCTCCGCCAACCTGGGCGTCAACCCGTCCCTCACCATCACCGCCCAGGCCGAACGGGCCATGTCGTTCTGGCCCAACAAGGGCGAACCCGACCCGCGACCGCGGCAGGGCGCGGCCTACGAGCGTCTCCAGCCGGTCGAGCCGAAGTTCCCGGCGGTCCCGGCGGACGCGTTCGGCGCGCTGCGGCTGCCGTTCCTGGGCCTGCCGGCGGTACCGCCGAAGAGCTGAGCGGACAGCGGACAGCAGAAGAGGGACCTGCGCCCCCCTCCGAGCGCAGGTCCCTCTTCATGTGGTGCGACGGCCGGGCGGCCGCTGTGGCTTACGCCTGGACGCCGGCCTTGCGGCGACGCACGACGAAGATCGCGCCGGCACCGGCGACGACCGCGGCACCGCCGACGAGGCTGATCATCGGCAGCGCGGAGCTGGAGCCGGTCTCGGCGAGGCTGCCGGTGACCTCCGGCGTGTCGCCGCTCGGCTTGTCGTCGGTGACGGGCGCCTTGCCGCCTTCCTGCGGCTTGGTGCCGCCGGTGTCCGTACCGGCCGAGACGATCTGGAACTTGTACGAGACGTCGCCGAAGCCGGTGCACTCGGCGTCGTTGTCGCCGTAGATCGTCGCGCCGAGCGAGAAGCCGGCGCCGACCGGGGCGGACGGCTTGACGTTGAGGCGCAGCGGGATGTTGACCTCGTAGTCGGGCTTCAGCTCGTCGGTGTAGCCGACGTAACCGACCGCGTAGCCGCCCTCGTTGAGGTCGACCCAGACCTTGTCCTGGGGGTCCCAGGCCTGGAGCTGGACCTGCTTGCTGGAGAACAGCTCCTCGCCGTTCTTGTCGGGGGAGGCCCCGGCGAAGAAGTCGAGGTCGTTGAGCGTGGAGTCGGAGTTGTTGAGCACGTTCAGCGAGAACTTGTGCCAGCCGCTGCCCGCCGCGATCTTGCCGGGCAGGCCGGAGATGCTGACGTCGACCTTGGTGTCCTCGCAGACCGAGGGCTCGGGGTCGGGGGACTCCGACTCCTCGGGCTCGGAGGCGGACGGGGTCGGCGAGGACGGGCTCGCGGACGTGCTCGGCGATGACGACGTCTCGGGAGCGGACGGGCTCGCGGACGTGCTCGGCGAGGACGACGTCTCGGGAGCCGACGGGCTCGCGGACGTGCTCGGCGAGGACGACGTCTCGGGAGCCGACTCGCTCACGGACGTGCTCGGCGTGGGTGTCGTTTCGCCGGTCGCGTACGCGGCCGGTGCCGCGAGCAGTGCGACCGGGGCTATGGCCGCCGTGGCGGCCGCTGCTGCCATGGCGCGGCGAAGCTTCATGAAGACCTCGGAGAGTCCGGGCGTACCGCGGGTGCGGTACGAACGTTGAGGGAGGCCTCCGCGTGTGGGGCGCGGGCGTGGCCCTTGGTTCGGCAGGTTTGATCCGCGAGACCTGTGAATGGTTGTGCTGGCATTCACAGAATTCTTATGTGGGCTGAGTCACAGCCAAGACCTTCTTGTGAAGGCGCCTCCCACACGCTTAGATCTTGGCTTCGTGTCTGAAAAGCCGTCCGACGACGAGCCGTCGGCCTCGGAGATCCCCGACGACGTCTGGGAACAGTTCATCCGCGACGCCGAGCGGGACAGCCGTGCCTCCGCCCCGAAGGAGCCGTCCGCACGCGCGCGCATGGTGACCGAGCGGCTGCGGCAACAGGAAGCCCGGGGCGAGTTGCCGCCCGGGTGGCGGACGGGCCCGGCCTGGCAGGAGATGAACGGCACAGGCGCACGGCGCCGCAAGCTGTGGGCCGTGCTCGGCGTGCCCCTCGCCGTCGCCGTGGCGTTGGTGGCGCTGAAACCGTCGCTGCTGCCCGGCGACCCCTTCGGCGCGGACGAGTCGCCCGCCGCCTCACCGCTGCCCGACGAGACCGCGGCCCCCAGTACCGCGCCCGAGGCGTCGGACCCCGAAACCCCCACCCTGGACAAGCCGTTCGCCGGTTCCCCGGCGCTGCGCTGGGCCGACGGCGAGGCCGGCATCGTGCTGCCCGAGGCCGAAGCCGTCGGACCGGTCCCCAAGGACCGCGTGGAGCAGGCCCTGAAGCTGACGAAGAAGCTGCTGGTGGGCGCCAACCTCGACCCGAAGACAGTGCGCGGCGCACACCCCGGGGCCGCGCTCTCCGTGCTCGATCCCAAGCAGCCGGACGTCCTGGACAACCTCGGCACCGCCCTGCGCTCCCCGAGCCGGAAGCACGACCCGGTGACGCTGTTCAGCCGCTTCGACCCCGACGAGGTGCGCCCGGTCGGCGACGTCATCAAGACCCGCGGCCGCATGACGTTCGAGAAGGGATCGCAAGGGGGCGTGGCCGTGCACGCCGACTACACCTTCGTCTACCCGGTCGTACGGGCCGACGGCCCCACCGAGGTCACCCGCACCATCGTGCGCCGGGTGCTCGACGTCGAACTCGCCGACCCCGCGCGGTACCGGGTGACCGAGGGCCGGCTGCTGCTCATGGCGTACGACCAGGAGATCGGCAACTCCTCCTGCGACGTCTACGACGGCTATCTGCACCCGGGGTTCCCGTCGAGCGATCCCTCAGGCGCGGCGCCGAGCGGCCCGACGACGGATCCGTACGACCGGAGCAAGGACATCGACCGCGACGCGGACGCGTGCGGGACGGTGTCGCGCACCTGACGGCCCTGAGGGACGGCCGGCACGGGACGACTGGCGGCACAGAGCGAAGGGCCCCGCGGGGTGGAGCCGCGGGGCCCTTCTTCTCGTCAGCACCGACGTCAGGGCAGCGCCGGTGCCTGGAAGCGGCGCCGGGGGGTGCGCCGCTGGTCTGTACCTCTGGCAATGGGGCAATGCGAATGCCGGGGAAGGGACTTGGGCTGTCTACGCATCGTGCTGGATGAACGCGGCGCCCGCAACCGTTCGACCCGGTTCTGTGCATTTTTGCAAGGTCCGCCGGCCGGCCCCGGGCGTCCCCGGGGCCGGCCGTTCCCTTGGGTGACCGGGCTGCTGTCCCCTGCCGTCCGGTCACTTTCCTGGAGCGAGGTCCCACGACGCACGGCACGATCCGTACGTCTCATCGCTCCAGCGAGCCACGCGTGGTTCTCTCGGGCCCGCGCCTGGCCGGCACGGACACCGGGACCAACGAAGCGGCCCTCGGGCCGGTCACGCGCCGTACGGGTGAGAAGGGGACGCACGTCTGTCCTGGGAACGGGGATTCAGGTCCGGTTCCCGTCTCGGGAAGGGGGATGCCGATGCGGCCCCGTCCTGGGAAGGGGCATTCAGATCCGGCCCCGGCACAACTCCAGGAGGGTCATCGCGAGGGCCGTGCCCGGCTTGCCCAGCGCCTCTCGGTAGCGGCCGAGGACCTCCATCTCGCGGGAGAGGTTCACGCGCCGGCCCCCGGAGGAGATCCGTGCCTCCTGGATGACGGCGGAGACGGCCGCCCGTTCCTGGATCAGGCCGATGATGCGGTCGTCCAGCGTGTCGATGCGCTCACGCGCGCCGGTGATCACGCCGGCGGCCTCGGGCGTACGGGCGCCGGTCACGTCGGTGGCGTTCATGGGGGCTCCTTGTCGTCGAGGGATGCCCCGGAGCGGCAAGGCCCGGACGACGGCAGACGCCCCGGACCTTGTCGGCCCGGGGCGCCTGGGAAGTCGCTTGTCAGTTGCTCAAGCAGCACGACCATGGCAGCCGGCGGGCCGGATGCCATAGGTAAAGAGGAACGTCTGGTGCTGGAGCATGCGCCAAGTATGCCCCGCTCCCCGGAGGCGTCCAACACGGTTCGCATCCTGAGACGGCCCCACCCCCCGGCGCCCGGACGACGCCCCCCTGCACCCCGGTAGAATCGGGTCGCACAAGACCCCCGCCCCACCGCCGGAAGGCACCCTGTGTCATCAGCGACTCCCGCTGCCAGCGCCGCCGACACCGTCCTGGTCGTCGACTTCGGCGCGCAGTACGCCCAGCTCATCGCCCGTCGTGTCCGCGAGGCGCGGGTCTACAGCGAGATCGTGCCGAGCACCATGCCGGTCGCCGAGATGCTCGCCAAGAACCCCGCGGCGATCATCCTCTCCGGCGGCCCCTCGTCGGTGTACGAGGAGGGCGCGCCCAGCCTGGACCGCGAGATCTTCGAGGCCGGCGTCCCCGTCTTCGGCATGTGCTACGGCTTCCAGCTCATGGCACGGAGCCTCGGCGGCACCGTCGACAACACCGGAGCCCGCGAGTACGGCCGCACCGACCTGCACGTCTCCAAGCCGTCCTCCACCCTCTTCGAGGGCACCCCCGCCGAGCAGGCCGTCTGGATGTCGCACGGCGACGCCTGCTCCGCAGCCCCCGAGGGCTTCTCCGTGACGGCCTCCACGGACGTCGTGCCGGTCGCCGCGTTCGAGAACGACGAGAAGAAGCTGTACGGCGTCCAGTACCACCCCGAGGTGATGCACTCCACGCACGGGCAGCAGGTGCTGGAGCACTTCCTGTACCGGGGCGCGGGCCTGACCCCGTCCTGGACCACGGGCAGCGTGATCGAGGAGCAGGTCGCCGCCATCCGTGAGCAGGTCGGCGACAAGCGCGCCATCTGCGGGCTTTCCGGCGGCGTGGACTCCGCGGTCGCCGCGGCCCTCGTCCAGAAGGCCATCGGCTCCCAGCTGACCTGCGTGTACGTCGATCACGGCCTGATGCGCAAGGGCGAGACCGAGCAGGTCGAGAAGGACTTCGTGGCCGCGACCGGCGTGCAACTGAAGGTCGTGGACGCCGAGGAGCGGTTCCTCAAGGCGCTCTCCGGGGTCTCCGACCCCGAGGAGAAGCGGAAGATCATCGGCCGGGAGTTCATCCGGGTCTTCGAGCAGGCCCAGGCCGAGATCATCGCGGACGAGGGCCCGGCGGTGGAGTTCCTCGTCCAGGGCACCCTCTACCCCGACGTGGTCGAGTCCGGCGGCGGCACCGGCACCGCCAACATCAAGTCCCACCACAACGTCGGCGGCCTCCCCGAGGACCTCGAGTTCCAGCTGATCGAGCCGCTGCGCAAGCTCTTCAAGGACGAGGTCCGCATGGTCGGCCAGGAGCTCGGCCTGCCGGACGAGATCGTCCAGCGCCAGCCCTTCCCCGGCCCCGGCCTCGGTATCCGGATCGTCGGCGAGGTCACCAAGGAGCGCCTGGACCTGCTGCGCGAGGCCGACGCCATCGCCCGCGAGGAGCTGACGGCGGCCGGCCTCGACCGGGACATCTGGCAGTGCCCGGTGGTCCTCCTGGCGGACGTCCGCAGCGTCGGCGTCCAGGGCGACGGCCGTACGTACGGCCACCCGATCGTCCTGCGGCCCGTCTCCTCCGAGGACGCGATGACCGCCGACTGGTCGCGGCTGCCGTACGACGTCCTCGCGAGGATCTCGACCCGGATCACCAACGAGGTGCGCGACATCAACCGCGTCGTCCTCGACGTCACCTCGAAGCCGCCGGGGACGATCGAGTGGGAGTGACCCTGGTGACCCCTACGTGCGCTTGATCGTGCGCAGGGGCTCGCCGGGCGTCCAGATCTGGACGACGAGGTACTTGTCGTCCTCGACGCAGGTCCGTACGACCTCCGTGAGCTCGGTACGGAAGAGGTGGAACGGCTCCGGCGGTTCCACCTCTTCGACGTAGCGCGCCTTGGTCTCCACGTCGTCGATCTCGATCGCCCGCCCGCTGATCCGGACGTCACCGCCGCCCATGCCCGTGCCCTCCCCGGGGTTCGCCTGGAGCGCGAAGCGCGGGTCGCGGCGCAGATCGAGCGCCTTGAGCGAGTCCGGCATCATGCCGAGCCACAGCTCGCCGTTCAGGAACCGCACCTCCAGGCCGCTGGTGCGCGGCGAGCCGTCCTTCCGGAGGGTGGCGAGGACGTGGTGGGTGTAGGCGCCGAAGCGCTTCTCGACGGTGCCGGCCATGTCCGGTTCGGTGGTGGCGAAAGCCGCCCAGTTCACTGTCATACGGAGAGTCTGGCGCCGAAATCCGACATCCTCTGTCGGCTATTCGTGGGGTCGGGGAGACCGGAGGCGAAGGGGGTGCGCACGGGTGGTCACCGGTGCGCACCGGTGCTCAGGGGTGCTCGCGGGTGCGCATGGGTACGTACGGGTACTCACGAGGCGTTCGCCGGGGCGCTCGCCTCATCTTCACGAAACGGTTCTGTTCTTCCCGGCCCGACCGGCGGTAGCTTCCGCCCCGTACGTAGCACCAGCGCTGGAGGACCTATGCACGGGCCCACCCCGCCCCTGCCGCTGCCCACCGACCGGCTGCGGTTCGCGATGCCGCCCATGCACGAGTCGGTGGAGGACGAACGCCGGCACCGCAAGGAACGGCTCGCGGGCGCCCTGCGGATCTTCGGACGGCTCGGCTACGAGGACGGTGTGTCCGGGCACATCACCGCCCGCGACCCCGAGTACACCGACTGCTTCTGGGTCAACCCGTTCGGGATGCCCTTCCGGCACGTCACCGTGAGCGACCTGGTGCTCGCCAACCAGGACGGCCAGGTCGTCGAGGGCGGCTACCACGTCAACCAGGCCGCCTTCACCGTGCACGCCCAGGTCCACGCCGCCCGCCCCGACGTGGTCGCCGTCGCCCACTGCCACTCGGTGCACGGCCGGGCACTCGCCGCCCTCGGTGAACTCCTGGAGCCGATCACCCAGGAGAGCTGCGCCTTCTACGAGGACCACGCCCTCTACGACGCCTACACCGGCGTCGCCGTCGACGCCGTGGAGGGGCGGCGCATCGCGGCCGCGCTCGGCTCCCGCAAGGCGCTCGTGCTGCGCAACCACGGGCTGCTGACCGTCGGCGACTCGGTGGACGCCGCCGCCTGGTGGTTCGTGTCGATGGAACGCTGCTGCCAGGTGCAGCTGACGGCCCAGGCCGCCGGGCGGCCGGTCCGCATCGACCACCGGATGGCGGTGGCGACGCGGGAGCAGTTGGGGGGCGACCTGGTGGCGTGGATCAACTACCAGCCGATGTGGCGGGAGGTCAGCCGGAGCGAGCCGGATCTGCTGGACTGAGCGACCGGCTTCAGAAACCGCGGAGCACCACTGCCTTCGTCCTGGCGAACTCCTCGTCGGTGAGCACACCGTCCCGGTACAGCTCTCCCAACTCGCGCAGGCGGCGCAGCAGGACGTCATGGTGGTCGGCCGCGGGCGGGACGGCGGGGGCCGGGCGCGGGCCGGGCGCGCCGTCCTCGTGGTGGTCGGCCGCGGTGCGGGCGGACGGGTGCGGCAGCCGGGCGGTGACCGCCGTCGCGACGAGCGCGGTCAGCAGGTCGCGGCGGACGCTGCCCCACAGGTCCAGGGCGTACGGGTCCTTCTCCGGCGGCAGTTTCGAGAACACCGTCTCGCGGGTCACGAAGCGCACAGAGCCGTCCTCGTGGCCCAAGTTCGGCAGCCACTCGACCCGCACCAGGTCGCGCAGGTCGATGATGCGCGGGCCGGTGGCGCGTTTGACCCGCTCGGAGGTGTCGGCCCAGTCGATCCGTACCCGGGTCCCGTCGAAGGAGACCGTCCCGTCGGAGGAGCGCACCGACACCGGAACCGGCGGGCCGGGCAGCAGATAGGCCTTCGCCGGTTCCTTCGGGACCTGGTCGAGAAGCAGCGCGCGGCGGATCTCCTCGGCGACGTACTCGGCGATCCCCGTCCGGTCGACGTCCACCGCCAGCCGGTACGGATCGGCCGCGTCCGGCAGCCGCCCGCCGGTCGCCTGGAGCAGCGGGTCGGCGCCCTCCCGCAGCCGCAACCGGAGCCGTCCGCGTCTGCGATCCGGTTCGAGGACGACACCCGAGACCGCCTCGAGCGGCACGGCGATCTCTCCGTACGTCTGCCGGAACAGCGGCACCGAGCGGTGCAGACCGGGCGTGATCCGGACCGTACTGCCGTCGAAGGCCCAGGTCCCGTCACGCTGGATGATCTCGGCCATAAGGGAATTCTCGCAGCCGGGTCAACACGGCGCGCCGAACTTCACCCGTGGTGACCAGGCCGGGCGGACGCGGACCGGGTGGTGAAGGGATAATCCGCTGTCGTCGCACGGGAGTTGTGCAGCGGTGTTTCCGGGGTCCGGAAGACCGACGGTGGTTGGGTCGCGGGAAGGCGGGCGTCGGGCGTGACGGTGCGCGAGGCGGGACAGGGCGGTGCGGACGCGGGTGCGTATGCGGGCCGGTATGCCGGTGGGGCCGGGGGTGCGTATGCCGGTGCGTATGCCGCTGGGCATGCGGGCGGCCACGGTGGCGTGCCGGGAGGTGCGCATGGTGGTGGGTACGGCGGTGTGCCCGAGGGTGGTGTGCACGAAGGGGGGTGCGCCTGTGGGGACTGTCCGCACGGGGCCCGTGAGGGGCACCGCAGGGCCGTCGCCGCGTTTCTGCGCAGGCGCGACGAGTTCGCGGCCGGGCAGGGGCTGCCGGCCGCGGTGGCCCACTCCGCCTCGGCTTCCCGGCAGTGGGTCTCGGAGGAACTGGCGCAGTCCGCGGAACTCGTCGCCGAGCGCGGCCGGGCCGAGGGCCAGGCCTGGCTGGCCGGGCTCTGGCGCCGCACGGCGGGTGCCGTGTGGGCGGCGGTCGTGCTGTTGCTGCTCGGGCAGTCCCTCACCGCGGTCGGCTCGGGCTGGACGGCGGCCCGTACGGCCGGGCTGGCCGCCGCGCTGGTGGTCGCCGGGGCGCTGACCGCGGCGTCGTGGTTCCACCGGGCGAAGGGCGGTGCGCTTGCGCCGGTCATCGGTGAGGACAACCGGCTCTCCACCTCCCGTACGGTC
Organism: Streptomyces sp. NPDC007991; assembly: GCF_042958445.1. Lineage (NCBI taxonomy): Bacteria > Bacillati > Actinomycetota > Actinomycetes > Kitasatosporales > Streptomycetaceae > Streptomyces > Streptomyces sp. NPDC007991. The sequence continues at coordinate 182,859 of NZ_JBIBJD010000007.1, forward strand.
GCCGGGGCGTGGGTGCTCTTCGTGGCCTACTCGGTGCTCGTGCTGGCCGGGCGGCTGGCGGGCGCCTCCCGGCACGCGGACCGGGACGCGCTGCTCTCCGGGCTGGAACTCGCCCGAGGGGCGGGGGTCGTGACCGTGCTCGCCGTGGTGTGCGGGATCGCCGTGCTCGTGCGGCGGGTGGTCGGGCTGAGGGTGCTGGGGCAGCGGCTCCAGAAGGTACCCGCCGACCGGCCGCGAGCCGCCGACCTGCTGACCGACGACGCGGGCCGGGGCGCCTTCGCCGACATCCAGTACGTCGTGATCAGCGCCGTCGCCCTGGTCTTCGCGGCGGTACGGCTGGCCCGGCGGCCGGACCAGTTGCCGGATCTGCCGTGGGGGCTGGCGCTGGTCGTCCTGGTGTCGGCGGCGACGTACCTGGCCGGCAAGTACGCCGAGGGGGGCCGCCCGGTCATCCTCTCTGTCGTGCGGTCGCGGGAGGCGGGTGACCTGGACGGGCCGATCCGCACGGGCGACGACATCGAGATCCGGGGCGCCGGCTTCGTGCCGCCGGGTGCGCAGGGGGCGGACCGGCTGGCCCGGATGGTCGTGCGCGTCGGTGCCGTGCATGTCCACGTCCCGTTGGTGCCGGTGCCCGGGGGTTTCGACAACCCGACGGACACGCTGCTGACCGTGCCGGTACCGGCGGATGTGGAGCCGGGGCGGGTGGAGGTCCAGGTGGTCACGGCGGCGGGGGTGGAGACGAACCGGTATGCGGTCGACGTGACGGAATGACGGTTGCGCGTGCGCCAGTCGTGCCTCCCCCCAGTGCCTCAAAGGCCTGGGAGGTGCCCCCAGGGCGGCACGGGTGGGCGCAGCGGTACCCCGCGCCGCCGGGCTGCGGACCCACCCGGCCCGGGCCGCAACGCCGAGCACCTGGAGGCGCTGGTTGCCTGGTGCCAGTAACAAAAGCCGTCGCACAGGATTGAGCGGGGCCGGTTTGTTGTACGTATGGTCGGTGAGGGGTCTCGGGACCGGCGGGCGAGAGGCGGCTAGCAGCGATGACTCACAGCATGAGAACGGACACGCACACCCCCCACTTGGGCAGCGGAGGAGACTGGCGGGACACCGCCGTCCGCTACGCCCTCCTTCCCCTACGGATCTTCCTCGGCATCACCTTCATCTACGCCGGCCTGGACAAACTCACCGACAGCGCCTTCATGAAGGACTCCGGTTCCGGCTCGATCGGCGACATGATGCGCGCCGTTCGCGACTCCTCCGCCATCCCCGCCCTGGTGGACCTCTCTCTGAAGAGCCCCGTCGGCTTCGGCTACGCCATCGCCCTCGGAGAACTGGCCGTCGGCATCGGCACCCTGCTCGGCCTGCTCGCCCGGCTGGCCGCACTCGGCGGCATGCTGATCTCCCTCAGCCTGTGGCTGACCGTGAGCTGGACCTCCGACCCGTACTACTACGGCAACGACCTCGCCTACCTGATGGCCTGGATCCCTCTCGTGCTCGCGGGCGCTCCCCTGCTCTCCGTGGACGCCGCCTTGCGGTCGCGGCGACGGCAGAGGACAGGGGGATACCGGTAGCGCCAGGGACCGCGCGGCGGGCGTGGCCTGTCGTCAGGCGGCCATGTCCGGGCCGGGCTCGTCGGTCGTACGGCCCGACGCCCGGCGTCGGCGTATCCGGCCCGTCACGAACCCCACCGCGCCGGCCAGGCACAGCCCGCCCATGACGACGGGTATCGCCACGAACCACGGCGTCTCCCAGGCACCGCCCGCGTCACCGGCGTAGAGGACGCCCGCCAGGGTGAGGACGGCGCCGGCGACCAGCTTTCCGGGCTGGAGCTCATGACGCAGCACGGGCCACCTCCGCCTGTCCCATGCCGACCTGGAGATCCAGGTCGACGGTGCCCGACTTCTTGACGCCCTGGGCGGGGGAGAGGGTCATCTCCTTGTGCCGGCCCGGTTTCACATCCACGTCCTTCGAGTCGTCGCCCGGCAGTTGAAGGTCTCCGATCCCCACATCGACGCTCAGCCGCACGGTCACGTCCTCGGGCACCACCACCTTCAACCGGCCCACGCCGACGTCGGCGCGGGTCGTGACCGTCTGGTTCCGGTCCAGGTCCACCCTCGACAGGTCCAGGGTGCCGACGCCTGTGCCCAGGTGGTACTGCCGGTCTACGTCCGCCACTGCCGCGGGCTGCCAGGTCGTGCGGGTCCACTGCGTGCCGATGTCCTTGGGCAGGGCCGCCGAGCCGGCGAGCAAACCGGCCGTGATGACCGCCAGGAGGACCGAGCCGGCGCCGGTCCGCCCCAGGAAGGCGCTGACCGCTATGCCCAGGCCCAGAACGGCGAGCGCGCAGGACAGGCCCGTCTGCACACTCGTGCCGAGCGGGTGCTGGTCCCAGGTCAGGCTCGTGCCCAGGGCGCCCGCGAGCAGGGCCAGCAGGAAGACCCAGCCGCCGATCCAGCGGGGGCCGCGCGGCTCGGGCGGCCGGGTACGCGGGACTGGTATGTCCTCCCGGGCGCCGGCCAGGGGACCGAGGCTGATGTTGATGGCCGCATCGACGTCCCGGTCGCGGGTGTCGCGCGGGCCCCAGAGATAGCCCGTGCCGCCGATGTGGGTGCCGTCCTTGACGATGGGGTCGCGCCACCAGGACGGGTAGGTGATGTACACCGGCGGCGCCTGGGGTTCGGGCGGGGCGTCGGCGACGGCCTGGGCGGCCAGCGGGTCGGGGCTGGGAGTGCCGCGCTGGCGCGACCAGTATCCGGCGCCCGCGAGGAGGAGGGAGAGGACGACGGCGAAGGTCAGCACCCCGCCGTTGTTCAGCATCGTCAGGAACACACCGCAGCCGACCAGCGCGAACAGCACCGCTGTCAGGGCCTGGCCGTCGACGCGGCCGGTCAGCAGCTTGCGCACCTCGTTCTCGTCCTCGTCGTCGTACGGGACGGCGAGCCAGGCGAAGCCGTAGAAGAGGAGGCCGATGCCGCCGGTGGCGGAGAGCACCGCGAGGGTGATCCGGAAGATCACCGGGTCCATGTCGCACTGCCGCCCGAGCCCGGCGCAGACCCCGGCCAGGGCCTTGTGGCGGCGGTCGCGCCGGAACCGGTGCGGGGGGCCGGGCGGGGCGGCTTCCCCCGTGGAGCCGGCGGCGTCGGGCGGGGCTCCCTTCTGATCTCCCGCGCCCGCGGGCCCCTGCGGGCCCGCGGGCGCGGGAGAGCCGGCGCCCGCGGCGGGCGCGGCATCCTGCGGCCCGGCGCCCGGTGCGGGGCGCGGGCCGGAGCCGGGTCCCGGACCCGTCGCGGCGTGCTCGTGATCGGTCATGGGTCCATGGTGACGGGCGCGACGGCGCTGCGGCAGCCGGAATGACCCTGGCCCGACCCTGATATCGGCCCCGAGGGACGGCCCGGGAAGCGTTCGAAGGCCCGGGTCCGGAGATCAGGGGAGTCTTAGGGACCGACCCTGATGCTCCGGACTTCCGGCCGTGTGACCATCAATGGCATGTCGGAAGCCGCAGCAGCGCCACTCGCAGAACCGCGGCCGCCGCGCAAGCTCTACCGCAGCAGTGACGGACGCTGGCTCGGTGGTGTGGCGCGAGGGCTCGCCGGGCACCTCGGGCTGCCCGTTATCTGGGTTCGGCTCGTCTTCATCGGCCTGTTCATGGCCGACGGCCTCGGTGCGCTGCTGTACGCCGCGTTCTGGTTCTTCGTCCCGCTCGGCGTCGGCGGCGTCGAGGCGCAGAAGCCGCCGACGCCGGTCGCCTCGGAGACCTCGCCCGACGGCCGCCGCAGACTCGTCGCCCGCAGGCCCGACAAGGGCCAGATGGTCGCCCTGCTCCTCATGGTCGTCGTGGCCATGGTGTTCGTGGGCAATGTGAACCTCAGCGGCGGGGCCAGGGCGTATCTCTGGCCGACGGTGCTCGTCGGCGCGGGCGTCGCCCTGGTCTGGCGGCAGGCCGACAACGCCCGTCGGGCCCGCTGGGTCGAGGTCGGCCGCCGCCGGCGCACTCTCACGCTGCTGCGCTCGGTGGGCGGTGTGCTGCTGGTGACGGCCGGCGTTTCCGGCATCTTCGTCATGCAGGGCTCGGCCGCCCACCTCGGCTCCGTCCTCCAGGCTGCCCTCGCGGTCCTCGTCGGGATAACGCTGCTGGCCGGGCCGTATCTGGTGCGCATGACGCAGGACCTCTCCGAGGAGCGCCTGATGCGTATCCGCGCCCAGGAGCGCGCGGAGGTCGCCGCCCATGTGCACGACTCGGTGCTGCACACCCTCACCCTGATCCAGCGCAACGCGGAGAACGCCGGCGAGGTGCGCCGCCTCGCCCGCGCCCAGGAGCGCGACCTGCGCACATGGCTGTACAGGCCGGAGGGCACCGGCAAGGACGAGGCCGACGAACCCACCACCCTCGCCGACGCCGTGCGGCGCAACGCGGCCGAGGTGGAGGACCAGCACGGCGTGCCCATCGAGGTCGTGGTCGTGGGCGACTGCCCGCTCGACGAGAGCATCAGCGCGCAGATGCAGGCCGCGCGCGAAGCAATGGTGAACGCCGCCAAGTACGGTGGCGAGGGCGGAGCCGTCCAGGTCTTCGCCGAGGTCGAGGGGAGGACGGTCTTCGTGTCCGTCCGGGACCGCGGCCCCGGCTTCGACCTCGACTCGATACCCGCCGACCGGATGGGTGTCAGGGAATCGATCATCGGCCGCATGGAGCGCAACGGCGGTACGGCGCGGCTGCGCGCGGTGCCGGACGGCGGCACGGAGGTCGAGCTGGAGATGGAGAGGGCGGAGAAGACGTCATGAGCGACCCGACCGAGGCGAACGGAACGGCGGGATCGGCGGAGGCGGCCGGGCCCGCGGAGTCGGACGGCGGCACCGGAGGGCGTCGCGTGCGCGTGGTCCTCGTCGACGACCACCGCATGTTCCGGACGGGGGTCCAGGCCGAGATCGGCCAGACCGAGCAGACCGGTGTCGAGGTCGTCGGCGAGGCCGCGGACGTCGACCAGGCGGTCACGGTCATCACCGCGACCCGGCCCGAGGTGGTCCTCCTCGACGTGCATCTGCCCGGTGGCGGCGGTGTCGAAGTGCTGCGCCGCTGCGCTCCGTTGATGGCCGACGCCGAGCAGCCCGTCCGTTTCCTCGCGCTGTCCGTGTCGGACGCCGCCGAGGACGTGATCGGCGTGATCCGCGGCGGAGCCCGCGGGTACGTCACCAAGACGATCACCGGCACGGACCTGGTGGACTCCATCTTCCGTGTCCAGGAGGGCGACGCGGTCTTCTCGCCGCGGCTGGCCGGGTTCGTCCTCGACGCCTTCGCCTCCACGGACGCGCCGCCCGTCGACGAGGACCTGGACCGCCTCACCCAGCGCGAGCGCGAGGTGCTGCGGCTCATCGCCCGGGGGTACGCGTACAAGGAGATCGCCAAGCAGCTGTTCATCTCCGTGAAGACGGTCGAGTCGCATGTCTCGGCGGTCCTGCGCAAGCTCCAGCTCTCCAACCGGCACGAGCTGACGCGCTGGGCGACGGCCCGCCGGCTGGTGTGACCCCGGGCGCCGCCCTGGTCACACCACTCGGGTGGCGCCCGTGAACGGCATTTCGTCGAGCGGCGCGACCCGGACCGGCGCGGAGGGGTTCGGGGCGTGGATCATCCGGCCGTTGCCCACATAGATGCCGACGTGACTGATGCCGGCGTAGAAGAAGACCAGGTCCCCGGGGAGCAGTTCGGAGCGGGAGACACGGCGGCCCGCGTCGATCTGGGAGTACGTCGTGCGGGGCAGGGAGATGCCCGCGGAGCGGTACGCGGCCTGGACGAGGCCCGAGCAGTCGAAGGCGTTCGGTCCGGTCGCGCCCCAGACGTAGGGGCTTCCGAGCTTCTGGTAGGCGTAGGACACGGCGGCGGCCGCACGGGAGTTGGGCGCCTGCGCGCTGCCGGCCCCGGGGCCGGTCAGGTGGTCACGCGCAGCCGTCGAGGAGCGTGAGGCACGGGCCGTACCCCTCGTGTCGCCGATGCGGGCACGTTCCTGCACGGTGAGCCGGGACAGCAGCTGACGTGCGGAGCCCAGCTTGCCGCTGATCGTCTTCTTGTGCCGTCTCAGTTCCGTCTGCCGGGATTTCAGGGAGGTCAGTTCGATGCGGGCGGCCCCGCGCAACTGCTCGATCTCCCGGAGCTGCCGCCGGACGCGCGCGACGTCGGCCTGCTGCCGGTTTCCGGCCCGTTCGGCGAACTCGGCGTTGTCGAGGTACCGGTCGGGGTCGTCGGACAGGACGAGCTGGAGCGCGGGGTCGAGACCGCCCCCGCGGTACTGGGCGGCGGCGACCGAACCCAGCGCCTCGCGTGCGGAGTTGAGGCGCTCCTCCTTGCGTGCCGCCTGGTCCTGGAGGTCCTTCAGCCGCTCTCCTGCCGCCTGGGCCTTCTCCTTCGCGCCGTTGTACTTCTCGGCGGCGACCTCCGCTTCCTGGTACAGCTCGTCCACCTTGGCCTTGACCTGGCTCGGGGTGAGCTCGGGTTCGGCATGTCCGGTGCCGTCGAAGCCCGTCGCGGTCGCCGCGCCCGCGAGGGCGATCGTGGCGGCCGTACGGGCCGTGTTGCCGCTCGCGGAGCGCCGGCGGGGCTTGCGGTGCGCTGCCACCTGGGGCCACGTCCTTTCCTGCGACCGCCGACGGGTGCGTACGGCCGCCAGGGGGAGCGGACGGGCGGCCTGCGCGTCCGGCGGCGGCCCGCACAGGGGAAGCGGACCGGCACCGGATTTCTCGGCGGTGGTGTCCGACTGCCGCCCCTGGCCCGGGCGGCGGTGGGGAGCCGGGCACCTGGGGCAGGACGCTAAACCGCGCCGCGGCGGCCCGGTGGCGGGTGCGCGGAAGTGTCCCGAGAGGACCGGTGGTGACCGTATGCGACCGTGATCTTGTCTCGCCGCCGTCAACTTAACTCAGCGTGATGATCAATACGCCGAATCATGGGTGTGAGGCGCGGACGGGTGCTATAGGGCGCATATATGCATCCGAAGGGCCGGTGTCGGGCGGCTGTGGAGCCCCTGATTAGGCTCCGGCCTCATGGACGTACTCATCCACCTCTTCGTCGGCCTCCACATCATCGGCATCGCCTCGCTCCTGGGCGGTTTCCTCACCCAGATGAAGGCGATGGGCGAGGGCACCGCCCGCTACACCCCCGCGATGCTGCACGGCGCGCTGACCATGCTGGTCACCGGTGTGATCCTGGTCGGCCTCAACCAGGCCGACGACCAGTCCGTGAACAACATCAAGATCGGCGTCAAGCTGGCCCTGCTGATCGTGATCCTCGGCCTGGTCTACGTGAAGCGGGACGACGAGAAGGTGGACAAGGGCCTGTTCGGCCTGGTCGGTGCGCTGACCACGGCGAACGTCTTCATCGCCGTGCTCTGGACCTGACCCGGCCCGGCACGACGTAGGCCCGGGCCGACGCGACCGCCCAGGCGGCGATCCCGAGCCATCCGGCGACCGAGACCCACAGCAGTACCTCCCCCAGGCCGTCGAGCCAGGAGACGTCGAGGGCGGCGGCGACGGCCAGGCTCGCCGTGGCCGTCTTGGCCCAGGTGAACACGGTCGCCCAGCGGCGGATGTCGGTGCGGGGCCGGGGCCGCAGGAACTCGGCGGCGAGCAGGACGGCGCAGCAGGCCAGGGTGAGCACGAGCAGCGCGACGGTCACATGGCGCAGGATGCCGCGGTCGTCGACGTTCCACAGGTACAGGCGCGCGCTGTCGGAGCTGATCAGCCGCGCCCCGGCCAGCGCCGACAGGGCGAGCGCCCCGCCCACGAGCCAGTGGTCGCCGCGCCCCTCGGCCACCTGCCGCACATCGAAGCGGGCCAGGGCGAGGAGGTACAGCACGAGCCCCAGCCAGAACAGCACGAGCGCCGCGTGGGCGAGCCAGGCCACCGACTCGGCGGCGGCGAGCGTGGCGCCGAGCACGGCGAGCCCCTGCGTGGCCAGGCAGCGCGCGAACACCGTCCCGGGCCTGCGCCGCCCCCCGTCCTGCACAGGTCGGGCCAGCGCGACGGGCCAGGGCAGCAGGGCCAGCACCAGCAGGGCCGCGGCCAGACCCTGCGCGCCGACCGCCGAGAAGCCGGTGCCGAGTACCGCCGTCGCCGCCACGGTGGTGAGGGTGGCCGTCGCCACGGTGTCCACCAGGCCCGGCACCCCCGCGTACGACCGCAACGTCGTGCCGGCCAGCGGCAGCCGCAGGGTGAAGTCCACGGCGAGCATCAGCCAGGCCGCGCAGGTCACACCGAGGGCGATACGGGAGAGGACGCCGTACCCCGCCAGATCCAGACCGACGGACAGGGTGCCGGTCGTCAGCACGGCTGCGCTGGCGGACGGTGCGCGCTGCGCCCACCAGGCGGTGGAGGGGGAGGGGCCGGGCATGGCCCGATGCTAGGAGGCGCCGCGCGCGTTGTGAGCGGGGCACGCGCGCGGGCGCCTCAAAAACGCGAGAGCACCCGCACGCGCGCGTGCCTTCAACGGCCTGCGGGACCTCAGGCCGGCCGCACCACGCTGTGGATCGCCGACTGGCCGTCGTAGTAGATCGACTCCTCGCGCACATAGGCGCCGGGCTTCGGGGCGTGGATCATCATGCCGTTGCCGATGTAGATGCCGACGTGGCTGATGTCGTCGTAGAAGAAGACCAGGTCACCGGGCTGGGCGTCGGCCAGCGAGACCGTGGTGCCGGCGTTGACCTGGTCGTAGGTCGTGCGCGGCAGGGTGACGCCCGCGGCCTTCCAGGCGGCCTGGGTGAGGCCGGAGCAGTCGTAGGAGCCGGGGCCGACGGCGCCCCAGACGTACGGCTTACCGATCTGCGCGCGGGCGAAGGCGAGCGCCTTCTCGGCCTTGGTGGCGTACGAGGAGTCGGCCGGGGCCGTCGAGGAGGACGTGCCGGAGCCCGCCGAGGAGGAGCCGCTGTCCTGTTGCTGGGCGGCCTGCTCCTGCGCCTTCTGCTGCGCGGCCTGCTGCCGGGCCAGCTCGGCGGCCTTGCGGGCGGCCTCCTGCTGCTTCTCCCGCTCGATCGCCGCGAGCCGCGCCTTCTCCTCGGCGGTCAGCTTCGACAGCAGTTCGCGCGCGTCGGCGAGTTTGCGCTGGACGGTGGCCTTGGCCGTCTTCAGGTCGCCCTGCGTGTCGGTGAGCGTCTCGAGGCTCTCGGTGGCCTCCTGACGCTTCTTCATCGTCTCGGACTGCTGGGTGACGTAGTCGTCGACCGCGACCTTCTGACGGCCGGTCATCCGGTCCATCAGCTGGGTCTGGTCGAAGTAGTCCTGCGGGGTGTCCGCGAGCAGGAACGTCGCCGTGTCCGGGGCGGAGGCGCCGGTGCGGTACTGGGCGGCGGCGAAGGAACCGAGTTCCTCCCGTGCCTCGTTGAGCTTCTGGGTGCGCTGGGCGACGTCGTCGAGGAGGGTGTCGACGCGCTTGCGCTGCTTGGTGGTCTTCTCCTTGGCCGAGTTGTACTTGTCGGTTGCCGACTCGGCCTGGCGGTACAGGTCGTCGACCTTCTTCTCGACTTCCTCGAGACTCGGCTTGTCGTCGGCCTCGGGGGCGGCGTTGGCCGACTGGGACAGCAGGGCGACGGATGTCAGGGCCGCCGTTGCCAGGGCGGGGGTCCGTATGCCTGCGACGCGCGTACCAGCGGGACGCGACTTGCGGTGCGACGCCAAGGGAGGCGACTCCTTCCATGCTCCGCCTACCGGGTTAGCTGTCGGGTTCGGGCGGGTACATCGGAAGGGTTGCCCTACGGCCGCCTCCGCGAAGGGAGTCCGGCCGATTCACCCCAGAGTTCTCGGTTGGGTCCCCGGCTCCGGCTGCCGCTGCGGCACACCGGACTCGGCGGAGGCCGCGCGGCCCGGCGACGTTCGCCGGTGGGGGTCGTGCGGCCTGCCCGCACGGTAGCCAACTCGTGTGGCCCTTGTGAAGGTTGATGGGCGATATGCCCGATACATTTTCGTGACCTTACCTGAGAGCGTCGCCGAGAGTCATCGGTGCAGGGGGGTTGGTCACGGGTTCGTCATAATTGTGACGGCCGTAGCGCTCCGTGACCATGCGGGGATGAAGGGTGACGAGGGGGTGCTTTCGGCGATGTTCTCAGGGCGGCAGCGGGCTGTCAGTGGGGCGCCCTAGACTCGGAGAGCGATGAGCAGCCTCTTTGACGACAGCTTCCTGGCGGACCTCCAGGCCCAGCGGGGCCCCGCGGACGAGCCCCCGCCGCCACCCGAGGACGATCATGTACCGGAGCCGGTTCCGGACGATCTGTTCGGCGGGAAGTTCGACGCGCCCCCGGACCGGGACACCTACTACCGCGACGGCGCCCCGCGCCCGCCGGTGGACACCGCCGCCCTCCTGGAGGGGCTGAACGACAACCAGCGCGCCGCCGTCGTCCACTCCGGCTCCCCGCTGCTCATCGTGGCCGGCGCCGGCTCCGGCAAGACCCGCGTGCTCACGCACCGCATCGCCCACCTGCTCGCCGAGCGGGGCGTGCACCCGGGCCAGATCCTCGCGATCACCTTCACCAACAAGGCCGCCGGCGAGATGAAGGAGCGCGTCGAGCAGCTCGTCGGCCCGCGGGCGAACGCGATGTGGGTGATGACCTTCCACAGCGCCTGCGTGCGCATCCTGCGGCGCGAGAGCAAGAAGCTCGGCTTCACCTCCTCGTTCTCGATCTACGACGCCGCCGACTCCAAGCGTCTGATGGCGCTGGTCTGCCGCGACCTGGACCTCGACCCCAAGCGCTTCCCGCCCAAGTCCTTCAGCGCCAAGATCAGCAACCTGAAGAACGAGCTGATCGACGAGGAGGACTTCGCCGCCCAGGCCACGGACGGCTTCGAGAAGACCCTCGCCCAGGCCTACGCGATGTACCAGTCGCGGCTGCGCGAGGCGAACGCCCTCGACTTCGACGACCTGATCATGACGACGGTCAACCTGCTGCGCGCCTTCCCGGACGTCGCCGAGCACTACCGCCGCCGCTTCCGCCACGTGCTGGTGGACGAGTACCAGGACACCAACCACGCCCAGTACGCCCTCGTCCGGGAACTCGTCGGCACCCGCGAACACCCCGTCGACGTACCGCCGGGCCCGGAGGACGTCCCGCCCGCCGAGCTGTGCGTCGTGGGTGACGCCGACCAGTCGATCTACGCCTTCCGTGGCGCGACGATCCGCAACATCCTCCAGTTCGAGGAGGACTACCCGGACGCGACGACGATCCTGCTGGAGCAGAACTACCGCTCCACCCAGACGATCCTCAGCGCGGCCAACGCGGTCATCGAGCGCAACGAGTCCCGCCGCCCCAAGAACCTGTGGACCAACGCGGGCGCGGGAGCCACGATCACCGGCTATGTCGCCGACACCGAGCACGACGAGGCGCAGTTCGTCGCCGACGAGATAGACCGCCTCACGGACGCCGGCGAGGCGAAGGCCGGCGACGTCGCCGTCTTCTACCGGACCAACGCCCAGTCCCGTGTCTTCGAAGAGGTCTTCATCCGCGTCGGCCTGCCCTACAAGGTCGTCGGCGGCGTCCGCTTCTACGAGCGCAAGGAGGTCCGGGACGTCCTCGCCTACCTGCGCGTGCTGGCCAACCCGGAGGACTCGGTGCCGCTGCGCCGGATCCTCAACGTCCCCAAGCGGGGCATCGGAGACCGCGCCGAGGCGATGATCGACGCCCTCGCCCAGCGGGAGAAGATCAGCTTCCCGCAGGCGCTGAAGCGCGTGGACGAGGCGTACGGCATGGCCGCGCGCTCCACCAACGCCGTCAAGCGGTTCAACACGCTGATGGAGGACCTCCGTACGATCGTCGAGTCCGGCGCCGGACCGGCCACCGTGCTGGAAGCCGTCCTGGAGCGCACCGGGTACCTCGCCGAGTTGCAGGCCTCCACCGACCCGCAGGACGAGACGCGGATCGAGAACCTCCAGGAACTCGCCGCCGTCGCCATGGAGTTCGAGCAGGAGCGCGGCGAGGAGGCGGAGACGCCAGGGGCTGCCGCCCCGGGGGGTACGCTGGCCGACTTCCTCGAACAGGTCGCGCTGGTCGCCGACTCCGACCAGATCCCCGACGAGGAGGACGGCGACGGCGTCATCACGTTGATGACCCTGCACACCGCCAAGGGCCTGGAGTTCCCGGTCGTCTTCCTGACCGGCATGGAGGACGGCGTCTTCCCGCACATGCGCGCCCTCGGCCAGACCAAGGAGCTGGAGGAGGAGCGGCGCCTGGCGTACGTCGGGATCACACGCGCGCGGGAGCGGCTGTATCTGACGCGGTCCACCCTGCGCAGCGCCTGGGGCCAGCCGTCGTACAACCCGCCCTCCCGCTTCCTGGAGGAGATCCCGCCGGCCTACGTGGAGTGGAAGCGGACGGGAGCCACCGCGCCCGCGTCCTCCGGCCCGGTCTCCGGAGTGGCGGCCTCGCTGTCGTCGTCCCGCTCCCGCTCGTCGGCGTCGGGCGCGTCCGGTTTCGCCACGCGCCGGACCTCCGAGAAGCCGGTCGTGTCCCTGGCGGTCGGGGACCGGGTCACGCACGACCAGTTCGGACTCGGCACCGTCGTGGCGGTGAAGGGCACGGGCGGGAACGCCGAGGCGACCATCGACTTCGGGGACACCAAGCCCAAGCGCCTGCTGCTGCGGTACGCGCCGGTGGAGAAGCTGTAGCCGTATGAGACCAGCCCCCGTTCGCCCGACGGGCGGGGGCTGCCGGGACGTTACGTCGGGTCGATGCCGTGGCTGCGCAGCCACGGGAGCGGGTCGATCGCCGAGCCGCCGGCCGGGCGCACCTCGAAGTGCAGATGAGGGCCGGTCGAGTTGCCGGAGTTGCCGGAGCGCGCGATCGGATCGCCGGCCTTCACGGTCGTACCGGAGGGGACCGTGTAGGTGGAGAGGTGGCAGTACCACGTCTCCGTGCCGTCCTTCGCGGTCACGATCATCATGTTGCCGTACGCGCTGTTCCACTGCGTGCGGACGGTGCCGTCGGTCGCGGCCATCACGGTCGTGCCGTACGAGACGGGAAAGTCGATGCCGGTGTGCAGGGACATCCAGTTGATGCCCGACTGGCCGTAGTAGGCGCTGAGTCCGTGCCGGGCGACCGGCAGGGCGAACTTGGGGCGCAGCCGCTCCTTGCGGGCCGCCTCCTGCGCGGCGCGCTTGCGCTCGGCCGCCTGCTGGGCCTTGAGGTCGATGCGCTCCTGCGTACGGCTGGCCCGGTCGGCGAAGTCGTCGGCGCCGGCGGCGAGGCTCTGGAGCTGCGTGTCCAGCTTGTTGTTGGCGGCGGCCGGTTTCACCGGCTGCGCGTCCGCCGCGGTCGTGTGCGCCTCGGCGGCGCCGTCGTCGGAGAACGTGCCGACGGAGGCGGCGGCGATGCCCGCGACGCCCATCACGCACGCCGAGGGCACCGCGATGGTCAGCAGCGCCGAGCGCCTGGGCGGCGTACGGCGACGGGAACGGGACCCGGCGCGCGCGGCCGCCCGTGAGCCGGCGCGCGGGCCGGTCTCCTCCTGGCCGTCCAGGAGCGGGGCGACGGTGGGCAGTTCGCCGGTGGCGGCCGGCTCGCCGCCGTCCTGGGCGGGGTCGTGGTAGGCGGCCCCGTCGAATTCGTCGTAGGCGACCTGATCGAACGTCGCGGTCTCGTGCTGCTCGAAGGTTTCGCCGTGCTGCTCGTACGCGTCGGGGGCCGGGGCGCCGGCGCCGTCGGTGTTCCACTGCGTGGCGTCGTAGGCGCCGGTGTCGAAGGCCTGCGTGCCCCATTCCCACTGCTGGGTCTGGTCGGCCGCATTGCCGGACTGGTCGGGCTGGATCCAGGCACCGGTGTCCCACTGCCCGGTGCTGTCCGGGGAGGTGGCCTGCGGCGGGATGACCGGGAGCGGCTGCTGCCCGGCCGTCCAGGCCGTCGTGTCGTAGACGCCGGTGTCGTAGGCGGCGTGGTGCTGGGCCGCGTACGCGTCGTAGTGCGGGTTGTCGTGCGTGCCGGTGGGCCAGTGGCCGGTGTCGTACGCGCCCGTGTCGTGACCGCTGCCCGGCATGTCGCCGAAGAGGGGGTCGGTCGCGAACGTCGCGGTGGTGTGGCCGGTGGCCGCAAAACCGGTGCCGTCCGTACCCGTGGTGTCAAATCCGGTGGCGGCGTAGTCGCCGTACGTGGTGAAGTCGCCGTACTGGGCTTCCTGGGTGCCGTACGACGCGTAGTGCGCCGAGTCGGCGTCGGAAGCCGGAGCCGGGGGCATGGTCCCCGACGGGTGACGGTCGTTCACCAACTTCTCTTTCGCCTCGACAACAGGGGCTGCCAGAGCAGTGCGGCGACTGTACCCGGCGGTACGCGGGCACGACAATCTTCGGCAGGTTTCGCGCGCGCAGGAAACGGGCATTCGGCCGTGTTTTGGCGGACGGCGGGCACGGGTTTGGCCCTGTGTTCGAAGTTTGTTCGAGGTTGGTCGGTGCTTCGGCGCCGGGTGCCGGTGGTATGACGAGTCTCAGGCCACCGTCAGACCGCCGGTCCGGCCGACGGACGGTTCACCCTCGTGGGCCGTGTCGAGAACCTGCCGTATTCCGTCGGCGACGGCGGGGTGCACGGGCAGGGCGAGATGACCGATGCCGGTCACCCGCACGTTCTGCGCCGTCAGATCGGGATGGTCGATGCAGGCCGTCTCCAGCGGGTCCATCACGTGGTCCAGGTCGCTCCAGAAGCTGACGAAGTGCGTACGGCAGCCCGGGGCCGGCCGTGTGAGCTCCTCGAGCACCGGTGAGCCGGGGCGCATCTGGCGCACGATGGGGTGCGCGTTGGCCAGGGGCACCACCCGGGTGCCCGAGTGCGGGGTGCCGAGTGTCACGAGGGTCCGCACGCGCGTGTCGCCGCCGAGCCGCTGCACGTAGTAACGCGCTATCAGGCCCCCGAGGCTGTGTCCGACGACGTCGACCTGCCGGGCTCCGGTGCGCTCGCAGACCTCCTCTATGTGACGGCCGAGCAGCTCGGCCGCGGCTCGTATGTCGCAGGTGAGCGGCGAGTAGTTGAGGGACTCGATCTGCTGCCTGCCGTGCTGGGCGAGGCTGCGGCGCAGCAGGACGAAGACCGAGCGGTTGTCGATGAAGCCGTGCAGCAGGACGACCGGGGGCTTGGCCTCCGTGGGCAGTTGGGCGGCGCCACCCGAGGGCAGTGGGGCGGGAGCCCGGCGCTCCTGGGTGATGCCGGAGGGATAGAGGAGGAGATGCCCGGCCAGAATCGCGATCTCCAGGGCAGTGGCCTTCAGGAGCGCCAGCGAGAGTCCCGCCAGCCGGCTCGGCAGCAGACGCTGGCAGAACGGAAGAAAGGGCAGAGCAGCCCTGGTGACCTTCATGGCCGACCTCCTGTCGGCACGCGGGAGGCCGGCCGCCCCCCGTATGCCCTCGTGGAAAGCAGCGGCGAAGACGGCTGATGACTGCGTGAGCGGCGTGAGCCGCGGGGAAGGAGCGCGGCTTGTGGCGCGTGTGACGCCAGTGATGCGACGAGGTCCCCTGCCGGTGCGGCGACGAGGCTCCCCGCTGTTGCGCCGTGTCTGCCCTGCGTGCTGTGCGTGCCCTGCGTGTCCCGCGTGCCTTCGCCGAGGTGCCGTACCGCCGCTGTGCGTGGTGGGTGGGGCGGCGGTACGGCGACCTCGTCGCGGCTCCCCTTGCGCTTGTCCCATCGTGTGATTTCCCCCTCGGTCCGCACCCCGAAACTGCCGGTCGCGGGATCCTGGAGATAACGTTCGTTCACTTGCCCGGACGAATCGGGGCAGGGTGTCCGTGCGGTGCGGCGTATACAGCTAGGGCGATATGTGCGGTACTTGTCGGTACGGATGGATGTAGTCGCTTCATGGAGGCAGTGATGGGTGTGGCAGCCGGTCCGATCCGCGTGGTGGTGGCCAAGCCGGGACTCGACGGCCACGATCGCGGGGCCAAGGTCATCGCGCGGGCCCTGCGCGACGCCGGTATGGAGGTCATCTACACCGGGCTCCACCAGACCCCCGAGCAGATCGTCGACACCGCGCTCCAGGAGGACGCCGACGCGATCGGGCTGTCCATCCTCTCCGGCGCGCACAACACGCTCTTCGCGGCGGTGATCGACCTGCTCAAGGAGCGGGACGCGGAGGACATCCTGGTCTTCGGCGGCGGGATCATCCCCGAGGCGGACATTCCCCTGCTGAAGGAGAAGGGCGTCGCGGAGATCTTCACGCCCGGCGCGACGACGGCGTCGATCGTGGACTGGGTCCGGGCGAACGTACGCCAGCCGGCCGGGGCGTAGGCCTCCTCCGGGGCTGCCGGGGTGTGTGCCGGTGGCCCTGGGTGTTGTCTGCCGGTGGTGACGGTCTGCCCGGGGTGTTGTGTGCGGGTCGTCATGGCCTGCCGGGACCGAGACCGGGACCGGCGCCGGTGGGAGGCAGCCGGGCTCCGTGCCCCGGGGCGGCGTCAGGAAATGTTCAGCTCCTGCGTCATCGCCGCGCGCAGGCGCAAGGTCGTGACCAGGCGCTGGAAGGCCTCCGCCCAGTAGCCGCCGGCGCCGGGAGACGCGTTCTCCGGCTCGTCCGGCACGGCCAGCAAGGCGTCGAGGCGGCCGGCCTCGGACGGGTCCAGGCAGCGCTCGGCCAGGCCCATGACTCCGCTGAAACTCCATGGATAACTCCCCGCGTCCCGCGCGATGTTGAGCGCGTCCACCACCGCCCGGCCGAGCGGCGGCGCCCAAGGCACCGCGCACACCCCGAGCAGCTGAAACGCTTCGGACAGGCCGTGCGTCGCGATGAAGCCGGCCACCCACTCGGCCCGCTCGCCGGCGTCCAGCGTGCCGAGCAGCTTGGCGCGTTCGGCCAGGGACACCGCGCCCGGCCCGCCCGCTTCCGGTGCCGAGGGTTCTCCGAGCAGCGCGCGCGACCACTCGGCGTCCCGCTGGCGCACGGCGGCCCGGCACCACGCCGCGTGCAGTTCGCCCTGCCAGTCGTCCGTGACCGGCAGTGCCACGATCTCCCGGGGTGTCCGCCCGCCCAGCCGCCGCGACCAGGTCCCGAGCGGAGCCGCCTCCACCAACTGGCCGAACCACCACGACCGTTCACCCCGCCCGGTCGGCGCCTTCGCCACGACGCCGTCGCGCTCCATGCCCGGATCGCACTCGTGCGGCGCTTCGACGGTGATCGTCGGCGTGGCCACCGGGGACCCGGTGGCTGAGGTGGCCTCCTGCGCCGGCTGGGCGGGCTGCATGTGGTCGATCGCGACGCACGCCTCCGCCCTGAGCGCCATCCGTGCCGCGAGCGCCGAACCGGGCAGCGCCGACAGCAGTTCCGCCGCCGTCGCCCGGACGTTGCGGCTGCGGTCGGCCAGGGCCTGTTCCAGGAAGGGCTCGTCGTCCGGCCCCAGGCCCGTGCGCAGCGAGTCGAGGAACATCAGCCGGTCCTCGGCCCGTTCCGTCGCCCAGGTCGCTGCGAGCAGGTCGCGTGCGGCAGCCGGTTCGCGGGAGCGCAGGGCGGACAGGAGAGCGACCCGTTCGGCGAACAGGCCCTCTTCCCACAGCTGCCGGACGCTGCCGTCGTCATCGAGATGCGGCAGGGCCGCTCCACCGCCCGGTGTCGAACGCAGGGCGAACCGCCAGTCCGGGTTCAGCCGGGCCAGCCACAGGGCCCGCGGCCCCGCGAACTCCAGCGCCGCCGGACGCAGGTCGGTACGCCCTCGCGCCGCGTCCAGCAACGCCGGCAGCAGGTGCGGAGGCGGAGCAAAACCAAGGGTGTTGGCCGCCGCGAGCCACTGGGGCAGCAGCTCCGTCAGGTCGGGCGCGGTGCCCCGACGGCCGCCGCCGGACGCGCCGGGGCGGTCGGCCAGCAGGATCGCGAGTCTGCGGGCGGCGGCCTGCGGCAGCGGCGGACGCGGGTCCTGCGGAGCCGGTCGCGGACGCTCCGCCGCCCGCGCCGGACGCAGACCGGCCCGTCGCCGTACCGTCTCCACGGCCGCCGCGTCCAGCAGGGCCACCGGCGCGTCCGGGCCCGGAACGGTGCCCGGCGGCGTGCGCCGGTCCGTGCCCAGCAGTGCCGTGGTGACGAGCCCCTCCCAGGCGCCCGTCGGGGGCGCGACCACAGGAGCGGAGGTCCTGGTCATGAGCTTCCTTTCCGTGGGGCGCCCAGGGGTGGTTGAAGGCTCACCCTTACCGGTTGTCCCGGGATGCCTGAAAGATTCGTGGAGTTGAGGGGAAGGCGGCGGATCGGGCCGGAAAGGCCGGGCCGCCGGCACCGGCAGTGTCGGCTCAGCACAGAGCTATCGCCTCGCCCGGGCCTTCCGGCCAGGCCGTCAGCGGAGTGAAACCCTGGTGACCGCATTCGCCGAAGACCCGGACCGGGGCGCCGCCCGACAGCGCGACCAGCCGCCACAGACCCGGCCGGGAGCGCGCGGCCGGAGTGAGCGGCAACGCCGCGTCCTCGTCCGCGTCCGCCAACTGCCAGGAGCCGCCGTCCGGGGTGGGGACGACCCGGTCCAGCGTCACCGGGACGGACTCCAGCCAGGGATCGTCGCGCAGGGCGTCGCCGTAACGGGCGGCAGCCTGGGACGTCGTCATCCCCGGCGGGCGTATCGCCGTCGGCGCGGGCGGGGCGAACTGTTCGCCCAGGGCCACCCGCGACTGCCCGGCGCCCGGGTAGGCGGACACCTCGGCCTCCAGGGCCAGCCCGACCGGCAGTGCCAGCTCCGGGGCGCGGCCGGCGGCGCCGTAGGAGAGGAGCAGCACGGTGCGGTCCGAGTCGGTGCCGTACAGCCAGATCCGGCGGGTCGTCAGGCGGGTGTCCGCCGTGTCGTACTGGGCGAGCACCAGCCAGCGGTCCCGCACCGGCGGTCCGTCCGCGGAGCCCGGCAGACCGATGCGGGAGCGGACCGTGGCGGCGAGGGCATCGGGCAGCCGCTCCCGGCGCAGCCAGCCCTGGCCGAGGAGATGCAGCAACGCGCACTCCTCCAGCAGACGCACCGGCCAGCCCGGGCCGGTGGACGGTATGGCCCCCAACTCCCTGACGCGCGAGGCCAGGCCCTGGGCCTGGGCGTCGACCATGCGGGCCGCCGTCTCCTCCCACAGGCCGTAGCCCGACTGCTCCGCCGAGGCCAGGCCCCCGCGCAACAGGTCGGTCAGGCGCTGCTCCAGCTCCACCGCGCCCGCCGTGACCCGCTCGGCCCGGCGCTCCGCCCGGCGCCTCGCCGCCTCCGGATCAGCGGACCCGGACGACGCGACGGAGCCGTCCCCGGCCTTCTTCTCCTCCGCGCGCTTGCGCCGCCCCGCTATCCACTGCCCGGCCCACTCCGGCGCTTCCCCGGCCGGCACCGCTGTCTCGCCGCCCGCCCAGAGCAGCAGCAGCCCGAGCGCGTGCTTGCACGGGAACTTCCGGCTCGGACAACTGCACTTGTACGCGGGCCCGGAGGCGTCCGCGATGTCCACGACCGTCTGATACGGCTTGCTTCCGCTGCCCTTGCACAGCCCCCACACCGTCCCCTCGTCGGAACTCCCCGCCTCGGACCACGGCCCCGCCGCGCCGAGTTTGCTTCCCGCTTTGCGTGATGCGGCGTCAGGCGCCAGTGCCAGCACCTGGTCCGCGGTCCAGCGCACCCCCTGCTGAGTCATGCCATCGAAGGTAGATCCCACCACTGACAATCGGGTCCGCGAGCGGCTCCGGCGAAGCGTTTGCGCAGGTCAGAACGCATTGTCAGTGGTGTGGTGCAACGTGGATGCCAGATCCGAACCGGCCGAGCTGGAGGGGGACTCAGCCATGCCTGTGTCCGTAGAACCGACGTCCGTCGACCCGAGCCAGAACGGGTCCGCGCCCGCGAACGCGGGCACGGGCGCACCCGCGGACGTACCTGAGGCACAAGCACTGCGACCGCACGCCGAGGACGCCTTCGCCGGTGAACTCGCCGCGCTGGCCGCGCAGGACGACCGTCCGCGTCCGGCACGCTGGAAGCTGTCGCCGTGGGCGGTCGCGACGTACCTGCTCGGCGGCACGCTGCCGGACGGCACGGTGATCACACCCAAGTACGTCGGCCCGCGCCGCATCGTCGAGGTCGCCGTCACCACGCTCGCCACCGACCGCGCCCTGCTCCTGCTCGGTGTGCCCGGCACGGCGAAGACCTGGGTCTCCGAGCACCTGGCCGCAGCGGTCAGCGGCGACTCCACGCTGCTGGTGCAGGGCACGGCCGGCACACCTGAGGAGGCCATCCGGTACGGCTGGAACTACGCGCAGCTGCTCGCCCACGGCCCGAGCCGCGACGCCCTCGTGCCCAGCCCGGTCATGCGGGCCATGGCCGAGGGCATGACCGCCCGCGTCGAGGAACTGACGCGTATCCCGGCCGACGTGCAGGACACGCTCATCACGATCCTGTCGGAGAAGACGCTGCCCATACCGGAGCTGGGCGAGGAGGTGCAGGCGGTCCGCGGCTTCAACCTGATCGCCACGGCCAACGACCGCGACCGCGGGGTCAACGACCTGTCCAGCGCCCTGCGCCGCCGGTTCAACACGGTGGTGCTGCCGTTGCCGGAGAGCCCCGAGGCCGAGGTCGACATCGTCTCGCGCCGTGTCGACCAGATCGGCCGCTCCCTCGACCTGCCGGCCGCGCCCGACGGCCTCGACGAGATCCGCCGGGTGGTCACGGTCTTCCGCGAGCTGCGCGACGGGGTCACGACCGACGGCCGCACGAAGCTGAAGTCGCCGAGCGGCACGCTGTCCACAGCCGAGGCGATCTCCGTCGTCACCAACGGGCTCGCACTGGCGGCCCACTTCGGCGACGGCGTGCTGCGCCCGGGCGACGTGGCCGCGGGCATCCTCGGCGCGGTGGTGCGAGACCCGGCGGCCGACCGGGTCATCTGGCAGGAGTACCTGGAGACGGTGGTCCGCGAGCGGGACGGCTGGAAGGACTTCTACCGGGCCTGCCGGGAGGTGAGCGTGTGAGCGACGCGGGGCGGGGGCCGGGGCCGGGCATGCGATGGGAGGGGATCAAGTGACGGGCTGGAAGGAAGGTGTGGGCCGGGCGGCCGGGGCGGGACCGTTGCTGCTCGGGGTGCGGCATCACGGGCCGGGGTCGGCGCGGGCCGTGCGGGCGGCGTTGGAGGAGGCCCGGCCGCGGGTCGTGCTGATCGAGGGACCGCCCGAGGCCGATGCGCTGATTCCGCTCGCCGCAGACGAGGAGATGCGGCCGCCGGTCGCCCTGCTCGCCCATGCCGTGGACGAGCCCGGGCGCTCGGCGTTCTGGCCGCTGGCCGAGTTCTCCCCGGAGTGGGTCGCCATCCGCTGGGCCCTGGAACACGGCGTCCCGGCCCGCTTCATCGACCTGCCGGCCACGCACACGCTGGCGTGGGGGACGCAGGAGGACGAGGCCGAAGGGAAGGGGGAATCACCCCTGGATGCCGATACGGCGGACAGCGAGGGTGACGCCGGAGCCGGCTCCGTACCCGAGCCCGGCTCCGTACCCGAGCTCGGACCCGAACCCGAGCCCGCACCCGGACCCGGCCCCGCATCAGAATCCCGACCCGAACCCGACCCAGGACCCGCGCCTGAACCCGTCCCCGGACCCGCCGACGTGCGGATCGATCCGCTCGGCGTGCTCGCCGAGACCGCCGGCTACGACGACCCGGAGCGGTGGTGGGAGGACGTCGTGGAGCACCGGGGCGTGGGGAAGGGAGACGCGCTCGCGCCGTTCACCGTGCTGGAGGAGGCGATGGGGGCGCTGCGGGAGACCTACGGCAGCGGGGGACACGACCGGGACCTGGTGCGCGAGGCGTATATGCGGCTCCAGGTGCGCGCCGCGCAGCGGGAGTTCGAGGACGGCGTGGCCGTCGTGTGCGGGGCGTGGCATGTGCCCGCCCTGCGGCGGAAGACCACCGTCGCCGCCGACAAGGCGCTGCTGAAGGGGCTGCCCAAGGTCAAGACGGACATGACGTGGGTGCCGTGGACCCACCGTCGGCTGTCCCGGGTGAGCGGCTACGGGGCCGGCATCGACTCGCCGGGCTGGTACGGGCACCTCTTCAGCGCCCCGGACCGGCCGGTCGAGCGGTGGATGACGAAGGTGGCGGGACTGCTGCGCGCCGAGGACCGGCTCGTCTCGTCCGCGCACGTCATCGAGGCGGTGCGGCTGGCCGAGACGCTCGCCGCGATGCGCGGCCGTCCGCTGCCCGGCCTGAGCGAGACGACCGACGCGGTGCGGGCGGTGATGTGCGAGGGCTCGGACGTGCCGCTGGCGCTGGTGCGGGACCGGCTGGTCGTGGGGGACGTGCTGGGGGAGGTGCCGGCGACGGCCCCGGCGGTTCCGTTGCAGCGGGACCTCGCCCGGCTCCAGCGCCGGCTGCGGCTGAAGCCGGAGGCGCTGGAGCGGGAGTTGGAGCTCGACCTGCGCAAGGAGACCGACGCCGCCCGCAGCAGGCTGCTGCACCGGCTGCGGTTGCTCGGCATCGCCTGGGGCGAACCGGCCGCCTCGCGGGGCAGCACGGGCACGTTCCGGGAGACGTGGCGGCTGCGCTGGGAGCCCGAGCTGTCGGTGAGGGTCGCCGAGGCCGGGGTGTGGGGGACGACCGTCCTGTCCGCCGCGACCGCCAAGGCCGAGTCTGACACCGTCACCGCGCAGGGGCTCGCCGATGTCACCGCACTCGCAGAGTGCTGCCTGCAGGCCGAACTGACCGACGCCCTGCCGACGGTGATGCGGATCCTCGCCGACCGCGCCGCTCTCGACGCGGATGTCGGCCGGCTCGCCCAGGCGCTGCCGGCCCTGGTCCGCTCCCTGCGCTACGGCGATGTGCGCGGCACGGACACCGGGGCCCTGGGAGAGGTCGCGGCGGGTCTCGCCGAGCGGGTCTTCGTCGGCCTGCCCCCCGCCTGCGCCGCGCTCGACACGGACGGGGCCGAGGAGATGCGGCGTCATGTCGACGCCGTGCACGGGGCCGTGGGGCTCCTGGGGGACACCCCCGCCTCGGGGCAGGGTCACTTGAGAACCCGCTGGCAGTCGGTGCTGCGGGTGCTGTGCGGGCGGGACACCGTACCCGGAGTGATCAGAGGACGGGCCGTGCGGCTCCTGCTGGACGACGGGGAGTTGGCGCAGGACGAGGCGGCGCGCCTCATGGGACTCGTCCTGTCCCCGGGCACGCCACCGGCGGACGCGGCCGCGTGGATCGAGGGCTTCGTCGGAGGAGGCTCCGGGGGCGGGATGCTCCTGGTGCACGACGAGCGGCTGCTCGGGCTGGTCGACGCGTGGCTGACAGGTGTGCCGGCGGAGGCGTTCACGGACGTGCTGCCCCTGCTGCGGCGGACGTTCTCGGCGTACGAGCCCGGCGTGCGGCGGACCCTCGGTGAACTGGTCCGGCGCGGGCCGGGGGCCGGGAGCAGCACGACCGGGGCCGGCTCCGGCATACCCGGCTTCTCGGCAGAGCTCGAACCGGTGCGCGCGGACGCCGTGCTGCCGGTCCTGCGGCTGCTGCTCGGGCTGGACGAAGACGAAGAGACAGAGCACATCGGCGACGACCTGGTGGGGGTGACGGGATGACGACCGACGGACCGAGGCGGCCGGTACCGAGCGCGGAAGGGGAAGACACCGCCGGGAACGGGACGCGGGCGGAAGGCCGGCCGAGGACGGCCGTGCCGGTGATCCCGCTGTGGGAACGGCCTCGCAAGGGAGGACACGGATGACGGCCGAGGTGACGGACCCGGCGCAGGAGCGGTTGCGGCGGTGGCGGCTCGTGCTCGGGGGCGACGCGGCGGACGGCACCGGGTGCGCACTGTCCGGGCGGGACGCGGCGATGGACGGGGCGCTGACCGCGCTCTACGGAAAGGGGGACAAACCGCAGGGGGGCCGGGACCGCTCGGCGGGGCTCGGGGCGTCGGCGCCGTCCGTGGCGCGCTGGCTCGGGGACATCAGGACGTACTTCCCGTCCTCCGTCGTACAGGTCATGCAGCGCGACGCCATCGACCGGCTCGGTCTCGCCACGCTCCTGCTGGAGCCGGAGATGCTGGAGGCGGTGGAGGCCGACGTGCACCTGGTCGGCACGCTGCTGTCGCTCAACAAGGCCATGCCCGAGACGACGAAGGAGACGGCACGGGCCGTCGTGCGCAAGGTCGTCGAGGACCTGGAGAAGCGGCTCGCCACGCGCACCCGGGCCACCCTCACCGGCGCCCTCGACCGCAGCGCCCGCATCAACCGGCCCCGCCACCACGACATCGACTGGAACCGCACGATCGCGGCCAACCTCAAGCACTACCTGCCCGAGTACCGAACGATCGTGCCGGAGCGGTTCATCGGGTACGGGCGGGCGTCCCAGACCACGAAGAAGGAGGTCATCCTCTGTATCGACCAGTCGGGATCCATGGCGTCATCGGTCGTGTACGCATCGGTGTTCGGGGCGGTGCTCGCCTCGATGCGGACGATCTCCACGCGACTCGTCGTCTTCGACACGGCGGTCGTCGACCTGACGGACCAGCTCGACGACCCGGTCGACGTCCTGTTCGGGACACAACTGGGCGGCGGCACGGACATCAACCGGGCACTGGCCTACTGCCAGTCGCAGATCACCCGGCCCGCGGAGACGGTGGTCGTGCTGATCAGCGACCTGTACGAGGGAGGCATACGGGACGAGATGCTGAAGCGGGTCGCGGCGATGAAGGCCTCGGGGGTGCAGTTCGTGACGCTGCTGGCGCTCTCCGACGAGGGGGCACCGGCGTACGACCGTGAGCACGCGGCAGCGCTCGCCGCGCTGGGGGCACCGGCGTTCGCCTGCACGCCCGATCTGTTCCCCGAGGTGATGGCGGCGGCGATCGAGAAGCGTCCGCTGCCGATACCGGATGCGGCGTGACGCACTCCCGTGCGAGGATCGGCGCCTGCTCGGCGGTGCGTCGCGGTGCGTCGCGGTGCGCTTGTTCCGTGGCGCGGGAGGAAGCTCCCCCACTTGATCCGGTCAGCACCTGATCTGGGCAGCAGCCCTGCCCGGTGCCGTCGTACGCATGCCGCGCTCGGCGGCCGGAGTCGCGGCCCGATTCCGCACCGCCGGTGCCCGGGGCAGTCACCGGGACGTCCCCGTCTTCCCCGGTCAGCGCGGCAGGCGGTCGAAAACCATCGGTCGTCCGAGGCCGGAACCTCGTGGATGGGGCCGGGTGGTCCCACCCGGGTGGTCCCCACCCGGCCCGCACCCCGGAGAACCGGGGGTGTCCGACGGGCCTCACCGGGTCAACCCCAACCCGGTGAGGCCTCTCACGCCCGGCACGCCGTGCCAGAGAGCGCGGCATCATGTGACAGGTATCACCGCTCAGGTGTGACCCTCGATTTAGAGGCCCCCCGCAAGCAGCGATAACCTGCGAGACGGACATGCCGCGCGCTCGGACACCGTGTGCGCCTCCCTTGTGACAGACGGCGGACGTCACGTTGCCCTCGCGGCACGCCCACGCAGACAACGAACCGCGAGATCACTGATAGGGACGGAAGCGCGTGGACCTGTTCGAGTACCAGGCGAGGGACCTCTTCGCCAAGCACGATGTACCGGTGCTGGCCGGTGAAGTCATCGACACGCCTGAGGCGGCCCGCGCAGCCACCGAGCGCCTCGGTGGCAAGTCCGTCGTCAAGGCCCAGGTGAAGGTCGGCGGCCGTGGCAAGGCCGGTGGCGTGAAGCTCGCCGCCACCCCTGACGAGGCCGTCGAGCATGCGACCAACATCCTCGGCATGGACATCAAGGGCCACACGGTCCACAAGGTGATGATCGCCGAGACGGCCCCGGAGATCGTGGAGGAGTACTACGTCTCCTTCCTCCTGGACCGTGCCAACCGCACCTTCCTCTCCATCGCGTCCGTCGAGGGCGGCATGGAGATCGAGGAGGTGGCGGCCACCCGCCCCGAGGCCGTCGCCAAGACGCCGATCGACGCCAACGAGGGTGTCACCGAGGCGAAGGCCCGGGAGATCGTCGAGGCCGCGAAGTTCCCGGCCGAGGTCGCCGACAAGGTCGTGAACGTCCTCGTCAAGCTGTGGGACACCTTCATCAAGGAGGACGCCCTCCTGGTCGAGGTCAACCCGCTGGCCAAGGTCGCCTCCGGTGACGTCATCGCCCTGGACGGCAAGGTCTCCCTGGACGAGAACGCCGAGTTCCGTCAGCCGGAGCACGAGGCCCTCCAGGACAAGGAGGCGGCCAACCCGCTCGAGGCCGCCGCCAAGGAGAAGAACCTCAACTACGTCAAGCTCGACGGCGAGGTCGGCATCATCGGCAACGGCGCGGGTCTCGTCATGAGCACCCTGGACGTCGTGGCGTACGCCGGTGAGGCGCACGGTGGCGTCAAGCCCGCCAACTTCCTCGACATCGGCGGTGGCGCCTCCGCCGCCGTGATGGCGAACGGCCTGGAGATCATCCTCGGCGACCCGGACGTCAAGTC
The DNA here is from genome assembly GCF_042958445.1 of Streptomyces sp. NPDC007991. Classification (NCBI taxonomy): domain Bacteria; kingdom Bacillati; phylum Actinomycetota; class Actinomycetes; order Kitasatosporales; family Streptomycetaceae; genus Streptomyces; species Streptomyces sp. NPDC007991. The sequence continues at coordinate 209,181 of NZ_JBIBJD010000007.1, forward strand.
CGTCTTCGTCAACGTCTTCGGTGGCATCACCGCCTGTGACGAGGTCGCCAACGGCATCGTGCAGGCGCTGCAGCTGCTCAAGGACAAGGGCGAGGACGTCACCAAGCCGCTCGTCGTCCGTCTCGACGGCAACAACGCCGAGCTGGGTCGCAAGATCCTCTCCGACGCCAACCACCCGCTGGTGCAGCGCGTGGACACCATGGACGGCGCGGCCGACAAGGCCGCCGAGCTCGCGGCTGCGAAGTAAGGGACGAGGGACTAAACAGCCATGGCTATCTTCCTCAACAAGGACAGCAAGGTCATCGTCCAGGGCATGACCGGTGCCACGGGCATGAAGCACACCAAGCTCATGCTGGCCGACGGCACCAACATCGTCGGTGGCGTGAACCCCCGTAAGGCGGGCACGTCGGTCGACATCGACGGCAACGAGATCCCGGTCTTCGGCACGGTCGCCGAGGCGATCGAGAAGACGGGCGCCAACGTATCCGTCCTCTTCGTCCCGCCGGCCTTCGCCAAGGCCGCCGTCGTCGAGGCCATCGACGCCGAGATCCCGCTCGCGGTCGTCATCACCGAGGGCATCGCGGTCCACGACTCGGCCGCGTTCTACGCCTACGCCGTGTCCAAGGGCAACAAGACCCGCATCATCGGCCCGAACTGCCCCGGCCTCATCACGCCGGGCCAGTCGAACGCCGGCATCATCCCGGGCGACATCACCAAGCCGGGCCGCATCGGCCTGGTGTCGAAGTCCGGCACGCTGACGTACCAGATGATGTACGAGCTGCGGGACATCGGCTTCTCCTCCGCCGTCGGCATCGGTGGCGACCCGGTCATCGGGACGACCCACATCGACGCCCTCGCCGCGTTCGAGGCCGACCCCGACACCGACCTGATCGTGATGATCGGTGAGATCGGCGGCGACGCCGAGGAGCGGGCCGCGGCCTTCATCAAGGAGAACGTGACCAAGCCGGTCGTCGGCTACGTCGCGGGCTTCACCGCGCCCGAGGGCAAGACCATGGGCCACGCCGGCGCCATCGTCTCCGGCTCCTCCGGCACGGCCGCCGCGAAGAAGGAGGCCCTCGAGGCCGCCGGCGTCAAGGTCGGCAAGACGCCGACCGAGACGGCGAAGCTGGCGCGCGCGATCCTCGCCGGCTGACCAGCCGCGCCGACAGTTCACAGGTGGGCCCGCTCCCCGCACGGGGGCGGGCCCACTGTCGTTTCATGAAACGGCGTCCTTTCGTGAAACAGCGTCCTTTCATGGAACAGGCGTCCTGCGTGAAACAGGCGTCCACCTCCTGGAACAGGCGTCAGCGTGGCTGCGGCGTCAGCCGGACCGGCCCCCGCTGCGCCTCCTTGCGCAGCTTCGCCCGCAGCTCCCGCTCCGACTCCGACAGCGGCCCGGGCGCGACCGGTGGCGGCACACCCTGGACGGTCTCGCCCTGCGGCACCGGCGGCTCGTAGTGGGTGGGGGCCGTGCGGGCGGTGAGGGCCGTGGCCCCGATCAGGGCGACGGTGAAGGCGATGGCGGCCCGGGTCCACAAACGGGCCCGCCGCTCCGCGGCCCGGCGCACGTCCAGCGGTTTGGCCGCCCGCAGCCGCTCGATGGAGGCCAGCTCGACCAGCCGCCAGTGGAGCATCTCCGGATCCGCCAGCTCCGGCAGCCGCTCGGCGACCGCCTCCCGCGCGTGCATCAGGCGGTTCGCGGCCGCGCGGCTGCTCGCCTCCGTCTCCGCCGCCGTCTCCGGCAGGCCGAGCCCGACACCGTCGTACAGCAGCAGCGTGCGGCGGTACGAGGGCGGCAGCTTCAGCAGGGTGTCCAGCAGCGCGCGGTCGAGGGCGTCGGGAGGCGGCGGCTCGGGGTGCCGGTAGCGGGGGCGGAGCCGGTGCCACGGAGAGAGGGCGCAGTCGTAGGCCACCGCCCGCACCCAGCCCGCCGGGTCGCGGTCGCGGGCCACCTCGGGCCAGCGCTGCCAGGCGATGTGAAACGCCCGCTCGACCGACTCCCGGGCCAGCTCACGGCGGCCGGTCAGCAGGTAGGTCTGCCGGACGAGCGCGGGCGCGCAGAAGGCGTACAGCGCGTCGAAGGCCTGGTCGGGCGTCAGGGTGGCCGCGTCGTCCGGGCGCCGCGGGACCGCCGTCGCACGGGCGGGGCCTGGGCGCCGGTCCGTGACGGCGGTGTGGCGGTGATCGGCGACGGCGGCCGCGGTGGTCGGGTGGCGGTGATCGGCAACGGTGGTGTGGCGGTGGTCGGCGGCGGGGCCGCGGCTCAGGGCGCCGCCGGCGGTACGGCTGTGCTCGCCGGCCGAGGCGCGGCTGTGGTGGCCGGCGGTGGTGCCGTCCTGGTCCGTGACGGAGGTACGGCCCCGGTTCCGGCCGGAGGCCCGGCGGCGGTCCCCGGCCGACGGGCGGCTCCGATCGCTCGCGTCTGCCGTGCCGCGCTCCGCATGAGGCGGTGCCAGGTCCGCTCCCGCCTCCGTGCCCAGTGAGTGCAGCAGCTGCGCGTACTTCTCCCCTTTCCGGCCGCGCGGCGTGGCGCGGCCGGTCTCCCACCCGCGCACCGTCTCGCTGGTGACGCCCACCCGGGAAGCCAGCTGAGCCCGCGTCAGCGAAGCGGCCTCGCGCAGGTGTCGGCGTTCCTTGGGTGGCGGGAGCGGGAGGGCAGGGCTCTGTGTCACAGGGCGCCCCTCCGTACAGAAAAGAGCATAAACGTATATTGAGCGACACATCGATGGTTCGCCTGTTACGACGGGAAAGCGCGTGTCGTTGGGAGCATGGCGGGCGTGATCGAGATGACCGCTCGCCGACGTCCGCCGTCGTCCCTGCTCACCCGGCTGCGCGACCGTTCGCCCGGGCTGGGCGACGCCCTCGTGGGGGGTGCGGTCGCGGCGGGCCTCGGGCTCGCGGCGTTCGCCGTACTGGTGATGCTGCTGTGGATCACCTCGCCGTATCCCGACAGCGGGCCCGGCGGCGCGCTGCATGTGGCGGCGGCGCTGTGGCTGCTGGCCCACGGAGCCGAACTGGTCCGCACCGACACACTCGCCGGCGTCCCGGCCCCCGTGGGCCTCCCGCCGCTGTTGCTGCTCGCGCTGCCGGCGTGGCTGCTGCACCGGGCGGCGCGGGACGCCACGGACGGCGGGGAGGAGGACGGGGGCGACGGCTTCGCCGGGGGCGTCGCGGCTGTCGAGGGCCTCGCGGTGGTCGCCGGGCCGCCGCTGGTCTCGGCCCGGACCGCCTGGACGGGCGTCGTCCTCGGCTACCTCGCCGTCGCCGCGCCCGCGGTCCTGTACGCCGCGGGCGGTGCGCTGCGGCCGTCGTGGGTGTGGACGGGGGTGTGCGTGCCGCTGGTCGCCGTCGTGGCGGCCGGGGCGGGTGTGTGGTCGGCGTACGGCCGTCCGGGCGGGCCGCTGCGGCGGCTGCTGGGCATCCTGCCGACGGGGGTACGGCCGCTGGTCCTCCGGCCGGACGGGCGCCCGGGTGTCGCCGCCCGGGCCGCGGCGGCCGGGGTGGGGGTACTTCTCGGGGGCGGTGCGCTGCTGGTGGCGGTGTCACTGGTGGGGCACGGGGCGGCGGCCCAGACGGCGCTGCTGCGGCTGACCGAGGGGTGGTCGGGGCGGTTCGCGGTGCTGCTGCTGTGTGCGGCCCTGGTGCCGAACGCGGCGGTGTGGGGTGCCGCCTACGCCCTCGGCCCCGGCTTCGCTCTCGGCGCGGGCCATGTCGTCAGCCCGCTGTCCTCCGCACCGGTTCCGTTCCTGCCGCCGTTTCCGCTGCTGGCGGCGGTGCCGGAGGCGGGGGAGGGGCGGTGGGTGCACTGGGCGGCGGCCGGGGCCGTGCCGGTGGTCGCCGGGGTGGCCGCCGGCTGGGTCGTGGCGCGGGGGGCGGTGTGCGGGGAGCGCGGCGGGACGCGGCCGGGCAGCGGGGGCGGTGCCGTCTGGTCGCCGGGTCGCACCGCCCGGGCCGCCGCGCTCACGGCAGTGCTGTGCGCGGCCGTCCTCGCGGGGCTCGCCGCGCTGGCGGGCGGCCCGCTCGGGGGCAGCGTCCTGGCCCGGTTCGGGCCCGTGTGGTGGCAGGTGGGTGCGGCGACACTGGCGTGGCTGGCGCTGGTGGCCGTACCGACGGCCCTGACCGTACGGGCCTGGCACTGCCGGGCGCCCCAGGCGGACGGCGCGAGCATCGCCGAACAGCGGAAAGAACCGACCGAGGGCACCCGCCAGGGCATGCGCCGACGACTGGGCTCGCGCCCGGCCCGGGCCTGGTTCACCCGCACCGGAATCGCCGGGATCGCCGGAGTCGCCGGACTCACCGCAAGCGCAGGGCCCGCTGGCCCGGCCGGAGCGGCGGGACCGGCCCAGGACGGTGCCTCCCCAGCCGACACGACCGCGAAGCCGAAGACCTCACCCCCCGCTCCGGACGCCCCCTACGCCCCCTTCGCACCCCTCGATCACGACAACCCCTGAAGCGGCGGGCCGCGCGTCAGCCGTTCGTGCCGAGGAAGCCCCGCAGTTCCTTCGGCAGAAGGTGCGTGCAGGACTGCTTCGCCTCGTTCGTGAGGGCGTCGTTCGTGCAGGTGTAGTAGTCGCTGTAGACGAGCTGGGCCGTGAACGACGCGGCGACCAGGGCGAGGGCCAGGGACGCCGTGACCAGGCCGCTCACCGCCGCCGTCGTCTGGGGGCGGCCCTGCTGCTCGGGGGCCGGGGAGTCCGGGTCGGACCTGCGGGGCTTGGCGCGCAGGGCGCTGATGCCCCAGTAGAGGGCGAGCGCGCCGAGCAGCAGCGCCACGTACGGCCAGCTGAAGAGGGCGAAGAAGAAGGCCCACATGCCCGACAGCAGGGCATAGCGCGCACGGCGCTGGGCGGGGTCCGTCGGGTCCCAGCGCGGGGTCGGGCCGCCCTGGGGGCCGCCCGGGCCCTGGGGGCCGCCGCGGGGGCGCTCGCCGAAGCCGTCGGAGGAGCGGCCGGGCTGCCGGTCGCTCCACCGGCTGCCCCAGGGCGCACGGTCGTCCTCGCCGTCGTCCTGGGAGTCGTCGCCCGAGGGGCGCCGCGGCTGCCAGGGCCGGTCCGGGGTGCCCTCGGGCGGCGGGGCGAAGGGGTTGTCCTCCTGGGACCCGCGCCCTCGCTCGTCGCCGCGGTCGCCGTCCGACGGCGCGTCGGGCGGTGAGCTGGGGCGCTCCCGCAGCAGCACGCTGCCGCGCTCCCCTCCCTGCGCCGACAGGTGGGGGAACGTGAGGAGTCGCAGGCTGCGGTCCGGCATCAAGTGAGCGTCTTCCCGTTGATGAGTAGGAACGAGTGGCTGAGCAGGTAAGGGTGGACAGAACTGAACGGTGTCGGACCCGGGCCCGCCACCTGGTGAACGCGTCAGGTCCGGAGGGCGTTCCCGAACCGGCTCGGCCCAGACGCTACCTTCCGGCCATGCCCCCGTCCCGTGGGGGCTGCCCGGTGTGCCGGTATCGTTGCTGACGGTCGGCCGGTTCGTAGGCTTCCCCGTATCCGGGGGCCCGAAGCATTCGTATGAATGTACAAACGCCAAGGCCGGCCGCCTGGACAGACGCTCCCTTCGAGAAAGGCCCCCACCGTGGCCGCCAAGCCCGTGGCCCCGCGCGCCAAGCGCCTCGTCGTGCTGGTCTCCGGATCCGGTACCAACCTTCAGGCGCTGCTCGACGAGATCGACGCCGCCGGCGCGCAGGCGTACGGGGCCGAGATCGTGGCCGTCGGCGCCGACCGTGAGGGCATCGAGGGGCTGGCCCGCGCCGAGCGCGCCGGACTGCCGACCTTCGTGCGCAAGGTCAGGGACCACGGCAGCCGCGAGGAGTGGGACGCCGCCCTCGCCGAGGCCGTCGCGGCCTTCGAACCCGACCTCGTCGTCTCCGCCGGGTTCATGAAGATCGTCGGCAAGGAGTTCCTGGCCCGGTTCGGCGGGCGGTTCGTCAACACGCACCCCGCCCTGCTGCCCAGTTTCCCGGGGTCCCACGGCGTGCGGGACGCGCTCGCGTACGGCGCCAAGGTCACCGGCTGCACCGTCCACTTCGTCGACGACGGCGTCGACACCGGCCCGATCATCGCCCAGGGCGTGGTCGAGGTCCGGGACGAGGACGACGAGGGCGCTCTGCACGAGCGCATCAAGGAAGTCGAGCGAAGGCTGCTCGTCGAGGTCGTGGGGCGGCTCGCCCGCAACGGCTATCGCATTGAGGGACGAAAGGTAGTTATCCAGTGACCGCCGAGAGCAACAAGCGGCCCCTTCGCCGGGCGCTCGTCAGCGTCTACGACAAGACCGGGCTGGAGGAGCTCGCGCGCGGGCTCCACGAGGCCGGGGTCGAGCTCGTCTCCACCGGCTCCACCGCTGCGAAGATCGCCGCTGCCGGCGTCCCCGTCACCAAGGTCGAGGAGCTCACCGGCTTCCCCGAGTGCCTGGACGGCCGCGTCAAGACGCTGCACCCGCGCGTGCACGCCGGCATCCTCGCCGACCTGCGCCTGGAGGACCACCGGCGGCAGCTCGCCGAGCTGGGTGTCGAGCCGTTCGACCTCGTCGTCGTCAACCTGTACCCGTTCCGCGAAACCGTCGCCTCCGGGGCCTCGTCCGACGAGTGCGTGGAGCAGATCGACATCGGCGGGCCTTCGATGGTCCGGGCCGCCGCCAAGAACCACCCGTCCGTCGCGGTCGTCACCAGCCCGGCCCGCTACGCCGACGTCCTGTCCGCCGTGCACGACGGCGGCTTCGACCTCGCCACCCGCAAGCGGCTCGCCGCCGAGGCCTTCCAGCACACGGCCGCCTACGACGTCGCCGTCGCCACGTGGTTCGCCTCCTCCTACGCGCCCGTCGACGAGTCGCAGTTCCCCGACTTCCTCGGCGCCACCTGGGAGCGCGAGCACACCCTGCGCTACGGCGAGAACCCGCACCAGCCCGCCGCCCTGTACGTCTCACGCACCGGCGGCCTCGCCGAGGCCGAGCAGCTGCACGGCAAGGAGATGTCGTACAACAACTACACGGACACGGATGCCGCCCGCCGTGCCGCGTACGACCACGCCGAGCCCTGCGTCGCGATCATCAAGCACGCCAACCCCTGCGGTATCGCGGTGGGCGCGGACGTCGCCGAGGCGCACCGCAAGGCGCACGCCTGTGACCCGCTGTCGGCGTTCGGCGGCGTGATCGCGGTCAACCGCCCGGTCAGCAAGGAGATGGCCGAGCAGGTCGCGGAGATCTTCACCGAGGTCATCGTCGCGCCGGACTACGAGGACGGCGCGCTGGAGGCCCTCACCAAGAAGAAGAACATCCGCGTGCTGCGCTGCCCCGACGGACCCTCGGCCCCGGTCGAGGTCAAGCCCATCGACGGCGGCGCGCTGCTCCAGGTGACCGACCGGCTCCAGGCCGACGGCGACGACCCGGCCAACTGGACGCCGGCGACCGGCGAGGCGCTGGACGCCGACGAGCTCAAGCAGCTCGCCTTCGCCTGGAAGGCCTGCCGCGCGGTGAAGTCCAACGCGATCCTGCTCGCCAAGGACGGTGCCTCGGTGGGCGTCGGCATGGGCCAGGTCAACCGGGTCGACTCCTGCAAGCTGGCGGTGGAGCGGGCCGGGGCCGAGCGGGCCCGGGGCGCGTACGTCGCGTCGGACGCGTTCTTCCCGTTCCCCGACAACATCGACGTCCTGGCCGCCGCCGGGGTCAGGGCCATCGTGCAGCCCGGCGGTTCCGTCCGTGACGAACTGGTCGTCGAGGCCGCGCAGAAGGCCGGCATCACGATGTACTTCACCGGGACGCGGCACTTCTTCCACTGACGGGGCGAGCGGGCCGGCGATCGACGCCGGCCCGCTCCCCGTACGGCTCAGCCGTCGACCTCGTACTGCCCGACCTCCAGGAAGTACCGCAGCTCCTCCGGCGTGCCGTCGATGGCCTCCTCGGCGGCGGCCCTCAGCGCCGCGCTGATGGTCGGGTCGGCCAGGATGCGGGCGATGGCGACGCGGTCGTCCTCGGCCTGGGCGAGGCGGTAGCCGGTCTCCAGGAAGGCGCGCAGGGCCTCCGGGGTGTTCACGTCGAGTGCCTTGCGGGCTTCCCGCTTGACGCCCCGGCCGGAGTCCGGGTCGGCCAGGATGCGGGCGATGGCGACGCGGTCGTCCTCGGCCTGGGCGAGGCGGTAGCCCGTCTTCAGGAACTCCCGCATGTCCTCCACGGTGCCGTCGAGGGCCTCGTTGGCCTCTCTGATGACACCTCGGCCGCTGTCCTCGTCGGCGATGATGCGGGCGATCGCGACCCGCAGGTCGTCCTCCGACATCTCGTCCACCGGCGTGCCGTCCGTCACCGCGGCGGCGGTCACGGCGGGGACCGCCGGGGCCGGGCCGGCGGCGAGGGCCGGGGTGGTGAGCAGGAGGGCCGGCGCCAGGGCGGCGGCGACGATCAGGGCACCGCGGGTGGGTCTCATGCGTGAACCTTCCTAACGGGAAAGGGAGTTGGTGAGGCCGGGTGGTGCCAGGCGGGTGCCTGGGCCCGGTGCGGACATCCTCACATTTCCCGCTGCGCGAGGCAGTTCCCTTTTTCAGGTCGAGGAGCGCAGCGCCGCCCACGTCCGGGGGCCGACCTTGCCGTCGGGGTCGAGCCCCTTGGCGCGCTGGAAGCCGCGTACCGCCGTGGCGGTGCCCTTGCCGAACTGGCCGTCCACGCCCGCGCCGCCCACGTCGTAGCCGCGCTTGGCCAGCATGCACTGCACCTGGACGACGCGCTGGCCGCTGTCGCCGCGGCGGGTGAGTTCGGTGCCGGAGTAGTAGGTGCAGTCGGTGAGCCACGGGGGCCTGGCCGGGGTGGTCGGCGTCTTCGGCGGTCGCGTGGCCGAGGGCCGGGGCGTCGTCTCCGGCGGGGGAGCGGGGGCGGTGGTGCGGGGGTCCGCCTCGGCCTCGTCGCCCGAGGGGCTGGGCGAAGGGCCCGGCGTCGTCCCGCCGCTCTGAGGGAGGTGCCTGGACGAGGTGGGGGAGCCCGGGCGGTCGAAGCCCGGCAGGGACGTCCGGTCGTCACCGTCGCCGGACGCACGGACGGTGGGGGCGGCGGAGCCGCTGTCGCCTGCCGACGAAGGGCGGGTGGCCAGAAAGGCCGTCAGGGCGAGGGCGCACACGGTGAGTACGGCGGCGAGGACGGCGTAAGGTTTCAGCCGCCGCCGGGCGGGAGGTCCGGCCGCCGGTGTCGCCTCCGGCGTACTCCCCGCTTCCGGCGGCCCGAAGCCCGGCTGCCCCGAGGCCGGTACGCCCGGTAAGGGCGGCGCTCCGGGCGGCGCGAACCCAGGCATCGCAGCCACCGCCGGCCGCACCCGCGGCGGCGGTAACGGACTGTCCCTCAACGCCTCGTACGCCTGCTGCCGGGTCAGGACGCGGCTGCCCAGCGGCTCCTGCCAGGAGGCGGACCGGGGCCGGGCCGAGGCCGCGTCGACCAGGTCCCGGGGGCCGGGGCGCAGGTCCGGGTCCTTGGCGAGGCATGCCGAGAGGAGGTCGGCCAGGCCCGGGTCGGCCGTCCGCACCTCGGACATGACCTTCGCGTTCGGCTCCTCCGAGGCGATGCGGTGCAGGACGTCCACTCCGGTGCCGTCGCCGAAGGGGGCGTGCCCCGTGACCGCGTGGACGACCGTGCTCGCGAAACAGAACACGTCGGAGGCCGTGTCGCAGCGGCCGTCCCTGAGGTACTCGGGGGACATGAAGGCGGGGGTGCCGACGCGGTTGCCGGTCGTGGTGATCGCGCTGGCGTCGACGGCCTTGGCGATGCCGAAGTCGACGACGTGCGCGCCCTGCCCGGTCAGGAGAACGTTGGAGGGCTTGAGGTCCCGGTGCACGATCCCGGTCGCGGCCAGCGCGCCGAGCGCCCGCCCGAGATCGGCCACCAGCCACCAGGCGTCCTGCGGTGGCAGGACACCGCAATCCCGCACCGCCTCCGCCAGGTTGAGACCGGGTAAGTACACGGTCGCCATCCACAGCAGCTCGCTGTCCGGCTCGAAGCCCGTGCCCAGCAACTCGGGTGTGTAGGGCGCGCCCACGCGCGCGTGCACGGTGGCCTCCCGCTCGAACCGCCGCCGGAAGGGCACGTTCTCGGCGTACTCGGGCCGGATGACCTTCACCGCGGCGAGCCCGGGCGTCCCGTCCCCGTGCCGCGCCAGATAGACCCGGCCCATACCGCCGCTGCCGAGCAGCCCCAGCGGTACGTACGGTCCGACCCGCACCGGATCGGCGGGCCGCAGCGGCACGCAACCGGTCTGTGCGAAGGCGGCGTCTGACATGGATCCCCCGGCCGTGGTCCTGGCAGCGATGCGGGAAACGGTACCCGAGCGGGCCCGTCGGCCTGACGTGCCCGGCGCCCCGGGAGTACCTGTGAACTCTGAGGGTCACTTCTTCGCGGCCGGGGTGTACTCCTTGAGGTAGTGGGCGACGCGGTCGGCGTAGTCGTGGTACTTCGGGGGAACGCCGCCCGCGTCGTTCACGCTCTTGTACGACGTCCGGTACGCGGCGGCGACCAGCACCCGGCGGTCGCCGCGCAGCCCGGCCTCCAGGCGCGGTTCGGCGAAGCACAGATAGCGGGCCATGGCCGGGATGGACTCGGCGGGGGTGAGCGGGGGCCTCGGAGTTTCCTTGGCGGGGACGCCGTCGGCGCGGATCCACCAGCGCAGGATGCTCGGGGTCCAGCGGGCGATTCCGTACTCGCCCTCCTCGCCCGCGTCCGGGTCGGACAGATCGGGGTCGAAGTCGCTCTCGACCTTCAGCATCGCGGCGATGAGCGCCGGGGTGATCTCCGGCTGGACGCAGTCGTGGGCCGAGTCGACGATGAGCCGCCGGTAGGCGACGGGGACGCCCTTGTCGGTGCGCAGTTCGGAGGCGCCGTAGTCGGCGGGGGTCACCTTGCGGGTCTCGCCGGACTTGCTCCCGCCCTCGTCGCCGGGACCGGCCCAGGTGGTGATGCCGTAGCCGAGGGCGGCGACGGCGGCACCGGCCGCCAGGACCGCGATGCGGCGCGAGCGGCGGTGGACCGGGCGCAGGCGGGGCAGGCGGAAGGAACGGTGGCCGGTGCCGACGGCGGCCCGGACGCGGCCGAGCAGGGTCTCGCCGGAGATGCGGTCCCGGTGGGTGCGGGTGAGGCAGGCGGAGATGATCTGCCGCCAGTCGTCGGGCAGTTCGGGCGACAGACGCAGCTCGTCGATGCCGCGGGCGTAGGCGGCGGCCGCGTCGCGGCGGGCTGCCGGAGTCGCGCCGGGCAGCGGGAAGGAGCCGGTGAGGACGAGGTGCGCGAGGACGCCGAAGGCCCAGACGTCGGCCGACGGGCGGATCCTGCGGCCCCGTTCGCCGATCTCGGTCCACAGGAGCTCCGGCGGGGTGTAGTCGGGGGTGGAGAACGCCGGGGTGTAGGCGTGGGTGCCCTCCAGCTCGGCTGCCATGTTGAAGTCGGCGAGGCGGACCGAAGCGTCGTCCATCAGCAGCACGTTGGCCGGCTTCAGGTCGCCGTGCACCCAGCCGGCGCCGTGCAGCTGGGCCAGGCCCTCGCAGATCTGCGCGAGCAGCGCGGGACCGGCCTCGGGCCGGGGCTGCGCGGTGAGCAGGGCGGACAGGGAGCCCCTGGCCCGCTCCAGGACGAGCACGGTGGCGCCGTCCAGCTCCGGCCGGTCCGGGTCGTCGACCGTCAGCGTCTCGTACATCCGCACCAGGCGCGGCTGCTTCAGCCGCCGGTACAGCTCGACCTCCCGCTCGATCAGCTCCCGCAGATGGGTCAGCCGGCGGGGCGTGGCCGTGCCCGTGGGCAGGAACTTCAGGGCGGCCGTCGGGGGCAGCCGCGTGCTCTCTCCGGTGCGCCTGGCCGCGTACACGCTGCCAAAGGCGCCGGTCGCCAGGGGCTCGCGCACCTCCCAGACGCCGACCCGGTAGCCCTTCGGCACCGCGACGGCGTAGGGCTCGCTCACCGGGTCACCCGGCCCGGCGACGGGCCTGCCAGGACGGCCAGATCGTCCTCGCGGACCAGGTCGAACCGGAGCGCCAGCGAGACCAGGGACTCCTTCTTGCCGTTGAGCCGCGGGCCGGTGTCCGCGCTCTCCGGGCCCGGCTTGAGGCGCAGTTTCACAGCGAGGTAGTCGATGTTCCACTGCACGGAGGTGCGGGACGCGGCCGGCCAGGTGGGGCGCAGCCGGTCGGCGACCTGGTCGATGGTGGGCAGCGGGGCGTGCGGGGCGCCGCGCAGGCGCGGTTCGCACAGGGCGGCCAGGACCGCGAAGTAGCGCTTGGTGCGGTCGAGGGAGAAGGCCGGTGCGGTCGTGGCGCCGTCCAGGCCGCCCGTGCCGCTCAGGTAGTCGTGGCGCGGCGCCCACACCTGCAGCGCCAGCAGGTCGCCGGCGGCGGGCAGCACGATCCGGGAGAACTCGAAGGGGATCGGCGCGTCCAGCCGCCCGGGCGCGATCTTGACGTGTTCGCCCGCGCCCTCCGGGTTCTCCACCACGTAGGTCTGTTCGCGGCTGAGGTTGCTGAGGATCCAGAAGGCGCCCTGCGCGGTGATCTCACCGGCCCGGCGGGAGACTCCGTCGTGGGTGATGCGCAGGTCGTTGCCCTGCGCGGACCGGCCGAACGTGAGGCGTTCGCCGGGCGCGAGTCTGATCTGTCCGGGGTTTCGCTCGTCCTCCGTGGTCGGCGGAGGTACCACGATGATGCTGTACAAGGTGCTCTCCCGTGCCTGACAGCTATGGACGTCAGACTAGGGCGACGCACCAGGGCCGTGCCCCCCTCGAACGGGTGAGACACGGCCCTTGGTTGTGATTGGCGCGAACTGGTCCGCCCGCCGGGGTCCGTTCAGTAACGGGGGCGGTTGAACCAGGCCTTGCCGTTGGCATTGCCGACGAACACCGCGACCAGGATGGCCAGGACGGTGTGCACCAGGCCCACGAGGATGAACGGGTAGATGCCGAGGACGGCGGTGATGATGGCGAAGACCAGGATGGTGACGCGGGCGCCGTTGCCGCCGTTCTTGAACTTCGTCGCCAGGACGGCCGCGAACACCAGCCAGGCCAGGCCGAACACGACGTAACCCCAGATCACGCCGGTCGACTGGCCGACCAGGTCCTGGAAGGCGGTGTTCTCCTTGAGGGACTCGTCGTCCTTCGCGGCGTTGAGGGCCGCGGCGGCGAAGGCGAAGAAGCCCACACCGATGACCTGGAGGCCGACGATGACCCACATCATCACGCGGGCCGCGCCCACGGATCCGGGCATCGTCGTCGGCGCGGCGGGACCGCCGTACTGGGACACCGGAGGGGCCTGCGGATAGCCGTACCCGGGCGCCTGCCCCTGCTGCTGCGGGTAGCCGTAGCCCTGCTGCGGCTGCTGCGGCTGCCCCTGGGGAGCGCCGTAGGGATTGTTCGGGTCGCCGTAGCTCATGGGGGCTTTCCTCCGTTGGTCCGAGTGCGGGGACGACGCGTGGCATTCGCACGGAGGAGAGTTCTTCAGACAGCGACCGTCCCCCCGTTGAGCTGCCCGCGGCACTTGTCAGGTCATCGTTCTTCACCACGGACGGGCTTGTCCAGCCGCATTCCCGATGTGTTGTGCAAGTGCAACATCACTGATCATGAGCGGATACGGGAGGAGGGACCCCGCGGTGCCCGTATTGCGGCCGGATTGGAACCGTGGGCGGGTCATCCGCGAGGATGGGGCCATGACCGCCCAGATTCTCGATGGCAAGGCCACCGCAGCCGCGATCAAGTCCGATCTGACCGCCCGCGTGGCGGCGCTGAAGGAGAAGGGCGTCACGCCCGGCCTCGGCACGATCCTGGTCGGGGACGACCCCGGCAGCCAGAAGTACGTCGCCGGCAAGCACCGTGACTGTGCGCAGGTCGGCATCGCCTCCATCCAGCGCGAGCTGCCGGCCACGGCGACGCAGGAGGAGATCGAGGCGGTCGTCCGCGAGCTGAACGAGGACCCGGCCTGCACGGGTTACATCGTGCAGCTGCCGCTGCCCAAGGGCATCGACGAGAACCGCATCCTGGAACTGATGGACCCGGACAAGGACGCGGACGGCCTGCACCCGATGAACCTCGGCCGGCTGGTCCTGAACGAGCCGGCCCCGCTGCCCTGCACCCCCAACGGTGTCCTCACCCTGCTCCGCCGCTACGGCGTGGAGATCAAGGGCGCGGAGGTCGTGGTGGTCGGCCGGGGCGTGACCATCGGCCGGCCGATGCCGCTGCTGCTGACCCGGCGCAGCGAGAACGCGACCGTGACCCAGTGCCACACCGGCACGCGTGATCTGTCGGCGCACCTCAAGCGCGCGGACATCATCGTCGCCGCGGCCGGATCCGCCCATCTGATCCGCCCCGAGGACGTCAAGCCGGGCGCGGCCGTCCTCGACGTCGGTGTCTCCCGCAGCGCCGAGGGCAAGATCGTGGGCGACGTCCACCCGGGCGTGGCCGAGGTCGCCGGCTGGATCTCCCCGAACCCCGGCGGAGTCGGCCCGATGACCCGCGCCCAGCTGCTCGTCAACGTGGTCGAGGCGGCGGAGCGCAGTGTCGGCTGAACGCGACGCGGGGAGCGCGGACAGTGCGCGGAGCGCCTCGGAGGCCGGGAGCGTGGAGAGCGCGCAGGCCGTGCGTGGTGAGCCGGACGCGCCTGGTGTGGTCGATGGTGACACCGATGCCGCGGTGCGCGACGCGGACGGCGATCTCACCGTGCGGGATCCCGTCAGTGCCCCCGATGCCGAGGGGCGGCCGCGGCGGGTCACCCGGAGGTTTCCGCTGTTCACCAAGGACACCGCGCGGCCCGAGGGCGGTGGCCGGGCCGCGCCCGGGGACACGTTCGCGCCGGCGCGGCAGTGGCCCGTCCTCGCCGTGCTGGGGCTGGTCGGGCTCGGGCTGCTGGTGACCGCGTTCGGGCAGTTCCGGCTCGGGACGCTGCTGATCGGCATCGCCCTGCTGGGCGGTGGCGCGCTGCGCTGGCTGCTGCCGGACGTCGGCATGCTCGCCGTCCGCTCCCGGTTCACGGACATCGTCACGTACGGCGTCATGGGTCTGGCGATCGCCCTGCTGGCGATGATGGCGCAGCCGGATCCCTGGCTGCAGATCCCGTTCCTGAAGGACACGCTGCACTTCACGGTCACCAGCGAGTGACGCGGCGGCGGTCCGTCCTCTCCCCCGAGGAAGGACGGGCCGCCGCCACGGCTCACCCTCCTGCACGGCGAACGGCCTGTTCAACGGCTGTCAGTGCGCTGTGGCACGGAAGTGACGGTTCCGGTACGTCCGCCGGGAGATTCGGTATGAAGTGGTGCAAGCACGGGGTCGGTACGGACAATCGGGACGGTCCAGGGTGTATCGCGCGCGGGTCCTGTGCTCCTGTGCGCCCCCGGTCAGGGAACTGAGATCCTGGGTGAGCGCATCCCTGTGGGTAGCCAGAACGGGGACTCGGCCGATGCCGCGGGCGGGCGGGGGCGAACAGCGCGCGGGACAGAACAGCACTACCGGGGGGAAGAGGGGGGAAGCAATGCCTCGTTGGAGGGCCTTGCCGGATGAACTCGATCCGCAGATCAGGGAGTTCACCAGCCAGCTGCGCAGGCTCGTGGACCGCAGTGGTCTGAGCATCGCGTCGGTGGCGGACCGCACGGGTTACAGCAAGACGTCGTGGGAGCGCTATCTGAACGGCCGGCTGCTCGCGCCCAAGGGCGCGATCGTGGCGCTGGCCGAGGTCACCGGGACCAACCCGGTGCACCTCACCACCATGTGGGAGCTCGCCGAGCGTGCCTGGAGCCGCTCGGAGATGCGGCACGACATGACGATGGAGGCCATCCGGATCTCCCAGGCGCGCGCCGCGCTGGGCGAGTTCGGCGGGCAGGACTTCGGGAGCCCCTCGGCCGGCGCCAAGGACGACGGCAGGACGGCCGCCGCGGGCGGTGGCGGTACGACCCGCAGAAGCGGCAGCGCCACGGTGACGCCGGGGATCGCGGGCCCGGCGGGCGTGGCCCCGACCGTGCCGCCGCAGCCGACGGCGCCCGAGGTGCAGGACTCCACCGGCAGCGGCGGGGCCGGGGTCAACTCGTGGGGCGTCGCCGGGTACCAGGGCCCGTCCCAGAGTCGTGGGCGCACCACCGGCACGGCAACCGGCGCCACGCCCGGCCCGGGCCCGGGAACGACCCGGATGCCGGGCGTCGGGCCGGACGCGTACGGCACACCGCCGCGGGACGCCGTCCCGGCGGGCGCGGGTGGTTCCGGCGGCCCGGGCGGCTCCGGCGGGCCGGGGGGCTCCGGCAGCTCTGCCGCCAAGCGGCGGACGGGGATGTTCCTCGCGGGTGTCGTGGGCGTGCTCGTGGTGATCGCCGGCGCCTTCTACCTCACCGGTGGCGGTGGCGACGACGAGGCCAAGGGCGGCACCAAGTCGCCCACGCCGAGCGCCACGAACCAGGATCTGCCGCCCGGCGTGAAGTGCAGCGGCGACGGTTGCGACGGCAAGGACGCGGAGAACATGGGGTGCAGTGGTGACCTGGTGACCACGGCCCAGACCGCGACCGTCGGCGCGACCGTCGTCGAGGTCCGCTACAGCGAGACCTGCAAGGCGGCCTGGGGCCGGATCACCCAGGCGGCCCAGGGAGACGAGGTCCAGGTCAGCGCGGGCAAGGCGAAGCACACCGGGAGCATCACGGCCACGGGCGACACGATCGCCTACACCCCGATGGTCTCCGTCAAGAGCGCCACCGACGCGAAGGCCTGCGCCACCCTGGCCTCCGGCGAGCAGGGCTGCACGAAGTAAGGGGCAGCCGCCGCCTGCACCCGGCGGGGGTGTGGCGCGGGGCACCTCGTGCCGGGTGGGGCCCAGTGGCCTGGCCGCAGCGCCCGGGGAGCGCTGCTCCTGCGTGCGGGCCGGCTTCCCGGCCGGGGCTGGGGTCCGGCCGGCGCCTGGCACGCGGGTGTCTTGTCCCGCGCGGGGCGGGTGGCTTCTGGACGGGCTCGGAGGCGGGGTGCGGTGCGCGCGGCGGGTTGGCCTGTGCTCGGCGGGTGCCGGGCTGGCGGGTGCCCGGCATGCGGCGGGTGCCTCGCGCCGGGTGTGGTCGAGCACTTGGCCGGGGTGGCCCGGACTTGAGCCCCGCCCGGAGGGTGTGCCGGGCTTTGGGCCGGGCCGGGTTCCGGTGCCGTTCTGGGTGGCGGGTGCCTGACTTGGGGTCGGAGGTCCGCTGAGCCGGTGAGTGCCCGGCACACCGCGGAGTGCCCCGCGGGAGGAATTTCCGCGAGGCGGGCATGGGTGGGGGAATCCGGGGCACGCGAACCGTACCCCCACGGGAGTCCGGCTTGGTCGGTTCCCCCCGGCGGCCGCCTTCGTCCTCCTCTCCCGGACGGGCGGCCGCCTTTTTGTACGGGTGTCGGGTGGGTTGTGGGGTGGGCCACACCGACCCGGCCGTGCGGGATCCCGGATGCGCGATAGCCTGACCGCTGGATCGATCTCTTGACGCCAAGAGATCGATCAAACGTCCGGGGCAGGGACGCCCCACCGCCAGCTGTCATACGGAGAACGCCATGACCCGCACTCCCGTGAACGTCACCGTCACCGGCGCGGCCGGCCAGATCGGTTACGCCCTGCTCTTCCGCATCGCCTCCGGTCAGCTGCTCGGCGCGGACGTGCCGGTGAAGCTGCGCCTGCTGGAGATCACGCCCGCCCTGAAGGCCGCGGAGGGCACGGCCATGGAGCTGGACGACTGCGCGTTCCCGCTCCTGGAGGGCATCGACATCACGGACGACCCGAACGTCGCCTTCGACGGCACGAACGTGGGCCTGCTCGTCGGCGCCCGCCCCCGCACCAAGGGCATGGAGCGCGGCGACCTGCTGGAGGCCAACGGCGGCATCTTCAAGCCGCAGGGCAAGGCCATCAACGACCACGCCGCGGACGACGTCAAGGTCCTCGTCGTCGGCAACCCGGCCAACACCAACGCGCTCATCGCCCAGGCCGCCGCGCCGGACGTACCCGCCGAGCGGTTCACGGCCATGACCCGCCTGGACCACAACCGCGCCCTGACCCAGCTCGCGAAGAAGACCGGCTCCACGGTCGCCGACATCAAGCGGCTCACGATCTGGGGCAACCACTCCGCCACCCAGTACCCGGACATCTTCCACGCCACGGTCGCCGGCAAGAACGCCGCGGAGGTCGTGAGCGACGAGAAGTGGCTGGCCGAGGACTTCATCCCGACCGTCGCCAAGCGCGGTGCCGCGATCATCGAGGCCCGTGGCGCGTCCTCGGCCGCGTCGGCCGCCAACGCCGCGATCGACCACGTGTACAGCTGGGTCAACGGCACGGCCGACGGCGACTGGGTTTCGATGGGGATTCCGTCGGACGGTTCGTACGGCGTCCCGGAGGGTCTGATCTCCTCCTTCCCGGTCACCTGCAAGGACGGTAAGTACGAGATCGTCCAGGGCCTGGAGATCAACGAGTTCTCCCGCGCCCGGATCGACGCCTCCGTCAAGGAGCTCGAGGAGGAGCGCGAGGCGGTCCGCGGTCTCGGCCTCATCTGACCGGAGCCCCTCCCCGTTCGCGCGCAGGCCCCGTACCGGTTCCATCCGGTGCGGGGCCTGCGGGCTGTCCGGCGCCCTTCCGGGAGCCCCCGTACCCGGCGACCACCGCCGCGTGGTGGCGCCGGAGGTGCGGGAGGAGTCGCTTACGAGGACCGGATGCCGGGGGTCGTCCGGGCCGGGCATCCGCTGCTGGAGGGCGAGTTGACGCCCGAGCGGTTCGCCCTGGGGGCCGATCACCTGACCGTCTCCCGGCGGGGGAAGCCGTACGGGCCGGTGGACGAGGCGCTCGCCGAACTCGGTGGGACTCCCGTCACGCTATCGACCTCGTTCCATGCCTGATTTGCCCCTGATTGCCCGCATCTCCAGTGACACAGCGCACTTTCGGCCACGGATCGTGCATGCATCCGGGGGAGAGGGGCAGGCGCACTCGGTCTCTTAGTGACACATGTGTGACACAGGGGCGCTGATCAGGAACGGAAGGCGAAAGCGATCATGGCGGAAAGCAACGAACTGCAGGCGCGCAGCACCATCCACGCGGGAGGGGAATGGCGTGCGGCCGTCTCCGGCGCCACGCGCGAGATCCTCGACCCCGCGGACGCCCTGCCGTTCGCCGTGGTCGCGGAGGGCGACGAGAAGGACACCGATCTGGCGATAGCCGCCGCCCGGCGCGCCTTCGACGAGGGGGAGTGGCCGCGCACGCCCGTCGGCGAGCGGGCCGCGCTGCTGCGGCGCGTCGCCGACCTGCTTGAGCGCGACCGCGAGCGGCTCGGGCTGCTGGAGAGCCGCGACGCCGGCAAGACCGTCGAGGAGGGCCGCGTCGACATCGACGACGTCGCCCGCGCCTTCCGCTACTTCGCCGACCTGGTCGCCGGCGAGTCACCCGGCCGGGTCGTGGACGCCGGCTCGCCCGACATCCACAGCGTCGTCGTGCACGAGCCCATCGGCGTCTGCTCGATGATCACGCCCTGGAACTACCCGCTGCTCCAGGCCAGCTGGAAGATCGCCCCGGCGCTGGCCGCCGGGAACACCTTCGTCATCAAGCCGAGCGAGATCACCCCGATGACCACCATCGCGCTGATCGAGCTGCTCGTCGAGGCCGGACTGCCCGCCGGGGTCGCCAACATCGTGACCGGGCCGGGGCATTCGGTCGGCGCCCGCCTCTCCGAGCACCCCGACGTCGACCTGGTCTCCTTCACCGGCGGCCTGATCAGCGGCACCAAGGTGGCCCAGGCCGCCGCGCCGACCGTGAAGAAGGTCGCCCTCGAACTCGGCGGCAAGAACCCCAACGTCGTCTTCGCCGACGCCTGCGCCACCGACGAGGGCTTCGACACCGCCGTCGACCAGGCCCTCAACGCCGCGTTCATCCACAGCGGCCAGGTCTGCTCGGCCGGCGCCCGCCTCATCATCGAGGAGTCCGTGCGGGACCGCTTCGTCGCCGAACTCGCCCGCAGGGCCGAGAAGATCCGCCTCGGCCGCGGCACCGAGGCCGGCGTCGAGTGCGGCCCGCTGGTCTCCGAGCAGCAGCGCGCCAAGGTCGAGAGGTACGTCGAGTCCGCCCTGAAGGAGGGCGCCGTGCTGCGCTCCGGCGGCAAGCGGCCCGACCCCTCCCCGCAGCGCCCGAAGAACGGCTACTTCTACGAGCCGACCGTCCTCGACCACTGCCACCGCGAGATGCGCGTCGTACGGGAGGAGGTCTTCGGGCCGGTCCTCACCGTCGAGACCTTCCGCACCGAGGACGAGGCCGTCACCCTCGCCAACGACACCGAGTACGGTCTCGCGGGCGGCGTCTGGACCTTTGACGCGGGCCGCGCCCGGCGCGTGGCCGGCCGGCTGCGGCACGGCACGATCTGGATCAACGACTTCCACCCCTACCTGCCGCAGGCGGAATGGGGCGGTTTCGGCAAGAGCGGAGTGGGCCGCGAACTCGGCCCGGCCGGCCTCGCCGAGTACCGCGAGACCAAGCACGTCTACCAGAACCTCGCACCCGAGCCGGTGCGCTGGTTCGCGGGCTGACCTCCCCACGCCTCACCCTCCGAGCCCGGTCCCTTCGTCCCCTCTGGTTCATCCCCTCTGGAGCAAGCACGCCATGTCCCACAACCACGAGTACGACTATGTCGTGATAGGCGGCGGAACAGCCGGTTCCGTCATTGCCTCCCGCCTGACCGAGAACCCCGACGTCTCCGTCGCCGTCATCGAGGGCGGCCCCAGCGACGTCGGCCGCGACGACGTGCTGACCCTGCGCCGCTGGATGGGCCTGCTGGGCGGCGAGCTCGACTACGACTACCCCACCACCGAGCAGCCACGCGGAAATTCGCACATCCGGCACAGCCGGGCCCGGGTCCTCGGCGGCTGTTCCTCGCACAACACGCTGATCGCGTTCAAGCCGCTGCCCGCCGACTGGGACGAGTGGGAGGCCGCGGGCGCCAAGGGCTGGGGCGCGGTGCAGATGGAGGCGTACTTCGCGCGCCTGCTCAACAACATCGTCCCGGTCGACGAGCAGGACCGGAACGCCATCGCCCGCGACTTCGTCGACGCGGCCCAGGAGGCGCTGGGCGTGCCGCGCGTGGAGGGCTTCAACCAGAAGCCGTTCACCGAGGGCGTCGGCTTCTTCGACCTCGCCTACCACCCCGAGAACAACAAGCGGTCCTCGGCGTCGGTGGCGTATCTGCACCCGGTGATGGACGAGCGCCCCAACCTCACGATCCTGCTGGAGACCTGGGCGTACAAGCTGGAGCTGGACGGCGACCGCGCCGAGGGCGTGCACGTGCGCACCAAGGACGGCGAGGAGATCCTCGTCAAGGCCCGTAACGAGGTCCTGCTCTGTGCCGGCGCCGTCGACTCGCCCCGGCTGCTGATGCACTCCGGCATCGGCCCGAAGGCGGATCTGGAGAGGCTCGGCATCCCCGTCACGCACGACCTGCCGGGTGTCGGCGAGAACCTGCTCGACCACCCCGAGTCGGTCATCGTCTGGGAGACCAACGGCCCCATCCCGGAGAACTCCGCGATGGACTCGGACGCGGGCCTGTTCGTGCGCCGCGACCCCGAACTGCCGCACCCCGACCTGATGTTCCACTTCTACCAGATCCCGTTCACGGACAACCCGGAGCGACTGGGCTACCGGCGGCCGGAGTTCGGCGTCTCGATGACCCCGAACATCCCCAAGCCCAAGAGTCGCGGCCGGCTCTACCTGACGAGCGCCGACCCCGAGGTCAAGCCCGCCCTGGACTTCCGCTACTTCACCGACGAGGACGACTACGACGGCCGCACCCTCGTCGACGGCATCAAGATCGCCCGCGAGATCGCCAAGACCGAACCGCTGGCCGGCTGGCTCAAGCGCGAGGTGGCCCCCGGCCCGGACGTCACCGGCGACGAGGAGCTCGGCGAGTACGCCCGCAAGGTCGCCCACACCGTCTACCACCCCGCAGGCACCTGCAAGATGGGCGACGCCGACGACCGGCTGGCCGTCGTCGACCCCGAGCTGCGCATCCGCGGCCTGGAGGGCATCCGCATCGCCGACGCCTCCGTGTTCCCCACCATGACCACCGTGAACCCGATGATCGGCGTGCTCATGGTCGGGGAGCGTGCCGCCGAGCTGATCGGTGGTGGTGCCAAGTGACCTCGACCCTCGAACCCCCCACGGAGCAGACCATGGACACGACCCCCGTCTTCTCGGTGGAGGGCCTGTGGAAGGTGTTCGGCCCCAAGGCCGACCGCGTTCCCGCCGACCCCGAGCTCACCGCCCTCGACCTCGCCGAGCTGCGCGAGCGCACCGGCTGCACGGCCGCCGTCCGGGACGTCAGCTTCGACGTGCGCAAGGGCGAGGTCTTCGTCGTCATGGGCCTGTCCGGCTCCGGCAAGTCCACGCTGGTGCGCTGTCTGACCCGGCTGATCGAGCCGACGGCGGGCACCATCGCCATCGACGGCGAGGACGTCCGCGCCATGGACCGCTCCCGGCTGCGCGAACTGCGCCGCCACCGCGCCGCCATGGTCTTCCAGCACTTCGGCCTGCTGCCGCACCGCACGGTCATCGACAACGTCGCCTACGGCCTGGAGATCCAGGGCATGGGCAAGGCCGAGCGGCGTGAGCGGGCCGCCGAGGTCGTCGCCAAGGTCGGCCTGGAAGGCATGGAGCACCGCCGCCCCGGCCAGCTCTCCGGCGGCCAGCGGCAGCGCGTCGGCCTCGCCCGCGCGCTCGCCGTCGACCCCGAAGTCCTGCTGTTCGACGAGCCGTTCAGCGCGCTCGACCCCCTCATTCGGCGTGAGATGCAGGAAGAAGTGGTCCGGCTGCACCACGAGGAGGGCCGCACCATGGTCTTCATCACCCACGACCTCCAGGAGGCCCTGAAGCTGGGCGACCGCATCGCCCTGATGCGCGACGGCCGGGTCGTCCAGCTCGGCACGCCCGAGGAGATCGTGGGCTCGCCCGCCGACGACTACGTCCGCGAGTTCGTCCGGGACGTCCCGCGCGAGCAGGTCATGACCGTCCGTACGGCCATGCGCCGCCCCACGGCGGACCAGGACGGCAGCGGACCGGCGGTCCGGCCCGAGGCGACGGTCTCCGAGGCCATCGAGGCGGTCGCCCGCGCCGGCGCACCGGCCCGTGTCATGGACAAGGGCCGCTGCGTGGGCGTGGTCGACTCCGACACCCTGCTCGGCGTCGTCGCCGGTACGGAGCAGCCCGCCCCGCCGGGGACCGAGCAGCCCAAGGAGGCGGTGTGATGGCGACCATCACCGCATCCCCGCCCCGTGTGGGCCTGCCCGGCATCCTCAAGCGCCCCGCTGTCCGCAAGCTTGTCTTCCTGGCCGTCGCGGCGGCGATCCTCGTCCCGCTGGCGAACGCCCGCTGGGCGAGCGGCACCTGGCCGAGCGCCCTGACCGTCGACTTCTCCGAGCCGCTCGCCAAGGCCAGCGACTGGATCATCGACAACCGCGACAGCCACCCGCTGTTCCTGTACTTCCTCGGCCACGTCAGCAACGTCGTCGTCATCGCCGTACGGGCCGTCTACCTCACGCTCCTCGCCATCGGCTGGGCGGGCGTCACGGCCCTGGGCGCGCTGGTCGCCTGGCGCGTCGCGGGCGTGCGGCTCGCCCTCGGCACGGGCACCGCGTTCCTGGCCTGCGGCCTGCTCGGCATGTGGGTGCCGACCATGCAGACGCTCGCCCTGATGGTCGTCGCGGTCGTCGCGTCGGTCGTGGTGGGCCTGCTGCTCGGGCTCGCCGCCGGGCTGTCCGACCGGATGGACCGCGTCCTGCGCCCCGTCCTGGACACCATGCAGGTACTCCCGGCCTTCGCCTACCTGCTGCCGGTCGTGCTGATCTTCGGTATCGGCGTCCCGGCGGCCGTCCTGGCCACCGTCATCTACGCCGCCCCGCCCATGGCCCGGCTCACCTCGCTCGGGCTGCGCGGCGCCGACAAGGAGGTGCTGGAGGCGGTCCAGTCACTCGGTTCCACCGCACGCCAGCGGCTGCTGACCGCCCGTCTCCCGCTGGCCCGCAAGGAACTCCTCCTCGGCGTCAACCAGGCGATCATGATGGCGCTGTCCATGGCCGTCATCGCGGCCGTCATCGGTGCGGGCGGTCTCGGTGACCGCGTCTACCAGGCGCTGGCCTCGGTCGACGTGGGCGCCGCGCTCGCCGCCGGTATCCCGATCGTGCTGCTGGCCGTCGTCCTGGACCGCGTCACCGGCGCGGCGGGGGAGCGGCTCGGCGCCGAACCGGAGCCCCGGCGCGGGCTCGGCTGGCTCCTCGCCCTGGCCGGTGTCGTCGCCGTGGCGGTCGCCGGGCGTCTCGCGGGCCGGCTCGACTGGCCCGACTCCTGGGTCGTCGGCATCGCCGAGCCCGTCAACCGCGTGGTCGACTGGATGACCGCGCACCTCTACTCGGGTGTCCCCGTGATCGGCGGCACCGCCGACTGGGCCGGCCACTTCACCACCTGGGTCCTCGACCCGATGCGTGACGGCCTGCAGTGGCTGCCCTGGTGGTCGGTCCTGCTGATCGTCGCCGCGCTGGCCTGGGTGATCGGCACCTGGCGCACCGCGCTGACCGCCGTCCTCGCCATGGCCGCGATCGGCGCGCTCGGCGTCTGGAAGCCGTCCCTCGACACCCTGTCGCAGGTCCTCGCGGCCGTCGTCGTCACCCTCGTCGTCGGCTTCGCCACCGGCATCGCGGCGGCCCGCAGCGACCGTCTGGAGCGGCTGCTGCGCCCGGTCCTGGACGTCTTCCAGACGATGCCGCAGTTCGTGTACCTGATCCCGGTCGTCGCCCTGTTCGGCGTCGGCCGCGCCCCGGCCGTCGCCGCCGCGATCGTGTACGCGCTCCCGGCCGTCGTCCGGATCACCACCCAGGGCCTGCGCCAGGTCGACCCGGCCGCGCTGGAGGCCTCCGGCTCGCTCGGCGCGACCAGCTGGCAGCAACTGCGGCAGGTCCAGCTCCCGCTGGCCCGCCCGGCCCTGCTGCTCGCCGTCAACCAGGGCCTGGTCCTGGTCCTCGCCGTCGTCGTCATCGGCGGCCTGGTCGGCGGCGGCGCCCTCGGCTACGACGTCGTCTTCGGCCTCGCCCAGGGCGATCTGGCGACCGGTCTGGTGGCCGGCGCGGCGATCGTCTGCCTCGGCCTGATGCTCGACCGGGTGACCCAGCCCACCGAACGCCGCGCGAAGAAGGGAGCGTGACATGCGATTCCGTACCTCCGCCGCGGTCGCCGCGGTGAGCTCCCTGGCGCTGCTCACCGGCTGCGGTGCCGCCGACATGACCAAGCAGGCCTCGCCCTTCGCCAATGCGCAGGGCGCCAAGACCGTGACCCTGTCCGTGCAGTCCTGGGTGGGTGCCCAGGCCAACGTGGCCGTCGCCCAGTACATCCTGGAGCACGAGCTGGGCTACCGCGTCGACACCGTCCAGGTCGACGAGGTGCCCGCCTGGGACGCCCTGAGCCAGGGCCGCGTCGACGCGATCCTGGAGGACTGGGGCCACCCCGAGCAGGAGCAGCGGTACGTCAAGGACAAGAAGACCATCGCCGCCGGCGGTGAACTCGGCGTCACCGGCCACATCGGCTGGTTCGTCCCGACGTACCTCGCCAAGCAGCACCCGGACATCACGAACTGGAAGAACCTCAACAAGTACTCCCACTTGTTCCGCACCCCGGAGAGCGGCGACAAGGGCCAGCTGATGGACGGTTCGCCGTCCTACGTCACCAACGACAAGGCGCTGGTGAAGAACCTGAAGCTGGACTACCAGGTGGTGTTCGCCGGGTCCGAGGCCGCGCAGATCACGCAGATGCGGCAGTTCGCCAAGGAGAAGAAGCCCTTCCTCACCTACTGGTACTCGCCGCAGTGGCTGTTCAAGAAGGTCCCCATGACCGAGGTGAAGCTGCCGCCGTACAAGGAGGGCTGCGACGCCGACCCGGAGAAGGTCGCCTGCGCCTATCCGCACACGCCGCTGCAGAAGTACCTGAACTCGGGCTTCGCGAAGAACGGCGGCAAGGCGGCGGCCTTCCTGAAGAAGTTCAAGTGGACGACCGAGGACCAGAACGAGGTCTCCCTGATGATCGCCGACAAGAAGATGACGCCGGAGGACGCGGCGAAGAAGTGGGTGGACAGCCACAAGTCCACGTGGAAGAAGTGGCTGTCCTGACCGTCCCTACGGCCGCAGGTCGGCGGCGATCTCCCGCAGCGCGCGGGCGGCCCGCCGCTGGAGCCCCGGCCCGAAGGTGATCCGGGTGGCCCCTCGCGCGCCGAGTTCGGCGGGCGAGGGGCCCTCGCCCGGCACGGCACCGATGTTGATCGGCCCCTGGATGCCGGCCCGCAGCAGCGGCAGCAGCTGAGGCGGGGCCTCGATCGGGTAGACGCAGTCGGCGCCTGCGGCGACGTACAACGCGGCCCGCTCAAGGGCCCGTTCGGGATCGGCGACCCCGCAGGCGAAGGTGTCCACGCGCGCGTTGACGAAGAGCCGGTCGCCGGCCGCCTGACGCACCTCGGCCAGCCAGTCGGCGTGCGCACGGGGGTCCTTCAGCACCCCGTCCTCGGAGTCCTCCAGGTTGCAGCCCACCGCCCCGGCCTCCAGCAGCCGCTCCACGAGCTCCCTCGGCGCGAGCCCGTACCCGCCCTCCACGTCCGCCGACACCGGCACGTCCACGGCCCGGATGATCCGGGCGACCGCCGCGAACATCTCGTCGGCCGGGACCTGCCCGTCCTCGTAGCCGAGGGAGGCGGCGACCCCGGCACTGGGCGTGGCCAGCGCCGGGAACCCGGCCTCGGCGAAGACCCGGGCGCTGGCCGCGTCCCACGGCCCGGGCAGCACGAGGGGATCGCCCGGCGCCCGGTGCTGATGGAGCGCGCGGAACACATCGGCCTTGCTCATGGCGTGTAACCCCCTGGCGGAATCCGGCGACCGACCATCACCCGGTTCCAGTTGTTGATGGCGACGACCAGAGCGATCAGATGGGCCAGCCGGACCTCGTCGAAGTGCTTCGCGGCCCGCTCGTACACCTCGTCCGGCACAAAACCGTCCGTCAACACCGTCACCGCCTCCGTCAGCGCGAGCGCGGCCCGCTCCCGCTCGTCGAAGACGTCCCCGGCCTCTTCCCAGGCCGCCAGCAGATCGAGCTGCTTCTCGCTCACGCCGTGCTCGCGGGCCAGCGCGAGGTGCATGTCGAGGCAGAACGCGCAGTGGTTGAGCTGCGAGGCGCGGATCACCACGAGTTCGGCGAGGGCCGGGTCGCCCAGGCCCTGCTTGGCGGCCTTGCTGAGCGCGGACATGGCCCGGCCCACCGCCGGATCCAACAGCCTGGTCCGGGCCGTCACTTGTACTGCCCCGGCTGGTAGTGCCCCGGCGTCATCCGGCAGGTCACCCCGAACCGGTTCCAGGCGTTGATCACCGTGATCGCGGCGATCAGCTGCGACAGCTCGGCCTCCCCGAAGTGCTTCGCGGCGTTCTCGTACACCGCGTCCGGCACGAAACCGTCCGTCAACACCGTCACGGCCTCCGTCAGCTCCAGGGCCGCGAGCTCCTTCGCGGTGTAGAAGTGCCGCGACTCGTCCCAGGCGCTGAGCTGCACGATCCGCTCGACGCTCTCGCCCGACGCGAGGGCGTCCTTGGTGTGCATGTCGATGCAGAAGGCGCAGTGGTTGATCTGCGAGGCGCGGATCTTCACCAGCTCGTACAGCTTGTGGTCCAGGCCCTGCCGGGCGGCCGTGTCGAGCCGGATCATGGCCTTGTAGACCTCCGGCGCGTGCTTGGCCCACTCCAGGCGGGCGGGCTGCTCGGCGGCGTACTCCACGGTCGTCGAACCGGTCGGGTCATCGCTGTGCGTCGTCATGCCCTCGACCCTAGAAGGAAAGCAGCCCAGGGGTATGGTCCATTTCCATGGCGGATCAGTGGGCCACTCTGGGCATCGACCTGCATCTGGAGCCGACCGGCCCGGGCCTGCGCCGGGGGCTGACCGACGCCCTGCGCGAGGCGGTGCGCTCCGGCCGGCTGGCCCCCGGCACCCGGCTGCCCTCCTCCCGCGCGCTCGCCGCCGACCTGGGCATCGCCCGCAACACGGTCGCCGACGCCTACGCCGACCTGGTCGCCGAGGGCTGGCTCAGCGCCCGGCAGGGCTCGGGAACCCGGGTCGCGCAGCGGACGGTGGTGCCGCCGGCCGGCACGGCGCCCCACCCCCGCGAACACACCCGGCCCGCCTACGACCTGCGCCCCGGCAGCCCCGACCTCGCGTCCTTCCCGCGCGCACAGTGGCTCAAGGCGGCCCGCCGCGCCCTCACCGCCGCCCCCTGCGACGCGCTGGACTACGGCGACCCCCGGGGCCGCCCCGAGCTGCGGGCCGCGCTCGCCGGCTACCTCTCCCGGGCCCGGGGCGTACGCGCCGACCCCGAACGGATCGTGGTGTGCTCCGGGTTCGGGCACGGCCTGCGGCTGCTCGGCACGGCGCTGCGGGCGCGCGGCGCACGGACGGTCGCCGTCGAGTCCTACGGGCTCGATGTGCACTGGAAACTCCTGGCCGGGGCCGGTCTGCGCACCGTCCCGCTGCCCTTCGACCGGCTGGGCACCGACCCCGGTGACCTGTCCGGTGCCGACGCGGTCCTCCTCACCCCCGCCCACCAGTTCCCCATGGGTCTCCCCCTGCACCGCGACCGGCGCGCGGCCGTCGTGGACTGGGCCCGCCGCACCGGCGGCCTGGTGCTGGAGGACGACTACGACGGCGAGTTCCGCTACGACCGTCAGCCCGTGGGCGCGCTCCAGGGCCTGGACCCCGACCGGGTGGTCTACCTGGGCACCGCGAGCAAGTCCCTGGCCCCCGGGCTGCGGCTGGCCTGGATGGTGCTGCCGCCGGGCCTCGTGCGGGAGACCGCCGCGGCCAAGGGCGGGATCGACACCTGCGGGGTGCTGGACCAGCTGACCCTGGCCGAGTTCCTCGGCACCGGGGCATACGACCGCCATGTCCGGGCGACCCGCCTGCGCTACCGGCGCCGCCGCGACGCCCTGGTCACCGCCGTCGCGGACCGGGCCCCCGAGGCCCGCGTCACCGGTATCGCGGCCGGGCTGCACGTCCTGCTGCGGCTGCCGCCCGGCACCGAGCAGCCGGTGGTGCAGGCGGCGCACTGGCGGGGACTCGCGCTCCACGGACTCACCCGCTACCGGCACGCCGCCGCGCTCGCCGAGCCGCCCGACGCCCTCGTCGTCGGCTACGGGACACCCCCGGACCACGCGTGGTCCGGGGCGCTGGACGCGCTGTGCACGGTACTGCCCGGATAATCGCTCGAATTGCCCTCGGGAATGCCGCCCAACGGATATGGTCACCCCATGAGCGAAAGCATTTCCCGGTCCCGCGTGGCCCTGAAGAAAATAACGCCCGACGTCTCCGCCGCCATGGGCTCCCTGCATGCCGCAGCCGTTTCCGCGGCCCAGGACGCCAAACTCGAACCGGAACTGCTGGAACTGGTCAGGATCCGTGCCTCGCAGATCAACGGCTGCGCGTTCTGCATCGACATGCACACCAGGGACGCCCGCGGCCGGGGCGAGGCCGAGCAGCGCATCTACGCCCTGAACGCCTGGCGGGAGACGCCGTTCTTCACCGAACGCGAGCGTGCGGCACTGGCGTTGACCGAGGCGGTGACGCTCGTCCACGACGGCCACGTCCCGGACGCGGTGTACGCCGAGGCGGCCGGGGTCTTCGACGAGAACCAGATCGCGGCGCTCATCTGGTCGGCCACGGTCATCAACGCGTACAACCGGCTCGCGATTGCGACGCGTATGGCGCCGAAGAGCTGAAAAAAAGAATTGAAGCAGCCAGCGGAAAACACGCCGGGTCGAATTCGACCCGGCGTCGTCATTTCCTCGGCTCAATCGGCCGGCAGCGGCTCCATGAGGCCGTCCAGCCAGTTCCGCCATTCCCCGGCCCGCCGCGCCGCAGGCACCCGCATCGGGCGGCCGACCCAGCCCGTCACGGGCCGGATCCCGTGCAGCGCGTTCACCAGCCACACCTCACGGCCGTCCAGCTCGGCCACGGTCCGCTCCCGGAGCGCGATCCGGATCCCGGACCGCAGCGCCCGCTCCTGGACCAGCCCGGACGTCACCCCCGGCAGGACGGGCAGCCGGGGCGGCGGCAGGCACAGGGTGTCGTCCTCCCACCACAGCACGCTGGCCGTGGCCGACTCCAGCACCGTGCCCGAGGGCGCGATCAGCACCGCCTCCTGGGCGCCCTCGCCGGCCGCCCGGCGCCGCACCCGGGCCAGGGCGTCCAGGTCCGGGCCCTTACGACGGGGCACGGTCCGCGGATCGGACTGGCCCGCCGCCCACAGGCGCACCCCCGTGCCCAGCGGCGGAGCGGGCCGCAGCAGCAGCCGCA
This sequence comes from Streptomyces sp. NPDC007991, assembly GCF_042958445.1. Lineage (NCBI taxonomy): Bacteria > Bacillati > Actinomycetota > Actinomycetes > Kitasatosporales > Streptomycetaceae > Streptomyces > Streptomyces sp. NPDC007991. The sequence continues at coordinate 239,483 of NZ_JBIBJD010000007.1, forward strand.
ACTCCAGGGAGCCCGCCGCGAGTTCCACCCGGGGGAACCACGCACCCGTGCGCGGCAGCAGGGCCGTCACGTCCTGCCAGAACGCGACGAGCCGGCGCGGATCCGGCCCGCCGCAGTCGCCGCAGGCCCGCGCGAACCGCTCCCGGTGCCGGTCGTACGCCCGCACCCGGCCCTCGCGCACCAGCCACGAGTCCGCGACGAGCAGCCGCCCCCCGGCCGACCGGCCCTCGGCCGGGGCCAGGCCCCGGCCGGGCGCCCACGTCCACAGGCCCTCCGCCACCACCGCTCCGGTCACCGACCGCCTCCTTCAGTACTTGCGTCCCGCCACGGCCGGCGCCCCGTGCCGGGGCCCGTACGGCGCGTGCTCCAGCCACGACCCGCACCACGGCAGCACCGGCGCCAGCGCCGCCGCCGTCCGCTGCCTGACCCGGACGATCCGGCGGCGCGGACGCAGATGGTCCAGGGCGGCACCGGCGGCGGCACTGTTGAACAGGGCCGCCGCCCGCCGCACCTCGGCGAAGCGGGCGACCGCCTCGCCGGTCCCCGCGGCGATCGCCTCGGCGGCGGCCGCCGCGTCCGCGATCCCGCTGTTCATGCCGCGCGCCCCGAACGGCGGGAAGAGATGCGCCGCCTCGCCGGCCAGCAGCACCCGCCCGTGCGGATCGGTGAACGAGGCCGCCACCTTGCGCAGGAAGCGGTACGTCGACACCCACAGGATCCGCTCGCCGTAGCCGTCCCCGACGACCGAGGGCAGCCAGCGCCGTACGGCCTCCTCGGTGCCGTACCCCTCCGGCCGGTCGTCGTCCCGGCACTGGAGGTCGACCTGGAAGCCCCCGGTGAACGGCACCCGCATCACACTGCGTCCGCCCACCCCGGGATGCTCGTAGTGGAAGACCCGCTCCAGCGGCAGCTCCGCGCCCGGCACGTCGGCGACGTCCACGACGACGTGGAAACCCTCGCCGTGCGTGCCCTCCAGGGCGATGCCCAGCTCCCGCCGGACCATGGAGCGGGCCCCGTCGGCGGCGATCGCGAACGCGCCGGACCACACCCGCCCGTCCTCACCCGTCAGCCGGACCTCCGTCCCCGTGGCGCTCACGCCCGTCACGCGCGCGCCCCATACGAACTCCACCCCGGCCCGCGCACACGCCGCCCGCAGGAACCGCTCGGTGTCCGTCTGGCGCAGACTGGTGAAGGGCGGCGGACCGGACGGCGGCGGGAAGGTGCGGGCGTACACCTCACGCCCCCGGTAGAGGGTGCGCCTGGTGTGCCAGGTCCGCCCGTACGAGGTGATCTCGGCGGCGAGGCCGGGCCGCATCGCGTCCAGCAGGCCGAGGGTCTCCCGGTGCACGAACAGGGCCCGGCTGCCGGGCCGTTCACGGTCCTCCGGCTCCGCCTCCAGCAGGACGGCCGGCAGCCCGTGCGCCCGCAGCGCCAGCGCCGCCGACAGGCCCACGGGACCGGCGCCCACGACCAGGACCGGGGTCATGCCCGGACGCCTTCGGTGAGCATCCGGGCGATCTCCACCCGCTTCACCTTCCACGTCGCGGTCATCGGCAGGTCCTCGAACCGCCACTGCCGCGGCTCGGCCATCTTCGGCAGCCCTGCCGTGGCCCGCCGCCAGCGCTCCGGGTCCAGGGGCCGCTCACCGCGCACGCACACCACCGGCACCGGCTCCCGGTCCGTGCCCGGCACGATGACGACCTCGCGCAGTTCCTCCAGCCGGGACATCAGTGCGTCCTCGACCTCCAGATTGCTGTGCACGGCGTCGATCTGGTCGACTTCCCGGTCGATCAGGTACAGCGCGCCCAGACGGCTCCGGTAGCCCATGTCGCCCATCTCCCACCAGCCGTCGGTGAGCTGACGGTCGTAGCGCTCCGGCATGCCGAGGTAGGTGAGGATCCGGCCCCGGGTGCGGGCCTCGATCCGGCCGGGGGTGCCGGGCGGGACCCGCCCGCCGCCGGCGTCGGTGACCCGGACCCGGGTGAAGCCGGGTATCCCGAACCCGACCCGGCGCCCGTCCGCGCGGGCCGCGCTGCGCCGCGTCACCACCTGGAACGCCACCGGGCCCGTCTCGCTCTGCCCGTACAGCTGGACCAGCCAGGGCGTACGGCGCCGCGAGGCGCCCAGCAGCCGCCGGACGGTACGCGGATGGATCGCGTCGAAGGTGGAGCCGTACGCCCGCACCCGGGACAGCGGGGCACCGGGCGCGTCGGCCAGCTCCTCCCACAGCACGAACGTGTTGGGGTGCGTCTCCACGATGCCGGGCCGGTGCCGGACCAGCAGCGGGCCCACCGCGGCCGGATCCGGGTCGGTGATCAGCACCAGGGGGCTGCCGAAGTGCAGCAGGACGCCGAGCAGATGGTAGAAGCGCGAGTGCACGAACGACATGTGCAGCGCCGCCGGCTCGCCCCGCGTGGGCCAGCCCATCGCCTGCTGCGGCACCAGCCGGTTCCACATGGTGTGCGCGCAGTGCACGGCCAGTTTGGGAACACCGGTGGTGCCCGAACTGTGCGTGATCAGGGCGGGTTCGCGGGGGTGCAGCCGGACCGGCGGGGGAGGCTCGGCACCGGCGTACTTCGCCAGGGGCTCGGCCCCGGCCGCGTCGTCCACGCAGAGCGTCCGCCGCACCAGCCCGGACAGGGGCAGCGTGCTGAGGCCCTCCAGTGTGGCGCTGTCGGTGACCAGCCAGGGGCGGCGCAGCCGCTGAAGGAGCTGCCCGGCCACCGTGGGGGCCAGCGTGGGCGACAGGAGCACCGGCACGGCTCCGATCCGGGAGACCGCGCAGGTCAGCAGCATGAGGTCGACGTTGTCCGCCTTGTGCACGACGACCTGCTCCGAGGGCCGCACCCCGGCCTCCCACAGTCGCCCGGACAGGTCCTCGACCAGATCGGCCAGCACGGTGTAGCTCAGGTCGACCCCGAGGGCCGGGGCGACGTCCAGCGGCCGGTCCAGGGTGACGAAGACGGCCCCGTGCCGGTCGGCCGCACGCCGGAACACCGGTCCCAGATAGAAGCCGCGGTCGGTGGACAGGGGTGCTCGCATGCGGTCGTTCCTTTCTACGGGGCTCACCAGGCGCCCCGTCGCACCAGGTGGCGGCGCAGCTTCCCGGTCGGGGTGCGCGGCAGTGACGGGACGAAGCTGACGCTGCGGGGGACCTTGAACGCGGCGAGGCTCTGACGCGCCAGGCCGATGAGCTCGTCCGCCAGGCCGTCCCGAACCGGCGTGGCCGGCACCACGAAGGCCCGCAGCCGGCTCGCGCCCCGCCCGTCGGGCACGGCCGCGACCGCCACGTCCCGCACCGCCGGATGGCCGCGCAGCACGGCCTCCACCTCCAGCGGCGCGACGGTGATGCCGCCGACCATCTCCATGTCGTCGGCCCGGCCCAGATGACGGAAGGAGCCGTCCGGTTCGCGGCACGCCCGGTCGCGGGTGGCCAGCCAGCCGCCGACCAGGGTCCGGGCGGTCTCCTCGGGCCGGTTCAGATAGCCGGGCGTCACCGTCGGCCCGCGCACCCACATCTCGCCCTCCTCGCCGTCCGGCACCGGATGGCCGTCCCCGTCCCGCAGCTCCACCTCGAAGCCGGGCACGGGACGGCCGACGGTGCCCGGGTGGTTGTGGGAGAAGCCGTTGGCGCAGAACGCGTGACCGGCCTCCGTGGAGCCGATCTGCTCCAGCACGGGCGCGCCGAGCAGCGCGGTCACCTGCCGGGCGAGCCCCTCGGGCAGCCCCTCGCCGGCCGACACCGCGGCCCGCACCGAGGCGAAGCAGCCCTCGTGCCCGTTGCCCCGCTCGGCCACCAGCGCGGCGTACGCGGACGGCACGGAGTACAGCAGCGTCACCCGGTGCCGGGCGACGAGTTCGTCGATGGTCGCCGGGGTGGGGCGCCGGTCCACCAGCACCGCGGACGAGCCGGAGAACAGCGGGAAGACGAAGGCGTTGCCGAAGCCGTAGGCGAAGAACAGCTTCGACACGGACAGCGTGACGTCCTCCGCGGTGATCCGCAGCACCCGCCGGCCGATGAGGTCGTGGTACGTCCGCGGATCGCCGTGCGTGTGCACGACGCCCTTGGGGTGGCCCGTGGTGCCGGAGGTGTACTGGACGTAGAGCGGGGTGTGCGCGTCGGCCCTGTGGGCGGGCGCGGGCGCGGCGGCGGGGGCGAGCGCCATGAGCTGGTCGGCGCCCAGACGGGCCCGTCCGGCGAACCGCTCCTCCAGGCCCGGCCCCGTCACACAGAGCACGGCCCCGGTGTCCTCGGCCAGGAACGCGTGGTCGGCCGCGGGGAGTTCGGGGTTGACCAGGACCGCGACGGCGCCGAGACGAGCGGTGGCGAGGAAGGCCGTCACCCAGGCGAGGGAGTCGGGCAGCGCCAGCAGCACCCGGTCCCCGGGACGCACCCCGTGCCCGTCGAGCACGGTGGCGGCCCGGGCCGCGAGGTCGTGCACCTCGCCGTGGGTCCAGGCCCGGTGCCCCTGGTGGAAGGCGGTCCGCCCGCCCCACCCGCGCCGCTCGGCGAGCTCCGCGAGGTGGGACGCGAGGTTCCCGGGCGCCTCGGTCTCGAAGGGGTGCAGCACGGTCTGCGGACTGGTCATCGCCGGGCCTCCCCGGCCGCCCCGGCCCGGTCACCCGGCGGGGCCGGCCGCCGGATCCGGTCGGCCGTGTGCTGGTGCAGGGCCCGCATCGGGGCCGCGGTCTTCAGCAGCATCTCCTCGTACTCCGCGTCCGGATCGGAGCCGAGGACGATCGCCCCGCCCGCGCCCAGGTGCATCTGGCCGTCGGCGAACACGGCGGTACGGATGACGATGCTGAGGTCCGCGCCGCCGCCGCATCCGAAGTAGCCGAGGGCGCCCGAGTACACGCCCCGGGCCTCGGACTCCAGCGAGTCGATGATCTCCAGCGTGCGCAGCTTCGGCGCGCCGGTCATGGAGCCGCCGGGAAAACAGGCCCGGACACAGTCCACCGCGTCCGTGTCCGCCCGCAGGCTGCCCCGCACGGTCGAGACGAGCTGGTGCACGGTGGCGTACGTCTCCGTGGCCATGAGCTTGGAGACCCGTACCGAGCCCGTCCGGCAGACCCGGCCCAGGTCGTTGCGGAGCAGGTCGACGATCATCAGGTTCTCGGCCCTGGTCTTGGCGTCCGACGCCAGCGCGTCCCGCAGCCGGGCGTCCTCCTCCGGCCCGGCACCCCTCGGGGCCGTCCCCTTGATGGGCCTGGCCTCGGCGGTGCCGTCCCGCCCGATCCGCAGGAACCGCTCGGGCGAGGACCCGGCCACCTCCAGCTCCCCGAACCTCAGGAACGCCGCGTACGGGGCCGGGTTGTCGCGGCGCAGCGTCCGGTAGAACTCCAGCGCGTCGGGCGGTGCGGGCAACCGGGCGGCGTTGGTCAGGCAGACCTCGTAGCTGGTGCCCGCGCGCAACTCCCGCTTGCACGCCTCGATGTCCGCGAGGTACGTCGCCCGGTCGCGCACCAGCCACGGCTCGGCGGCGCCCGGGTCCGCCGGGGCGGGCGGCGCCACGGGCAGGGGCGGTCGCTGCCCCGCCACGCAGGTGAGATCGGCCAGGGCGCTCTCCAGCCAGTCCGCGGCCTCCCTCGCGGCCTGTGGAGTGTCCTCCGCGAGGCAGACGGCGTACGTGAAGCCCTCCTGGTGGTCCACCGCGATCACCCGGTCGGCGAACAGCCAGGCGGCGTCCGGGACGGGGGAGCGGTGCCGGTTGGGCGACCCGCAGTCCGCCTTCACCTCGTAGCCGAAGTAGCCGACGTAGCCCCCGGTGAAGTCGAACGGCAGCCCGGTCGCGTCCACGCGGCGGTTGCTCAACTGCCGCTTGAGATAGTCGAAGACACTGGCCGCGACCTTCCTCACCGGCCGTCCCGCCCGCTCGATCTCACAGTGCCCGGCTTCGACGTCGTACCGTACGAACTCGGCGAGCGGCCCGCTGCCGTCCCCGAAGAACGAGAACCGCGACCGCCCCGGCTCGACCAGCGAACTGTCCAGCCAGAACGCCCGCGGGGCCCCGGCGTACATCCGCCCGAAGGCCGCCTCGACATCCACGGCCCCGACGATCCGCCGACTGTGCAGCCGATACCTCACGCGGTGGGGGCGGCGGGGCCGGGGGATGGTGGCGGCGGGGGCGGAGTCCCTGACCGCCCCGCCCTCGCCAGGGGCCTGACGCCCTGCGGGCAGCTCACCCTCGCGGTCGTCCGTCCCACCGGAGGGGGCGTCCCCACCGGAGGACCCGGCCACGGGGGCCCGGCCGGGGGCGGCGGCCGGACGAGCTCCGGGGGCGGGCGCGGCCCCGGCGACCGCCATCACGCCGTCCCCAGCCCCGGCCCCGCCGGCCGGGCCAACCCCGTCGGCCGGGCCAACCCCGCCGGCCGCCCCGGCCGCGCCGGACGGGTCAACCCCGTCGGCCGCCCCGGCCTCGTCGGCCATCCCGGACCCGCCGGACGGCACGGCGTCGGCGGGTGAACCGGCGTCGGTGGCGGGATCGGCGGGGCCGGACGGGCGAGGTGCGGTGGCTGGACGGGTTCCGGAGGGAGGCACGTCCCTGGCGGATGCCATCGCCCCGTCGGCCATCCCGGCCCTGCCGGCCGGGCCACCCCCGGCAGACGTCATCGCCCCGTCGGCCATCCGGGCCCCGCCGGACGGCACGGCGTCGGCGGGTGAACCGGCGTCGGTGGACGGACCGGCCCCGGAAGACGACACGGCCCTTCCGTACGGCACGCCCTCGCTCGGCCACCCTTCCCCGGCGGTGGGCGCACCCCTGCTGGACGACCCGCTCTCGGCGGTGGGCGCACCCCTGCTGGACGACCCGCTCTCGGCGGTGGGAGCACCCCCGCCGGACCACCCTTCCCCGGCGGAGGGCGCACCCCCGCCCGACCACCCGCCCCCGGCGGACGGCACACCCCCGCCCGACCCCCCGCCCCCGGCGACCGACACAGTCACCCCGGCCCCCGGGATCACCACAGCCCGGCCCGCGGCCGCGGCCGTCGGCCGGCGGGTCGATGTCGGTGACAGTGACAGCCCCGCCTCGCACTCCGGTACCACCACCCGGCGTCGGACCGTCTCCGGGGACGGGGACGGGGACGGGGACGGCACCGCCGTGTTCTTCGTGCGGAGCTTGCCCGCCCGCTTCGCGGTCAGGTTGCGGAAGTTCACGAGCATGCGATGGCCGAACTCCGTGAGGACGGACTCCGGGTGGAACTGCACGCCCCACAGCGGCCGGGTGCGGTGCCGCAGGCCCATCAGGACGCCGTCCTCCGCCCAGGCCGTGGCTTCCAGCATCTGAGGCAGCGGCTCACGCACGGTCAGCGAGTGGTAGCGGACGGCTGTGAAGTTCTGCGGCAGGCCCTGGAACAGGTCACGCTCGTCATGCCGGATCGTGGAGAGATGCCCGTGCCGCGGCTCCGGCGCGGGCCCCACCACCCCCCGCTCCCCCAGCGCGATCCCCTGATGGCCGAGACACACGCCGAGCACCGGAACCGGGGAGGTCGCGACCAGCCGGGCGGCGATGCCGAAGTCACGCGCCTGAGCCGGGTGTCCGGGCCCCGGGGACACCACCAGGTTGTCGAACTCCCGGAGATCCGGCACCCCGTCGACGGCGGCGTCGTTGCGGACGACCACCGGCTCCTCGCCATTGACCTCGGCGATCAACTGGAACAGGTTGTACGTGTACGAGTCGTAATTGTCGATGAGCAGGGTCTTCACCCGCCCACCTCCCTCTGTTCGTTCGCGGGCCTACATGGCCCGGCGTTTGTGCCGGCCGCGGAGCGCCTGGAGCGACGGGTACAGCCATTTCCGGAAGAAACGCTGGAGCCGCGGCATGAGAATCCAGGTGACAAGAGCCGTCACGCACAGACATAACAACAACGTGCGGATCAGCGCATTGAGGTCACCGAGATAGGGAAGCACCGTCAGATTGAACAGGAGCACCGGCGGGAAAACCGCGCTCATATTCACGAACCACAGTTTCCATTTCGACGGCGGAGCAGGTGGCGCGGGTGTCAGAGTCTGCGCCTCGAACCAGGCCCGGGCCCCCGGCACCCGTCTGCGCTCCGTCTCCTGGGCGAGTCCTTCCAGCCGGGCGTCCCACTGTGCCCGGGAGGGCGATTTCTCCCAGGCCAGGGCCGAACCCTCGCTGGCGAAGCGATAGACGACATGCCACTCCGCCCCTCCGTCGACAAGTACCCCACCCCCCAGAAACCCCGGTTGCCGCGCGGTCGCGCCCAGCATGGCCCACCCCCAGGAGTGGAAGTCGGCCGCACGGCCCGGCATCACGCGATAGGCCACGGTGACCGTGACGGGATTACTGGTCACGCCGTCCCATACGGAAAGCGGTTCACCGGCGTTCAAATTTCAACGAACCATTTTCCGATCATCCGGAACGTGAAGCTTTCCAGCAGGTGGGGCCTGACCGAACCGCGCCAGCGCCAGCGCTCCGGCCACCGCCACCGCGAAACCGAGCACCGCTGCCCAGCCCAGCCCGGGCCGCGTACGGTCCCCGAGCCACACCACGCCGATCAGCGCGGGCGCGACCGTCTCCCCGAGCACCAGCCCGGCCGTCGCGGTGGTCACCGACCCGCGCTGCAGGGCGGAGGTCAGCAACAGGAACCCGGCCCCGCCGCCCAGCAGCAGCGCGTACACCGCCGGGTTCGTGACGAGCGCACCGGGAGTCAGCCCGTCGATCAGCCGCACCGCCACCTCCACCACCCCGAACCCCAGCCCCGCACCCAGCCCGAGCGCGAGCGCCCGCCCCCGCTCCGGCAGCCGCCCTCCCACCGCCCCGAGCAGCAGCACCCCGCCCGCCGCCGCGAGCATCGCCCACGTCAGCCACGCCGGCCCGCCCTCGTCGCCCTCCGCCCCGGACGCCAGCCCCAGCAGCGCGAGCCCGCCGCACACCACTCCCACCGCCGCCCACTCCATCCGGCTCAGCCGCACCTTGAGCAGCCGCGCCGCCACCACGGCCGTCACGGCGAGACTCGCGGCCAGCGCCGCCCCCACGGCGTAGATCGGCACCGACCGCAGCGCGACGATCTGGAGCAGGAACCCGAGCCCGTCCACCCCGAGTCCGAGCAGATACCGCCACTGCCGCAGCGCCCGCCACAGCAACGCCACGTCCCCGCCCGGCCCGCTCGCCACCGCCCGCGCGGCCATCGCCTGCAACACCGTCGCCGTACCGAAGCAGACCGCCGCACCAAGGGCGCACAGCATTCCAAAAATCACAAAACGACAGTAGGGGAGGGGGCGTGAACCGGGGGCCGTGCACGCCCGTTCACACCGGTCTCTAGGCTGACCACTCGGCAGTACCTGACAGGGACACGGGGAGACACGCATGGCGGAAACACGGCGACGACTGCGCTCGAGCACGGTGGTGCTGGGCGGCATGGGCGTCCTCGCGGCGGCCCTGTCCGCGTGCGGCTCCGACCCGGACCGCCGCTGCGTGGACCGGGACAGCTACGACTACATCAACGGCTACAAGATCGTCGCCGACAAGAACTGCACGTCCGGCTCCTCGTACTCCTCCGGCAAGGGCCGCAAGAAGACCGGCGGGACCAGCACCGCGAACGCCGACTGGTACTACGACGCCGACGTCAGCGGCCGCTACGCCGACAACGGCACCTTCAGCCGCAGCGAGGCCGTCGACCGCGGCGGCTTCGGCTGCTCGGGCTCCGGCAGCGGCGGCGGCTGACCGGGGTCGTACGCACATGGAACGCCGCACCCTCACCCCCCGCCCCGGCTGGCAGCAGACCGTCGAGGAACAGGGCCTGATCTACCCCCTCACCCGCTACCCCGACGACTCCCTGCGCCCCTACTGGGACGAAAGCGCCTACTACGCCTTCACCCTCCCGGAGATCGAGGCGCTGGAGGAGGTCGTCGAGGAACTCCACCGCATGTGCCTGGCGGCGGCCGACCACATCGTCACCGAGGACCGTTTCGCGGACCTGGGCATCACCGACCCCCGTGTGGCCCGGACGGTCGCCGAGTCCTGGCACCGGCGCGCCGAACTCCCCTCCGTCTACGGCCGTTTCGACCTCCGCTACGACGGCACCGGCCCGGCCAAGCTCCTGGAGTACAACGCCGACACCCCCACCTCACTGGTGGAGGCCGCGTCCCCGCAGTGGTTCTGGATGGAGGACCGCTTCCCCGGTGCCGACCAGTGGAACTCCCTCCACGAACGCCTGATCGACGCCTGGCGGAAACAGGCCGCCCTGCTCCCGCCGGGCAGCCCCCTGTACTTCGCGTACTCCTCCGCCGACGAACTCGGCGAGGACATGATGACGGTCGCCTACCTCAAGGAAACGGCCGAGCAGGCAGGCCTGGCCACCGACTGGATCGCCATGGAGGAGATCGGCTGGGACCGCCTCTCCGGCCGCTTCGTCGACAACCGCCTCCGCTTCATCCGCAGCATCTTCAAGCTCTACCCCTGGGAGTGGCTCACCACCGACCGCTTCGCCGACCACGTCCTGGACACTCTCGACAACGGCGGCGGCACGGGCACGACCCTCTGGATCGAGCCGGCCTGGAAAATGCTCCTCAGCAACAAGGCCCTGCTCGCGATCCTCTGGGACCTCTACCCCGACCACCCCAACCTCCTCCCGGCGTACCTGGACGGCCCCCGGGACCTGCCCACGAAGGGCTGGGCGGCCAAGCCTCTCCTGGGCCGAGAGGGCGCGGGCGTCACGATCCACGAGCCCGGCTCCCCTCCCACCCTCCGCGACGAACCGTGCTGCTACCAGCAACTGGCCCCCCTCCCCGACTTCGACGGCAACCGCGTGGTCCTGGGCGCATGGGTGGTGGACAACGAGTCGGCGGGCCTGGGTATCCGCGAGAGCTCGGGCTTGATCACGGACGAATACGCCCGTTTCCTGCCGCACGTGATCTTGTAGACAGCCTCAGGGGCACGTACTTACCCGGTAGGCTGACCGGGGGCCGTGACTGGCGCGCTGGGATGGACAAACCATCGGGGAGCGGCCCAGCCGACGAGGGCCGTGCGCCTGGGCCGTACCGTGAACGCCGAACGCAACGTCCGGAGGTCCCCCATGCCAGCCGAGCCCCTCTCCACCGCTTCCACCGCCTACCGCGCCGCCCTCGACGTCATCCGCGCCGTCGAACCCCGCGTAGCGGACGCCATCGGCCAGGAGGTCGCCGACCAGCGCGAGATGCTCAAGCTGATCGCCTCGGAGAACTACGCCTCACCGGCCACACTCCTGGCGATGGGCAACTGGTTCAGCGACAAGTACGCCGAGGGCACCATCGGCCGCCGCTTCTACGCCGGCTGCCGCAACGTCGACACCGTCGAGTCCCTCGCCGCCGAGCACGCCAAGGAACTCTTCGGCGCCCGCCACGCCTACGTCCAGCCGCACTCCGGCATCGACGCCAACCTCGTCGCCTTCTGGTCGGTCCTCGCCCAGCGCGTCGAGGTCCCGGCCCTGGAGAAGGCCGGCGCCCGCCAGGTCAACGACCTCTCCGAGGCCGACTGGGCGGAGCTGCGCCGCGCCTTCGGCAACCAGCGCATGCTCGGCATGTCCCTGGACGCCGGCGGCCACCTCACCCACGGCTTCCGCCCGAACATCTCCGGCAAGATGTTCGACCAGCGCTCCTACGGCACGGACCCGGCCACCGGCCTCATCGACTACGAGGCTCTGCGCGCCTCGGCCCGTGAGTTCAAGCCGCTGATCATCGTCGCCGGCTACTCGGCCTACCCCCGTCTGGTGAACTTCCGGATCATGCGCGAGATCGCCGACGAGGTCGGCGCGACGCTCATGGTCGACATGGCGCACTTCGCGGGCCTGGTCGCGGGCAAGGTCCTCACCGGCGACTTCGACCCGGTCCCGCACGCCCAGATCGTGACGACGACCACCCACAAGTCCCTGCGCGGCCCGCGCGGCGGCATGGTCCTGTGCGACGACTCCCTCAAGGACCAGGTCGACCGCGGCTGCCCGATGGTCCTCGGCGGCCCGCTCCCGCACGTCATGGCCGCCAAGGCGGTCGCCTTCGCCGAAGCCCGCCAGGAGTCCTTCCGCGACTACGCCCAGCGCATCGTCGACAACTCCCGCGCTTTGGCCGAAGGCCTGATGCGCCGCGGCGCGACCCTGGTGACCGGCGGCACGGACAACCACCTGAACCTGATCGACGTCGCCTCCTCCTACGGCCTCACCGGCCGCCAGGCCGAGGCCGCGCTGCTGGAGTCGGGCATCGTCACCAACCGCAACGCCATCCCCGCCGACCCGAACGGCGCCTGGTACACCTCCGGCATCCGCATCGGCACCCCGGCCCTGACCACCCGCGGCCTCGGCACGGCGGAGATGGACGAGGTCGCGGGCCTGATCGACCGCGTCCTGACCACCACGGAGCCGGGCACGACCAAGTCGGGCGCCCCCTCCAAGGCGGCCCACGTCCTCGACGCGAAGATCGCCGACGAGATCAGCCACCGCGCGACGGACCTGGTGGCGGCCTTCCCGCTGTACCCGGAGATCGACCTCGGCTGAAGCGCCCCGTGAGGGGCGCGGGGAACTGCGCGACCAGCCACAACCGGTCCGCAGTTCCCCACCGCCGAAACCACCCACGGCCCTCTGAGACAATAAGCAACATGGCCTCTGACCGACCCCGCGTGCTCTCCGGCATCCAGCCCACCGCCGGCTCGTTCCACCTCGGCAACTACCTCGGCGCCGTCCGCCAGTGGGTGGCCCTCCAGGAGACCCACGACGCGTTCTACATGGTCGTCGACCTGCACGCGATCACCATCCCGCAGGACCCGAAGGACCTGCGGGCGAACACGCGCCTGGCCGCCGCCCAGCTGCTCGCCGCGGGCCTCGACCCGGACCGCTGCACGCTCTTCGTCCAGAGCCACGTCCCCGAGCACGCCCAGCTCGCCTGGGTCATGAACTGCCTCACCGGCTTCGGCGAGGCCAGCCGGATGACCCAGTTCAAGGACAAGGCCGCCAAGCAGGGCGCGGAGCGCGCCTCCGTCGGCCTGTTCACGTACCCGGTCCTCCAGGTCGCGGACATCCTGCTCTACCAGGCGCACGAGGTCCCGGTCGGCGAGGACCAGCGCCAGCACGTCGAGCTCACCCGCGACCTCGCCGAGCGCTTCAACGGCCGTTTCGGCGAGACCTTCACCGTCCCGAAGCCGTACATCCTCCGCGAGACGGCGAAGATCTACGACCTCCAGGACCCGTCGATCAAGATGAGCAAGTCGGCGTCCACGCCGAAGGGCCTGATCAACCTCCTGGACGAGCCGAAGGCCACGGCCAAGAAGGTCAAGAGCGCGGTCACCGACACCGACACGGTGATCCGTTACGACGCCGAGAACAAGCCGGGCGTCAGCAACCTCCTCACGATCTACTCGACCCTCACCGGCGAGACCATCGGCGAACTGGAGGAGAAGTACACCGGCAAGATGTACGGCCCGCTCAAGACCGACCTCGCCGAGATCATGGTCGACTTCGTGACGCCGTTCCGGGAGCGCACCCAGCAGTACCTGGACGACCCGGAGACACTCGACTCGATCCTGGCCAAGGGCGCCGAGAAGGCCCGCGCCGTCGCCGCCGAGACCCTCGCCCAGGCGTACGACAGGGTCGGCTTCCTGCCCGCCAAGCACTGAACCCGCTCCCGCGCACAGCCGTACCACCCACAGCGCTGTACATCACGTCGGTTGCGCCTGCCTGGAACCGGGTCGTGGCCGTACAGTCGATAACCGGGTGGTCGTATCAGCGACCCGCATCCAAACGACAGGAGACGACGTGGGGACCGTAACGATCGGTGTCTCGATCGCGGTCCCGGAGCCTCACGGCAGCGAGCTCCAGCAGCTGCGCGCGGGCTTCGGCGACGCCTCGGCTCACGGCATCCCCACGCACGTCACCCTGCTGCCCCCGACGGAGATCGACGAGTCCGCCCTGCCGGCCGTGGAGGCGCATCTGACCGAGGTCGCCGCGGCCGGCCGGCCGTTCCCGATGCGGCTGTCGGGGACCGGCACGTTCCGGCCCCTGTCCCCGGTCGTCTTCGTCCGGGTCGTCTCGGGCGCGCAGGCATGCACCCGGCTCCAGGAGCAGGTCCGCGACACCGCCGGGCCGGTCGCACGCGAACTGCAGTTCCCGTACCACCCCCACGTCACCGTGGCGCACGGCATCGAGGAAGCGGCGATGGACCGCGCCTTCGAGGAACTCGCCGGCTACGAGGCGGAGTGGCCCTGCACCGGCTTCGCCCTCTACGAACAGGGCGCCGACGGCGTCTGGCGCAAGCTCCGCGAGTTTCCCTTCGGCGGCTCGGTCGTCCCGCCCCAGGCCGGACATGTGGAGCGCGGCTCGGTCCCGACCTGGTGATCCGCCCCTAGGTCAGATCGGCAGCCGCCGGAACACCCCGCGCGGCATGTGCCGCAACGCCGACATCACCACGCGCAGCGCGCCCGGCACCCACACCGTCTCCGAGCGGCGCCGCAGCCCCAGCTCGACGGCCGTCGCCACCGCCTCGGGCGTGGTCGCCAGCGGCGCCTCGGGCAGCCCGGCCGTCATCCGCGTCCGCACGAAGCCGGGGCGGACCACCATGACGTGCACGCCCGTGCCGTGCAGCGCGTCGCCCAGGCCCTGCGCGAAGGCGTCGAGGCCGGCCTTGCTGGAGCCGTAGATGAAGTTGGCTCGGCGGGCCCGCTCGCCCGCGACGGAGGACATCACGACCAGCGAGCCGTGCCCCTGGGACTGCAGCGAGCGGGCGCACACCAGGCCCGCCGAGACCGCGCCGGTGTAGTTGGTCTGCGCGACCCGCACCGCCGCCTCCGGATCCCGCTCGTCACGGGCCTGGTCGCCGAGCAGGCCGAAGGCGAGCAGCACCATGTCGATGTCGCCCTCGGCGAAGACCTTGCCGAGCACGGCCTCGTGGGAGGTGGGGTCGAGCGCGTCGAAGGCGACGGTGTGCACATCCGCCCCCAGTCCGCGCAACTTCCCGGCGGCCTCCTCCAGGGCGGGCGACGGGCGGCCGGCCAGCCAGACCGTGCGGGTGCGGCGGGCGATCAGCCGGCGGGCGGTGGCCAGCGCGATCTCCGACGTACCGCCGAGGACGAGCAGGGACTGGGGGAGACCGAAGGCGTCCTTCATGACAGCTCCTAGGGATCGCTCAGAGGTGGAGACGGCGGGCCAGGTCGGACACGAACACCCCGTGCGGGTCCAGTTCGGCGCGCAGGGCGCGGAAGTCGTCCAGGCGCGGGTACATGGCCGCGAGCAGTTCCGGGCGCAGCCGGGCGTCCTTGGCGAGGTAGACGCGTCCGCCGGCGGCGGCGACCTCCTCGTCGAGTTCGTCGAGGAACGCCCCGAGGCCGGGCAGGCCCGCCGGGATGTCCAGCGCCAGCGTCCAGCCGGGCACCGGGAAGGACAGCCAGCCCGGGTCGGACTCCCCGAAGCGCTTGAGGACGGCCAGGAAGGACGGGCAGCGGCGTTCGGAGATCCGGCGCACGATGCGCCGCAGGGCGTCCTCCCGGCCGTAGCCGACGACGAACTGGTACTGCACGAAACCACCCCGGCCGTAGACGCGGTTCCAGTGCGGCACGCCGTCCAGGGGGTGGAAGAACGCGGAGATGCGCTGGAGTTGGCCCGACCGCGCGCGGGGGGCCTTGTGGTACCAGAGCTCGTTGAAGAGGCCCACGGTCGTGCGGGTGAGCAGGCCCTCGGGGAGGAGCAAGGGGGCGGCCGGGAGGCGGGAGGTGCGGAAGGACAGCGGGTCCCGGCGCAGGCGGGCGGGCAGGGCGTCCAGGGGCGCGTGGTCGCCGCGGGTGAGGACCGCGCGGCCGGTGGCGGCGCCCCGGGCCAGCAGGTCGATCCAGGCGACCGAGTAGCGGTAGCGGTGGTCGGTGGCGGCCAGCCGGGCCATCAGGTCGTCGAGGTCCGCCGCCCGTTCGGTGTCGACCGACATCAGCGAGGACTCGACCTGCTGGAGCCGGATCGTCGCGGTGAGGATCACCCCGGTCAGTCCCATGCCGCCCGCGGTGGCCTCGAACAGGGGCGTTCCGGGGATCACCGTGCGGATCTCGCCGTCGGCGGTGAGCAGTTCGAGGGCCAGCACGTGCCGGGCGAAGGAGCCCGAGACATGGTGGTTCTTGCCGTGGATGTCGGCGCCGATCGCCCCGCCGACGGTGACGTAGCGCGTGCCGGGGGTGACCGGCACGAACCAGCCGAGCGGCAGCAGCACCTCCATCAGCCGGTGCAGGGAGACACCCGCGTCGCACAGCACGGTGCCGCCGTCGGCGTCGATCGCGTGGACGCGGTCCAGGCCCGTCATGTCGAGCACGGACCCGCCCGCGTTCTGCGCCGCGTCCCCGTACGCCCGTCCCAGGCCCCGGGGGATCCCGCCGCGCGCCCCGCAGTCGCGGACGGCCGCCGCGGCCTCCTCGTACGTCCGCGGGCGGATCAGCCGGGCGGCGGTGGGAGCGGTGCGGCCCCAGCCGGTGACGGTGGTGTGGTCCAGGCCCATGACGTCCGGGTCGGAATCGGTGTCGGCAGACATGTCCGAGACCGTATCGCCCTTGTGTGAGCTATTAGTTCGACAACATGGCATGCCTCCCCGAAACGGGTGATTAATGGGATGTCGCTCAATATTGCCGGAGTTCAGGCCAGGTGGGCGTGAACAGTGAGTCCACATGGACGACCTCGACGACCTGCACGACATGGACCACCGCATCGTTTCGGCGCTCAGGGCGTGCGGCACCGACCCGCGCGTGGCAGGCGCCGTACGCACCCTGTCCTGGGCGGGGGAACACGCGGCGCTCTGGCTGGCGGCGGGGCTCTCCGGAGCCGCCGTCGACGGCCGCAGACGCGGCGCCTGGCTGCGCGGCACGGCGCTCACCGCGGGGGCGCACCTCGTCAGCATGGGGGTGAAGCGGATCGTGTGCCGCCCGCGCCCCGCGCATATCGAGCCCCTGGTGCGCACCGCCGGCCGGCACTCCTTCCCCAGCTCCCACGCCACCTCCGCCGCTGCCGCCGCCGTCGCCTTCGGCGCCCTGGGAGCACGCGCCGTCCCGCCGCTCGCCGCCGCCGTGTGCGTCTCGCGGCTGGTGGCCGGCGTCCACTACCCCTCGGACGTCGCCGCCGGCGCGGCCCTCGGCGCGCTCACGGCCCGGCTCGGTGCCCGCTGGATGAGGGGAGGGGCCCACCATGGCTGAGACGGCCATCCTGCGGCAGCGCACCCACCAGGAGCAGTCCCCGCCACCTGGCAAAGGCGGCGTCCTGGCCGGTCTCCTGCGGACCGCGCGGCCCAAGCAGTGGGTGAAGAACGTCCTCGTGGTCGCCGCCCCGGCGGCCGCCGGCCAGCTCTTCTCCCGGCACGCCCTCCTCCAACTCGCCCTTGTCTTCGTCCTCTTCACCGCCTGCGCCGCCGCCGTCTACCTCGTCAACGACGCCCGCGACGCCGAGGCCGACCGCGCCCACCCCACCAAGAGGCACCGCCCGGTCGCCGCCGGACAGGTCCCCGTACCGCTCGCCTACGCCGTCGGCGGCTGCCTGGCCCTCCTCGCGCCCGCCGCCGCGGCCTGGCTGTCCTCCCCGGCCGTCGCCGCCCTGCTGACCGCCTACCTCGCCATGCAACTGGCCTACTGCGTCAGCCTCAAGCACGTCCTCGTCGTCGACCTCGCCGTCGTCACGACCGGCTTCCTGATGCGGGCCATGGTCGGCGGACTCGCCCTCGGCATCCCGCTGTCGCGCTGGTTCCTGATCACCACCGGCTTCGGCGCGCTGTTCATGGTGTCGGCCAAGCGCTACTCCGAAGCCGTCCAGATGGCCGGAAAGGCGGGCGCCACACGCGCGTTGCTCACCGAGTACACCACCGGCTACCTCCGCTTCGTCTGGCAGCTCGCGGCCGGTGCCGCCGTCCTCGGCTACTGCCTGTGGGCCATGGAGGAGGGCGGTGTCCCGCACACCAGCGTGCTGCCCTGGCGGCAGCTGTCCATGGTCGCCTTCATCCTGGCGATCCTCCGGTACGCCGTCTTCGCCGACCGCGGCACGGCCGGCGAACCCGAGGACGTCGTCCTGCGCGACCGGGCGCTCGCCCTCATCGGCCTGGTGTGGGTGGCGATGTACGGCCTGGCGGTGGCCAATTGGTGACCACGCGCGCGTGGTCCGCCCCCACGGCTCCCGGCCGCCGGGAACTCCTGGGCTTCGCCGCCGTCGGTCTCCTCGCCTACGCCGTCGACCTGGCCCTGTTCACCTGCCTGCGCGGCCCCGCCGGACTCGGCCCGCTCACCGCCAAGGCCCTGTCCTTCGTCGCGGCCTGCTCGGTGGCCTACGCGGGCAACGCCCTGGGCACCTACCGGGACAGGCGGATCAGCGGCCTGCGCCCCTACGCCGCGTTCTTCCTGGTGAACCTCGCCGGCGCCGCCGTACAACTGCTGTGCCTGGCCGTCAGCCACTACGGCCTCGGACTCACCTCGCAGCGCGCCGACACCGTCTCCGGCGCGGTCGTCGGCATGGCGTTGGCCACAGTCCTCCGGTTCTGGGGTACCCGTACATGGGTCTTCCGGGCGGAGGGCAGAGTCGGATCATGGACTGGCTGAAAAGGCTCCCGGTCGTCGGGCCGTGGGCGGAGCGGCTGATGATCACCCACGCGTGGCGGTCGTACGAGCGGCTGGACCGCGTGAAGTGGACGCGGCTGGCCGCCGCGATGACCTTCACGAGTTTCGTCGCGCTGTTCCCGCTGCTGACGGTGTCCGCCACCATCGCCGCCGCCACGCTCAGCACCGAGCAGCAGAACAAGCTCCAGGACAAGCTCGCCGAGCAGGTGCCCGGCATCTCCGACCAGCTGGACATCGCCGGCCTGGTGAACAACGCCGGCGCCATCGGCCTCATCGCGGGCGCGCTGCTGTTCTTCACCGGTGTCAGCTGGGCCGGCTCGATGCGCGAGTGCCTGCGCGCGGTGTGGGAGCTGCCCGAAGAGGAGGAGAACCCGCTCCTGCGCTACGCCAAGGACGCGGGCGTCCTGATCGGCCTCGGCGGCGCGCTCCTCGTCACGATCGCCGCCTCCACCGTCGCCTCCGCGATGATCGGCTGGATCACCCGGCACCTGGGCATCGACGAGGGTGGCTGGAGCGGCGTCCTGCTGCACATCGCCGCGTTCCTGATCGCCGTGCTCGCCGACTTCCTGCTGCTGCTCTACGTCCTGACCCTGCTGCCCGGCGTCGAGCCCACGCGCCACCGCCTGGTCGTGGCGGCGCTGACCGGCGCGGTCGGCTTCGAACTGCTGAAGCTGCTGCTCAGCGGCTACTTGCAGGGCGTGGCCGCGAAGAGCATGTACGGCGCGTTCGGCGTGCCCGTCGCACTGCTGCTGTGGATCAACTTCACCTCGAAGCTGGTGCTGTTCTGCGCCTCCTGGACGGCGACGCGGAGCAAGCAGGACGAACTCCCGGAGGGCGCGGAGGGCGCGGAAAGCGCGGAGGACGTGGAAAGCGCGGAGGGCGTGGAGGGCGCGGATGGCCGGGACGACCAAGACGGCCGGGACGGCCAGGACCGCCGGGATAGCCCGGACGACCAGATCAGCCGGGACAGCCCGGACCGCCGGGACGGCCAGGACCGCCGGGACGGCCAGGACCGCCGGGACGGCCAGGACCGCCGGGACGACCGGGGCCGCCGGGACAGCCCCGACGACCAGAACCGCCGGGACCGCCCCGACGACCAGAACCGACGGGACCGCCCCGACGACCAGGACAGCCCGGACCGCCCGGAGGGCCGGTACAGCTCCGGCGGCCCCGGTGTCAGGGGCGAGTCCGGCGGTGCACCAGATCCGGCAGCGGCCAACGGCGGTTGACCAGGAACGCGCCGCCCGCGAGCAGCACCAGCACACCGCCGATGATGCCGAGCGCGATCCCGATGCCGCCGGAGCCGTCCGCGGTCCGGGCGCCGGCCACCGGCTTCGCACCGGTCCCGGCCGTGCCGCCCGCGCCGCTCCCGGAGCCGCCGGCCTCACCGGAGGGGTTCGCGCCGGGCTCGGAACTGGCCTGCGCGGCGCCCCTCGGCGGCACCAGCTCACCCACCGGCTGCACCTTCCCGGCCGCCTTGAACCCCCAGTCGAACAGCTGCGAGGTCTCCTTGTAGACCTCGTTGTGCTCCGGCTTCTCCGGGTGCATCACGGTCACCAGCAGCACCTTGCCGTCCCGCTCGGCGACGCCGGTGAACGTGGCGCCGGCGTTGGTGGTGTTGCCGTTCTTGACGCCGGCGATGCCCTGGTAGACGGGCAGGCCGGCGTCGCCGCTCAGCAGCCGGTTGGTGTTCTGGATCTCGAAGGACTCGCGGACGGGCTTGCCCTTCTTGCCCTTCTTCGTCTGGCCCGGGAACTTCGCGCTGACCGTCGAGCAGTACTCCCGGAAGTCCTTCTTCTGCAGCCCCGAGCGGGCGATCAGCGTCAGGTCGTACGCCGACGAGACCTGCTTCGGGGCGTCGTAGCCGTCCGGGCTGACGACGTTCGTGTCGAGGGCCTGGAGCTCCTCGGCGTGCTCGTTCATCTCCTTGACGGTGTTGTCGACGCCCTTGTTCATCGCCGACAGCACGTGCACGGCGTCGTTGCCGGAGCGCAGGAAGACGCCGAGCCACAGGTCGTGGACGGTGTAGGTCTCGTCCTCCTTTATCCCGACCAGGCTGGAGCCCGCGCCCATGCCCGCCAGGTCGGAGGGGACGACCTTGTGCTTGGCCGTCTTCGGGAACTTCGGCAGCAGCGTGTCCGCGAACAGCATCTTCAGCGTGCTCGCCGGGGCCAGCCGCCAGTGCGCGTTGTGCGCGGCCAGCACGTCACCCGACTCGGCGTCGGCGACGATCCAGGAGCGGGCGCTCACGTCCTTCGGCAGCACCGGCACGCCGCTCGCCAGGTTCGCCTGCGTGCCCGGCTGCCCGAGCCGGGCGCCGCCCACGGTGGACATCGACGCCGGGGGAGTGGCCGACGGGCTCGCCGACGGACTGCCCGAGGGGCTCGGGGCCGCGACGGCGGCGGGCGCGGCCAGGGCGAGGGACGACAGGACGGCGGAGGTGACCAGCAGGGATCGCCTGACGGTCTTCTTCGGAGCGGGCACGATCGGAAACGTACATGCCGTTCGGGGGGAAGTCCCGCCCGTGCCCCCACCCCGGGAACGGAACCGGACAGGGGGTGGCGATACTGGAGCCATGAAGCTCAGCCGCCCCGTCTCCTGGTTCCTGCTCGCCTTCGGGGTGTGGAGCTGGGTCATCTGGATCACTTTCGTCAAGAACCTTGTCAAGGACAGCAGCGGACTCGCCTTCGACGACGGTCATCCCACGGCGTACTTCTGGGTGCACCTGCTGCTCGCCGTCGTTTCCTTCGTATTGGGGACGGCCATCGGGGCCATCGGGTTGCGTGGTCTGCGCGCACTGCGCCGGACGTCATAACGGCAATCGGGAGACACGACACCGTGGCCATCGTCTTCGTACTCGTCGCCGTCCTCGTGCTGGCCGTCATCGTGACGGCCAACTGGTACGTGTGGCGCCGCCTGTTCCGCGACACCACCCGCGGCCCGGGCCTCACCCGCCGCACGGGCGCGGCCCTGATCGCCGGCGGCTGGCTCCTCGCGATCACGGCCCTGGTCGCCGAACGCGCCGGGGCCCCCTTCTGGCTCCAGCAGGTCCTGGCCTGGCCGGGCTTCCTGTGGCTGGCCCTGTCGATCTACCTGCTGCTGGCGGTCCTGGCGGGGGAGGCCGTACGGCCGCTGCTGCGGTGGTTCGTCGAGCGGCGGGCGAGGGCGAGGGGAGCGGGCGCCGAGCCCGGTGTGCCGACGCCGTCGACGGCGTCGGCCGACGCGGGGACGGATCGCGGCACCGGTGCGCCCGGCGGGACGCCCGCTGCGGCGTCGGCGGCCGCGCCGCAGGCGGAGGCAGGCGCCGGGGTGCCCGACGGGGCACGCGCGTCGCAGGAGAGCCACGCCGGTCTGCCTGCCGGAGCAGCCGCTTGCGCGGCGGTGGCCGACCGGCAGGCGCAAGCCGGCGCCGGTGTGCCCGACATGCCAGGCGCGCCGCGGGAGAGCCACGCCGGTGCGCCCGGCGCCGCGACCGCTTCCGCCACCGCCCCGCACCCGCAGGCCGACCCCGCACCCGCCACCCCAGGCGCCACCGGCACCACGGACACCGCCCCCTCCACCCCCGCCGGCCCCTCCCGCCGTCTCTTCGTCTCGCGGGTCGTCGCAGGGGCCGCCGCGGCCGCTGCCGTCGGGACCGTGGGGTACGGGACATACGGCGTGCTGCGCGGACCGCAGGTGAAGCGGGTCACCGTGCCCCTGGCCAAACTGCCGCGCGCCGCGCACGGATACCGGATCGCCGTGGTCAGCGATGTGCACCTCGGCCCGGTCCTGGGCCGCGGCTTCGCGCAGAAGGTCGTCGACACGATCAACGCGACGCAGCCCGACCTGATCGCGGTCGTCGGCGACCTGGTCGACGGCAGCGTGAAGGACCTGGGCCCCGCCGCGGCCCCGCTGGCGCAGCTGAAGGCCCGTCACGGGTCCTACTTCGTCACCGGGAACCACGAGTACTTCTCCGGCGCCGAGCAGTGGGTCGAGGAGGTCCGCCGCCTGGGACTCACCCCCCTGGAGAACGCCCGCAGGGAGATGCCGTACTTCGACCTGGCCGGAGTCAACGACGTCGCCGGCGAGGACGAGGGCCAGGGCCCCGACTTCGCCCGGGCCCTCGGCGACCGCGACACGGCACGCGCGTGCGTGCTGCTCGCCCACCAGCCCGTGCAGATCCACGACGCCGTCGAACACGGCGTCGACCTCCAGCTCTCCGGCCACACCCACGGCGGCCAGCTCTGGCCCGGCAACCTCCTCGCCGCCGCCGCGAACCCGACCGTCGCGGGCCTGGAGCGCTACGGCGACACCCAGCTCTACGTCTCACGCGGCGCGGGCGCCTGGGGCCCGCCCACCAGGGTGGGAGCACCGTCGGACATCACCCTGGTCGAGCTCGCGTCGCGGCAGGCCTGACCCTGTGTGAACGCTGTGAAACCGGACCGAAACACCCATCGGTAAGTTCTTTCCCAACTCGGCAGATCTCCCTTCCGCCCGCTCAAACACCTGTGATTGGGTGAGGCCGCCACAAAGGGGTGTGGCACTGGTACAAGGGCCCACGGGTCTGGGAGGGCAAGGCCGATGCGGTCGGTTCGCATGCGGATACTCGTGGGACTGCTCGTCCTTGCGGTCGCGGGCGTGGGCGCCTGGCAGCTCGTGCCGTCGAAGAAGGACAGCACGGTCACCACGGTCGGCACGACGGACGCCGTCACGTCCCTCGACCCGGCCGGCGCCTACGACGCCGGTTCCTGGGCGCTGTTCAGCAACGTCTTCCAGTCGCTGCTCACCTTCGCCCCGGGCGGCACCGCACCCGTACCGGACGCGGCCAGGGCTTGCGCGTTCGCCGACGGCGACCTGACCACGTACCGCTGCGAACTGCGCTCCGGCCTCACCTTCCCGAGCGGCCGGATGATGACCGGCGAGGACGTGAAGTACTCCTTCGACCGGATCATGAGGATCAAGTCCCCGGTCGGCCCGGCGCCCCTGCTCGACACCCTGCGTTCCGTGGACGCCCACGGGCTGAGCGTCACCTTCCACCTGTCCTCGCCCGACGCCACGTTCCCGTTCAAGGTGGCCACCGGCGCCGGCTCGATCGTCGACCACACCGCCTACCCGGCCGGCAGGCTGCGCACCGGCAGCGGTGTCGACGGCACCGGCCCGTACACCCTCACGTCGTACACGAAGGACGTCAAAGCGGTCCTCGCGCCCAACAGCCGCTACCAGGGCGCCGTCAAGGGCGGTGCGAACCGGCCCGTCGAACTGCGCTACTACGCCACCCCCGGCGCCCTGGACACCGCCTGGAAGGACAAGCGGGTCGAGGTCGCGACCCGCCAGCTGCCGCCCGACGTCCTCGCCGGACTGAACCCGAGCGATCCCGCGCAGCGCGTCTTCGAGGCGGACGGCTCCGAGACCCGCAACCTGTACTTCAACACCCGCGCGGGCAAGCCCCTGCACGATCCGAAGGTCCGGCAGGCGATGGCCTGGCTGATCGACCGCGAGCGGCTGGCCGCCACCGTCTACGACGGCACCGTCGACCCGCTGTACTCGCTGATCCCGGCGGGCCTCACCGGGCACACCGCCTCGTTCTTCGACGACTACCCCGAGCCGGACCCGAAGAAGGCGCGCAAGCTGCTCACCCAGGCCGGTGTGACCCTGCCCGTCCGCTTCACCTACGGCTACGCCAAGGGCCGCGGCGCCGGTGAGCAGGAGGCCGCCGAGATCAAGCGGGAGCTGGAGGCGAGCGGCCTGTTCCAGGTCACCCTCAAGGGCTACGAGTGGACCGACTTCCAGAAGCGCTGGGCGAGCGGCGAACTCGACGCGTACGCCGTCGGCTGGGTCGCCGACTTCCCCGACCCGGACACCTTCCAAGCCGCGCTCGTCGGCACCGGCAGCGCCATGAACACCGGCTACAGCAGCAAGACCGTCGACCGGCTCATCAAGGACAGCCGGAGCTACGCCGACCGCGGCGAGGCCGACCGGGACTTCCAGTCGGTGCAGCAGACCGTCGCCCAGGACGTGCCGGTGCTGCCGCTGTGGCAGGGCAAGGAGTACGTCGTCACCACGGAGGACATCGGCGGCGGCCAGTACCTGTCGGACGGCACGGGCGTGTTCCGCCTGTGGAGCCTCACGCGGCTTTAGGGCCCTGCGCGCTCCGGGCGCCGTGCCCTACGCGCCGGTCCGCCGCGCGGCGGGGTCCGGGACCGCCCGGGTCATGCCCGGCAGGAAGTCCGTGAACAGCTCGTGCACCTCGCGCACGAGCGGCCGCAGCACCCGGAAGCGGGCCAGGGCGACGCCCCGCGCGGTCAGGCGGGCCCCGCGCTCGGCGAGCCGGTAGCTGCGCTCCCGGCCCTCGGTCCGGTCGAAGATCCAGTACAGGACCAGGCCCATCTGGGACAGCCACATCAACTCGGGCAGGATGTCCCGCAGTTCCTCGGCCACCTTGGTCTTCGTCGCCCCGGCCAGCACCTCCCGGTGGACGCTGATGGCCTCCTCGCGCGCGTGCTCCGACTCGGGGGAGAAGGGGCTGAGGGGGCTGTCCGGGTCGGCGGCGTTCTTGAAGAACTGCACCGCGAACTCGTGGTAGGGAGCGGCGATGTCCAGCCACGCCCGCAGCACGCCCGCGAGCCGGGCCTCCAGATCGCTCTCCCGGTCCAGGATCTCCCGGACCGCCACCTGGTGCTCGGTGGCGATCCGGTCGTAGAAGCCCTGGATCAGGTGTTCCTTGCCCTCGAAGTAGTAATACGCGTTGCCGACGGAGACCCCGGCCTCCTTGGCGATGGCCCGCATCGTCGTCTTGTCGTAGCCGCGCTCCTGGAACAGCCGCATGGCGGTCTCCAGGATCAGGGCGCGGGTCTGCTCGGACTTGCTCGGGGTGGCGCCGTCGTCGGGGCCGTCGTTCTTCGCGGACACGGGAAGAGAGCCTAACGTCAGCGCCCCGGCGCCCGGTGGGGGGCGCAGGTGCCGTCGGCGCAGCCCGGCGCGGTGTAGGTCCAGCCGAGGCCCGGGTCGTACGCCCACCCGTCCGCCCGCCGGTAGACCCGGCCGCCCCACTGCGCCCCGCTTCCCTGACCTCGGTTCCACTGGCCGCCGCGCCACTTGGCGGCGGCAAGCACCGCACCCTTGGCGAGGCGGGCGCCGGACGGGGTGCTGAGCCGGTGGGCGAGCGGCCGGTGCTCGCGCAGCGCCCACAGGGTGACGATCCAGGCGGCGGGTCCCCGGTAGACCTGCCCGGCGTCGCCGACGACGGTGATCTCGTCGAGGGTGGCGCCGTGGTCGAGGCCGGGAAACCGCCGCCGGGCCTCCTCGGAGCCGGCCGGGACCAGCTCCAGCGGCACCAGCTTCGGTTGCCGCAGGAGCCAGTCGCGCAGGAACGCGCACAGGGAGCACTCGGCGTCGTACAGGACGGTGAGCCGGCGGACCGGTGCGGTGGCGTTCATGCCGCGCTCCGCTCAGGCCTGGGCCTGCGGGGCGGTCCAGCCCTGCGGCGGCACCGGCGGCACCTGCTCGCGCTCCATGGCACCGCGCCGCCGGATCCGGTTGAGCACGTAGACGTTGGCCAGGTGCATCACGCCGAGCACCAGCAGCACCACGCCGAGCTTGGTCGACAGGGCCTCGAAGACGCCGCGCGTGTCGGTGATGGTCTCGTCGCCGCTCAGGTACAGCGCGACGAACCCGAGGTTGACGAGGTAGAAGCCGACCACCAGGAGGTGGTTGACGGCGTCGGCGAGCTTCTCGTTGCCGTGCAGCACGTCGGCGAGGAAGATCCTCCCGTTCCGGCTGAGCGTGCGGGCCACCCAGATGGTCAGACCGATGCTGACCAGCAGGTAGATGACGTAGGCGATGACCGTGCGGTCCATTGCCCCACCCTTCTTGAACACGTTCAAAACGCTGTCGGGGATGACTCTAGACCTGTTTTTGAACATGTTCAACACATGGCCGGCGGGGGATTGTCAGTGGTGGCCCGTACGGTCGTCGGCATGGCAATCGTGACGTTCGTCGACGAGACGACAGCGGGGGAGCGGCGGGCCGCCTGGAGGCTGGAGATCGCCGAGGAGCGGCTGACCGCCGGGGAGTTGATCCCGCGCCGGGTGTTTCAGGAGGTCGCCGAGTTCAACACCCGGACGCCGGAGGTGTTCCAGGGCCTGGTGCGGCCCGAGGACACCGAGCGCGTGCTGAACGGGTACGCGTTGCGCACGCCCCGCCGGATCGACCCCGAGGCACAGACGGCCCTGGCCCTGCGGGCGTTCGCGGGCAACGGCTTCCTGGTGCTGGTGGGCGACCGTCAGGTCACCGACCCCGACGAGGAGATCGACCTCCCCCTCGGCACCGAGGTCACGTTCCTGAAGCTCGTGCCCCTGGTCGGTGGCTGATGAGCGCCTTCCGCACGCCCCGGTCCCACCTGGACCGGCTGCGCGACAGGATCGCCGACGGCGACATGGGCCGGGTCGCCGACGAGGCGCTACGGGCCCTGGACTCCAGCCGGGGCACCTGGGGCGGCAGTTGGGAGCCCATGCTGGACCTGCTGCACGACCTGCCGCCCGAGCACCGCCGCGCGCTGCTGCACGCCCTGGCCGACCGCTTCGGACAGGCCGGCACCAGCACGGAGGACCGCTGCGGCCACCTCGCCCTGTGCGCCCTGATCTCCGAGGGCCTCGACGACGACCCGCTGGCCGCCGAGCGCCACCGGGCCCTGACCGACCTGGCCCGCCGCCAGACCTTCTGGCACTCGGCCCGCTTCGACGTCCTGGCCCGCGCCGAACTGGCCGCCGGCCGCCCGCTCCCCGCACCCGTCGTGGCCGTCGTCCGCCGCGCGGCCCTGGACGCCTACCGCGCCGACGACCTCACGAGCCTGGCCCGCCGGCTCACCGAGCCTGTCCTCAACGTCGGTGAGGCATGGGCCGAACAGGCCATGCGTGACGCCACGACCCCCGACTGGCAGGCACTCCTCAGGCACTCCCTGGCAGCCACGGCGTCCAAGCCCACGGCCACATGGGACAAGGGGGCGCGGGCCCTGCTGGACACGCTGGGCGCGGACGCGGTCCGCGTCAGGCTCCTCTCCTGGCTCGCCCTCGTCGGCCGTCCCCGCACGCTCCCGCTGGAGCCGCGTGCGTGGGAGCCGGACATCAACAACGCCTACGACCCGTACAACGCGACAGCCCTGCGCGGCCTGGCCTGGCTCCTCTCCCTCCTGCCGCCCGACCCCGGCACGGCCCGCGCCCTCGGCGCCCTGGTCGAGACCTCACTGAAGAAGGTCGCGGGCCTCGGCCCCCGCAACCCCAAGGTCGCCAACGCGGGCGTCGTCGCGCTCGCCCGCGCCGACTCCGGGGCCGCCCTCGCCGAACTCGCCCGGCTGGCCACGCGGGTGACCTACAAGAACACCGCCAAGCTCCTCGACACGGCCCTGGAGGCCCGGGCCACCGCGCTCGGCCTCGGCCGCGAGGAGATCGAGGAACTGGCGGTCCCGGCGTACGGACTCACGCAGGCCGGCCGGGCGACGCACCACCTGGGCGAGGCGACGGCCCTGCTGGAGATCCAGGGCACCCGGGCCGTGCTGGGCTGGCGCAACGCGGCCGGCAAGCCGGTCAAGAGCGTCCCGGCGGCGGTGAAGCGCGACCACCCGGACGAACTGAAGGACCTCAAGACCCAGGTCAAGGACATCGACAAGATGCTCTCGGCCCAGAGCGAGCGTCTGGACCGCCAGTTCCTGGCCCGCCGCAGCTGGCCGTACGCCGTCTGGCGCGAGCGCTACCTCGACCACCCCCTGGTCGGCATGCTCGCCCGCCGCCTGCTGTGGACGATCGACGGCGAAGCGGCCGGCTACGCGGACGGTGAACTGCGCACCCTGGCCGACGAACCGCTGCCCCACGGCACGCGGGTCGAACTCTGGCACCCCATCGGCCACGAGCCCGCCGAGATCGTCGCCTGGCGCGACTGGCTGGAACGGCACGGCGTCACCCAGCCCTTCAAGCAGGCCCACCGTGAGGTCTACCTGCTCACGGACGCCGAGCGCGCCACGCACACATACTCCAACCGCTTCGCGGCCCACGTCCTGCGCCAGCACCAGTTCCACTCCCTGGCCGCGCTGCGCGGCTGGCGCAACAAGCTCCGCCTGTGCGTCGACGACTCGGCCCCTCCCGCCACCCGCGAGCTGCCCCAGTGGGGCCTGCGCGCCGAGTACTGGATCGAGGGCGACGGCGAGGAGTACGGCGTCGACACCACCGACTCCGGCAGCTACCTGCGCCTGCGTACCGACCAGGTCCGCTTCTACCCGATCGACGCCCCGGAGAACTCGGCCCACTGCACCGGCGGCGAGTACACCATGTGGCTCGCCCCCGGCGAGGACCCCGTCGCCCCGCTCCCCCTGGGGGACATCCCGCCCCTGGTCCTCTCCGAAGTCCTGCGCGACGTCGACCTGTTCGTCGGCGTCTCCAGCGTCGGCAACGACCCCACCTGGCAGGACGGCGGCCCCGGCGGCCGCTTCCGGGAGTACTGGGCGTCGTACGGCTTCGGCGAACTCAACCAGAGCGCCGAGACCCGCAGGCTCCTGCTGGAACGCCTGGTCCCGCGCCTGGCGATAGCCGACCGCTGCACCCTGGAGGGCCGCTTCCTCCACGTGAAGGGCGACCGCCACACCTACAAGATCCACCTGGGCTCGGGCAACATCCTCAGAACCCCGAACGACCAGTACCTGTGCATCGTCCCCAAGTCCGATCCGTCGGCCCCGCACACGGGCTACCTCCCCTATGAGGGCGACCGCGTGCTCGCGGTGATCCTCAGCAAGGCGATGCTGCTGGCGAACGACACGAAGATCACGGATCCGACGATCCTGAGCCAACTGTGAGCGGGCACGAGCCCCTCAGTCCGCGCACCCCCCGACTCTCCGCGTGCTCAGGGCGATGTCGTCCAGCCGGATGTCGTACGACGACGGGCTCGGGTCGGACTGGTACAGCTGCCAGCCCAGCTTGAGCTGTTCGAAGGCAGGGAAGACGAACGGAGCGGACGTACCGCCGTGCTGGTCCGTGGAGACGGTCAGGTCGGGCTGGGGTACGCCGTCGAAGTAGACGGTGACACGGTTGTCCGTGGCGTCCAGGTGGAACTCGACGCACTGCCACTTACCGCCCTGCGCCGGCGCGGAGGTCTGCCACGCGGTCCAGTCGCCCGTCGGTCCGAGGTCGGAACCGACGCCGTAGAAGTTGCGCTTCTCCGTGGGCACGTACTGGCCGCCGAGCGGGCGGACGAGGGTCGGGGAGTCCGGGCCGGAGGCCTCCGCCAGGGTCCAGTGCGCCCAGTCGGGGGCGGTCGGGAACGCGTCCACCCTCAGCCGCATCCGGGCCCAGAAGCTGTTGCCGGGCGGGGCGAGGTCCGGGAACACCAGGAAGGCCCGGCCGTTGCCCTCGGTGCGGATGCGGAGTTCACGGCCGTGACCGGTGGCGGCGCGGGTGACGGTCAGCGTGCCGTCGGAGGTGTCCGAGGTCCAGTCGCGGCCCTGGGTGACGGGGCCGAGGGGGAGGCGGTCGAAGCTCTCCCGCGCCAGGACGGGGGAGGGGGTCGCCGAGGCTGTGGGGGTTGCCGAGAGCAGCGCGGAAGCCGTGGCCAGCAGCGCGGCGGCGGCCCTTCTGAGGTATGCCATGCGGGCAGTCTGGTCACGGGAGTCACACCCGTGACAGATACCGAACACCAAGTGGCCGGTCCCGTTCCGTTTCTGTCCGGATCGGGTCACCCGACCTTTTTCGCCTGACCCGCTTTCAGGATCTCGGCAACGTCCAAGGTGACCTTGGCGCCGATGGAGTCGGGAAGGGCGACGATCTCGCCGGGGGCATGAGGACGGTGGTTCTCGTACCCGTTCCCAGCGGGGTTGGTGAGGACGTGAAGGCGCTGGTGCTTGCGGTCGACGATGACGTAGACGGGCACCTTGGCCTCGGCGTAGGCGGCGACCTTGGTCCTGAGGTCGTCCTTCCAGTTCCCGGAGGTGACCTCCAGGACGAGACGGAAGCAGGCCGGGTCGTACGCGTTGTTCTCGACGAAGTGGTCGTCGATGTCGGCGTCCACCACCGCGAGGTCGGGGATGGCGTAGTCCTCGGCGCCGGTGGGCAGCCAGAGCCCGACGTTCTGGAGGACCTCGGCCTCGCCGCCATGCAGGCCCGCGGCGATGAACGGGATCATGAGGCCGGTGAGGGCGCGGGCATGGGGAGCATCCGGGGACGGGGTCACGAGGAGATGGCCTCCGATGATCTCGACGCGGTAGCCCGGATGGCGCTCCATGATCTCGTCGGCGATGGTCGTCAGGGTGACCGGCTCTTCCTCGTGGAAGGGCTGCTCGACGGAAGCTGCGGACATCAGGTGCCTCCTGGGGGCTGGTGTCGAGACCATCATCGTAGGCCGGACGACACCCGTGCGTCCCTTCGCCGCCGCGTTCACCCAATGGTCTGGCATATGCCAGAAGGCCCCGTCTCCAGCGGAAACGGGGTCCTCACAGCCGTACGGAAGACGACCTCAGTACCGGCGCGTGATCAGCGCCCGCTTCACCTCGGCGATCGCCTTCGTGACCTCGATGCCGCGCGGGCAGGCGTCCGTGCAGTTGAAGGTCGTGCGGCAGCGCCAGACGCCGTCGCGGTCGTTGAGGACCTCCAGGCGCTGCTCGCCCGCCTCGTCACGCGAGTCGAAGATGAAGCGGTGCGCGTTGACGATGGCCGCCGGGCCGAAGTACTGGCCGTCGTTCCAGAAGACCGGGCACGAGGTGGTGCAGGCGGCGCAGAGGATGCACTTCGTCGTGTCGTCGAAGCGCTCGCGGTCCTCGGCCGACTGCAGACGCTCGCGCGTGGGCTCGTTCGTGTCCTTCGTGATGAGGAAGGGCATGACGTCCCGGTACGCCTGGAAGAACGGCTCCATGTCCACGACCAGGTCCTTCAGGACCGTCAGGCCCTTGATGGCCTCGACCGTGATCGGCTTCTCGGGGTTGATGTCCTTGATCAGTGTCTTGCACGCAAGGCGGTTCTTGCCGTTGATCCGCATCGCGTCCGAGCCGCAGATGCCGTGCGCGCAGGAGCGGCGGAACGTCAGCGTGCCGTCGAGCTCCCACTTGATCTTGTGGAGGGCGTCGAGGACGCGCTCCTTCGGGTCGATCTCCACCTGGAAGTCTTCCCAGGCGGCCTCCGCCGCGACCTCCGGGTTGAACCGGCGGATGCGGAAGGTGACCGTGATGTAGGGGGAGTCGGCGAAACCGGGCTCGGGCTTGCCGGCCGCGTCTTCCTTGTCCAGAACGGGGGTAGCCATCAGTACTTACGCTCCATCGGCTGGTAGCGGGTCTGGACGACCGGCTTGTAGTCGAGACGGACGGTTTCGGAGCCGTCGGCGCCGACCTCGCGGTACGCCATGGTGTGCCGCATGAAGTTGACGTCGTCGCGGTTCGGGTAGTCCTCGCGGTAGTGACCGCCGCGGGACTCCTTGCGGGCGAGCGCGGAGACCGCCATGACCTCGGCGAGGTCGAGCAGGTTGCCCAGCTCGATGGCCTCCAGCAGGTCCGTGTTGAACCGCTTGCCCTTGTCCTGGATGGACACGTTCTTGTAGCGCTCGCGCAGCTCCGCGATCTTCTCGACCGCCGTCTTGATCGTCTGCTCGGTGCGGAACACCATGACGTTGGCGTCCATGGTCTCCTGCAGCTCCCGGCGCAGCGTCGTCACGCGCTCGGTGCCGGTGGAGTCGCGCAGCATCTCCACCTGCTTGAGCACGAACTCGGCCGGGTTCTCCGGCAGCTCGACGAAGTCCGCCGTCTGGGAGTACTCGGCCGCGGCGATGCCGGCCCGCTTGCCGAAGACGTTGATGTCCAGGAGCGAGTTCGTGCCGAGGCGGTTCGCGCCGTGCACGGACACGCAGGCGACCTCGCCGGCCGCGTACAGGCCCGGGACGACGGTGGTGTTGTCCGCCAGGACCTCACCCTCGACGTTCGTCGGGATGCCGCCCATCGCGTAGTGCGCGGTGGGCTGGATCGGGATCGGGTCCGTGTACGGCTCGATGCCGAGGTACGTCCGCGCGAACTCCGTGATGTCGGGCAGCTTGGCGTCCAGCTGCTCCGGCGGGAGGTGCGTGAGGTCCAGGTAGACGTGGTCGCCCTCGGGGCCGCAGCCGCGGCCTTCGCGGATCTCCGTGTAGATGGAGCGCGAGACGACGTCACGCGAGGCGAGGTCCTTCATGACCGGCGCGTACTTCTCCATGAAGCGCTCGCCGTCCTTGTTGCGGAGGATGCCGCCCTCACCACGTGCGCCCTCCGTCAGCAGGATGCCCATGCGCCAGATGCCGGTCGGGTGGAACTGGAAGAACTCCATGTCCTCCAGCGGGATGCCCCGGCGGTAGACCGCCGCCTGGCCGTCACCCGTCAGCGTGTGCGCGTTGGACGTCACCTTGAAGAACTTGCCGCAGCCGCCGGAGGCGTAGATCACGGCCTTCGCCTGGAAGACGTGGATCTCACCGGTGGCCAGCTCGTAGGCCACCACACCGGCCGAGCGCTTGACGCCGTCGACCTCGGTGATCAGCTGGTCCAGGACGTAGAACTCGTTGTAGAACTCCACGCCCTCCTTGACGCAGTTCTGGTACAGCGTCTGGAGGATCATGTGGCCGGTGCGGTCGGCCGCGTAGCAGGAGCGGCGGACCGGGGCCTCGCCGTGGTTGCGCGAGTGACCGCCGAAGCGGCGCTGGTCGATCGTGCCGTTCGGGGTGCGGTTGAACGGCAGGCCCATCTTCTCCAGGTCGAGGACGGAGTCGATGGCCTCCTTCGCCAGGATCTCGGCGGCGTCCTGGTCGACCAGGTAGTCACCGCCCTTGACCGTGTCGAAGGTGTGCCACTCCCAGTTGTCCTCCTCCACGTTGGCGAGCGCTGCGGCCATGCCGCCCTGCGCGGCGCCCGTGTGGGAGCGGGTGGGGTAGAGCTTGGTGAGCACGGCGGTGCGGCTGCGCTTCGTCGACTCGATGGCGGCGCGCATACCGGCGCCACCGGCGCCGACGATGACGGTGTCGTACTTGTGGATCTTCATGATTCTCGCAGCCCCGTGCCTAGCGGATGTTCGGGTCGAAGGTGAAGATCACCAGCGTGCCCAGCAGGATGGTGAACACCGTGGCGGTGTAGAGCAGGCCCTTGAGCCACAGCCGGGTGTTCGCGCGCTCCGCGTAGTCGTTGATGACCGTGCGCAGGCCGTTGGCGCCGTGCAGCATCGCCAGCCACAGCATCAACAGGTCCCAGACCTGCCAGAAGGGGCTCGCCCAGCGGCCCGCCACGAAGGCGAAGCCGATCTTGGAGACACCGCCGTCCAGCACGAGCTGGATCAGCAGGTGGCCGAGGACCAGCACGACCAGCACCACGCCCGACAGGCGCATGAACAGCCACGCGGCCAGCTCGAAGTTGCCCCGGGTGGACTTCGGGGTCTTCTTGGTGCGCTTGCGCGGGGCCTCGATGAAGGGCGCCGGGTTGTCGACGGTGTAGACGGCGCCACCCTCGACGGGGCCGACGCCGGCGGCGGTCTTCTCAGTCGTGGACATTGGCGTCAGCTCCCGAACAGTTCACGAGCGGCGTGGCCGAGGACGGGGTAGACGGCCCCGAGCATCAGCACGACCCAGAGCGCGACGACGGTCCAGAGCATCTGCTTCTGGTAGCGCGCGCCCTTGGTCCAGAAGTCGACGGCGATGACGCGCAGACCGTTGAGCGCGTGGAAGAGGATGGCGGCGACGAGGCCGTACTCCAGCAGCGCGACGATCGGCGTCTTGTACGTGGCCACGACCTTGTCGTAGGCCTCGGGCGACACACGGACGAGTGCGGTGTCCAGCACGTGAACGAACAGGAAGAAGAAGATGAGGACGCCGGTGACTCGGTGAGCCACCCAGGACCACATTCCTTCCCGGCCGCGGTACAGCGTTCCAGCCGGCACGGAAGTTTCCTCCGGGAGCGGGGATTGGGGCCGCGCCGGCTTGGTGTGTCGGTCGGGCCCGGCCGGGTACGGTCCACCGGCCCCCAGCATCGTAGCGAGGCCCTGCCGCTGGGCTGAGCCGGGGTCTGGCTGTGTGATCAAACTGGCATGCGTACGGGCTAGCCTCGCGGCTTCTGGGGTGGGGTGTCCTGTTATCTGCCGGGCGCGGCGCCGTGGGGGCTGGTCGCGCAGTTCTCCGCGCCCCTGAGGGTGCTGACCAGCCGTGCCCTTGCCAGGCGGCGGAGTTCGTCCGCTACCACCATCCGTTCTTCCTCCGGATCGTTGGTCAATCGTGACCGGATGGCTTCCAGGAGGCGGTCCAGGGTCTCCGCCGGCGGCACATCAGCCAGGCAAATGACGAACACATGTCCGAAGCGGGCCTCGTAGGCGGCGTGGGCCGCGCTGAGGGCCGTGTGGGCCGCGGAGTAGGTGCCGGGTGGGAGGGGCGGCAGGGACTCGGCTGCCAGGGCCTCGGTCAGGTCGGGCCAGGTCAGGTCGTAGGCCGCCTCCTCCGCCGCGGCCAGCAGGGAGTCCAGGTCCGGATAGGGGCGGTGTTCCGCGACACGGCGGGACCAGCGGGGGCTGTGCAGGCAGGCGAGGAGCGTCTCCTCCAAGGCCTCGGCGGAGGCCGCGTTGAAGTGCTCCACCGGTATGGCGAGCCGGCCGGGGAGGTCTGGGAGACGGTGCGCAGGCAGCGTGGGTCCTCGTGGGCGTCACGTGTGTCGGCAGGGCATGTTGTGAGAGATGTGACGTCACGCTACCGAGTACGACCATGACGTGTCCGACGGATGCCCGAATTTCACCCCGGAGAAGAGAGATTCGGAACGTGTGGTGGACGCGCGTGAGGCGGCAGGGGGTCTTAGGTTGGCGAGGTGAGTCAGCACAGGCGCCGAGGTTCGGCGAAGCAGACGAAGCAAGCAAAGCAGCGGCAGGTGCTGGTCCTGGCCGCCGCCGTCGCCCTGGTCGTGATCGCGGCCGGGGTGAGTCTGGGGCTCTGGGCGGCCTCGGGCGGCGACAGCGGGACCACCGGGCCGCAGGCCAGACCCTCCCAGGGCCGGTCCGCGGGCGCCCCGCAGGGCACCTCGCCGGAGGGCGCCCCCAGTCCCAGCCGCTCCTACGCTCTGTCCGAGGCGCCGCGGACGATCCCCGCCGTACGCGAGCACACCGCGGCGCGCGGCCCGGGCTGGCGCCCCGCGAGCGGGGACCGCGTGGTCGTGGACGACCCCGCGCTGGCCGACGAGGGCCGGCTGATCGCCGGTGAGCTCGGGCTGACGTACGAGGGCGAGAAGGGCGACCGGCGCGCCGGGGACGTACGGCTGACGCTCGACGACGGCAAGAAGGCCAATCCCGAGTCGTACGTCATGACCGTGCGCGACGGGCGGGTGGAGATCAGCGGGCCCGCCGACGCGGGCGTCTTCTACGGCACCCGCACCCTCAAGCAGGAGGTGCGCGGCGGCGGCACGGCGCCCGAGGGCGTGGTGCGGGACGAGCCGGCCAAGCCGCAGCGCGGGTTCATGCTGGACATCGCACGCAAGAACTACACGGCCGGCTGGATCGAGGACCGGATCCGCGAACTGGGCGATCTGAAGTTCAACGAGCTCGGTCTGCACTTCTCCGACGACCAGGGGTTCCGGATCGAGTCCGACTCGCACCCGGAGATCGTGTCCCGGGAGCACCTGACCAAGGCGCAGGTGCGGAAGATCGTCGACCTGGCGCGGAGCCGGCACATCACCGTCGTGCCCGAGATCGACTCGCCCGGGCACCTCGGCGCGGTCCTCGCCGCCCACCCCGACCTCCAGCTGCGCACCGCGCGGGGGTCGGCGGTGCAGGGGGCCATCGACATCTCCAAGAGCGAGAGCGCCCAGATCGTCGACGACCTGCTGAACGAGTACGCGGAGCTGTTCCCGGG
This sequence comes from Streptomyces sp. NPDC007991, assembly GCF_042958445.1. Lineage (NCBI taxonomy): Bacteria > Bacillati > Actinomycetota > Actinomycetes > Kitasatosporales > Streptomycetaceae > Streptomyces > Streptomyces sp. NPDC007991. The sequence goes on from NZ_JBIBJD010000007.1 coordinate 275,869, forward strand.
CGGGCCGTGGCACCTGGGCGGGGACGAGTACCAGGCACTGGTGCGCTCCGACCCGGAGGCGTCGTTCCCGCAGCTGGCCGCCGCCGCGCGGCAGAAGTACGGCTCCGGCGCGACGGTCGCCGACCTGGCCACCGGCTGGCTCAACGACCGGGCCGCCACCGTCCGCAAGCACCAGCGCGTCCCGCGCGCCTGGAACGACGGCTTCTTCAAGGACACCTCCGTCGCCGCCGACAAGGACATCCAGGTCGGCTACTGGACCGGCAAGGAGATCGGGGCCCGGCCGCCGGCGGCGTACCTGAGCGCGGGCCGGAAGGTGATCAACTACAACGACGAGTTCCTGTACTACGTGCTCGGCGAGCCGCAGACCTTCGTCTATCCGACGGGGCAGCGGATCTACGAGCAGTGGACGCCACGGGTGCTGCGCGACACGCAGGCCGTGCCGGAGCGCTACGACGGGCAGATCCTCGGCGGGGTCTTCGCCGTCTGGGGCGACGTCCCGAGCGCGCAGACGCAGGGCCAGGTGGCGGCCGGGATCCGGATGCCGCTGCGGGCGACCGTGCAGAAGCTGTGGGACCCGGGCCCGCCCGAACTGTCCTGGGCGCAGTTCCGGGCGCTCGCGGACAGGCTCGGCTGACCGCGGTCGAATTGGCCCGTACGGCTGCGAACTGCCGTACGAATGTGGTGGTCTTCTGACGCGAGCCGAATCGAATATGCCGGGGGGAACCGGAGCATGGGGTACTGGGGGTACTTCGTCGTGGGCCGTGGGGAGCGGCCGCTGGCGGAGCTGGACGCGCTGGCGGAGGTGACGGACGCAATGGTGCGGCGCGCCTTGGCGCCGGGCGGGTGGCAGGTCTGGGAGTACCCCAGCAGCGACGGCGACGTCGGGAACATGAACGCCCTCGCCCGGGAGACCGGGGCGCCCGCGCTCTTCGGGTACGTCATGAACAGCGAGGCCGTGGTGCTGGAGGCCGCCGCGCCGGAGAGCGGGACGTGGACGACCTGCCTCGCCCGGGCCGCCACGGCCGGGTACCTGAGGGCCGACCGGGAGGGCCTCACGCTGGAGGACTACTTCCTCGACCCCCGCGACGCCGCCGAGCACGCCGTCCGCTGGGCCGCCGAGGCCGGGCACGAAGTGAACGCCGACGCCCTTGTGGACGTACTCACCTCAGACCCCGATCCCCTGGCTGAAAACCTCTTCTTCCGCCTCCTCGACCGGCTGGGCGTCGTGCCCCTGTGACGTTCCGGGGCCGTCGCGCGCAGTAAGGGGAAGTGCGGGTTCCGTGAGGGGTCAGGGCTGGAAGCGGCCTGGTAGGGCCCCTGCAGGCCCGCGGAGGGAGGCGTGTGATGAGCCTGGTGGAGTTGATCGCACAGGCCGACGAACGCGGGCTGGCCGCGAGCGGGCTGGCCTGTCTTGATCGGTGCGTGCCCCTGCTGGGCGGCGACGACGAGATCCTGCGGCCGCTGTGGGCGAGCCTCAGCGACGGCGCCGGCAGCGGCGACTGGGGTGCGGGGCTGGAGCAGGCGCGGGGGAAGCTGGACGCCGCGGACACCGGGGACGAGGCGGTCGTGCTCGCCCACCGGATGCTGGAGGCCGCCCCCGCCGGGCGGTCCCCCGCCGGGGTACGGGTGTGGGCCGACGCCTGCTCCGTCGCCTCCCTCCAGATCCACCGCCTCCTCGACACCGCCGCGGACGACGCCTCGTCGGTCGCCGTGCGCCGCGAGGGCCGTACGGAGGGCATGTCGCCGCTCGTCGCCGCCGAGCTGCGCCGCCAGATCACCGTCCTGGAGGTCCTGGCCGGGCATGGACCGGCCGGGCTGCGGCGGGCGCTGGAGGTGTCGACCGAGGGGCGGCGGGTGCTGCGCGCGGTCGTCTCGCGCCGGAGCCGGCAACTGGGCTGAGAAGCCGGCCACCGGGCCTCCGACCGGCCCAAACCCCTTTTCCTGGAAGAGTCCTGTGACCGTCGTAGGGCCGAGGTGGGGCGGTCCTGCGCCGCTTCGGGGAAGTCGCCGATTTCGTGTGACGAAACGTCACACCGCGGCGCTTTCCGGGGTGTGACGACTCAAGCGGAAACCAGGCCCTCGGCCGCGGCGAAGCCGCTGCGGTGGGCGGCGGACACGGTGGCGACGATGCGCGAGGGAGCACGGCTGCACCTCGACTACTCGGCGCAGAGCCTGTGGAGCATCGACCGGATGATCGAAGGGATACGGCGGGAAGGAGCCCCGTACGCCGCCGTGCGGGAGGTGCTGCGCGGGTTCGGGGCCTACGCCGGTGAGGTGATGGCGCGTCAGACCGGGGCCGAGTGGTGGGCGACGGGCGGCGACCACTGGATCCGCACCCCCGACGGACGCCTCTGGGACCCCATCGACGAGGCCCGTCGCTGTTACGCCGGGCACGGCTCGCTGCGGCTGCTGTGCCGGGACGCGACGGCCGCCGCGCCCCGGCGGTAGCGTCAGCGCGCGAGCGCCGGCGTGGCGCCGTCCTCGATGACGGGAGCGGCCTGCGCGGCGGCCTGGGCGGCCTTCCCGGCGAGGGTGCGGATCTCGGGCAGGTCGTCGTAGAGATACTGGCCGGGGCACTCGGTCGGGTAGCCGTCGCGGTGGCCGGAGATGCGGTGCAGCGTGGCCGTCTGCCCCGCCTTGAACTTGCCGTTGTCGGCTCCGGCGGTCAGCACCGTCGTGCCGGTCGGGTCGATGCCGTACAGGCCGAGCTTCCAGGCCGCGATCTTGGCGACCGACTCGCGCACTGCGGAGTTCGCGGTCGTCTTGCCGTAGTCGCCGAGCACCGAGACGCTGCTGGTGGCGGTGTTGAAGCCGTAGGTGTGGGCGCCGAGGACGGGCTTGTCGATGCCGCCCGCACGGCCCTCGAAGACCGTGCCGCACTTGTCGACGAGGAAGTGGTAGCCGATGTCGTTCCAGCCGTTGCTGCGCACGTGGTAGAGGAACACGCCGCGCACGATCGACGCCGACTCGGCGCAGGTGTAGTCGTTGGTGCCCGCCGTGTGGTGGACGAACATCGCCTGGGTGTCGGCGGTGTAGGTGGGCGGGTCCTTCACCAGGGACTCGTCGGCGCCCCAGGCGGCGCGTGACGTCACCGCGGGACGCTCGGCGGCGGGCGCGCCGGCGGCCGGTTCGACGGCGTCGGGTTCGACGACCGCGCTGTCCACGGCGTCCGACCCGCCGTCCGGGTCGACCAGCTCGACGCGCAGCCCCTCCGGCAGCCCCTCGCCCGACACCCGCACCTCGACGCCGTCCGAAGGCCCGGTCCACAGCGGCTGGGTGCCGCCGCGGACTCCGGCGCGGTCGCGGTCGGGGCCGGTCTCGGGCGTCTGGACGTCGGTGTCGAGTGCCCGCCACGCGCCCCACTCGCCGCTCTCCCGGGAGCGGGTGCGCACCTGCGCGGTTCCGTCCAGGACCGCGTGCGGGTCGTCCCAGGTGACCCCGATCATGCTGAACGGCTCGGTGGTGCGCGGGGCGAGGGAGCGGACGTCCGGGTCGCCGTCCGGCACCCGGACGGTGTGCACGCCGTCGGAGGAGGAGGGGGCGGAGGACGTCCGGGCGGGCTGGGTCAGGCCGAGCGTGCCGGCGGCCAGGGCGGTGGCGACGGCGGTGTGCAGCAGGAGGCGTGTCATTCGCGGCTCGATTCCGGTCCTCTTGGTGGGCGATGGGGGAGTCCTTCCCCCGTCGCCCACCCGTCCGTTCGGGCTGCCGGAGAAATCCGGCGAACGGCCGAGGACCGGTCGAGTCGTCAGGGCGTCAGCGTCTGGCCCAGGCGGGCGTCCGTCGGGGTGCCCAGCGTGGACTTGCCGAACACGACGGAGTCGGCGTAGCCGAGGCCGGTGCTGTTGCTCGGCAGGTGCAGCAGGACGCCGTCGCCCCCGTCCTCGCCGTCGGCGCCGAACGTGAGGTCCGCCCGGCCGTAGCCGGACAGGTCCGTCAGCGACACCGACGAGCCGAAGCGGTCGCCGCTCTCCGTGGCGCCCGGGACGCCGGAGGTGTCCTGCGAGATCCCCACCGAGCCGGAGCCGGTCAGACCGGACGCGGTGCCCTTGACGAGGATCGCGTCGCCCGCGTCGGCGCGGTTGACGCCGTCCCGGGTCAGGTCCTCGCCCGGGGCGCCCGCGAGCACGTCGGCGTACCCGTCGGCGTTGTAGTCGCCGACCGAGACGGAGGTGCCGAGGGCGTCACCGGACTCGTTGCCGCCCGGCACGTACGCCGTGTCCTGGTGGATCACGGTCATGCCGGTGGTCGTGAAGCCCGTGGCCGTGCCCGGGACCAGGGTGATCTGGCCGCCGGACTTCCCGCCGGACTCGGACGCGACCGGCTGGCCGATGACGATGTCGTCGTAGCCGTTGCCGTTGACGTCACCGGCGGCCAGGGAGCGACCGCCCTTGACGGAGATGACGCCCACCTTGGACAGACCGGTCGCGGAACCCGCGAAGCGGACGACCCGGCCGATGCCGCCGGTGTCGCGGTAGTTCAGGGCGATGTCCGCGTAGCCGTCCCGGTTGAAGTCGCCGGTCGCGGCGTCGAGGTAGGAGACGGCGCCCGTGGCCGTGGTGAGCGTGCCGTACGCGGTGGCACCGCCGGTCAGCCGGGCGTTCCAGTTGCCGCCCTTGCCGGTGCCGGCGGAGAAGACGTCCGCCTTGCCGTCGCCGTTGAAGTCGCCGACGGCGACCGTGGAGCCGAGCCTGGCGCCCGTCGAGGTGACCCCGGACGTGGTGTACGAGAAGCCGGTGGCGAGGGCGGGTCCGTACATCACCGTCACCGCGCCGCGGTCGGCGTGGCCGCTGGTGTCGTCCTCGCCGGGTGCGCCGATCGCGAGGTCGGCGTAGCCGTCGCCGTTGACGTCGCCCCACGCGCTGGACGTGCCGAAGCCGTCACCGGACTCGTGGGAGCCGGGCACGCCCGGGCTGCTCTGGGAGAGCGTCACCCTGGCGGCGGTGACCGGGCCGTCGATGCCGCCCGGGACGACGGTGACGGTGCCACCGCCGCTCAGCGCCTTGGGCGTGCCCGCGACCAGGTCGGCGACGCCGTCCCGGTTGTAGTCGGAGGTGGCGAGGGCGTGCGAGATGCCCGGGGTCTTGGCGACCTGGGCGATCCGGGACAACTGGGAGTAGAGGTTCGCGCCGGGGCAGGCGGTGGCGTTGGTGTCCCGGTGGCCGAAGACCCGGGGCAGGGTGATCGAGACGCCCTGGTCGACCTTGTTGCCGTCCTGGCCGGCCGGGCTGCCGGAGGTGAGTGTCACCTTGCCGGTCGGGTCGATGCCGTACATGCCGAACTTCCAGGCCACGAGCCGGGAGATCGCGTCGAGCGCGGCGCGGCTCGGCCGGGCCTTCTCGAAGTTGCCGATGTAGGAGATGCCGACGGTGTCGGTGTTGAAGCCGATGTCGTGGGCGCCGGTGACCGGCAGGTCCATGCCGCCGCTGCGGCCCTCGAAGATCTGGCCGCACCTGTCGACGACGAAGTTGTAGCCGATGTCGTAGTAGCCGCGCGCGAAGTGCTCCTGCTGGATGGAGCGCATCCGGGCGCGGGACTGGGCGCAGGACAGGGTGTTGTCGCTGTCCATGCCGGTGTGGTGGACGACGGCGGCCTTGATCTCGGTGCCGTAGGCGGGCGTGCCGTCGTAGTCCGTGGAGGCGCCCCATTCGGCCTGCGTGATGATCGGCGGCTTGACGACCGTCGAGGGGCGGGGCGCGGGGACCGTGGGGGTCGGGGAGGGGGAGGCCGTCGGGGACGCGGACGTGGACGGGGACGCCGTGTCGGTGGGGGTACCGGTCGGCGTGGCCGTCTCCGTCGGGGTGGCCGTTTCGGCCGGGGTCTCGGTGGGAGGCGTCGTCGTCGGGGCGAGGGTCTCCTCGGCGTAGGCCGCGGGCCGGATGGCGCCCTTCGGGTCGGTGCCCGGGTCCAGGAGCTTCACGTCCATGCCGGCGGGCTGGCCGCCCGCCTCCGTGCCGTCCGCGTTCACGACACGCACCTCGACGCCGTCCGCGTCGCCGGTCCACAGGGACTCGGTGCCGCCGCGCAGGGCCCGCTCGCCCTCGGCGCCGTCGGCCTGGGGCGGGTCGGCCGCCAGCTTCTGCCAGCCGGACCAGCGCCGGCTCTCCAGATCCCTGGTCCGCACCTCGGCCGTGCCCCGGACCCGGGCGTCCGGGTCGTTCCAGGTCACCAGCACCGCGCTGAACCGGTCCGTGTCCTGCCTGGCCAGGCCCTTGCGCCCGGCGCCCTTGTCCTTGAGCCGCACGGTGTGGACGGCCGGCTCGCGGCTCTGGGACGCGCCGTCGGAACCGCCGGGCGGATCGGCCATCGCGTACGTGACGACCCCTGCTCCGCTCAGGACGACGGCGCCGACGGTCAGCCATGCCCGTCTCTTCATGCTCAGCGGTCTGTACGCGCGCGTGCTGCGAGAACTCAACTACCCCACCCCTGGAAATGGTCACATTCGCACCTGCTGTCACACAGCTGCCACTCACCCAGCGCACATCTGTGGCCAAACGTCACCTGTGACGTTTCTCCGCGGTACGGCGCTGATGATCGTGGAGGACAACCCGGTACGGACGAGGACGGTTCTTGGGCCAGCGAGAGGAACCCCGGCGCGCGCAGCCGCGCGACGGGGAACTGGGCGCGGCCGTCGCGCGGGCCCAGGACGGCGACGAGGCGGCCTTCGCGGTCGCCTACCGGATCGTGCAGCCCGGACTGCTCGGCTATCTGCGCGGACTGGTCGGGGACGAGGCGGAGGACGTGGCCTCCGACGCCTGGCTGGAGATCGCCCGGGACCTGGCGCGGTTCAAGGGCGACGGGGCAGGGTTTCGCGGCTGGACGGCGACCATCGCCCGGCACCGGGCGCTGGACCATCTGCGCCGCCGGCGCGTACGGCCGAGGGCGTCCGCGCTGGAGCAGGACGTCCTGGACCTGCCCGGGCCGCACAGCACCCACGACCAGGCGCTGGAGGCCATCTCCACCGAGCAGGCGCTGCGGCTGGTCCGGGGCCTGCCGCAGGACCAGGCCGAGGCCGTGCTGCTGCGGGTCGTGGTGGGGCTGGACGGGCCCGCCGCCGCCCGGGTCCTGGGCAAGCGGCCGGGCGCCGTACGGACGGCCGCCTACCGGGGTCTGAAGCGCCTGGCCACCCGGCTGGGCGCCGAAGGTGTGACGGATGAGGCTCCCCGGACGCTGGGGGAGTCGAGGTGAACGATGCCGACGGGCCGGGCACAGTCGCCGGGTTCGATGCCCTGAACAGGGCGGACGAGCGAGACGTATGGATCGGGCCCGGAACTCCGGGCCGGTCGGCCGGGCCGGCCGGGTCGCACGGACCCGGCGGGCGCCGCGGGACGCGTGGATCGAGCAGGGACGGAACAGGACATGGGTGAACAGCAGAACGGCGGCGGGTTTCCGGGCCGTCGGCGTGTACACCCTGGGGGCTCCGCCTACGACCACCGGGCGGCGCGGGACGCCGACGGCCGGCTGCCCGGCCACCGCGGGTCGGCCGGTCTCGACCACCCGGGCCTCGCTGCCCGGCACGTCCTCGACGAAGCGGAGCTCGAGGCGCTGCTCGTGGCCGCCCTGGTCCGGGACGGGATCGACGCCGAGGCCGAACAGCGGGCGGTGGCCGCGTTCGTGGCCGCCCGGGACGCCGGCGCGTACGGGGCCCGCACCCGCCGCCGCGACGACTGGCGGCCCCGGGAGCGGCGGTATCCGGGTCGCTCACTGAAGGCCACGCTCTCCGTGCTGCTCGCCAGTCTCACGCTGGGCGGGGTCGCGTTCGCGGCGATCGGCTCGGCGGGATCGACGGACGGCGCCGACGAGCGCGGTCGCCCGCCCGCCTCCACCCGCGCCCCCGGCGCCCCGGACGAGTCCGCCGGGACCCCGTCCGGTTCCGCGTCCGCGCGCCCGGACGGCCCGGCCGCCTCCCGGGACACCGAGGCCCACTGCCGTGCCTACGAGGAGGTCGACGGCCGGGGCGAGGCCCTGGGCGCGACGGCCTGGAAGCGCCTCGTCCAGGCCGCGGGCGGTGAGAGGAACGTCACGGCGTTCTGCGCGGAGCAACTGGCCCGGGCCGAGGCGAAGCCCGGCAGCACCGCCCGACCGGAGAAGGGCGACCCCGGTTCCGCCGGCGCCGGCAACGGCTCGGACAACGCGGACAACCGCGCGGGCAACGCGGACAGCGGCGCGGGCAACGCGGAGAACGGATCGGGCAACGCCGGCAGCGGCACCGGCAACGCGGACAGCGGCGCGGGCAACGTGGACAGCGGCGCGGGCAACGCGGAGAACGGATCGGGCGCCGCGCACAGCGGCGACGGCGCCGACGGCACCGCGTCCGGGGCCGAGGGCAAGCCCGCCCAGCCCAGTGACCGCCGTCCGTAGCAAACCGCGGGCATCCGCTCAAAAGTGACGGTCTACCACATTCCGCATCTGGTCGTGCAGTTGGGACGCACGAGCGGGTAAAAGGTTGTGTGCACGTTCGGCGTCACCTCGGGTACGGGTTCATCACAAAAGACCGCTGACCTGGCCCGGTCTGGGTGCTATTGCAGGGATCAGTCCAAGATCGTCTGATGCGTAGGCCATGAAATGGTCAAGTCAAAAGCTTCCTCACGGGCGTTGACCTCACCACGCATTCCCCTGTTCCCTGCGGACACCTCCGCCACCGGCCCGTGCCGCTCACCACCAAGTGCCGCCCGATACCAGGCGCGGCCCCCGCATCCCCTGCTGAGAGGGCACTTCATGGCCGACGAGATGGTGCGTCAAGCCCAGGTCTTCATCAACCGTACGTACGGCAGCCGCATCGGCATGACGGTCGAGGAGAACGGGCAGACCGGCTGGCCGACCATGTACGCCCTGACCCGCGCGCTCCAGTACGAGCTGGGCATCACCAGCCTGTCGAACAGCTTCGGCCCGGCCACCCTGGCGGCCATCGCGGAGAAGTACGGCAAGATCGACGCGTCCAACGTGCCGTCCGCGGACTTCTGCCGGATCCTCCAGTCCGCCCTGTACTGCAAGGGCTACGACGGCAGCGCCATCGACGGCACGTACAGCGCCCGTATGAAGCAGTCCGTCACCCAGCTCAACGCCGACATGGGGCTGAGCGCGGTCTATCCGGGCAGCGCGCTGTGGCCGAAGGTCATCAAGGGCCTGTTCAACATGGACGCGTACGTCACCGTCAGCGGCGGCTCCAGCGCGGTCCGTTCGGTGCAGCAGTGGCTCAACGGCAAGTACGTCCTGCGCAAGGACTTCTACGTCATCCCCTGCGACGGCCACCACTCGCGTGACGTCGCCAAGTCGATGCTCTTCGCCGTCCAGTACGAGATCGGGATGGCGGACGGGACCGCCAACGGTGTCTTCGGTCCCGGCACCCAGTCCGGCCTCAAGTCGCACACCCTGTCGGTCGGCAGCTCCGGCAACTGGGCACGGCTCTTCACCGGCGCGATGATCCTCAACCAGCGCTCGGTCGCCTTCGGTGACTTCACCAGCGCGGTCTCCACCGCCGTCCAGAGCTTCCAGTCCTTCGCGAAACTCCCGGTCACCGGCAAGGGCGACTTCTCCACCTGGGCCTCCCTCCTCGTCTCCTACGGTGACCAGAGCCGCAACGGCGAGGCCTGCGACGGCGTCACCAAGATCACTGACGCGCGGGCTGCCGCCCTCAAGGCGGCCGGCGTGAAGTACATAGGCCGCTACCTCACCAACCCCAGCGCCACCTCTCTCCCCGAGAAGGCCATCCAGCCCGGCGAGTTGGCCACCATCGCCGCGAACGGCCTGCGCTGCTTCCCGATCTACCAGACGTACGGCCGGGACGCCGACGGCTTCAACTACGCAGCCGGGCGGGCCGCCGGCCAGGCCGCCGCCAACGCCGCCCTCGACCACGGCTTCAAGTCCGGTACGCGGATCTTCTTCGCCGTCGACTTCGACGCGCTCGACCACGAGGTGACGTCGAACGTCCTGCCGCACTTCAAGGGCATCGTGGACGCGTTGGCCGCCGACGGCTCACGGTTCGAGGTCGGTGTGTACGGGCCGCGCAACGTCTGCACCCGGGTCGGGGAGGCCGGGCACTCCACCGCCTCGTTCGTCTCCGACATGTCCTCCGGCTTCTCCGGGAACTTCGGCTACCCGCTGCCCGCCGACTGGGCGTACGACCAGATCGTCACCCGCACCATCGGCTCCGGCACCGGCGCCATCGAGATCGACGTCAACATCGCCTCGGGCCGCGACACCGGCCAGAGTTCCTTCAACGCGCCCCGGCCGCCGCTCCCCGACGTCGGCTTCGACGGCTCCTTCCTCAACGCGCTGCACGACGACCTCAGCCGCTACATGCGCAGCATCGGCTTCGAGGACGACGGCGGCACCGGCGCCGACGCCCGCCTCTTCACGCACACCCAGTGCTTCGAGACGATCATGTCGCACGACGCGCAGACCACCCAGCTGTCCCGTACGTACAGCATGCGCAAGGCGATGATCCAGACCTCCGCGTACTGGGAGATGCGGCACTACGACCTGATCGACCAGGGCGTCGACCACCAGGTCGCCTCGTACCACCTCAACGGCATCGGCATCGTCAAGGACTCCTCGACGGGTATCGCGCAGATCAGCGGCGAGGTCGGCATCCGCGCCTGGAACCACTGCATCGACAAGGGCTTCGTCACCGGCACCCGCACCGACCCGACCAAGGACGCCGACATCTGGGCGATGTGGCAGAAGGTCAACAAGGACAACGCCTTCGCCATGCGGACCGTGCCGCTGATCCACCTGTGGGGCGTCGCGGGCAAGCCCGGCGGCAAGAACCCGCCGGCCGGCGAGACCACCCTGCGCGCCATGAGCCTGAACTACACCGAGGGCGAGATCTTCGAGATCATCCGCCGCTACCAGGGCTGGGGCGACCAGGCCGAGGCCGACGCCGCCAAGCGGATGGGGCTGTACCACATCTTCGAGAAGTACAACAACCTTGTCCGGCAGCTCGCCGCCGGGTGAGGTGGTCGCCATGACCTCCTCGTATCCCGCGGCCCTGCCCCTGCTGATCGGCATCGTCGTCGCCGCCGTCACCGCCTTCTCCCTCGTCGGATACGGCTTCTCGGCGATCGGCAGGGGCGGCTCGGGGGCCGTGGCACGCGGCGGCGCCGCGCTCGCCGGAGCCGTCACCGCGGTCGCCTACGTCTGGGGCCTGGTGTCGCTCTTCCTCGACGAGAGCGGCACCGCCCAGGCCTGCCAGGACGCGAACCCCTCGCTGTACGGGCAGGTGAGCGGCTACAGCGTGTCCTACCTGCCGCCCGCCCTCGACTGCCGCATGTCGTCAGGTGGTTCCTACTCGGCGGCCGTCCCCGGCTTCGTCACTCCCGTGATGACGGGCGGTGCGGTGATCGCGGTGACGCTCGCCCTGATCGCCCTCGCCGAACACCGCCGCACCACCACACCCGAGCATCCCGAGAAGAGGACCACGTGAGCGCCACTCCCGCCCGCCGCCCGCTGTCCCGCAGAGGCTTCCTGCTGCGTGCCGCCGCCGTCACCGCCGCCGCGGCGGCGCTTCCCCACTCGCAGGCGCTGGCCTCCCCCGCGTACGCCGCCGAGCCGCGGGACTACGCCTTCCCCAAGGCCGTCCGTGAGGGCGTCGCACGGGCCGAGGCCCGTAACGAGCGACTCCTCTCCGGAATCCGCTCGGCCAACGGGTGGAACATGGAGACCGCCGCCGACCAGGGCGGATCCATCGCCACCCGGCCCGTGCCGGGGACGCCGGTGACGGATCTCCAGGTCCGGCTCGGCGCTCCCGAGACCGTCCTGGTCCACCTCGTCCGCCGCTTCCACTACGAGATCGCCGAGCTCCAGCCCGGCGAGGCCGTCGGCTGGACCGCTCCGAAGGGGCTGCGGGGGGCCGCCCGCAACCTGGCCTCCGGCACCGCCGTCCGCATCCGGCCCGGCCACTACCCGCCCGGCACCAAGGGCGGCTACTTCCCCCTGGAGGTCGCCGTCCTCCGTGACATCCTCGCCGAACTCGACGGCGTGGTCCGGTGGGGCGGTGACGACCGCGCCGTCGACGAGGCCCTCTTCTATCTCGCCGTCGGCCCCGACGACACCCGCCTGACGGCCGTCGCCGAACGCCTCCGCGTCCGCGAGGAGACCGCCGGCGAGGGCGCCGGCACCCTCGTGGACGTCCACGACAAGCGCCGCCGCTCGGCCGCCGACGCCCTCGCCCGCCGCCAGCGGACAGCGGCCTGACGCCGCTTCGGCAGATCTGCTTCGACTTCCGGGTGTGAAGTCGACCAATCAAGGAGAAGGACGTGAAGAGAAAGCTCTCCGTTGTGGCAGCAACCGTGGTGGTGATGGGGGCCTTTATGACCCCCGCCGCCCACGCCAACACCGGGTACGAGAACCAGATGAGCCCCGAAGCCTGCGAGAAGTCCCAGGCGACCTCCACCTTCAAGTACGCGATCTACTACAACTCGGATTTCGGCGGCGCCTACCGCAACGTCGGCTACAGCGTCTGGGATTTCGCTGACGAGCGGATCGGCGGGGCTCCGCAGGGAGGCACCCAGCCGCTGAAGTTCTGCCACGGCGGAAGCGGGAATCTGCAGGGCATCAAGAACAACGCCGCATCAGTGAAGAACAAGCACTCGACGTATTACGCCGTGACGTATTTCAACAGCGGTTACAAGGGATCCGCGGACTGGGCCAGCCCGCGCTCTCAGTCCAACCTCTCGGTCACCAAGAACGAGAACGCCTCGTTCGCCTGGCAGACGCTCTGATTCATCCACGCTGTGCGACCTGCTGTCGGCTGTGCGGCCGACAGCAGGGCCCGGCAATCCCTGGTAGTAGGTACACCCCCATGCGCATGAAGGCTCGGCGAGCAAGCATTGGTTCGCTGGTGATCGCGGCAACTGTGGTATCGGTCGCCGGTTGTTCGGGCGATGCGACCACGGCACATCCGTCGGTGGCGACACCGAAGCCCACCGTTTCATTCGACCCGGCCGACCCTGCGACATGGGTGCTCCCGATCGAGGGATACCTGCCGTCGGACGCCGAGCGAAAGCAGATTTCGCAGGCCCGAAAGGTACTGGTCGGCGACTGCATGAAGGGCTTCGGCTTCTCCTGGGAGCCGGCGTCCGACCTGCCCCGTATCGGCGGCAAGACCCTGGTCGACTGGCGCTACGGGATTCACGACATGGCGCTCGCCAAGGAGCGGGGCTACAAGCCGGCGGCCGATGAGCAGGAAGCGTACGACCAGGCCGTCCAAGAGGGCGCCCTGGACGGCACGTCGGGTACCGGCCCGGACAAGCAGGCCCTGGAGGGCGGCGCCGAGAAGGTGGGGGGCAAGCCCGTACCGGAGGGCGGCTGCCTCGGCGAGGCCGACCGGAGGATCTCCGCCGGTGCCGCGAACACCACGATCGCCCAGACGATCAGCAACGAGACCTTCGCCCAGTCCCAGCAGAGCCCCGAGGTCGTCGAGGCGTTCAAGGCCTGGTCCGACTGCATGAAGAAGAGCGGTTTCCATTACGCGCGGCCGCTCGACGCCAGCGATGACCCGCAGTTCGGCTCGCGGAGCGTCACGTCGCTCGAAATCAGGACCGCGACCGCCGACATCACCTGCCGGGAGAAGACCAAGGTCGCCAAGGTCTGGTTCGACGCCGAGGTGGCGCTCCAGAACGAAGAGATCGAGTCACGGCCCGAGCAGCTGAACGGGGAGCGAAAGTCCCTGAACGAGGCCGTGAAGAAGGCTGCCGACGTCATAGCGGGGTCCTGATGTCGCACGGTTCTCGTGGCCTGGCCCAGCGTCGGAAAGCGCTCGGTGTCCTCGTCCTGGCCTGTCTCCTGTGCACCGGAGCGGGTGCGGGCGCCACTCTTCTCATCAAGTCTCCGGCGCAGGTCGCCGCGGACACGGCGCCTCCGCCACCGGACATCCTCACGGCACGAGTGGAACATCGGGTGATCTCCCAGGCCCTGATCACCCGTGGGAAGGTCACGGCCGCCCAGCACACCGACATCTCCTCCGGGCCCCGAGCCGGCGAGGACGCCGGCCGTTCGGTGGTGACGAAGGTCAAGGCCGCTGCGGGCCGGAAGCTCGCCGCCGGGCAGGTGCTTCTCGAAGTCTCGGGGCGTCCGCTGTTCGTCCTCAAGGGCGACGTTCCCGCCTACCGCGACCTTGTACCCGGCAAGCGCGGTGAGGACGTCGCTCAGCTCCAGGCGGCGCTTCGGAATGCGGGCCACCCCACGGGAAGCGACCTGTCAGGAGTCTTCGGCCCGGGCACCGAACAGGCTGTCACCTCCTTCTACCGCTCCATCGGATACGAAGCACCGGCCACCCAGGCTCCCGTGAGCCCGGCCGAGGATCCCGGACCCGAACCCGGTGAAGCGGCTGCTTCCCCGGTGGCGAAGCCCGAGGCCGACCCGCCCCGCACCGTCCCCACCTTTCCGATGTCGGAAGTGGTGTTCGTCCGAGCCTTCCCCGCGTACGTCGAGGACGTGCGCGCGAAAGTGGGCGACGAAGCCGGGGAGAGCCTGCTGTCCCTGTCCTCCGGCGCGCTCACCGTCGAGGGTTTTGTCACCCCGCAGGAAAAGGGGATGATCCGTGCCGGCCAGAAGGTGCGGATCTACTCCGACACGGCGGGCCGCGAGTTCACCGGAAAGGTCGAGTCCATCAGCCTGGAGCGCCCCACCGCGAAAGACGGCGGCGAGGAGCCGGGCGAGCAGAAGTACACGGTCGAGGTGACACCGTCCCGGCCCTTGCCGATGACGCTGAACGGCGAGAACGTGCAGCTGACTGTGGTGGCGGCCTCTTCCGAGGGGAAGGTTCTCGCCGTGCCCTCGTCGGCTGTCTCGACCGGTGCCGACGGTCTGACCAGCGTCACCGAGAGGACGGGGCGGAAGGAGCGCCGGATCCCTGTCACCGTCGGTGTGTCGGGGGACGGATACGTGGAGATCGTTCCGCGCAAGGGCGCACGCCTTGAGGCCGGTGCCCAGGTGGTCGTGGGCGTGGACTCGAGAGCGACTGTGGGCGGGCCGTGACCACGACCACCCAGGGCAGCGCCGTCATCGAGTTCCGTGGCGTCGGGCTCACCTACCCCGGTCCTCCGGCCGTACATGCCCTGCGGCCCTGCGATCTGCGCATCGCCGACGGGGAGTTCGTCACCGTGGTGGGGCCGTCGGGCTCGGGCAAGTCCACCCTGCTCAACATCGCGGGGCTCCTGGACACCCCCACGCACGGCCAGTACCTGCTGAACGGGATCGACACGGCGTCCTTGAGCGCCACCCGTCTGGCTGCCCTGCGCGGCGAACGGATCGGGTTCGTCTTCCAGGCCTTCCACCTGCTTCCGCATCGCAGCGCGCTGGAGAACGTCGAACTCGCCATGGTCTACCGGGCCGTTCCCCGCCCACAGCGCCGTGCGCGCGCCGCCGCGGTCCTGGAGCGCGTGGGCCTCGCACACCGTGCCGCCGCCCTCCCCACCCAGATGTCGGGCGGCGAACGGCAGCGCGTCGCAGTCGCGCGCGCCCTGGTGGGGGAACCCTCACTCCTGCTGTGTGACGAGCCGACGGGAAATCTCGACTCCGCCACGTCCGCGTCCCTGCTCGAACTGCTGGACGCCCTGCACCGCGACGGTATGACCATCGTCGTGATCACCCATGACCGTCAGGTCGCACAGCACGGACAACGCACCGTCACGATCCGCGACGGCGTCCTCCACGACCGCGCCCACCGGTCGGAGGCGGCATGACGAAGCACCGGCGCGACGCCGCTCCGCAACGGTCCCGGCTGGCCGCGCGCGATCTGCTGTCCGAAGCCGTGGCCGGCATGCTTCAGCGGCCGGCCCGCTCGGTTCTCACCGCCCTCGGAACCGTTCTCGGTGTCGGCGCCTTCATCGCGGTCCTGGGTCTCACCGGAACAGCCACGTCTCAGATCGACCACCGGTTCAACTCGCTGACCGCGACCGAAGTCAGCGTCACGGACATCGGCCCCAGGAACGCCGCGGCCCGGGACCTGTCGTTCCCGCGGGACGCCGACGCCCGCATCACCCGGCTGAACGGCGCGGTCGCCGCGGGTGTGTTCTGGAGCGTGCGGCTCGGGCCGCAACAGGCGGTGCGAGCCGGCCCCGTCGGCACGGCCAACAGCGCCGACGCCCGGACCCAGGTGATCGCCGCCTCCCCCGGCATCTGGCAGGCGTCACAAGCCCGGTTCGTCGAAGGCAGGGCGTTCGACGGCTTTCACGAGACGCATCACCAAGCGGTCGCCGTCATCGGCTCGGCCACCGCGGCCCGTCTCGGAATCACCACGCTGCGCACCCACCCCGCCGTCTTCATCGGCGACACCGCCTTCACCGTGATCGGCATTCTGAAGGACGTCGAACGCAAGCCGGAACTGCTGATGTCCATCACGGTGCCGCGTTCGGTCGCCGAACGGACGTGGGGCGTCCCCACGGACGAGGGAGCGCAGATGCTGATCTCGACCCGGCTCGGCGCCGCCGCCCAGATCGCCGACGAGGCGGCCGTGGCTCTGCGCCCGGACCACCCCGAGTACCTCAAGGTGACACCGCCGCCCGACCCGCGGTCCCTGCGTACCGCGGTCAGCGATGATCTGAGCCAGCTGTTCCTGCTCCTCGCAGGGGTGTGTCTCATCATCGGAGCAGTCGGCATCGCCAACACCACTTTGGTGGCAGTGCTGGAACGAACCGGAGAAATCGGGCTGCGACGCGCTCTGGGGGCGCGCGGCATCCACATCACCCTGCAGTTCCTGACCGAGTCCGCGGCGCTGGGCCTCGTCGGAGGTCTCGTCGGCACCTCGATCGGCACCGTCGTCGTGGTCACGGTCGCCGCGGCGCGGCAGTGGACACCGGTGATCGACCCCGCCACCCTGGCCGTCGCCCCCACCCTCGGTCTGGCCGCCGGTCTGCTGGCCGGCCTGTACCCGGCGTGGAGAGCGTCCCGGATCCCGCCCGTCGAAGCGCTGCGCCGGTGACCGCGCCGGAGACGGCCGGGGCCGCCACCCCCCACAGGAGAGGCCCCGGCCGTCGCGCGGTGCGGGCCGCGCGGCGGCCCGTACTCCCTACAGCGCCCGCGGTGCGTTTTCTGTCACACCCCACCGTGTCACGGCTTAGTTGCATCATGGACGGACATGGACGGGGAGTGGTTTCAGGTCGTAACGTGCCTTTCGCGCCAGACCGCGGAGGTACCAAGACCACCGCAACCACCTGCGGTGACCACACCGCACCCATCAATCGAGGAACCACGACGGCGAGAACCCGGTCCGCGAAAGCGGCGCCGGTCCAGGCGCAGAAGGGCGCGCGGTGCTGGGGGACGACGCGGAGCTGACCGCCGCGGTGCGCGCGGCACAGGACGGAGACGAAACCGCGTTCCGGACTGTGTACCGGGCCGTGCACCCGCGGCTGCTCGGGTACGTACGGACGCTGGTCGGCGACCCGGAGGCCGAGGACGTGACGTCCGAGGCCTGGTTGCAGATCGCCCGGGACCTGGAGCGGTTCACCGGCGACGCGGACCGTTTCCGCGGCTGGGCCGCCCGTATCGCCCGCAACCGCGCGCTGGACCACATACGCATGCGCGGGCGCCGGCCCGCGATCGGCGGCGACGAGACGGAACTGACCGGCCGGGCCGCCGAGTCCGACACGGCCGACGAGGCCATCGAGGCGCTCGCCACCGACGGCGCGTTCTCCCTGATCTCCCAGCTGCCGCAGGACCAGGCGGAGGCGGTCGTGCTGCGGGTGGTGGTGGGGCTCGACGCGAAGACCGCCGCCGAGACCCTCGGCAAGCGCCCGGGCGCCGTCCGGACGGCGGCGCACCGGGGCCTGAAGCGGCTCGCCGAGTTGCTCGGCGACGATCCGGAGGCCGATCCGGAATCGGCCGGGGTACTCGACGCCCTGCCGCCGCAGCGAGAACCGCGCGGCGGTGCCATGGCGTCCGCACGCGTGACGCACAGCGCCGCACGGACGCAGAAGGATGTGTGATGGCCGACGAGCAGCACAGGTGGCTGGATCGCGATACGGCGGAGCGTTTGCTGAGCGGAGAGCCACTCGAAGCTGCCGACGGCGCCGCCCGGGGCGAGGCCGAACGGCTCGCCGCAGCGCTTCGCGCGCTCTCCGCCGCACCCCGGCCGACCAGTGAGGAACTCCCCGGTGAGGCCGCGGCGATGGCCGCCTTCCGCAAGGCGCGCGCGGAACGCGCCGACGCCGCGGCGGCTCCCGGAGCCGCCGGCGGGCAGGCCGGTGCCGAGGCCGCGGACGCCGGGCTGGTCCGGATCGGAACCCCGGGCGGCAGCGGCTCCGGTGGTGTCCGGCGGCCTCGTCGGTCCCGTCCCGCGCGACTCGCCCTGGCCGCCGTGCTGGCGGTCGGCATGGCAGGCGGTGCCGCCCTCGTAGCCGGAACCGGAGCCCTGAAAGCTCCGTTCGGCAACGACGAGCCGCAGCCCGGTGCCTCGGTCTCGGCCGCTGTCACGCCGCCCGAGCGCCCGCTGGTGTCGCCCTCGCCGAGCGACGCCGCGCAGGGCGGGGCGACACCCGACGACGACCCGGGCGGCGGCGATGCCGGACGGGGCGCGGCAGGCGACGACCCGGCCCACGAGCCCGGCTCCGGCGACCGGGGAGACAGCCCCGCTGACAGCCGCAGGGAGCTTGCTTCCGCCTGCCGCGACCTCCGCGACGGCAAGCGGCTGGACGCCGACCGCAGGCACGCCCTGCGCGACGCGGCGGGCGGCTCCCGGGTCTGGAAGTACTGCACGGGCGTCCTGTCCGGGTCCGGTGGCGGCTCGGGGCAGCGGCACGACGAGGGCACGGACCGGCGCGGCCACGACGACAGGCCGGGAAAGCAGGACCGCGAGCAGGACCGCGAGCGGGACGAGGCAGCGAAGAAGGACCGGAAGAAGGCCGGGAAGCAAGCCGGCAAGCGCTCCGGGCGCCAGGGCGGCCACGCGGGCGACGCGGACCGCGGTCGCTCCAAACAGTCCCTCGCACCCGTGCGACCTGCGGTTTCGTACTCGGTGAAATTCTCCTCGCCGAGGGTGTGACGTTTTCGGGCGCCCCGGCGCAGTAATGAGTGAGCCGACTGGTCATCGGCCGTCGCACGGAGCCGGGGTTCCCCCCGTACCTACGGCTCGTGCACCTGAGCGCGGGCGGGACACGTTCCCCCGGTCCCGCCCGCGCCCCAATTCCCCTTCCGCGTCCTACCAGGACACGACGACCTTGTCGCCGTCGCGGACCTGCGCGTACAGCTTTGCGATCGCCCCCTCGTCCCGTACGTTGACGCAGCCGTGCGAGCCGCCCGCGTAGCCCCGGGCCGCGAAGTCGGGCGAGTAGTGCACGGCCTGGCCGCCGCTGAAGAACATCGCGTAGGGCATGGGCGAGTCGTAGAGCGTCGACACATGGTCGCGGGACTTCCAGTAGACGGTGAACACACCTTCCCGGGTCGGTGTGCCGCGTGAGCCGAAGCGGACCGCCATCGTCGACACGGTCCGGCCGTCGATCATCCAGCGCAGCGTCCTGCTGGTCTTGTCGATGCACATCACCCGTCCGGTCCCGCAGCGCGGATCCGGTGGATCGGCCGGCTGGCCGCCCATCAGGTACAGGTCCCAGGTGCCCGGCTCGCGGGTCATCCGCAGCAGCCGCTGCCAGGTGACGCTGTCGGTCTTCCCGGTGCGCGGCAGCCCCCGCTTGCCCTGGAAGCCGCTGACCGCCCGCTCCGTCGACTCGCCGTACGTCCCGGTCGGCCCCTCGAAGAGCCAGGCGACCTGCCGCAGCCGGGCCTGGAGCTCGCGGACGTCCCGGCCCGTGTCGCCACGCGACCACAGCACGCGGGCCGGGACGGGGGCCGCACTGGGCTTGTCGTCGCCGGGCGGGGCGGGAGCGGTGCTCGGTCCGCCGCCGCCGTCGTCGGGGGCCCGGGCCGGGGACGGGGTGTCGCCGGGTAACTCGATGTGCACCGGTGAGCGGCTCTTCCCGCCGCCGTCGGGGGCCTGCACCGTACAGCCGGCCAGCACGGCCGCCCCGGCGACTGCCACTGCGATCGCTGCTCTCCCCATGCCCGTGGTACGCACGCGGCCCTCCGTCGTCTCACCGGTGTGCCCGGATGTCACCTGAGATGTTCCCCGGGGGTGACCCGTCGCGAACCACGGGGCATGGTGGTGAGCGAGGTCCCTACAGCGAGGTCCCTACAGTCCGTCCTGCGGGAGGCATCAGACCATGGCGCGCGAGTCGGAGTCCGGGCTGCCCATCGAACCGGTCTACGGGCCGGACGACCTGCGGGACTGGGACCCGGCGCAGAAGCTGGGGGAGCCGGGGGCGTACCCCTACACCCGTGGCGTGTACCCGACGATGTACACCGGCCGGCCCTGGACGATGCGCCAGTACGCGGGCTTCGGCACGGCCGCCGAGTCCAACGCCCGCTACCGGCAGCTGATCGCCCACGGCACGACGGGCCTGTCGGTCGCCTTCGACCTGCCCACCCAGATGGGCCACGACTCCGACGCCCCGCTCGCGCACGGCGAGGTCGGCAGGGTGGGCGTCGCCATCGACTCGATCGACGACATGCGGGTGCTGTTCGGCGGCATCCCGCTGGAGAAGGTCTCGACGTCGATGACGATCAACGCCCCCGCGGCCCTGCTGCTGCTCCTGTACCAGCTGGTCGCGGAGGAACAGGGCGTCGGCGCCGGACGGCTGACCGGTACCGTCCAGAACGACGTGCTGAAGGAGTACATCGCCCGGGGCACGTACATCTTCCCGCCGAAGCCCTCGCTGCGCCTGACCGCCGACATCTTCAAGTACTGCCAGGCCGAGATGCCGAAGTGGAACACGATCTCGATCTCCGGCTACCACATGGCCGAGGCGGGCGCGAGCCCGGCGCAGGAGATCGCCTTCACCCTCGCCAACGGCATCGAGTACGTCCGCACGGCCGTGGCGGCCGGCATGGACGTCGACGCCTTCGCGCCCCGCCTGTCGTTCTTCTTCGTCGCCCGTACGACGCTCCTGGAAGAGGTCGCCAAGTTCCGCGCCGCGCGCCGGATCTGGGCGCGGGTGATGAAGGAGGAGTTCGGCGCGCGCAACCCCAAGTCGCTGATGCTGCGCTTCCACACGCAGACGGCGGGTGTCCAGCTGACGGCCCAGCAGCCGGAGGTGAACCTGGTCCGCGTCTCCGTCCAGGCCCTGGCGGCGGTGCTGGGCGGCACCCAGTCGCTGCACACCAACTCCTTCGACGAGGCGATCGCGCTGCCCACCGACAAGTCCGCGCGCCTGGCCCTGCGCACCCAGCAGGTCCTCGCCCACGAGACGGACGTGACGGCGACCGTCGACCCGTTCGCGGGCTCCTACGTCATCGAGAGGATGACGGACGACGTCGAGGCCGCGGCCGTCGGGCTGATGGCCCGGGTGGAGGAGCTGGGCGGCGCGGTCGAGGCCATCGAGCGCGGCTTCCAGAAGGACGAGATCGAGCGCAGCGCCTACCGCGTCGCCCAGCAGACCGACTCCGGCGAGCGGGTCGTGGTCGGCGTCAACCGCTTCCGGCTCGACGAGGAGGAGCCCTACGAGCCCCTGCGCGTCGACCCCGCCCTGGAGGCCCGGCAGGCGGAGCGTCTGGCCAGGCTCCGCGCGGAGCGCGACCAGCCGGCGGTGGACGCGGCCCTGGCCGCCCTGAAGAAGGCCGCGGAGGGCGAGGACAACGTCCTGTACCCGATGAAGGACGCGCTGAGGGCCCGGGCCACGGTGGGCGAGGTCTGCAACGCGCTGCGGGAGGTGTGGGGGACGTACGTCCCGGCGGACGCGCGGGGCTGACCAGCGGCACCGGAGCCCGGCGCGAGGGCTCCGGCCTGCACGAACGCGCCCGCCTGATGCCGACTTTCCCTTGTCGGCCCAGGCGGGCGCGGAGATCTTCGAGGACTTCGACGGGCACTTCGAGGAGGGGCCGGCGCTCGTGATCGACGGGATCGGGGCGCGGTACGGGGTCTCATGACACCCGGGGTCAGGACCGCTGCGCGCGGGCCCGCCGAACGGCCCGGGTGACCACGGGCGGCAGCAGGTCCTTGGCGAGCCGGCGGGCCCGGGACGGGGCGGGGCGTGCCGGGCGTGCCGCGCGGGACTCGGTGACGGGCGCGGCCGGGGGAGTGGCCGGTGCCGGGGCCACGTAGTGCCGGGAGGGCGGGAAGGCCGGCGGCTTCATGCCCCGGGACCGGGCGCGGACCAGCCGGTGCCCGGCCGCCTCCTGCACGCTCAGCCCGACATCCGTGCGCTGCCGCAGCATGTCGAGCAGCTCCTCCTGGACCGGCTCCGGGTCGCCCCAGGTGCCGTAGAGCTTCTGCGTGCTGAGGCAGACCGGGCGCAGGCCGCGGTTGAGGACGGCCTCCCAGGCGGCGACCGAGACACCCGGCGTGTGTTCGGAGCGGAAGTCGTCGAGGACGACGATGCCCTCGGGCAGCAGGATGTCGTGGGCGGCGCCGATGTCGCCGTACACGTGCTCGTACAGGTGCGAGGCGTCGACGTGGACGAAGCGGCAGGTGTCCGGGGCGACCTTCTCGGACACCACCGAGCTGGGGGCCGCGATCACCGTCGGCAGCGTGTCGTGGAAGGAGAGGTAGTTCCGCTCGAAGGCCTGCTGGGTGAGCGAGGCGTACGACTTCGTGGACTCCGCCTTGTTGGCCTCGTCCGGGGCGTCGCCCTCGAACAGGTCGCAGACCGTGAACTTCTCGCCGTCCTGGAGGTGGTGGCCGGAGAGGATCGCGCTCTTGCCCATGTAGACGCCGAGCTCCAGCAGGTCTCCGCGCATCCCCTGCTTCCGCTGCCGTTCCAGGAACCAGGTGAACAGCATCTGGTCCAGCGGAGGGAACCAGCCGGGGACGTCGGCGAGTTCACCAGGGTACGTGTCGGTCGCTTGTGCGTTGGTCATGAGACGAGCCTTCTCCCTGAGCGGTGCTGAAACCGACGGCTGGTTGAACGTCCCGTGAACAGCTCAGCGGGCCTTGGCCAGCAGGGTCCGCAGCCGTGGTGTCAGCGGCTTCTCCACATACTGGTTCAGCAACCACGCCAGCCCGAGCATTGAGCCCACGGCCAGGGCGAATGTCGCCGCGGACGGCAGACCCAGACCGCGGTGCAGGGCGTGGATCACCACCCAGCCGAGGTGCTCGTGGACGAGGTAGAACGGATACGTCAGCGCCCCGGCCACCGTCAGCCAGCGCCAGTTCGCCCGGCGCAGCCAGCCCAGCGCGATCGCCGCGACCGCGACGAAGCCGAAGGTGACGACGAGCATGATGCCGATCGAGGAGCGGTACGAGAAGCCGCCCGCGCCGGGCGCGTGCCACAGGCTCTGCACCGCGTAGTGCTGGCCGATCAGCCAGCTCACGGCGACGATGCCCCACCCGTAGGCGTCCCGCCGGTCCAGGTGGACGAGGTAGAGACCGACACCGCCGATGAAGAACGGGGCGTACTCGGGCATCACGACGATGTCGAGCAGCGGCATGTGCGCGTTGGCCGCGATCACCGCCGCCAGCGTCCAGCCGGCGCAGAACATGATGACCCGGCGGCGGTTCGCCCCGGGGAGCACGACACACAGCGCGAACAGCGCGTAGAAGCGGACCTCCGCCCACAGCGTCCAGCACACCCCGAGCACCCGATCGACGCCCAGCGGCATCTGCAGCATGGTCAGGTTCACCAGCGCGTCGCTCGGCGAGACCGCCTTGTACGCCACCACGGGCAGCGCGAACACCGCCGTCACCAGCACGACCGCCACCCAGTAGGCGGGCAGCAGCCGGGAGGCGCGGGAGGCGAAGAACGACTTCAGCGGCCGGCCCCAGCCGCTCATGCAGATCACGAAGCCGCTGATCACGAAGAAGACCTGGACGCCGAGGCAGCCGTAGGCGAAGAACTCGTGCAGCGTCGGGAACTGCGCCTTGGGTGAGGTGCCCCAGGCCTGGGAGACCTCACCGTCGCGCCCGCCGTAGTGGTAGGCGGCCACCATCAGCGCGGCCACCAGCCGCAGTCCGTCCAGGGCCCGCAGCCGGCCGCCGGAGTCCTTCCGGCGCCGTGGGACGGTCGTGGCGCCCGGTGGTTCGACCAGCACGGCGACCTGGGGCCCTGGCTTGCGGGAGCTGACGACCGTCTCGGTCACGCTGAAAACCTCTGTGTGGCTCGTATGTCCTTTACCTGAGCCGCCTGGGGGCGGGCAGGGCGCCTGTCACCCTAGGGCGTGAATCGGCGCCATCACGTTCGATGGCCGGAGGCTTCGCCTGCCGGTTTCCATGGGTTCATCTCGATGACGCCGGGACGGGCCGCCGGGCACACCTTCTTCAGCGGCGCACCGCCTTGCGCAGCGCCCGTGCCCGGCGGACCACCCGGCGTGCCGTGGAGTTGCGGGGCAGGAAAGCCAGCCGCTGCGGAATACCGCCGGGCAGTCCGAGCGAGGTGAGCCGGCGCTTCTTGAAGTAGCGCCGGGTACGCGGACCGAGGTGGCGGGAGAGGAACGCCTCCGCCCGCGGGCGCAGGTCCGGATAGATCTGCGGCTGCATCGTGAACCCGACGGCGGTCACCAGGTCGGACAGCAACTCGGCCCGCAGCAGGTCACCGTCCTCGCCGCCGTCCAGGGCGGGCAGCAGCGCGTCCGCCAGGGTGGTGGGAATCCGGTTGCTGTTCTGATATGGCGTCAGCCGCTCCAGCAGCAGCTCGGTGCCGATGCGCGCCACCGGCAGCTCGTAGAACACCGAGGCCGTGAACAGCGCGGTCGAGAAGCAGCCGACGACCAGCGCGGGCCGGGCCCGGTCGAACAGCACCTCGGCGAGCACGGGCGTGTCCAGCACCGTGAGGTCCACACCGAGCTTCTCGGCCTCGGTCTCCAGGGCGCGGCTGTAGCGGGCCGGTGCGGTCGGGTGCGGTTTGAAGACGACCGTACGGTGGCCGCGGGCGACCGCGCCCCGCATCATCCGCACGTGCAGGTCCTCTTCCTCCTCGGGGGAGAGGATGTTCAGCGCCGACAGGTACTGGCCGAGCAGCAGCGCCGCGTCGCCCGGCAGGGCGGGAAGCTCGGGCACGGTCTCGGTGACCTCGCCCAGCACCTTCAGGAACGCGGGCGACGGCACCAGTCGCGCCGGCACCTCGAACTCGGTCAGCAGCATCGGCGTGAGCCCCGGCACCAGATCGAGGTGCAGCAGCCGCCGCACGCGCGTGCCGACCAAAGGGTCGAGCTTGTTGCGCGTGGGGCCGTAGCTCATCAGCCCGTCGGCGTAGACGTCGATGGGGGCGTCGGTGAACAGCTGCGCCACCGTCAGCGCGGGCGCGACCTGGATGGACTCCAGGACCAGGCTCACCCGGTCGTCGCCCAGGCCCCACAGCAACCGCAGATAGCGCTCGAACAGCGGGATGTCGTCCGAGCGCGGCGTCCACGCCCCGGGGTGGAACGGGCGGATGGCGTCGTTCCAGGACAGCACGTCGTCGAAGTGCTCGCGCAGCGGAGCGAAACCCGGCATCTCGTCGAGGGCCGGGGTGGTCTCCGGGGTCGCGGAGTTGTTGAACACCAGCAGCACCCGGCGGTCCGGCTCCTCGAAGAGGTCCGAGTCGATCGCGGCGGCCAGAGTGGCGACGCCGTACAGCGTCGAGGCGCAGAAGATCTGTGTGGTCCCGGGCATCAGGCGGCCGCTCCCGCCGGGGTGACCCTGCGCCGCAGCCGCCGCAGCTTGGACGAGCGGTCCATGTCCATGGCCTCCAGTGCGTCACCGAGCGCGTCCTGCGGCATGCGCTTGATGGCCGCCGCGCTCATCGACCGCAGCTGCCTGGCCACGGCCGGTTCGAACCTGTCTTCGTTGGAAAGGTGGTGCGCGATGATCGCGCAGTACGTCCGTACCGCCTTCGGCAGCAGCCGGTCGGCCTCGCGGTCGGCGGCCGTCTCCTCGATCACCTGGTCGAAGGCGCGGATGAAGTCGAGTTGGCGGACATCGCCGATCTGGGTCAGGGACGAGGCCACCCCGCGCCGGTAGAACACGCCCAGCAGGCTCACCACGGCGAACGACTCCGCCTCGCGGTGCAGCTTCCAGATCCACGGCCGGTCCTCGGCCGTGCGCAGCCCGTCGGTGAAGTGCAGCACGCCCCGCTCGAGGAGGCGGCGGTGGTAGGCGCCGGCCCAGGCGTAGGCGTAGTCCACCGAGGTCGAGCGGTGGGCGGGGAGGATCGCCTCCCGCGGGTCGAACGCCTCCCAGCGCCGGCCGACCGGGACCCGGTGCACGGAACGGGCGCGCGCGGTGGCCTGCACATGGTCGGTGCGGACGAAGTCGCAGCCCAACTCGTCCAGAGCGGACACCAGTTCGGCGAGGTAGCCGGGGGCCAGCCAGTCGTCGCCGTCCAGGAACGTCAGGTACTCGCCCTGCGCCGCGTCCAGGCCGGTGTTGCGGGCGGTGGCGAGACCCCCGTTCTCCTCATGGCGGATGTAACGCACCCGCGCGACATCCGAAAGCTCCTCGGCCGCCCGTTCGAGAATGGCCGGTGTTCCGTCCTTCGAATGGTCGTCGACCAGGATGAACTCGAAATCGCGGTCGGCGTTCAGCCGAAGGCTTCTGAGAGTGTCCGGGGCGTATTGCTGCACGTTGTAGAACGGCACGATCACGGAAAGCTTAGGCACCCGCAAAACGTTAGGAGGCCGTCCGGCTCCGGAACTTTCCGGTGCGCATACACCGGGTGAACTCAATGTGTCAGAACGGTGCACCCCGTGTACTTCCCCGTTCGCCACGGGCCAGTTCGGCTCCCGGTGGTGCGTTGTTAACTTTTCGTTGAGTCGCGGTTCCGCCATACCTAGGAATTTCTTCCTAGCGTCTTCGGCGTGCCAGCAAGTACACCGAAGCGCCCGCGAATCGCCGTCCTCGCGGA
This sequence comes from Streptomyces sp. NPDC007991, assembly GCF_042958445.1. Classification (NCBI taxonomy): domain Bacteria; kingdom Bacillati; phylum Actinomycetota; class Actinomycetes; order Kitasatosporales; family Streptomycetaceae; genus Streptomyces; species Streptomyces sp. NPDC007991. The sequence goes on from NZ_JBIBJD010000007.1 coordinate 302,670, forward strand.
TTCCGACACCCGCTGGAAATGGGGTGCGCTCACCGCGCACCGCATCGCCCCGGGACAGTCCATGGAAACCGGACCGCGCGAGAGCGCGCAAGTCGGCCCCGCCCTCGACGGATTCCTGCTGCGCGGCCGGGCCACCCCCACGCCGCGCCAGTTGCAGGAGGTGGGCGTGCGCGCCGACTCGCTGCGGGAGGTCACCGCCGTCGAGTTCCTGCGCACCATGGCCGAGGAGTCCTACGACATCCTCGTCCTCGCCCTCGTCGGCGGCGGTGTGCAGGCCATGCTGCACGGGCTCAACCGGACGTGGCAGAACAGGACCGGGCGTCCCGTCGTCGTCACCGGCTACGTCGGTGTCGTCTACGAGAAGCTCGCCGACGGCCTGCTGCTGCGGCACGGCGCGGACCTCGTCCTCGCCAACTCCCGCCAGGACGCGGACCGTTTCCGGGCCGTCTACGAAGGGGTGGGCGCCGACGCCACGTCCGTGACCGAGGTGGCCCTGCCGTTCCTCGGCGGAGCGCCCTACGAAGGCGAACACGACCCCTACACGGTCGTCTTCGCCGCCCAGCCCTCGGTCCCGGACAGCCGCAAGGACCGTACGTACCTGCTGGACCGGCTGGTGCGGCACGCCCGCAAGCACCCCGAGCGCGAGGTGCTGCTGAAGCTGCGCTCCAAGCCGGGCGAACACACCACCCACATCGAGGAGTTGCCGTACCAGAAGCTGGTGCAGCGCCTCGATCCGCCGGCCAACTTCCGCCTGGTCTACGGCAACATGGGCGAGGTCCTCGACCGCACCGACCTGCTCGTGACAGTCAGCTCCACGGCCGCCCTGGAGTCGCTGCACCGCCGCATCCCTACCGTCGTACTGACCGACCTGGGCGTGCGCGAGGCCCTCGGCAACCACCACTTCGTGGGCTCCGGCTGCCTCGCCTCCTGGGACCAGCTCGACGCCGGGCACCGGCCGGCGCCCGACGCGGAGTGGGTCGCCCGGCAGGGCGTGGCGGCGGACGGTTCCTACGACTCCGCCTTCGACGCGGCCCGCGAACGCATCACCAAGCTGCTCGACCGGCCCGGCGGCCTGCCGCCGCTGGCCCCGTACTACACACCCGTCACCGCGCCCGGCTATCTGCCCGGGATCCTCGCCCGCCACCACCTCGGCCCGGACGGCACCCCGCTGCCCGGCGCGCCGGCCGCCGACCGGGAGCCCGGACCGGTCCGGCAGATCGTGCGCCGGGCGGCGCGCGGCGCCTACCGGCACGGCGTGCAGCGCGTGGCGCCCGTCATCCGGCGGATGGGGGAGCTGTGAGCCGTCCCGAGCCCGCCGCCCAAGGAGCCCAAGGAGTACACCCCATGTCACACCCGGAAGCGGGCCGAAGCCCCTCGGCGCGCCGCGTGCTCGCGGTGATCCCCGCGCGCGGCGGCTCCAAGGGCGTCCCCGCGAAGAACCTCCTCCCCGTCGGCGGCGTCCCGCTGGTGGCGCGGGCCGTGCGCGAGTGCCGCGCCGCCCGGCTCGTCACGGACGTCGTGGTCTCCACCGACGACCAGGCCATCGCGTCCGCCGCCCGCCAGGCCGGCGCCGAGGTCGTCCTGCGGCCCGCCGCCATCGCCGGCGACACGGCCACCTCCGAGGCCGCCGTCCTGCACGCCATGGACGCCCACGAGGCGCTGCACGGCGCGCCGGTGGACGTGGTCCTGCTCGTGCAGTGCACCAGCCCCTTCCTCGTCCGCGAGGACATCGACGGCGTCACCGGGGCGATCACCGAGAACGGCGCCGACACAGCGGTGACCGTGGCGCCCTTCCACGGATTCATCTGGCGGGACGCCGACGACGAGGTCACGGCCGGCTCCGTCGCACAGAACGACGCGGCCATCGGCGGCGGCTACGGCGTCAACCACGACAAGGCCTTCCGCCCGCGCCGCCAGGACCGTCCCCAGGACCTGCTGGAGACCGGCGCCGCCTACGCCATGGAGGCGGCCGGCTTCCGCAAGCACCAGCACCGCTTCTTCGGCCGGACCGAACTGGTCCGCACCGACCCCGCACGCGTGCTGGAGGTCGACGACCCGCACGACCTCGCCCGCGCCCGGGCCCTCGCGCCGCTCTTCGACGCGGACCGCCCCGGCGCGCTGCCGACCGCCGACGACATCGACGCGGTCGTCCTCGACTTCGACGGCACCCAGACCGACGACCGGGTGCTGGTCGACTCCGACGGACGGGAGTTCGTCTCCGTGCACCGCGGGGACGGACTCGGCATCGCGGCCCTCCGCAGGAGCGGCCTGAAGATGCTGATCCTGTCCACGGAACAGAACCCTGTGGTCGCCGCCCGGGCCCGGAAGCTCAGGCTCCCGGTGCTGCACGGCATCGACCGCAAGGACCTCGCGCTGAAGCAGTGGTGCGAGGAGCAGGGCATCGCGCCGGAGCGCGTGCTCTACGTCGGCAACGACGTCAATGACCTCCCGTGCTTCGCCCTCGTGGGCTGGCCCGTGGCGGTCGCGAGCGCCCACGACGTCGTGCGCGGCGCCGCACGCGCGGTCACCACCGTCCCCGGTGGCGACGGCGCGATCCGAGAGATCGCCAGCTGGATCCTCGGCCCCTCTCTCGATTCCCTCACCAAGTAAGGACATCTCCTGCCATGAGCACCAACTCCCGTATCCGCCGGTTCGGCACGCGCGAGGTCGGCCCGGGCCGCCCGGTCTACGTCTGCGGTGAGATCGGCATCAACCACAACGGCGAGCTCGAGAACGCCTTCAAGCTGATCGACGCCGCCGCCGAGGCCGGCTGCGACGCCGTCAAGTTCCAGAAGCGCACCCCCGAGATCTGCACCCCGCGCGACCAGTGGGACATCGAGCGCGACACGCCCTGGGGCCGGATGACCTACATCGACTACCGCCACCGCGTGGAGTTCGGCGAGGACGAGTACCGCGCCATCGACGACTACTGCAAGTCGAAGTACATCGACTGGTTCGCCTCCCCGTGGGACACCGAGGCCGTCGCCTTCCTGGAGAAGTTCGACCTCCCCGCCCACAAGGTCGCCTCCGCCTCCCTCACCGACGACGAGCTGCTGCGCGCCCTGCGCTCCACCGGCCGCGCGGTGATCCTCTCCACCGGCATGTCGACCCCGAAGCAGATCCGCCACGCGGTCGAGGTCCTCGGCTCCGACAACATCCTGATGTGCCACGCCACGTCGACCTACCCGGCCAAGGCCGAGGAGCTCAACCTGCGCGTCATCAACACGCTCCAGCAGGAGTACCCGAACGTCCCGATCGGCTACTCCGGCCACGAGACCGGCCTGCAGACCACGCTGGCCGCCGTCGCGCTCGGCGCGGTGTTCGTCGAGCGTCACATCACCCTCGACCGCGCCATGTGGGGCTCGGACCAGGCCGCGTCCGTGGAGCCGCAGGGCCTCACCCGCCTCGTCCGCGACATCCGCACGATCGAGGCCTCCCTCGGCGACGGCGTGAAGAAGGTCTACGACTCCGAGCTGGCCCCGATGAAGAAGCTGCGCCGCGTCGCCGGTGTGGTCGCCGAGGCGGAGATCGCCGACGCGGCGGGCGAGCCGGTCGGCGTCTGAGCGCAGCACCCCCCACACCCCCCTTACGACGGGACGGTCGTACGTCGATGAGCCCCCGCGCCGGGAACGCCGGCCCCCACACTCTCGCGTTCGTCGAGAGTCCGGTACAGCTGCTGAACGTGCTGGAGTGGGCGCACGCGCATGCGCCCGGCGTGGGGCTCACCCTCGTGGTGCTGTCGCCCGTCGACCCGATGACGCGCGGCCAGTTGCGGCGGATGTCCGACCTGGCCCGCGACGAGGGGCACGAGGTCCGCTGGGAGGAAGCGCGCGGCGGGCCCCTGGCGCCCTTCCAGACCATCGGCGGCCTGGCCGGCCTGCTCCGCAGGGCCCGCCGGATCGTACTGGGGGACCCCTTCTCCCGCTACGTCCAGCTGCTGCTGACGATCACCCGGGCCCGTGACCTGGTCGTCGTCGACGACGGCACGGCGACCATGGAGTTCGTCGGCCAACTGGCCCGGGGCGAACGGCTGGTGCGCTGGCACCGCAAGGGCGGCCGTCCCGGCCCGCGCGACCTGATCTTCGCGCCGGTGTCGGCGTCGGCCCGCCGCCGCCTGACCCCCGGCGGCGATCGCCACGTCGAGATCTTCTCCTCCATGCCGATGGACCAGACCCCGGCGGGCGTGACGGTCAACGCCAACACCTTCGCCTGGACCCGGTCCCGCTTCGGCCCGCCCCGCATCACCAAGGGCGCGGACATGGTGGGCACGTCCCTGGTGGAGACGGGCGTCGTCGACGACGAGCACTACCTGGAGGCCGTCCGCGCCCTGACCAAGGCCCATGGCGCGACGCGCTACTTCGCCCACCGCCGCGAGAGCACGGACAAGCTCCGCCGGCTCGCGGTCGAGACGGGCCTGGAGATCGTCCGCCCCGAACTCCCCCTCGAACTGATCGCCCGCCGCGGCCCCATCGGGCTCACGATCCTCAGCTTCCCCTCCACGGTCGTCCACACCCTCCCCCTCGCCCTCTCCGGCACGGAGGTCCGCGTCGCGGTCTGCGACATCGACCCGACCTGGCTGACCGACCACGCCTCCCCTCGCGCCCAGGGCTTCCTGGCCGGGGTGACGGGAACGGCGCGGGATGTGCGTCGGGTGTCCGCGGAGGGCGACGGGGCGGGGGTGGAGGACGAGGAGGGTCCGGCGGGGCCGGTGGGTCCGGCCGCCCCGGGGAGTGTCACGGGCACGGCGGGTTCGGCGGGTATGGCTGGTCCTTCGGGGCCGAGGGGCTCGGCGGCTGCTGAGGGCCCGGCGGGTCGGGCCGCCCCGGGGATTGTCACGGGCACGACGACGTCGGCCGGGTCGGGGGGCTCGGCCGGTACGGCCGGTCCTTCGGGGTCGAGGGGCTCGGCGGCTCCTGGGGGCCCAGCTGGTCCTGCGGGTCCGGCCGCCCAGGTGAGTGTCACGGGCACGGCGGGTTCGGTCGGGACGGTGGGCTCGGCGGGTGTCCCCGGCCCGTCAGGTGTGCCGGGCCCGGCTGGTATCCCGGGCCCGGCCGGGGCGGCGGGCGCGGTCACTGCCGGCTGAGGTGCCGGAGGCGCCTCGCGACCAGCGGGGGCGACCGGTCAGCGGACTGTCAGGCCGCCCGGCGGCTCGGCGGACGGCGGTTCAGGGAGACTGCGGCAGGCCATGCGCCCGCGCCGCCAGAGCAGCCGACAGGCCACGGCACCGGCGCCCTCGCGGAGTGGCGGCCAGGCGCAGGCCGTCGCCGCCGGGGCCGGAGACCCACGGCGGCTCACGCACCGGCGGGGGCGGCCTGTGCCCTGACCGTGGCACGCGCACCGGGTGGGCATACGCACCGGCAGGGGCGCGCCCTGACCTACCCCCGGCCACGCTCATCCCCCGGCAGGAGCCGGCTTGCGGGCCAGCAGGAACGCCCGGGGACGCTGCTCCTCGCCCTCGGCCTCCCGCAGTACACGGGCATGGAGCTCCAGGCCCGCCTCCTTCAGGCGCGTCGCGACGGTCTCCGGGGTGCGCCAGTAGCAGTCGAGCGAGATCTCCCGCCCGAAGCGCTCGGCGAGATGCGCACGGCCGTCCTCCGCACCGGACTGGAAGCCGAGCAGCACGGGCGCGCCCGGCACCAGGACGCGGTGGAACCCGGCGAAGACCGCGGGCAGATGGTCGTCCGGCACATGGATGATCGAGTACAGCGCGACGATGCCGCCGAGGGTCTCGTCCGGCAGGTCCAGGGCCGTCATCGAACCGACGTGGAACCGCAGCCGGGGGTGCGTCCGTCGGGCCAGGGCCACCATGCGGGGCGAGACGTCCACCCCGAACACCGGCAGGCCCATGTCGTGCAGCCGGGCCGCCACGTACCCGGGTCCGCTGCCGATGTCGGCGACCGGCGGCGGCACAGGCGCCCCGGGGGCACGCACCAGATCGACGAAGGCCGTCAGGAGGGCCCGCTCCAGGGGCCTCCCGGCGAGGCTGTCCGGGAACCCGGCGGCGTAGTCCTCGGCGATGGCGTCGTACGAGGCCTGGGTGGACTGGACGAACTCGGGGCTGTCGGCGCGCACGCGGCGCACCCTACCGGGGCCGGGCGCCCGCCGGACGAACAAGGCCGTGTTCCCCGCGCAGGGCGTGGTATCCGTGGAGGAGGATGGAAGGATGACGGTGCCGTGGCGCAGGTGTGGTCGATCTCACAGTCTGTGGCTCGCGGTGACCGGCTCGGCCCTAAAGGCGGGCGAGTTTACCCATCCCGCTTGATAGCTATACGTTCGGCGGTCATATTTTCTGCCCCTAACGGGTTGAAGTTTTGTTGATCGAGGGTCAGCCGACCGCCCTGGCGCCCTACCCTTCAGAGGGTGAAGCAATTGATGTCACTGGAGTCCGAGATCGATCTTCCCGGGGGAGCCGCACTTCCCGGTGCGCTGCCCGACGCTCTGCGCGCCGAGCTCATCGCGTTCCGACGCGACCTGCACATGCACCCGGAACTGGGCAACCAGGAGTTCCGTACGACAGCCGCCATCAAGGAGCGGCTGGAGAGGGCCGGCCTCAAGCCGCGCGTCCTCGCCGTCGGGACGGGACTCGTCTGTGACATCGGCGTAGCGGGCGAGCAGTGGGACGGGGGCCCCAGCATGCTCGCCCTGCGGGCCGACATCGACGGCCTGCCCATCCCCGACACCAAGAGCGACTGCCCGTACCGCTCGACCGTGCCCGACCGCGCGCACGCCTGCGGCCACGACGTGCACACCACCGTCGTCCTCGGCGCGGGTCTCGTCCTCGCGGAGCTGCACAAGCAGGGGCTGCTGCCCCGCCCCGTCCGGCTGATCTTCCAGCCCGCCGAGGAGGTCCTGCCCGGCGGTGCCGCCGACGTCATCAAGTGCGGGGCGCTGGAAGGGGTCGGCGCGATCATCGCCGTGCACTGCGACCCCCGGGTGGACGCGGGGCAGGTCGGACTCCGCGAGGGCCCCATCACCTCGGCCTGCGACCGGCTGGAGATCGCCCTGAACGGCCCGGGCGGGCACACCGCACGCCCGCACCTCACCACCGACCTGGTCACCGCCGCCGCCCGCGTGGTCACCGACGTCCCCGCCCTGGTCGGCCGGCGCTTCGACAGCCGCAGCGGCCTCGCCATCACCTGGGGCCGCGTGGAGTCCGGGCACGCGCCCAACGTCATCCCGCAGCACGCCGAGCTCTCCGGCACCGTGCGGTGCCTCGACATCGAGGCGTGGCGGCAGGCTCCCGACGTCGTGGTGGCCGCGATCGACGAGATCGCCAACCTGTACCGGGCCAAGTCGGAGATCAACTACGTCCGCGGCGTCCCGCCCGTCGTCAACGAACCCGGCGTGACCGAGCTGCTGCGCGACGCGATGATCGCCCGGCGTGGTGTGGAATCGGTCGTCGGCACGGAGCAGAGCCTCGGCGGCGAGGACTTCTCCTGGTACCTGGAACACGTCCCCGGCGCGATGGCCCGCCTGGGCGTACGCACCCCCGGCGAACGCCAGGTACGCGACCTCCACCAGGGCGACTTCGACGTCGACGAGTCCGCGATCACGGTAGGAGTGGAACTCTTCACGGCAGCAGCCCTGGTCGACGGCCTCCGCTAGGGCGTGTCCGCAAAGTCCCGGCCCGCCCTGCGGGCGGACGACGGGACTTCGCGGACACGCCCTAGGACCCACCTTCTTGGGGGCGCGGGGAACTGCGCGAGCAGCCACGACGGCGCCGCACTCACACCTGGGGCCCCGGGGGGAGCGCCCCCCGGCCCCCGTCACCCCCCGGCGGCGTCTCCGGTTGCGGGCGGCGCAGCCCCACGGCAGCCTGGTCCGCGTGACCAGCAGGCATGCGCCGTGTGCCCGAGTACACCTTTCGACCCCGTTCGATCCCATGGTTCACAAGGGCGTAACCGGCCATCGGCACGAATGGATAACGGCCCCGCGGCGAACCGTTCCCAGGAGTGTCTACGCGCGTTAATGTGCGCCGAACCGAGCACCCACTGCGGGGCTTTGGAGAATGGGGAACTTCACGATGCGTCGGATTTCCAAACTGACCCGTGTCGCGGTGGGGGTCGCGTCGCTCGGGCTCGTCGCCACGGCGTGTGGCGGCACCAGCGGTGGCAGTGGCAGTGACAACAAGGACCGCGGCCTCGCCATCGCCTACGACGTCGGCGGCAAGGGCGACCAGTCCTTCAACGACGCCGCCTACTCCGGCCTGACCAAGGCCAAGGACCAGTACGGCTACAAGACCGCCGACATCGAGCCCACCGAGGGCGAGACGGACGCGGACAAGGAACAGCGCCTGGCCTCGCTGGCCAAGCAGGGCTACAACCCGGTCATCGGCATCGGGTTCGCCTACGGCCCGGCGCTGAAGGCCGTGGCGCCCAAGTACCCGAAGACCACCTTCGGCATCGTCGACTCCGTGGTCGAGGGCAAGAACGTCGCCTCCCTCGTCTTCGCCGAGGAGCAGGCCTCCTACCTGGCCGGTGTCGCCGCAGCCAAGGCCACCAAGTCGGACATCGTCGGCTTCGTCGGCGGTGTCGACGTCCCGCTGATCCACAAGTTCGAGGCCGGCTACAAGCAGGGCGTGCAGGACACCAACCCCAAGGTGAAGGTCCTGTCGCAGTACCTGACGCAGACGGCCGAGGAGGGCGGCTTCTCCAGCCCCGACAAGGGCAAGGCCGCCGCCGAGGGCCAGATCGAGAAGAAGGCCGACGTGCTCTACGCGGCCGCCGGCCTGTCCGGCCAGGGCGTCATCGAGGCCGCCGCCAAGGCGAAGGTCTGGGCGATCGGCGTCGACTCCGACCAGTACAAGCAGGCCGCCCTGGCCCCGTACAAGAACTACATCCTCACCTCCGCCCTCAAGGACGTCGGCGGCGCCGTCTACGCGCTGGCCAAGTCCGTCCACGACGGCAAGCCCCTGACCGGTACCCAGACCTTCGACCTGAAGGTCAACGGCGTCGGCCTCTCCGAGTCGAACCCCGAGTACGCCAAGATCCCGGGGCTCAAGGACGCCGTGAACAAGGCCAAGGAAGGCATCGACGACGGCTCGATCAAGGTCAAGACCGAGTAGGCCGTCCCGCACGTGAGGCAGTCGGAGCGGGTGGGCACCCAGGGTGCCCACCCGCTCCGGCGTTCCCCGGGGCGCGCCGGGCTCCGGGTCACCCAGCGCCACCCTCCCCTCGCAGGCGGCAACCCCCGACCAGGGCCCGGTGATGGCTTGGCCACGGGCGCATAACAAGGTGGACAGAAGGGGTTTTCAGGCAGGTCTACGCGCGTTAATCTGCGGCGAAGCCAGCGCTGAAGCTGAACCGTCCCGGCGCTGTGCGGCCCCGGTAGTACGACAGGAGCACCCACACATGCGCCGGATTTCCCGGATCACGGTCGCAGGCGCAGCGACCGCCTCCCTGGCCCTCGCCCTCTCCGCCTGCGGCAGCACCTCGACCTCCGGGTCGTCGGACTCGAAGGGGAACAAGGGCCTCGCCATCGCGTACGACGTCGGCGGCAAGGGCGACCAGTCCTTCAACGACGCCGCGTACGCGGGCCTGGAGCAGGCGAAGAAGGAGTTCGGGTACCAGACGGCCGACCTGGAGCCCACCGAGGGCGAGACGGACGCCGACAAGGAGCAGCGCCTGGTCTCGCTGGCGAAGCAGGGCTACAACCCGGTCATCGGCGTGGGCTACGCGTACGCCGCGGCCGTCAAGGGCGCGGCGGAGAAGTTCCCGAAGACCACCTTCGGCATCGTCGACGACGCCACGATCAACTCCAAGAACGTCGCCGACCTCGTCTTCAGCGAGGAGCAGGCCTCGTACCTGGCCGGTGTCGCCGCCGCCAGGAGCACCAAGTCGGACATCGTCGGCTTCGTCGGCGGTGTGGACATCCCGCTGATCCACAAGTTCCAGGCGGGCTTCGAGCAGGGCGTCAAGGACACCGACCCGAAGGTGAAGGTCCTGTCGCAGTACCTGACGCAGACGGCCGAGGAGGGTGGTTTCTCCAGCCCCGACAAGGGCAAGACGGCTGCCGAGGGCCAGATCGAGAAGAAGGCCGACGTCGTCTACGCGGCCGCCGGCCTGTCCGGCCAGGGCGTCATCGAGGCCGCCGCCGCCAAGAAGGTGTGGGCCATCGGTGTCGACTCCGACCAGTACAAGCAGGAGGCCCTCGCCAAGTACAAGGACTTCATCCTGACCTCGGCGATGAAGGACGTCGCCAAGGCGGTGTACAACCTGGCGAAGTCGGTCGAGGACGGCAAGCCCGAGACCGGTATCGTTCGTGGCGATCTGAAGACCGGCGAGGTGAGCCTGTCGGACTCCAACCCGAAGTTCGCGGACGACGCCGAGCTTCAGGAAGCCATCAAGACGGCCAAGGAGAAGATCATCAGCGGCGAGATCAAGGTCAAGAGCAGCTGACGACCGACTGCCTCGTAGCAGGCGGTAACCCCCGGGGTTACGTCCGCTCGACGGGGTACGGGGAGTGCTGCTCCTCGTACCCCGTTGTCGCGGTGCGTCGGACCCTTTGTATGCCGTAGGGGCGCTACGCGCGTAGACGGCCCCCGTCACCAGGAGAGTGCGCCATCAACGCGTCCAGCAGCCCTCCGGCCGGAGCGGCGGTCAAGGAATCGGTGACCGCCGTCGAGCTCGCCGGGATCACGAAGCGTTTCCCGGGCGTCGTGGCCAACCACGACATCCACCTCAGCGTCCGCAAGGGCACCGTGCACGCCCTCGTCGGCGAGAACGGCGCCGGCAAGTCGACGCTGATGAAGATCCTCTACGGCATGCAGAAGCCGGACGAGGGCACCATCGCCGTCGACGGCGAGCAGGTCGGCTTCTCGTCGCCGGCCGACGCCATCGTCCGCGGTATCGGCATGGTCCACCAGCACTTCATGCTCGCCGACAACCTCACGGTCCTCGAGAACGTGGTCCTCGGCAGCGAGAAGCTCTACGGCATCGGCGCCAAGGCCCGCCGCAAGATCAAGGAGCTCTCCGAGCGCTACGGCCTCGACGTCGAGCCCGACCTCCTGGTCGAGGAGCTCGGCGTCGCCGCCCGCCAGCGCGTGGAGATCCTCAAGGTCCTCTACCGCGGCGCCCGCACCCTCATCCTGGACGAGCCGACCGCCGTGCTCGTCCCGCAGGAGGTCGACGCCCTCTTCGCCAACCTGCGCGAACTGCGCTCCGAGGGCCTGTCGGTCATCTTCATCTCGCACAAGCTCGGCGAGGTGCTCTCCGTCGCCGACGAGATCACCGTCATCCGCCGCGGCACCACCGTCGGCACGGCCGTCCCCGCCGAGACGACGCCCCGCCAGCTCGCCGAGATGATGGTCGGCAGCGAGCTGCCCACGCCCGAGACGGCCGAGTCCACGGTCACCGACCGCCCGGTCATCAGCGTGCGGAACCTCCGCCTGGCCGCCCCCGGCGGCAAGGCTCTCCTCGACGACATCGGCTTCACCATCCACGAGGGCGAGGTCCTCGGCATCGCCGGTGTCGAGGGCAACGGCCAGACCGAGCTGGTCGACGCGCTCATCGGCCTGCGGGCCGCCGACTCCGGCACCATCCGGCTCGCCGACGAGGAGATCACCGCCTGGCCCACCCGCAGGCGCCGTGAGCAGGGCATCGGCTACATCCCCGAGGACCGCCACCGCCACGGCCTGCTCCTGGAGGCACCCCTCTGGGAGAACCGCATCCTCGGCCACGTCACCGAGAAGCCGCTCGCCAAGGGCGTCTGGCTGGACCCGAAGGCGGCCCAGGAGGACACCCGGCGGATCGTCACGGAGTACGACGTCCGCACCCCCGGCATCGACGTCACCGCCGCCTCCCTCTCCGGCGGCAACCAGCAGAAGCTGATCGTCGGCCGCGAGATGAGCCACAAGCCGCGCTTCCTGATCGCCGCCCACCCCACCCGGGGCGTGGACGTCGGCGCCCAGGCCGCCATCTGGGACCACATCCGCGAGGCCCGCCGGGAGGGCCTGGCCGTCCTGCTGATCTCCGCCGACCTGGACGAGCTCATCGGCCTGTCCGACACACTGCGCGTGATCTACAACGGCAAGCTGGTCGCGGACGCCGACCCGGCCACCATCACCCCCGAGGAGCTCGGCTCGGCCATGACCGGTGCCGCCACCGGGCACCTCGCGCACGAAGAGACCCCCGAGACCTCGCAGGCCGACGCCCCCGAGGCTCCGGAAGACGAGGCCCGCTGATGAAGAAGTTCGACAGGGAGCGCGTGCTCCTCGCGGTGGCCGGACCGGTCATCGCGCTCGCCGTGGCCTTCGCCCTGAGCGCGATCGTGCTGGTCGCGTCGGGCAAGAGCCCCGTCGAGCCGTACACCCTGATGTTCGAGCAGCTGAGCTTCTCCGACATCCAGGTCCTGATCATCAACCAGGCGTCGATGTACTACATCGCGGCGCTCGCGGTGGCCATCGGCTTCCGGATGAACCTGTTCAACATCGGCGTCGACGGCCAGTACCAGCTCGGCGCCATGCTCGCCGCGATCGTCGGCGCCCACGTCGCCCTGCCGGCCGGCCTGCAGGTCCCGCTGCTGATCCTGACCGCCGTCCTCACCGGCGCCTTCTGGGCCGGCATCGCCGGTGTCCTGAAGGTCACCCGCGGCGTCAGCGAGGTCGTCGCCACGATCATGCTCAACGCGATCGCCACCTCCGTGATCGCCTACCTGTGGCTGCCGAACGTCTTCGGCGTGAAGGTCGGCAACAACAACACCACCGGCGAGATGCACGAGTCCGGCTGGATCCCCGGCATCGGCATGGGCGCGGCCGGCGAGATCTACGGCCTGGTGCTGCTGGCCGTCCTGCTCGGCATCGGCTACTGGATCGTCCTCAACCGCACCCGCTTCGGCTTCGACCTGCGCGCCTCCGGCGCCTCGCAGACCGCCGCCGCGGCCAGCGGCGTCGACCCGCGGCGCATGGTGCTCAGCGCCATGCTGATCTCCGGCGGCATCGCGGGCCTCGCCGGCCTGCCGATCCTGCTCGGCGACACCCACACCTACAGCCTGAACTTCCCCACGGGCATCGGCTTCCTCGGCATCGGCATCGCCCTGCTCGGCCGCAACAGCCCCGTGGGCATCGCGTTCGCCGCCCTGCTGTGGGCCTGGCTCGACAAGGCCTCGCCCGAACTGGACTTCCACGGCTACGACAAGGAGATCGCAGTCATCATGCAGGGCCTGATCGTGCTCTCGGTCGTCGTCTCCTACGAGGCCGTCCGCGAGTGGGGCCTGCGCCGCCAGCAGCGCCGGGTCGGCGCCGAACTGGCCGCCGGACACGTCCTCGGCAACACCGACACCACGAAGGAGGTGGCTGGCCGATGACGACCGCGACCGACCTCAACCAGCCCACGCTGCAGCCCGCGGCGCCGACCGGCCGCCGCCTGTCGTGGCCCGTCCTGCTGCTGATCATCGCCGGCGGACTGGCGCTCACCTCGATCGTCCGCCTCATCACCGGCGCCGACGGCATCACCAACGTCAGCCAGATGTCCACCGCGCTCCAGCTCGCCGTGCCCATCGGCCTCGCCGGTCTCGGCGGCCTGTGGGCCGAGCGCGCGGGCGTGGTCAACATCGGCCTCGAGGGCATGATGATCCTCGGCACCTGGTTCGGCGCCTGGGCCGGCTTCCAGTGGGGCCCGTGGACCGGTGTCCTGGTGGGCATCGCGGGCGGCGCGATCGGCGGCCTGCTGCACGCCTTCGTGACCGTCACCTTCAACGTCAACCACATCGTCTCCGGTGTGGCCATCAACATCCTGGCCCTCGGCGTCACCCGCTACCTCGCCCCCCTCGCCTTCGAGGGCCACACGGGCGGTTCCGCCAAGCAGTCCCCGGCGGTGGACTCCCTCGGCAACTTCACCGTGCCGGGGCTGTCCGACGTGCTCAGGGACCTCAACAACCAGGGCTGGTTCCTCGTCTCCGACATCGCCGGACTGCTCGGCGGCCTGGTCACCAACGTCTCCTGGCTGACCCTGATCGCCGTCGCACTGGTCCCCGGCACCTGGTGGATCCTGTGGCGCACCGCGTTCGGCCTGCGGCTGCGCTCCTGCGGGGAGAACCCGGTCGCCGCCGAGTCCCTCGGCGTCAACGTCTACAAGTACAAGTACATCGCCGTGATCATCTCCGGCGGTCTGGCCGGCCTCGGCGGTGTCTTCCTGTCGATCGTCGCGAACCCCTTCTACCTGGAGGGCCAGGTCAGCGGCCGCGGCTACATCGGCCTCGCCGCGATGATCTTCGGCAACTGGATGCCCGGCGGACTCGCCCTCGGCGCGGGCCTGTTCGGCTACACCGACAGCCTCAACCTGCGCGGCGGCTCGGCCAACGTCCACGCCCTGCTGCTGCTCGGCGCCCTCCTGCTGCTCATCGGCGCCATCTGGCTGGTGGTCCGCAAGAAGTACGTCCAGGCCGTGATCACCCTGATCGTCGGCGCCCTGGTGTTCACCTGGTACACGACCACCAACGAGGTCCCGAACCAGGTCGTCTCCGCCACGCCGTACGTCATCACCCTGGTCGTCCTCGCCCTGTCCGCGCAGCGGCTGCGCATGCCGAAGGCGGACGGGCTGCCGTACCGGAAGGGGCAGGGCAAGTGACCGGCACCGGCCCGGCCGTCGACTGGGAGAAGCTGCGCGCGGTGGCCCGGGACGCCATGTCCCGGGCGTACGCCCCGTACTCCGGATACCCGGTGGGCGTCGCGGCCCTCGTCGACGACGGCCGGATCATCTCCGGCTGCAACGTCGAGAACGCCTCGTACGGGCTCGGACTGTGCGCCGAGTGCGGCCTGGTGTCCGAGCTGCACAACACCGGCGGCGGCCGGCTGACGCACTTCACGTGCGTCGACCGGAACGGCGAGACGCTCGTCCCGTGCGGCCGCTGCCGCCAGTTGCTGCACGAGTTCGGCGGCCCGGACCTGCTGCTTCAGACCCCGGCGGGCATCCTGCCGCTGTCTCGGATGCTGCCCCAGGCCTTCGGCCCGGAGCACCTCACCAAGTAATCCCCGTGCGGCCCCCCTGAGTTGCTCACGCGACCGGCTCAGGGGGGCCGCACGGCTTGTGGAACCCCCGGAAGGAAGCCCACGCCATGGCCATGGACGCCATCTCCGTCATCCGCACCAAGCGGGACCGCGGCGAACTCAGCGACGAACAGATCGACTGGGTCATCGACGCGTACACCCGCGGGGAGGTGGCCGACGAGCAGATGTCGGCCCTCGCGATGGCCATCCTGCTCAACGGCATGAACCGGCGCGAGATCGCCCGCTGGACGGCCGCGATGATCGCCTCCGGGGAGCGCATGGACTTCTCGTCCCTGTCCCGCCCGACGGCCGACAAGCACTCCACCGGCGGCGTCGGCGACAAGATCACCCTCCCGCTGGCCCCCCTGGTCGCCGCCTGCGGCGCCGCCGTCCCGCAGCTGTCGGGCCGCGGCCTCGGCCACACGGGCGGCACGCTGGACAAGCTGGAGTCGATCCCCGGCTGGCGCGCGCTGCTGTCGAACGAGGAGATGCTGTCCGTCCTGGACAGTACCGGCGCGGTGATCTGCGCGGCGGGCGACGGCCTGGCCCCGGCCGACAAGAAGCTGTACGCCCTGCGGGACGTCACGGGCACGGTCGAGGCGATCCCGCTGATCGCCTCCTCGATCATGTCGAAGAAGATCGCGGAGGGCACGGGCTCGCTGGTCCTGGACGTGAAGGTCGGCACGGGCGCCTTCATGAAGACCCTGGAGGACGCACGCGAACTGGCCTCCACGATGGTCGGCCTCGGCACCGACCACGGCGTGAAGACGGTCGCGCTGCTCACCGACATGTCGACCCCGCTCGGCCTGACGGCGGGCAACGCGCTGGAGGTCCGCGAGTCGGTGGAGGTCCTGGCGGGCGGCGGCCCGGCGGACGTGGTCGAGCTGACGATCGCCCTGGCCCGCGAGATGCTCGACGCGGCGGGCATCAGCGGCGCCGACCCGGCGAAGGCCCTGGCCGACGGCTCGGCGATGGACGTCTGGCGCCGCATGATCACGGCCCAGGGTGGCGACCCGGACGCGGCGCTGCCGGTGGCCCGCGAACAGCACGTGATCAAGGCCCCGGCCTCGGGCGTCCTCACCCGCCTCGACGCCTACGACATCGGCGTCGCGGCCTGGCGCCTGGGCGCGGGCCGGGCCCGCAAGGAGGACCCGGTGCAGGCGGGCGCGGGCGTGGAGATGCACGCGAAGCCGGGCGACCAGGTCACCGAGGGCCAGCCCCTCCTGACCCTCCACACGGACACCCCGGAGCGCTTCGAGTACGCGCTGGACGCGGTCGAGGGCTCGTACGGCATCGCGGCGCCGGGGACGGCCTTCACGGTGTCGCCGGTGGTGCTGGAGCGTATCGCCTGAGCTGGGGTTTTCTCATACGGGTGAACGGGATCGGTGGACCCCCGCCGGTCCCGTTCGGCATGCTGGGATCGGTGACGCACTGATTGGAGAACCGCCATGAGCGCACTCACCGTCGACCACTCGACGGCCAACGGCCACGAGTGGGACGACCTCGTTCGGATCTGGCAGGAGACGGACGCGCCCGAGGGCTGCAAGGTGGAGATCATCGAGGGGATCGTCACCGTGGCACCACCGCCGTCCAATGCCCACAACGACATCGCTGACCTGGTTCAGCGAGCCCTGTACGAGGTCATCCCCAGGCATTGGGGCATCTACCAGACGCTGGGTACGGCGGTCCCGTCTCGTGACGGCCTCTACATCCCTGATCTCGCAGTCGCCCCCAGGCAGGTGCTGCGTGACGAGGGCGGTAACTTCATCCCAGCGGCTGCCGCTGAACTCATCGTCGAGATCACGTCCAAGTCGAATGCGGCCCACGACCGGATCAAGAAGGCCGCAGGTTACGCCCAGGCTGGTGTTCCGCTGTATCTGCTCATCGACGGCTGGGCTCCTGGCGGCCCCACCATCACGCTCTACGGCGAACCGCAAAGGGACGTCTACCGGGTTTTGCAGGCAGGCAAGTTCGGAGAACGCATCACACTGCCGGAGCCCTTCGGCCTCGAGCTCGACACCGGCGAGTTCCCCGAGAACTGAGTCACCCCAGCAGCGCCGCCACCACCACCAACACCGGCACCGCCAGCACCGTCGACAACAGGATCGCCTCCCTCGCCAGCACCTCGCCCACCCGGTAGCTGCTCGCGTACGTGAACAGGTTCTGCGCCGCCGGCAGGGCCGACGTCACCACCACGTCGAGCAGCAAGGCCCCGTGCAGGCCGAAGACGCCCGCTGCCAGCGCCCAGGCGACCACGGGCTGGACGACCGCCTTGAGGGTCACGGCGAGGAGGACCGGGGCCCGTTCCGCGCCGCGCAGCGGGAGGGTGCTGCCGCGCAGGGAGATACCGAAGGCCAGCAGGACCGCAGGGACCGACATGTTGCCGATGAGGGTCAGGGGGTCCATCAAGGGGCCCGGCACGGTCAGGCCCGACGCCGAGACCGCCACCCCGGCCAGGGAGCCCAGGGCTATCGGGTTGCGCAGGGGCGTGAGCAGGCGTTGCCACAGGGGGCGGTGCGCTCCCTCCCCGCCGGTCGCCAGGTCCAGGACCGTCAGTGCCACCGGCGTGACGCCCACCAGCTGGAACAGCAGCACCGGCGCGACCAGTGAAGCGTCACCCAGCACGTACACCGCGATCGGGATGCCGAGGTTGCCCGAGTTGACGTAGCTGGAGCACAGCGCGCCGATCGTCGTCCGGCCCGCACCCCAGCCGCGCGCGACACCCACCGCCACGAAGACACCCGCCGCGGCTGCCGTGCTCATCGCCGTGACCAGCAGCCGGTCGGAGAAGATCACCGACAGGTCGGCCCGGGCGAGCGTCGTGAAGAGCAGGGCGGGAGACGCTACGTGGAAGGCCAGCTTCGTCAGGACCTCGCGCCCGCCGTCGCCCAGATATCCCCGGCGGCCGATCAGATACCCCACCCCGATGACGACCGCGATGACCGCGAAGCCGCTCAGCACCCCCCGCACGAGGCCCCCTCACCGGCGACACGTGCATCGGACAGCGCGGAAGGGGCAGATGCATGGGGCATGCAGCCAACCCTCCGGGGATGGCCGCACCCAGGTCAATGTGATCCTTACGGCGCCGACAGGACGGACAGCCGCGATGAGTTACCGCCGCCCGCCCGGTCTACCGATCGTGGACGCCATGACACCCCCCGTGCTCGTGCTCCCCGGTCCCGTCGCCCGGGACGAGGTGAGCTCACTGAGCGACGACGTGAGGGCACTGCTGCGCACCAGCCGTGCCCGGGTCGTGGTGTGCGACGTCGGAGGCATCGGGCCGCCCGGGCTCGCCGCCGTCGACCTGCTCGCGCGGCTCCAGCTCGCCGCCCGGCGGGCCGGGGGACGGATACGGCTGCGCGACCCCGACCCGGCCCTACGCGCGCTCCTGGACCTGGTCGGTCTCCGCTTCGAGGTGGAGGGGCAGGCCGAAGAGCGGGAACCAGCGCTGGGTGTCGAGGAAGCAGTGGAACCCGGTGATCCGGCCGTCTGAGATCTCCAGCACCTGGACCGCCCACGGGGAGAAGCCGCCCTTCTCCGGGTCCGGCTTGTACTGGGCGAACCCCGGCAGGCCGTTGACCTGGACCGGCACCAGCCGCGAGCCCGCGCAGGGCGCCCCGAGCGTCGTCATGAAGCCCGTGATGTCGCCGACGCCGGTCAGCCACAGGTCGAACGGCGGCATCGTCATCACCGCGTCCTCGTGCAGCAGGGCCGTCAGCGCCGTCATGTCGTAGCCCTCGAAGGCCGCCACATAGCGGTCCAGCAGCTTCTGCTGGTCCTCGTCCAGCGGGTCGGAGACGGCCGCTTCGGCGCCCGGCTCCTGCCGCTCGGCCAGGGTGGCGCGGGCCCGCTGGAGGGCGCTGTTGACCGATGCCACCGAGGTGTCCAGCAGCTCGGCGACCTCACTGGCCTTCCAGGCCAGCACCTCGCGCAGGATCAGCACGGCCCGCTGCTTGGCCGGCAGCTTCTGCAGGGCGGCCATGAAGGCGAGCCGCACGGACTCCTTGGCTATCGCCGCCTCCGCCGGGTCCTCGGTCGTGGGCAGCACGCGGGCGTCCGGCATGGGCTCCAGCCAGGTGTTGTCCGGGCGGGGGGAGAGGGCCGCCTGGGCGAGGGGGGTGGAATCGGTGAGGTCCATGGGCCTGGCGCGCTTGTTGCCCGCCGTCAGCATGTCCAGGCACACGTTGGTCGCGATGCGGTAGAGCCAGGAGCGGAGGCTGGAGCGGCCCTCGAACTTGTCGTAGCTGCGCCAGGCGCGGACCATCGTGTCCTGTACCGCGTCCTCCGCCTCGAAGGAGGAGCCGAGCATCCGGTAGCAGTACCCCGTCAGCTCGGTGCGGTGGGCCTCCAGCCTGGTGTCCAGCTCTGTCGGTGTCGCCGTGCCGTTCGTCATCGTCCACCCGCCCCGGGAATTTCTGTCACGCGCCATCGCGTCCAGCACTTCGGAAGCTACCGCAGCCCACTGACAACGGCCCCCCGAGCGCATAAAAGCGCAGGTGGGAGCGGTGCTTCAGACCAGCTGCCGCACCGACATCAGCAGATGCCGGTGCTCGCCGGCGGCCCCGCCGTCCGGCACCGCGTGCAGCAGCGCCCGCTGCCCCGCCCCCAGCAGTTCCAGCCGTACGCGCGGGCTCTCGAAGGAGGTCAGCGCGTCCAGCAGATAGGCCGGGCTGAAGGCCACCGGCATCTCGTCGGCGCCGGTCAGCGTGGCCGGCAGGCGCTGGGCGGCCACGTCGTCGCCGTAGCCGGCGCGGAGCATGACGGACCCGTCGGACGAGAAGTCCAGCCGCACCGGACTGTTCGCCTCCGCCACCACCGCGACCCGCCGCACGGCCTCCGCGAGCCCCTCGCACTCGACCTCGGCGACCGCGGCCCCCGCCATGTCGAACAGCGACCCGTACGTCGGCAGCCGCCCGTCGAGCAGCCGCAGGGCCGTCCGCGTCCGCCCGCCCTCGAAGCCGATCAGCCCGCCGCCCCCGGCCGGGTCCCAGCCGATCAGCACGTCCCCGCCGCGGCCCAGCGACCGCGCGACGTCCAGCAGGCGTCGCGCGGGCAGCAACGCGTCCACCACCGCCTCGGCCGCCGCCCTGGGCCGCCACTGCAGCCGCCGCACGGCGTACCGGTAGCGGTCCGAAGCGGCCAGCGTCATCTCCCCGCCGTCCAGGCGCAGTTGGACGCCGGTCAGGAGCGGCAGCGTCTCGTCGCGCCCGGCCGCGACGGCGACCTGGGCGACAGCGGTCGCGAACGCGGCGGCGTCCACCGTGCCGTACGGCGCGGGCGGCGCCGGCAGGGCCGGGTACTCGGCGAGGGGCAGCGTCGACAGCCCGAACCGCGTACCGCCCGCCTCCACCGTGAACCGTGAGGCCTCCAGCGCGCAGCTCACCGGCCCGTCCGGCAGCACCCGGCCGATGTCCAGCAGCCGCCGCCCCAGGACGAGCACCCGCCCCGGCACCGCGACCTCGGCGTCGGCCGCCACCCGCACCGCCGCCTCGAAGTCGAACCCCGTCACGGCCAGCCGCCCCGCGTCCGCCTCCAGCAGCAGCCCGCCCAGCACCGGCACCGGCGTCCGCGCGGGCAGCGCCCGTACCGCCCGGCCCACGGCCTCGGCGAACGCAGTACGGTCGATGCGGAACTCCATGAAAAATCCCCCTGGTCGAATCCGGTGGTCAGCAGAGGCGGACGGTAGCCGCGCCCACTGACAACCGGCCCCCGACCAGGGGGAACACTCCGGTTCCGAACCTCAGGCGGCCGTGGTCAGCCGCCCCTGCAGCCGCGCCGCCCGCGTCCCGAACACCGTGATCGTCACGACGCCCAGGACCGCCAGCAGCCCGACCCCGACCGTGCCGGCCCAGCCGCCCGCGTGGAAGGCGATCGCGCCGACCGTGCTGCCCGCGCTGGAGCCGACGTAGTAGGCCGACTGGTAGAGCGCCGAGGCCTGCGCGCGGCCGGTCGTGGCCGTCTTGCTGACCGCCGAGGAGGCCACCGCGTGGCCCGCGAAGAAGCCCGCCGTGATCAGGACCAGTCCCAGCAGGACCAGCGGCAGGGAGCCGGCCAGGGACAGCAGCAGACCCGCCGCCGTCGTACCGCCGCCCGCGTACAGCGCGCCCCGGCGGCCCAGCCGGCCCACCAGCCGCCCGGCCGAAGACGCCGACACAGTACCGACGAGGTACACCAGGAAGATCGAGCCGATGATGCCCTGCGGCAGCGAGAACGGCGCCTCGGTCAGCCGGTAGCCGATGACCGTGTACACACCGCCGAACACCGTCATGAACAGCGCGCCGATCGCGTACAGCCGGCACAGCAGCGGGTTCGACAGGTGGTCGCGGACCGTCCGGGCCAGGACGCGCGGCCGCAGCGAACCGGCCTTGAAGTTCTCCGGGGCGGGGAGCAGCAGCCGGAAGGCCACCGCGCACGCCACGGCGATCGCGCCGATCACCCCGACGGCGACCCGCCAGCCCCACTCCTGGGCGACCCAGCCGGTGATGACCCGGCCGCTCATCCCGCCGACGCTGTTGCCCGCGACGAACAGTCCGATCGCGGTGACCAGCGCCTTGGGGCTGACCTCCTCCGCGAGGTACGCCGTCGCCGATGCCGGCAGCCCGGCCAGCGCAGCGCCCTGGAGCGCCCGCAGCACGACCAGGACACCCAGCGACGGGGCGAGGGGCACCAGCAGTCCGACGGTCACCGCCACGGCCAGCGAGGCCGTCATGACCGTACGCCGTCCGAAGCGCTCCGACAGGGCGCTCATCGGCAGGACGAACAGCGCCAGCCCGCCCGTCGCGGCGGCCACCGTCCAGCTCGCGTCGCTCGCCGCCACACCGAACTCGCCGGAGATCAGCGGGAGCAGCGCCTGCGTGGAGTACAGCAGCGCGAAGGTCGCGACACCCGCGAGGAAGAGGGCGAGGCTCATCCGGCGGTAGCCGGGCCCGCCCGGGGACATGCGTGCGTCGGCGGCAGGGACAGAGGCATCGGCGCCCACGATGGTGGACGCCCCGGTACTGGCGGGAGACATGCCTCGAAACTACGTACGCATCCACTGATCCGTCCAATGCATGGAACTGCCATAATCGTTCCCATGGCGCATCAACCCAGTTCAGCGGCTCGGCTGTCACCGTCCAGTGACACAGAAGACATGGCGGAGATGTCCAGGGTGCTGGCTCCCCGCCTGGCGTACTTCGCCGGCGTCGCCCGTACCGAGCACGTCACCCGCGCCGCCCAGGAGATGAACGTCCCCCAGTCGACCCTCTCCCGGTCCATGGTCCGCCTGGAGCAGGACCTGGGCGTCGACCTCTTCGCCCGCCACGGCCGCACGGTCTCCCTCACCCCGGCGGGCCGCACCTTCCTCGCCTCCGTGGAACGCGCCCTGGCCGAGGTCGAGCGCGCCGCCGAGGAGGTGCGGGCCGACGCCGACCCCGCCACCGGCAAGGTCGCCTTCGGCTTCCTGCACACCATGGGCGCCGAGACGGTCCCGGGCCTCCTCCAGGCCTTCCGCGCCGACCATCCACGCGTCCGCTTCAGCCTCGTCCAGAACTACGGCGAGGCCATGCTCGAACGCCTCCGCGCCGGGGATCTGGACCTGTGCCTGACGTCGCCGGTCCCCGACGCCCCCGACCTGGTCGCCCGCCGCCTCGACGAACAGAAGCTCCGCCTCGTCGTCCCCGCGGACCACTCCCTCGCGGGCCGCCGCCGCATCCGCCTCGCCGAGGCCGCGGACGAAATGTTCGTCACCCTGGAACCCGGCTACGGCCTCCGCCGCATCACCGACGACCTCTGCCAGGAAGCCGGCTTCAAGCCCCGCATCGCCTTCGAGGGCGAGGAGGCGGAAACCTTGAGGGGCCTGGTGGCAGCGGGCCTGGGAGTGGCCCTCCTGCCGCCGCCCGCCGTGCCCCGCCCGGGGGTCGTCGAGCTGACGGTGACTGCTCCGCGCGCCGTTCGCGAAATCGGCGTGGCCTGGCTGGACGGCCACCCGGACACGCCCCCGGTGGCAGCATTCAAGAAGTTCTTGCTCTCAAGGAGGGGAAGTCTCCTGGCCTGAGGGGCGCGGGGAACTGCGCGAGCGACCACGGCGCACCCGCACCCCGGGAAAGCACGGGCACCTCGAACGGCGCTACCGCCTCGAAGGACTGAACCCCGCGGCCAACGGCATCCGCAACCCCAACGGCGGCGGCGCGGCCAGCGCATCCCGCACGGGCCGCGACACAGCCCGCCCGAACAGCGCCCCCATCACGAAGTCCTCGGCCAGCGCCAGCACTTCATCCCGGTACTGATGCAACCCGTGCCCGTCCGCGTGCACTTCGAACCGGCACACATCCCGGTTCGCCTTCTTCGCCCGCGCCGCCAGCCGGAAGGACAGTTCGGGATCCGTCCGCCCGTCATTCGTGCCGTGCACGATCAGCACCTGCCGACCCACCAGTTGCTTCACCGGTTCGGGTGGCCCGGCCCCATCCTCCCTGGGCAGCCAAGGAGCGAGCGCCAGCACGGAGTTGACGGCCTCGTGGCCGCCCGCCCGCAACCCGGCCCGGCCGCCCATGCCGATGCCGGCGAGGCACACGGGGACGTCTCCGTAACGCCGTACGACCTCGTCGGCCGCCCAGGCCGCGTCGGCCGCGAGGTTGGCCTCGTCGCCGTTCCAGCCGCGGTAGCGGTAGTGCACCACGTGCGTGACGAGGCCCTCGTCCCGGCCCGCGCGGGCCAGGCGGCGCCCCAGGGCGCGTACGGAGGCGGTCGCCACCAGGGGGGACGGCCTGCGGCCGGAGACCTGCTCGCCGCCGGGGAGCAGCAGCACCACGCCGCTGACCGCCGACGGCTCCGGACCGAATGTCCTGCCCAGCCGGGCCCTGCGCACCGGCGTCGGTTGGTGTGCCATGACAGAACAGTGTCAGAAGCGCGGGTGTAATCGACCCGTCCTTGCGGTCACCGTTACGTATCGACGAAAACGTAAAGGAGCCGAGGACGCGCCATCTACGCGCGTAGGAGTTAGAGTGCGGAAATGACGAGCCAGACCATCGCGAACACCCCGACACCGGACCAGATCCACCGGGCGCCCAAGGTCCTGCTGCACGACCACCTCGACGGCGGGCTGCGCCCGGGCACGATCGTCGAGCTCGCCCACGCGACGGGCTACTCGCAGCTCCCCGAGACCGACCCGGAGAAGCTCGGCCTCTGGTTCCGCGAGGCCGCCGACTCCGGTTCCCTGGAACGGTACTTGGAGACCTTCTCCCACACCGTCGGCGTCATGCAGACCCGCGAGGCGCTGGTGCGGGTCGCCGCCGAGTGCGCCGAGGACCTCGCCGGGGACGGCGTCGTCTACGCCGAGGTGCGCTACGCCCCCGAGCAGCACCTCGAAGGCGGTCTGAGCCTCGAAGAGGTCGTCGAGGCCGTCAACGAGGGCTTCCGGGAAGGGGAGCGTCGCGCCCGGGGCAAGGGCCTGCGCATCCGGGTCGGCGCTCTGCTCACCGCCATGCGGCACGCGGCCCGCGCCCTGGAGATCGCCGAACTCGCCAACCGGTACCGCGATCTGGGAGTCGTCGGCTTCGACATCGCGGGCGCCGAGGCCGGCTACCCGCCCACCCGGCACCTGGACGCCTTCGAGTACCTCAAGCGCGAGAACAACCACTTCACCATCCACGCCGGCGAGGCCTTCGGGCTGCCGTCCATCTGGCAGGCCCTCCAGTGGTGCGGCGCCGACCGGCTCGGGCACGGGGTGCGGATCATCGACGACATCCAGGTCCACGACGACGGCAGCGTCGAACTCGGGCGGCTCGCCTCGTACGTCCGGGACAAGCGCATCCCGCTGGAGCTGTGCCCGAGCTCCAACCTCCAGACCGGGGCGGCGGCCTCGTACGCCGAGCACCCCATCGGGCTGCTGCGCCGGCTGCATTTCCGCGCCACGGTCAACACGGACAACCGTCTTATGTCGCACACCAGCATGAGCCGGGAATTCGAGCACCTCGTCGAGGCGTTCGGTTACACGCTCGACGACATGCAGTGGTTCTCCGTCAATGCGATGAAATCAGCGTTCATTCCTTTCGATGAACGACTGGCCATGATCAATGACGTGATCAAGCCCGGATATGCCGAGCTGAAATCCGAATGGCTGTTCCGGCAGACCGCCTCCACCAGCGGTTCTTCGCCCTCGGAGGGCTGATCCGGGAGTCCTCGGCGCTCTCGGTGCCACGCCGATGGGGCGCACCCCGGCTTCGGGGCGCGCCCCATCGGTGTTCTGTCCAGCGGGTCGTCACCAGGCCGTCTGCGTCTTGTGCTGCACCTTGTCCTCCGACGGCAGCAGGATCCACAGCGCGATGTACACCAGGAACTGCGGCCCGGGCAGCAGGCACGAGACCAGGAAGATCACCCGCATCGTCGTCGCGGAGGTACCGAAGCGCCGAGCCAGCGCGGCGCACACTCCGCCGATCATGCGGCCTTGGGTGGGGCGGGCGAGGCGTGACATGTGCGGCTCCTTCGTGAGGTGTCGTGAGGCCTCTCGTCCGAGTACCCCATCTGCACTCCACGCTACGGAGACGAAGGGGGCAAAGCGTCGCTCCACGGGGCGATCCCGACCCTGGGAATCGTCGGGGTCCGACCCTGAGCCGGCCCCTCCGGGGGCAGGGGCGTACGGAGCGGGCGCGCGGTGGTGCGGCGGCGCAGCCAGCAGCGGCCGGCGGGGACGAGCGCGAGATGTGCGAGGGCCACGCCCGTGGTGTTCAGGAACAGCGAGTCGATGTCGACGACCTGACCGGGAACGCCGGTCTGGAGCAGCTCGATGCCCAGCGACAGCAGGGCCCCGGCCGTGACGGTGTTCAGCAGGGACGCCAGCGGCGAGACGACCAGTCTGCCGCTCGCCATCGGCAGCAGCACACCCAGCGGGGCGAGCAGGGCCAGCCCCTCGCAGATCCGCCGGGCCGCCTCGGGCCAGCCCAGGGCGAGATCGGCCTGGATGCCGTGGAACGGCCGCAGATTGGCCGGCATCACCCAGGGCACGTCCAGCGGCCGCAGCGTGAGCCAGGCGACGAACGCGAGGTGTGCGACGAGGAGGACACCTCCTGTCACACGGATGCGGAACGCGGCGCTGCCGCCGATGGAGCCTTGACGCTGCACGCCCCCCAAGACGCGGCCTCCGGCAGGATCGGTTCCGGGAAGGGCCCCGGTTGGCCGGTGAGGCATGCGCCACAGCGGGGCGGAACCCGCCCGCTCACTCCCCGGCCGCGTCCGTGGAAGGCGGTTCCTTGCTGCCCGGCCGGGCCCGCACCTCGTCCGTGCACGCGTAGCGGCGCGGGGAGCCGGCGCCGGGGCCGCCCAGGACCACGGAGCCGTCGCCCTCGGCGGCCGCCGAGTCGGAGAAGGTGCAGACGATCTGGGCGAGGGCGTACGAGGTGAGGCTGTCCGGCGCCATGCTCAGCCGCAGCGTGTCCTCCGGGTCCCCGGGCCGGGGCCCGCCCACGCTGATGCCGCCGCGTACGTCCGTGCTGTAGCCGGCCTCCTTCTCGGCGGGCGACGGCTGCGCCGCGAGCTGGTCCAGCAGGCCCTGCGCCACCAGCATCCGCCGCTCGGAGTCGGCCGCGCCGTCCGGGACCCGTACCGTACGGTCGACGGTCACCAGCGACGACCCGCACAGCAGGAACACCTGCACGGGCAGCCCCCGCGCGGCCTGCGCCGACACGTCCGGCTCGGCGAGCGAACAGCGCACCCGCGAGGGCGCGGGCCCGAAGTTCGTCGGGACCTCCGTGGCCCGGATCCCGCAGCCGGCGAGCAGCAGGGCGAGCAGGGAGACGGCACCGATCCGGGCCCTTGAGACGAGACGTGCGGTCATCGGGCGTCACCCTTCGCGTCCGCGCCCCGGTCCCGGCCGGTGCCGTCCCCGTGCTTGCGCTCGCCCTCGGCGGGCTGTTCCCCCGGCGCGGACGTGTGGCGCGGGAGCCGCAGGGTGAACACCGCGCCCGAGTCGGGCGAGTTGGCCGCGGTGATCTCGCCGCCGTGGATGTGGGCGTTCTCCTGGGCGATGGACAGGCCCAGGCCACTGCCCTCGGAGCGCGGCCGGGAGGCGCTGGCCTTGTAGAAACGGTCGAAGACGTGCGGCAGGACGTCCTCGGGGATGCCGGGCCCGTGGTCCTGCACCTCGATGACGAGCGAGTCGTCCTCCACCCGGACGGACACCCGCACCGGGGAGCCGCCGTGCTTGAGCGCGTTGCCGATCAGGTTGGCCAGGATGACGTCCAGACGGCGCGGATCCAGGCGGGCGTGGATGCCGCGCTCGGCGTCCAGCTCGACCGCGTCCAGCCAGGCACGGGCGTCGATGCACGCGGTGATCTGGTCGGCGATGTCCACGTCGTCCAGGACGAGCCGGGCCGTGCCCGCGTCGAAGCGGGTGACCTCCATCAGGTTCTCGACCAGGTCGTTCAGCCGCCGGGTCTCGCTGACCACCAGCCGGACGGCGGGCTCGATCATCGGGTCCATGCTCCCGGTCTCCGCCTCCAGCTCCTCCTCCAGCACCTCCGTCACGGCGGTGATGGCGGTGAGCGGCGTCCGCAGCTCATGGCTCATGTCGGCCACGAACCGCCGCGACGCCTCGTCCCGCGCGGCCATGTCGGCGACCCGCTTCTCCAGCGCCTCGGCCGCCTTGTTGAAGGTCCGCGACAGGTCGGCGAGTTCGTCGGTCCCGGACACCCTGAGCCGGGTGTCCAGCTTGCCCTCGCCGAGCCGCCGCGCGGCCGTCCCCAGCCGCTGCACCGGCTTCAGCACGGTCGTCGCCGCGGCCTGCGCGAGCAGCGCCGAGCCGATCAGCGCGAGCGCCGTCGCGATCCCCAGCGACCAGGCCAGCGAGTTGAGGTCCTTCGCCTCCGGCTCCAGCGACTTCAGCATGTAACCGGTCGGACCGCCGCCGATCACCCGCGTTCCCGCCACGAGATACGGCGTGTCGTGGTCGACGACCCGCTGCCAGTACAGGTGGTACGGGTGCTTGTTGGACTCGTCGATCTTCTCGGCCCTGTTCACCGCCGTGCGCAGCGAGACCGGCACGTCCCGCAGCGAGAAGCCGCTCAGCCCGCCGGAGCTGCCGTAGACGGTCCTGCCGTCGGCGTCGCGCGCGACCAGCAGCACGCTGAAGCGCTGGTCGCTGCCCGCCATCTGGCCCGCGGTGTGCTGGAGCTCGTCCTGCGTGGGCCGGTCGGGCAGCGCGCCCGCCCGGTTCTGCATCTCCTGGTCGAAGTCGCGCAGCACGGCGTCCTGGGCGCGGGTGAGCACGGCCTCACGGTTGAGCCAGTACGCGATGCCGGACGCGGACACGGCGGCCGTCAGCGCCACCAGGCCGAAGACGACGACCAGCCTCAGCCGCAGGCTGGTGAAGCGCAGCCGCGACGAAACTCCCTTGCGCGCCGCGGTCCAGCCGCGGGTCCCCCCCTGGTTCCCCTGTGTCACTGAGGCGGATCCAGCCGGTAACCGACACCCCGCACGGTACGGATCAGCGTCGGGGACGAGGGCACGTCCTCGACCTTGGCGCGCAGCCGCTGGACACACGCGTCCACGAGCCGCGAGTCGCCCAGGTAGTCGTGTTCCCACACCAGCCGCAGCAGCTGCTGCCGCGACAGCGCCTGCCCCGGCCGCCGGCTCAGCTCCAGCAGCAGCCGCAGCTCGGTCGGCGTGAGCTGGAGGTCCTCGCCGTTCTTCGTCACGGTCATCGCCGAGCGGTCGATGACGAGGCTGCCGAACGTCGCCGCGTCGTTGGACTCCCGCTCGCCGCGCCGCAGCACGGCCCGGATCCGGGCGTCCAGCACCCGCCCCTGCACCGGCTTGACGACGTAGTCGTCGGCGCCGGACTCCAGCCCGACGACCACGTCGATGTCGTCGCTGCGCGCGGTGAGCAGGATGATCGGCAACTGGTCCGTGCGCCGGATGCGCCGGCACACCTCGAAACCGTCGATGCCGGGCAGCATCACGTCCAGCACGATCAGATCCGGCCGCTGCTCGCGCAGCAGCTTCAGACCGTCCTCACCACTGGCAGCGGTCGCCACCCGGTGACCCTGGCGCGTCAGTGAGAGCTCCAGGGCCGTCCGGATGGCGTCGTCGTCCTCGATCAGCAACAGGGAAGGCACGGGCACATTCTGGCCCATGGAGGGGTCACGGTTCGACATGTGGGCCGAGATGAGACCTGCGCACAGCGCCGACGCCTGTGCACGAGGTGTGTCCGCCATATGGCCGAGCCCTGTGACAGGTCTGTGACAGTCGACGGACACGGCCATGAAAGTGCCGCGGCAAAGTTTTCGGCACAAGCAGGAAAGCCCGCCCCACCGGCGGGCCGCACACCGGAAGTCCACGACGGGGGGCGCGAGATGAACACGCTGCACGGCACCAGCACCAGCGCAGTGATCACGCGTCTGCACGACGTGAACCGGGGTTCCGAGAAGTCCGGTGTCGTGAGCGGGCGGGGGTGCGCTCGCGGCACCGGGCGTCAGCACACCACGTTCATGACGGTGATCGACGCACACACGGGGGACGGCGAGGGGACGGGGGCGGCTCACGGGGGAGCCGCGTACAGGGAGGACCCGGGGGAGCGCCGCTCGCTGTCGGAGGCGGAGTTCACCGCCTACGTCCAGGAGCGCCGCGCCTCCCTGTACGCCACCGCCTACCACCTCACCGGCGACCGCTTCGAGGCCGAGGACCTGCTCCAGAGCGCGCTGTTCTCGACGTACCGGGCATGGGACCGGATCAGTGACAAGGCCGCGGTCGGGGGCTACCTCCGCCGCACCATGACCAACCTGCACATCAGCGCGTGGCGCCGCCGCAAGCTGAACGAGTACCCGACCGAGGAACTGCCGGAGACGCCCGGCGACACGGACGCGATGCGCGGCACCGAGCTGCGCGCGGTCCTGTGGCAGGCGCTGGCCCGGCTGCCCGAGCTCCAGCGCACCATGCTGGTCCTGCGCTACTACGAGGGCCGCACGGACCCGGAGATCGCGGAGATCCTCGACATCAGTGTCGGCACGGTGAAGTCCAGCATCTGGCGGTCACTCCGCCGGCTGCGCGAGGACCAGGTCCTCAGCTTCGGCCGTGACGAGGAGGACGCCTTCGGCGAGCTCGTCGCCTGAAGGTCGGGGGGGAGCACCAAAGGGGCCCCACGGGGGAGTGGAACCGGGGCCCACGGGGGAACTGCGGAGACGCTGGGGGGCGTCTCCTCAGGACACGGGGGAACGCGGGGGAGCACAACGGGGGAGCACAACGGGGGAGCACCACAGCGGGACTGGAGGGCCGGGGGGTCCGTCCAGTCCCGCTTTTCCGTCGTTTTCGTCGTCCCGTTTCGTCGTCCCGCTTTTTCGTCTGCTTTTTTCGCCGTCTAGGCCGCCGTACCGAGGCTCGCGCACCGGCCCGCCGCAGCGGCCGCCAGCCGGCCCATCGCCTCGTCGCGGTCGCAGGCGTACGCGCCCAGCGCCCTCTGGCGGGCGACGATCGAGCGCTCCTGGCGCATCAGACGCCAGCCGCGGCGCAGCAGGAACGGCACCGACTTGCGGCCCTCCCGCAGATCCCGCAGGAAGCGGCGGCGGAACGTCTTCACCGGGCCGCGGCTCAGGCACAGCGCGTCGGCGAGGACGCCGAGCTCCCGGCAGCGCGTGACGATCTCCGCGGCGAAGATGCCCTCCGCGATGAACACCGGGGTCCGCCCGATGTCCACCGTCTCCGCGCCGGTACGGGCACTGCGCGCGATGTCGTAGACGGGGACGTCCGTACGGCCTGTGCGGCACAGCCGGGTGATCGCGGCGACGGCCGTGTCCGCGTCCCACGACTCCGGATGGTCCCAGTCGATGTCCGAACTGCCCGCCACCAGCGGCAGCGTCGGGTCGTCGCCCTCCTTGTAGAAGTCGTCGAGCCGCAGCACCGGGAGGCCGGAGCGGGCCGCGAGGAGGGACTTGCCGGAGCCGGAGGGGCCGCAGAGCAGCACGACTCGCGTCGGTATGGCCAGAGGAGAACTCACGGGACACCAGTGTGAGGCATCCATCGGGGGCCGTACGACCCCGCGTCGCCTTTGATGCGCGCGTCACACCTCGACGAGGTGCTTCAGAAGGTGCCGGCGACGGCCCGACACGACACTCCCGAGAAGCCGACCGCCCAGCGTGCCCTGGCCGTCGCGTCAAGCCGATGACGTACGAGAGAAGCGAGAGAAGCCCCGGCCCTCCCGGACGGAGGAGGGACGGGGCTTGCGCTGTGAGGGCGTTCTCTTGCGCTCTAGTACGAGGAACCCGACGCGCCCAGTGACCCCGTCGGGTGCCAGACCGTTTTGGTCTCCAGGAACGCCGTCAGGCGGTCGATGCCGGGCGTCTCCGCGTAATCCACAGGCTGTGGACGCAGGACGCGCTTGAGGTTGTCGGCCGCGGCGATCTCCAGTTCCTTCGCGAGGGCCTCGTCGGCGCCCGCGAGGTCGATCGCGTTGACGTCCTGGTGGGCGGCCAGCGGGGGCGCGATCTCCGCCGTGCGGCCCGACAGGACGTTGACCACGCCGCCGGGGACGTCCGAGGTGGCCAGCACTTCGGCGAGGGACAGCGCGGGCAGCGGGGACTGCTCGCTCGCCACCACGACCGCCGTGTTGCCGGTCGCGATCACCGGGGCGAGCACCGACACCAGGCCCAGGAAGGACGACTCCTGGGGCGCCAGGACGGCGACCACGCCGGTCGGCTCGGGGGAGGACAGGTTGAAGAACGGACCCGCGACCGGGTTGCCGCCGCCGACCACCTGGGCGATCTTGTCGGTCCAGCCCGCGTACCAGACCCAGCGGTCGATCGTCGCGTCCACGACCGCCGCCGCCTTGGACTTCGACAGCCCCTCGGCGTCGGCCACCTCACGCGTGAACTGGTCGCGGCGGCCCTCCAGCATCTCCGCGACACGGTAGAGGACCTGGCCGCGGTTGTACGCCGTCGCGCCGGACCAGCCGCCGAACGCCTTGCGGGCGGCCACGACCGCGTCACGGGCGTCCTTGCGGGAGGACAGGGGCGCGTTCGCCAGCCAGTTGCCCTTTGCGTCGGTCACCTCGTACACCCGGCCGCTCTCGGAACGCGGGAACTTGCCGCCCACGTACAGCTTGTAGGTCTTGAGGACACTCAGTCGCGTGTCAGACATCGAGGTACGCCTCCAGGCCGTGGCGGCCGCCCTCGCGGCCGAAGCCCGACTCCTTGTAGCCGCCGAACGGCGATGTCGGGTCGAACTTGTTGAACGTGTTGGACCAGACGACTCCCGCGCGGAGCTTGTTCGCGACCGCCAGGATGCGCGAGCCCTTCTCCGTCCAGACACCGGCGGACAGGCCGTACGGCGTGTTGTTGGCCTTGGCGACCGCCTCGTCCGGCGTGCGGAAGGTCAGGACCGACAGCACCGGGCCGAAGATCTCGTCGCGGGCGATGGTGTGCGCCTGGGTGACGTTCGTGAAGAGCGTCGGGGCGAACCAGTAGCCGCTCTCCGGCAGTTCACAGGCCGGCGACCAGCGCTCGGCGCCCTCCGCCTCGCCCTGCTCGACCAGCGAGGTGATGCGCGTGAGCTGTTCCTCGGAGTTGATCGCGCCGATGTCGGTGTTCTTGTCCAGCGGGTCGCCGAGGCGGAGGGTCGACAGGCGGCGCTTGAGGGAGTCGAGGAGTTCGTCGTGGACCGACTCCTGGACCAGCAGGCGGCTGCCGGCGCAGCAGACCTGGCCCTGGTTGAAGAAGATGCCGTTCACGATGCCCTCGACGGCCTGGTCGATCGGGGCGTCGTCGAAGACGATGTTGGCGCCCTTGCCGCCCAGTTCGAGCGTGACCTTCTTGCGGGTGCCGGCGACCGTGCGGGCGATCTCCTTGCCGACGGCCGTGGAGCCCGTGAAGGCCACCTTGTTCACGTCCGGGTGGGCCACCAGCGCCGCGCCCGCGCCGCCGTAGCCGGGGAGGATGTTGACGACGCCCTTCGGCAGGCCCGCCTGGCGGCAGATGTCCGCGAAGAAGAGCGCCGAGAGGGGCGTGGTCTCAGCGGGCTTCAGGACGACCGTGTTGCCGGTCGCGAGCGCCGGGGCGATCTTCCACGCCAGCATCAGCAGCGGGAAGTTCCAGGGGATGACCTGACCGGCCACGCCCAGCGGCCGCGGGTTCGCGCCGAAGCCCGCGTGGTCGAGCTTGTCGGCCCAGCCCGCGTAGTAGAAGAAGTGCGCCGCGACCAGGGGGAGGTCCGCGTCGCGGGTCTCCTTGATCGGCTTGCCGTTGTCGAGGGTTTCGAGGACGGCGAGTTCGCGGGAGCGCTCCTGGATGATCCGCGCGATGCGGAACAGGTACTTGGCGCGCTCCGAGCCGGGCAGCGCCGACCACTTCTCGAAGGCCTTGCGGGCCGCCTGTACGGCGCGGTCCACGTCGGCCTCGCCCGCCTGGGCGATCTCGGCGAGGACCTCCTCGGAGGAGGGGCTGACGGTCTTGAAGACCTTGCCGTCCGCCGCCTCGGTGAACTCGCCGTCGATGAACAGGCCGTACGAGGGCGCGATGTCGACGATCGCGCGCGACTCGGGCGCCGGGGCGTATGCGAATACCGATGACACGTTGTCCCTGTTCATGGGTATCAGTCCACCGTCACGTAGTCGGGGCCGGAGTAGCGGCCGGTGGCCAGCTTCTGGCGCTGCATCAGCAGGTCGTTCAGCAGCGAGGAGGCGCCGAAGCGGAACCAGTGGTTGTCCAGCCAGTCCCCGCCGGCGGTCTCGTTGACCAGCACGAGGAACTTGATGGCGTCCTTGGAGGTGCGGATACCGCCGGCCGGCTTCACGCCGACCTGGACGCCGGTCTGTGCCCGGAAGTCACGTACCGCCTCCAGCATGAGGAGCGTGTTCGCCGGGGTCGCGTTGACGGCGACCTTTCCGGTGGACGTCTTGATGAAGTCCGCGCCCGCCAGCATCCCGAGCCAGCTCGCGCGGCGGATGTTGTCGTACGTCGACAGCTCGCCCGTCTCGAAGATGACCTTCAGGCGCGCGGACGTGCCGCAGGCCTCCTTCACGGCGGTGATCTCGTCGTACACCTTCAAG
Source organism: Streptomyces sp. NPDC007991 (assembly GCF_042958445.1). NCBI lineage: Bacteria > Bacillati > Actinomycetota > Actinomycetes > Kitasatosporales > Streptomycetaceae > Streptomyces > Streptomyces sp. NPDC007991. Next base: position 336,659 of record NZ_JBIBJD010000007.1, read on the forward strand.
TATCGGCCCGCGAGGAACGCCCCGCGGTCGATGACCATGTCGATCTCGTCGGCGCCGGCGGCCACGGCCTCACGGACGTCGGCCAGCTTGACGGTGAGCGGGGCGCGGCCGGCCGGGAACGCCGTGGCGACGGAGGCGACCTTCACGCCGGAGCCGGCGACGGCCTCCTTGGCCACGGCCACCATGTCGGGGTAGACGCAGACCGCTGCCGTCGTGGGCGCCGTGCGGTCGGTCGGGTCGGGCCGGACCGCCTTCGCGCCGAGCGCCCGGACCTTGCCCGGGGTGTCCGCGCCTTCCAGCGTCGTCAGGTCGACCATCGAGATGGCCAGGTCGATGGCGTACGCCTTCGCGGTCGTCTTGATCGAACGCGTGCCTAGGGAGGCCGCACGGGCCTCCAGTCCGACCGCGTCGACGCCGGGGAGCCCGTGGAGGAAGCGGCGCAGCGCGCTGTCGGACGCGGTGACGTCCTTGAGGGGGTGAGCTGCGGTGAGTGCAGAACTGGGCATGGTCACCAGACGAGCATATCTACGCGCGTAGCGGCTGTACAGCCCCTGGGTTTGGTCGGGTGGGGTGGTGAGGTGCGCGGGTGGTGGGGTGCGTGGGTGTGGTGGTGCGGGGGGTGTGGTGTGCGGGGTGGGGTGCGGTGGGTGGCCCGCATACGGTCCGGCAGAATCGGAGCATGACGAGCCCCGAGTCCCAGTCGCCCGCGCCGCAGCCTTCGGAGCCCGAGTCCGAGGACCGGGTGTACCGGTCGGTTCCGGCCATCGCCGGTGGCGCGCTGCTGCTCGCCATCGCCGGGTGGCTCGGCATCGACGCGGTGGTTTCGGGCGAGGGGCGCACGCCGTGGATGGCGCTCGCCGTGCTGATCCTGATCGTGCCGCTGGTCGTCGCCTTCACGCTGCGGCCCGCCGTGTACGCGAGTGACGACCGGCTGCGGATCCGCAATCCGTTCCGCGTCATCGTGGTGCCGTGGGGGCAGGTCGCCTCGTTGAAGTCCTCCTACTCGAACGAGGTCCTCACCGAGTCCGGCGCGAAGTACCAGCTGTGGGCCGTGCCCGTCTCGCTGCGCGCCCGCAAGAAGGCCGCGCGGCGTGAGATGCGGGCGACCGCGCAGGCCCGGCGGGAGATGGGGCGGGACGAGGGGCGCGGCAGTGCGCTCGGGATGCGTGCGGGACTGGGGTCCGGGCCGGGGCAGGGCCTCGGCGGTGGCCATGTGCCGGACGGGCCCGCGCGGGCGGAGACCGACCGGATCATGGATGAGCTGCGGGGGCTGCACGAGGCGCGGCGCCGGGCGGAGACGGCGCAGGGGGAGGTGACCGTGCGGTGGGCGTACGAGGTGATGGGGCCGGCGGTTGCCGGGGCGGTGTTGGTGCTGGCGCTGTGGGTGGTCGGCTGAGGGGGACGGGCGTCGGCCCCGGGCCGGGGTGCTCGGCTTCGGTGGGGCCGGCCTGTCCGTGTCCGACCGCGGGGTCAGATGCCTGCCGCTGTCGACAGGTCGCGTTTGATCGACTCCAGTAGGGCCGTCGCCCGTGCGCGGGCCTCGGGGAGCTCGGCGTGGGCCGCGACCGGGATCACGACCTCCAGGTAGCACTTCAGCTTCGGCTCCGTGCCGCTCGGGCGGACGATCACCCGGGCGCCGTCGAGGGTGTAGCGCAGGCCGTCGGTGGGCGGGAGGGTGTCCGTGCCCTGCGTGAGGTCGTCGGTGCGGGTGATCGGCAGGCCGGCGAGTTCGGTCGGGGGCTGTTCGCGCAGGCGGCGCATCGCGGCGCTGATGAGGGAGAGGTCCTCCACGCGGACCGAGAGCTGGTCCGTGGCGTGCAGGCCGTGTTCCACGGCCAGGTCGTCGAGGAGGTCGAGGAGGGTGCGGCCCTCCTCCTTGAGCTGCGAGGCCAGTTCCGTGATCAGGAGCGCGGCCGTGATGCCGTCCTTGTCGCGTACGCCGTCCGGGTCGACGCAGTAGCCGAGGGCCTCCTCGTAGCCGTAGCGCAGGCCCTCCGCGCGGGCGATCCACTTGAAGCCGGTGAGGGTCTCGACGTGGGGGAGGCCGGCCTTCTCGGCGATGCGGCCGAGGAGGGAGGAGGAGACGATCGACTCCGCGAAGGTGCCGGTCGCTCCGCGGCGGACCAGGTGGGCGGCGAGCAGGGCGCCTACCTCGTCGCCGCGGAGCATGCGCCAGTCGGCGCCGTTCTGGCCGTTCTGTACGGCGACGGCGCAGCGGTCTGCGTCCGGGTCGTTGGCGATGATCAGGTCGGGGGCGGGGGTGAGCGCGCGGGCCGTCGCGAAGGCCAGGTCCATCGCGCCGGGCTCCTCGGGGTTGGGGAACGCGACGGTCGGGAAATCCGGGTCGGGCTCGGCCTGTTCCGTGACGAGGGCCGGTTCCGGGAAGCCGGCGCGGGCGAAGGCGGAGAGGAGGACGTCCTTGCCGACGCCGTGCATCGCCGTGTACACCGTGCGGGCGGTGCGGGGGGAACCCTTGGACAGGACGGCGTCGGTGCGGGCGAGGTAGGCGTCGAGGACGCTGTCGTCCAGGGTCTCCCAGCCTTCTGTGGGGCGCCGGACGGTGGCGAGGGAGGGGACGGCGGCGATCTCCGCCGCGATCTCGGTGTCCGCCGGGGGGACGATCTGGGAGCCGTCGCCGAGGTAGACCTTGTAGCCGTTGTCGCGGGGCGGGTTGTGGCTGGCGGTGACCTCCACGCCGGCGACCGCGCCGAGGTGCCTTATCGCGAAGGCGAGGACGGGGGTGGGGAGGGGGCGGGGGAGGACGGCGGCGCGCAGGCCGGCGCCGGTCATGACGGCGGCGGTGTCGCGGGCGAAGTCGTGCGACTTGTGGCGGGCGTCGTAGCCGATGACGACGAGGCCGGCACCCTCTTCCCGCTGGGAGGGACCCTGCTTCTTGAGGTACGCGGCGAGGCCGGCGGCCGCGCGGATGACGACGGAGCTGTTCATGCGCATGGGGCCGGCGCCGAGTTCGCCGCGGAGGCCGGCGGTGCCGAACTGGAGGGTGCCGCTGAAGCGGGCGGCGAGTTCGGTGTGGTCCTGGGCGTCGATGAGGCGGGCGAGCTCGGTGCGGGTTTCCGGGTCGGGGTCCTCGGTGAGCCACGCCTGGGCCTGTGCGATGAGTTCGTCGTGCACGGTCTGTGTCAGCCTCTCCGTTGGGTGGTGCGGGTGCGGGTGGGGATGCCTGCGGCGGCCTGTGCGTGGGCGTGGGGGTGCGCGTAGCGCCTGCGCGGTGGTGGTGGGCCGGAGCCGCGCCGGGGGGTGTCCGTCCTCGGAACGGCGCGATGGGGTTGCGTACCGACTGACCCCCCGTTGACGCGCCAACCGCTGCGGGCGGACACCCCCCGGCACGTCCCCTTCCGTGCGTACGCGGGTGCGGGTGCGTCGTGGTTGCCCTGGCTGCGGGCAGTCCAGGCTTACAGGCGTCCCAGGACCTGGGCGAGCAGTGAGCCCATGCGCGTCGCGGAGTCGCGGCCGGCCTGGAGGACCTCTTCGTGGTTGAGGGGCTCTCCCGTCATGCCCGCCGCCAGGTTCGTGACGAGGGAGATGCCCAGAACCTCCGCACCGGCCTCACGCGCGGCGATCGCCTCCAGGACCGTCGACATGCCCACCAGGTCCGCACCGATGACCCGGGCCATACGGATCTCCGCCGGAGTCTCGTAGTGCGGGCCGGGGAACTGGGCGTAGACGCCCTCCTCCAGGGTGGGGTCGACCTCCTTGCACAGGGCCCGCAGGCGCGGGGAGTAGAGGTCGGTGAGGTCGACGAAGTTGGCACCGATGATGGGGGAGGTGGCGGTGAGGTTGATGTGGTCGCTGATCAGGACCGGCTGGCCGGGGCGCATGCCCTCGCGCAGGCCTCCGCAGCCGTTCGTGAGGACGATCGTCTTGCAGCCGGCCGAGACCGCGGTGCGGACGCCGTGGGAGACCGCTGCCACACCGCGGCCCTCGTAGTAGTGCGTACGGCCGAGGAAGACGAGGGCGCGCTTGTTGCCGATGCGGTACGAGCGGATCTTGCCTCCGTGGCCCTCGACCGCCGGGGGCGGGAAGCCGGGCAGCTCGGTGACCTGGAGTTCGGCCTCGGGGGCACCGAGGGCGTCCACGGCCGGAGCCCAGCCGGAGCCCATCACGAGGGCGACGTCGTGGGTCTCGGCGCCCGTGAGTTCGCGCAGGCGGGCCGCGGCGGCGTCGGCGGCGGCGTGGGGGTTGCCCTGGAGGTCGTCCGGAAGAAGAGATGCGTTCACGCGCACGAGGGTAGCCGGTGATTGCCTACGCGCGTAGATGGCAGAGCTCACGGGGTGACGATCGTTGTCTTGTCGTTTCCGGCGAAGCCGGGCTCAGCAGGGCCGCTTGCGCAGTTCCATCACGTAGTCGTGCGGGGCGCCGGCCGATTCCGCCGCGTCGGCGATCTCGCCCAGGTATCGGGCGGAGGGCAGGCCGCCCTCGTAGGCGTTGAGGGTGAAGGCCCACGCCTGTTCGTCACCCTCCAGGGTGTGTACCCGTACGCGTGTGCGGCGGTAGATGTCGAGTCCCACACCCTCCCAGCGGTCGAGTGACTCCTCGTCCATGGGGGCGATCTCGTAGAGCGCGACGAAGACCTGGGAGAGGGGGTCCTCGACGATCGTCGGCAGGGCGCCCTCCCAGCCCATGTGCTCGCCGCCGAAGGTCAGCCGCCACCCGTCCAGCCAGCCGGTGGCGCGCAGCGGCGAGTGCGGGGCGCGGCGGGACATCAGCCGCGCGTCGAGGTTGCCGGCGTACGCGGCGTAGAGCGACATGGGGAGAGGGTACGGCAGGTGCCCCTGCGTCACTCGCGTAACGGAGCCGCATCGGCGGCGGGCCCCGGGGCGGTGCCATGTTGAGGGGTGCGGGACAATGGGGTACGTGACTCGGATCGTGATCATCGGTGGCGGACCCGGCGGATACGAAGCGGCCCTGGTGGCCGCTCAACTCGGCGCGGAGGTGACCGTCGTCGACTGCGACGGTCTGGGCGGGGCGTCGGTGCTGACCGACTGTGTGCCGTCGAAGACCCTGATCGCCACGGCCGAGGTGATGACCACCTTCGACTCCTCGTACGAGGAGCTGGGGATCATCGTCGCGGACGACACCCCGCCGCTGGAGCAGAGCGCCCGGGTGGTGGGGGTCGACCTGGGGAAGGTCAACCGGCGTGTGAAGCGGCTCGCGCTCGCCCAGTCGCATGACATCACGGCCTCCGTGACGCGTGCCGGGGCGCGTGTCCTGCGCGGGCGCGGGCGGCTGGAGGGCATGCAGGCGCTCGACGGGTCGCGCAAGGTCGTGGTGCGCGCCGCCGACGGGAGTGAGGAGACCCTCACGGCGGACGCCGTGCTCATCGCCACCGGCGGGCATCCCCGCGAGTTGCCCGACGCCCAGCCCGACGGCGAGCGGATCCTGAACTGGACCCAGGTGTACGACCTCGACGAGCTCCCCGAGGAGCTGATCGTGGTCGGGTCGGGTGTGACCGGTGCCGAGTTCGCCGGTGCCTATCAGGCGCTGGGGTCGAAGGTGACGCTCGTGTCGTCGCGGGACCGGGTGCTGCCGGGTGAGGACCCGGACGCGGCGGCGGTCCTGGAGGAGGTCTTCCGGCGGCGCGGCATGAACGTCATGGGGCGTACCCGGGCGCAGTCCGCCAAGCGGGTCGGGGACCGGGTCGAGGTGACGCTCTCCGACGGGCGGGTCATCTCCGGGTCGCACTGCCTCATGGCCGTCGGTGCCGTGCCCAACAGCTCGGGCATGGGGCTGGAGGACGCCGGGGTCCGGCTGCGCGAGTCCGGTCACATCTGGACCGACAAGGTGTCGCGTACGACCGCTCCGGGCGTGTACGCGGCCGGTGACGTGACGGGCGTGTTCGCCCTCGCGTCCGTGGCCGCCATGCAGGGGCGTATCGCCATGTACCACTTCCTGGGCGATGCCGTGGCCCCGCTGAACCTGAAGACCGTCTCGTCGAACGTCTTCACCGACCCGGAGATCGCCACCGTCGGCTACACCCAGGCCGACGTCGACGGCGGGAAGATCGACGCCCGGGTCGTGAAGCTGCCGCTGCTGCGCAACCCGCGCGCGAAGATGCAGGGCATCCGCGACGGCTTCGTCAAGATCTTCTGCCGGCCGGGGACCGGGATCGTGGTCGGCGGTGTCGTCGTGGCGCCGCGTGCCTCGGAACTGATCCACCCCATCTCGATCGCGGTCGACAACAATCTGACAGTCGAACAGATTGCGAACGCCTTCACCGTCTATCCCTCGCTGTCGGGCTCGATCGCCGAGGTGGCACGGCAGTTGCACACCCGTAAGGAGACCGGCGAGAGCTGAGGCCGGATCCGGCTCCTCGCTGGTCACGGGGAGTGTTCGACCATGCGTGCGGCATAGGCGGCGCGACTAGGCCCTATACCACTTCCCGCAGCTCGGTGCGAACATCTTCTGCTATTCAGCGCAAACTGCTGAAAGCAGACGGTCGCTGGCGTTACTGTCAGTTTCGTGTTCGCTGCAGAACGTCGCCAATTGATCCTCGAAATGGTGCGAGCGAACGGGGCCGTGTCGCTCCGTGAGCTCGCCCGCGTCGTCCAGACCTCCGAAGTGACCGTACGGCGGGACGTGCGCGCGCTGGAGGCAGAAGGACTCCTCGACCGCCGGCACGGCGGTGCGGTACTGCCGGGCGGTTTCACGCGGGAGTCCGGCTTTCCGCAGAAGTCTCATCTCGCGACCGCCGAGAAGACCGCCATCGCCGACCTCGCCGCGAATCTCGTGGAAGAGGGCGAGGCGATCGTGGTCGGGGCGGGTACGACGACCCAGGAGCTGGCCCGCCGGCTCGCCCGGGTGCCCGGGCTGACCGTCGTCACCAACTCACTGCTGGTCGCCCAGGCGCTGGCCCATGCCAACCGGGTCGAGGTCGTGATGACCGGCGGTACGCTCCGCGGCTCGAACTACGCCCTGGTCGGCAGCGGTGCCGAGCAGTCCCTGCACGGGCTGAGGGTGTCGCGGGCGTTCCTGTCCGGGAGCGGTCTGACCGCGGAGCGGGGGCTGTCCACGTCCAACATGCTGTCGGCGTCGGTCGACCGGGCGCTGGTGCAGGCCGCCGCGGAGGTGGTGGTCCTCGCGGACCACACCAAGCTCGGGACGGACACGATGTTCCAGACCGTGCCGACGGATCTCATCACGCGCCTCGTGACGGACGAGCCGCCCGCCCATGACGACCGTGCGGCCACGGAGCTTCAGGCGCTCGCCGATCAAGGAGTGCAGATCACTGTCGCGGGGGCGCCGGGGGGCTCGGCGGGGGCGGGAGGCCCCGGGGGTGATGCCGGCCCGGCGCGTCAGCAGCGCCAGGATGTGCCGTTGCCAGGGCCTCGGCGGCAGGTGCCGGGGGCGGGGGGCGGGTTGCGGTCGGCCACGACGCTCGGGGAGCAGGGTCCTGGGGCGGAGCGGGCGAGGGTGGCGGATCTGCGGCGGCGTTGAGCCGACGGTGGGTCAAGTCGTTGCTGTTCGTTGCTCGGGCCGGGGCGTCGCACACCCGGCGTTGCGAGTTGCCGCCGGCGGCTGCTGAGGCCGGGTGGGGCCGCAGCCCGGCGGTGCGGGGCGCCGCTGCGCCCACCCGTGCCGCCCTGGGGTACCTCCCAGGCCCTTGAGGCACTGGGGAGGCATGATTGCCCGCAGCCAGGCCCCGGCGCGGCCCCGACCCGGGGCCGCGCCGTAGGTGTCGTCCGTCGGGCTCAGTCCTTGATCTCGCAGATCGCCGCGCCCGACGTGACCGACGTGCCGATTTCCGCGCTGAGGCCCTTGATCGTGCCGGACTTGTGGGCGTTGAGGGGCTGTTCCATCTTCATGGCCTCCAGGACGACGACCAGGTCGCCCTCCTCGACCTCCTGGCCCTCCTCCACCGCGACCTTGACGATCGTGCCCTGCATCGGGGAGGCGAGGGTGTCGCCGGAGGCGGCGGGGCCCGACTTCTTCGCCGCGCGGCGTTTGGGCTTGGCCCCGGCCGCGAGGCCCGTGCGGGCCAGGGACATGCCCAGGGACGCCGGGAGGGAGACCTCCAGGCGCTTGCCGCCGACCTCGACGACCACCGTCTCGCGGCCCGGCTCCTCGTCCGCCTCCAGGGCGTCCGCGGCCGCCGCGAACGGCTTGATCTCGTTGACGAACTCCGTCTCGATCCAGCGGGTGTGGACCGTGAACGGCCCGTCCTGACCGTGCACCTCAGGCGCGAACGCAGGGTCCTTCACCACCGCGCGGTGGAACGGGATCGCCGTCGCCATGCCCTCGACCTGGAACTCCTCCAGCGCACGCGCGGCCCGCTCCAGCGCCTCCTTGCGCGTGCGGCCGGTGACGATCAGCTTGGCCAGCAGGGAGTCCCACGCCGGGCCGATGACCGAACCGGACTCCACGCCGGCGTCCAGACGGACACCCGGACCGGACGGCGGGGCGAACGTCGTGACCGTGCCGGGGGCTGGGAGGAAGTTGCGGCCCGGGTCCTCGCCGTTGATGCGGAACTCGAAGGAGTGCCCGCGCAGCGCCGGGTCGTCGTAGCCGAGTTCCTCGCCGTCGGCGATGCGGAACATCTCGCGGACGAGGTCGATGCCGGCGACCTCCTCGGTGACCGGGTGCTCCACCTGGAGGCGGGTGTTGACCTCGAGGAAGGAGATCGTGCCGTCGTTGCCGACGAGGAACTCCACCGTGCCGGCGCCGACGTAGCCGGCCTCCTTCAGGATCGCCTTGGAGGCCGAGTACAGCTGCTCCACCTGCGCGTCGGACAGGAAGGGGGCCGGAGCCTCCTCCACCAGCTTCTGGTGGCGGCGCTGGAGCGAGCAGTCACGGGTGGAGACGACCACCACGTTGCCGTGCCGGTCGGCCAGGCACTGGGTCTCCACGTGCCGCGGCTTGTCGAGGTAGCGCTCGACGAAGCACTCGCCCCGGCCGAAGGCGGCGACGGCCTCGCGGACCGCCGAGTCGTACAGCTCCGGGACCTCTTCGAGCGTGCGCGCGACCTTCAGCCCACGGCCGCCGCCGCCGAACGCCGCCTTGATGGCGATCGGCAGGCCGTGCTGCTCGGCGAAGGCGACGACCTCCTGCGCACCGGACACCGGGTCGGGCGTGCCCGCCACCAGCGGGGCGCCCGCGCGCTGCGCGATGTGCCGGGCGGCGACCTTGTCGCCCAGGTCTCGGATGGCCTGCGGGGGCGGGCCGATCCAGATCAGGCCCGCGTCCAGGACCGCCTGCGCGAAGTCCGCGTTCTCGGAGAGGAATCCGTAGCCGGGGTGGATCGCGTCCGCGCCCGACTCGCGGGCGGCCTTCAGTACCTTCTCGATGTCGAGGTAGCTGGTGCCCGGCGTGTCACCGCCCAGGGCGAACGCCTCATCCGCGGCGCGGACATGCAGAGCGTCCCGGTCCGGGTCGGCGTAGACGGCGACGCTCGCGATGCCGGCATCCCGGCAGGCCCGGGCCACGCGGACAGCGATTTCGCCACGGTTGGCGATGAGCACCTTGCGCACGATGAGGCTCCCTCCTTGAAACAAGCCGAGTTTAGGGACTGCCGACACGGCACTTCGACCCGTCCCCAGTGGTGAGCTTGCCCACACGGAGCGTGATGCGAGGCTCGCTCGACCCGCGAAATCCCTTGTCGCACCGCGGTACGCAGTACTCCTGCGGGAAACCCTAGCCCTCCCCTGTGGTCAAGGTCTCTGTCATCACGTGCTGCGGGCCACTCGGTTTCTTTGTGGAGTCCCTACGAATGGCCCAATGATTCTTTGCTCGCCGCAGAACCCTTGTCCCACCGTTTACTCGTTAGTAGCGTTCGCGATGTCTCGAACGTACTAGGGGTAAGTGGGTGGGCCCGGTGGTGCGCAGGCCGGTGGCGTGGATCGTGGCGGCGGTGCTGTTCGGTGAGGCGTTCGGCGTCGCCGCGCTGAACTGGTTCCTCGGTGTCGTCGTCGACCGGCAGGACATGTCCCTGGCCGGGCTCGACCCGCACATGATGTCCGTGTCGTCGAAGATCGGCGGGATCGCCTTCGGCCTCTACTTCGCGCTGTGCGGCCTGGTGGCCCTGCTGGTGGCGCTGCGGGACCGGCCCCCGGCGGGCTTCGGGCGGGTGCTGCTGATCAGCGCGGCGGTCGTGCACGGGCTGCTCGGCGCGTTCACCTGGGGGCTCGTGGGCTGGCCCGCGTTCCTGTTCATGGTGCTGGTCCTCGGCCTGATCGTGCTGCTGCTGATGACGTACGACCGTCCGGCCGAGCCCGCCGGCGCCGCGCCCCGGGACGGGGCGGGCGGCGACGGCTCCCCGGTCACGTCTCCGCCGGCGCCCACAACTCCGTGATGCCGACGCCCAGCTCCGCGAGGAGCCGGCGGACCAGGGGCAGGCTGATGCCGATCACGTTGCCGTGGTCGCCGTCGATGCCGTCGATGAACGGGGCCGAGCGGCCGTCCAGCGTGAAGGCCCCGGCGACGTAGAGGGGTTCGCCGGAGGCGACGTAGGCGGCGATCTCCTCGTCGGTGGGTTCGCCGAAGTGGACGACGGTGGACGCGGTGGCGGAGGTGTAGCGGCCGGAGAGCGTGTCGTAGACGCAGTGGCCGGTCTGCAGGGTGCCGGCGCGTCCGCGCATCGCCTTCCAGCGGGCGGTGGCCTCCTCGGCGTCCGCCGGCTTGCCGAGGGCCTGGCCGTCCAGGTCGAGCACCGAGTCGCAGCCGATCACGATCGCTCCCTTGGCCTCCGGCCGGGCCGCCACGACGGAGGCCTTCGCCTCGGCCAGGGCGAGCGCCAGCTCGGCGGGGGTGGGTGCGGTGACGGCGTCCTCGTCGACACCGCTCACGATCACCTCGGGGGCCAGACCGGCCTGGCGGAGCAGTCCGAGCCGGGCGGGGGACTGGGAGGCGAGGACGAGTCGGCGGCGCGGCTGATCTGTCATGCGTTCAGCGTATCGGCGTCACCTGTCGCCTCTCACCGCACGCCGATCACGATCATCGCCAGCACCATGGCCAACGCCATGAGAACCCCGAGACGCCGAAGCATGTCCTGCGTGTCCCGCAGTTCTTCGGGCGGTTCGTTCTCGGGGTCGGACCACAGCATGCCTTCCATGGTCGGACGGGGGTGGGAGCGGCGCCTGAGTACGAGTACTCAACTTGTCCCCGCCCCCACCCCTACGGGTCAGCCCGGCCAGTATGTGCGGCCCCAGGCCGCCGGCCCCGGCTGGGGCAGGTGGTGGGCCGCGATGCGGGACGGGTCGGACCAGGAGTCGCGGGTGGCCGGCGCGCCGGGCGGCGTTGCTGCCGCCGCCGCGGCGCGGGCCCTGACCACCGCCAGGGCGGCGGCCAGCTCCTCCGGGGTCGGGTTGCCCCGTACGACCTTGATCGTCATGTGGGCCTCCTGGGCTCGCCGGTGTTAGAGGGGGATGTTGCCGTGCTTCTTCGGAGGCAGGGATTCCCGCTTCGTCCGCAGTTGACGCAGGCCGCGTACGACGTGCCGGCGGGTGTCGGAGGGCAGGATCACCGCGTCGACGTAGCCGCGCTCGGCCGCGACGTAGGGGTTGAGGAGGGCGTCCTCGTACTCCTGGATCAGCCGGGCCCGGACCGCCTCGGCGTTCTCGCCGTTCTCGCCGTTCGCCTCGGCCTCCGCGATCGTGCGGCGGTGCAGGATGTTGACCGCGCCCTGGGCGCCCATGACGGCGATCTGGGCGGTGGGCCAGGCGAGGTTGAGATCGGCGCCCAGGTGCTTGGAGCCCATGACGTCGTACGCGCCGCCGAAGGCCTTGCGGGTGATGACGGTGATGAGCGGGACGGTCGCCTCGGCGTAGGCGTAGATCAGCTTGGCGCCGCGCCGGATGATGCCGTCGTGCTCCTGGTCGACGCCGGGCAGGAAGCCGGGGACGTCGACGAAGGTCAGGACCGGGACGTTGAAGGCGTCGCAGGTCCGCACGAAGCGGGCCGCCTTCTCGCTGGCCTTGATGTCCAGGCACCCGGCGAACTGCATCGGCTGGTTGGCGACGATGCCGACCGGGTGGCCCTCGACCCGCCCGAAGCCGGTGACGATGTTCGGCGCGTACAGCGGCTGCGTCTCGAAGAACTCGGCGTCGTCCAGGACGTGCTCGATCACCGCGTGCATGTCGTACGGCTGGTTCGCGCTGTCCGGGACGATCGCGTCCAGCTCGCGGTCCTCGTCGGTGACCTCCAGGTCGGCCTCCTCCGGGAAGGCCGGCGGATCGGAGAGGTTGTTGGACGGCAGGTACGACAGCAGCTGCTTGATGTACTCGATGGCGTCCTTCTCGTCACCCGCCATGTGGTGGGCGACTCCGGACGTCGAGTTGTGGGTCCTGGCCCCGCCCAGCTCCTCGAAGCCGACGTCCTCGCCGGTGACGGTCTTGATGACGTCGGGCCCGGTGATGAACATGTGCGAGGTCTGGTCGACCATGACCGTGAAGTCGGTGATGGCCGGGGAGTAGACGGCCCCGCCCGCGCACGGGCCGACGACCAGGCTGATCTGCGGGATGACACCCGACGCGTGGGTGTTGCGGCGGAAGATCTCGCCGTAGGCACCGAGGGAGGCGACCCCCTCCTGGATCCGGGCGCCGCCGGAGTCGTTGATGCCGATGACCGGGCAGCCGGTCTTCAGGGCGAAGTCCATGACCTTGACGATCTTCTGCCCGTAGACCTCGCCGAGGGCCCCGCCGAAGACGGTGAAGTCCTGCGAGAACACGGCGACGGGGCGGCCGTCGACGGTGCCGTAACCGGTGACGACCCCGTCCCCGTACGGCCGGTTCTTGTCGAGGCCGAAGTTGGTGGAGCGGTGCCGGGCGAACTCGTCGAGTTCGACGAACGAACCCTCGTCCAGCAGGAGTTCGATCCGCTCTCGGGCCGTCAGCTTGCCCTTGGCGTGCTGCTTCTCGACGGCGCGTGCGGAGCCGGCGTGCGTCGCTTCCTCGATGCGGCGCTTGAGATCCGCGAGCTTGCCCGCGGTCGTGTGAATGTCAGGCTGCTGCTCTTCCGGCTCGGACATCGGGATGCGGCTCCCTGCCTGCTCAAAAGGGGGGACGGTTACTCATCCGTAGACTAGTGGGGTGCCTCCACTTCGGCAGTGCGGCGTTTACCACACCTAGGGTGGCTTGCATGACGCCGCGAGATGCATCAGAGCCGAACGGTAGCCGTTGGTCGGACCTGGACCGTCCGCCCCTCAACATCACCGCCCTGCGCCGGGGCTTGGTGCACGAGGGCGGACTGTGGTCCGAGGTGGACATAGTGCAGCGCACCGGCTCCACGAACTCCGACCTGGTGGCCCGGGCGGCGAAGGGCAGCGCCGCCGAGGGCGCGGTACTCGTCGCCGAGGAGCAGACGGCCGGGCGCGGGCGCCTCGACCGGCAGTGGACGGCGCCGCCCCGCTCCGGCCTGTTCTTCTCCGTGCTGCTCTCGCCGGGCGAGGTGCCGGTGGAGCGATGGGGGTGGCTGCCGCTGCTCACGGGGGTCGCGGTGGCGACGGGGCTGTCGCGGGCGGCGGGTGTCGACACGGCGCTGAAGTGGCCGAACGACCTGCTGGTCACCGTGCGGGGCGAGGAGCGCAAGGCCGGGGGGATTCTCGCGGAGCGGGCCGGGGACGGCGGGGTCGTCATCGGGGTCGGTATCAACGTCACGCTGAAGGAGGACGAGCTGCCGGTGCCCACGGCGGGGTCGCTGGGGCTGGCCGGGGCCGTGAGCACGGACCGGGATCCGTTGTTGCGTGGGGTGCTGCGGGCTCTGGAGGAGTGGTACGGGAAGTGGCGTGCGGCCGGGGGTGACGCGGTGGCGTGCGGGTTGCTGGAGGCGTATGCGGCGGGGTGCGCGACGCTCGGGAGGGAAGTGCGGGCGGAGTTGCCGGGGGATCGGGCCGTGGTCGGGGAAGCGGTCGCGGTGGACGGGGACGGGCGGTTGGTGCTGGCTACGGGGGAGGGGGTGCAGGAGCCTGTCGGCGCGGGGGACATCGTGCACTTGCGGCCCGCTTGACAGGTGCTCGGCGTGGGAGCCGGGGGATCGATCAGCCCACCCGGCCCGTCCGGCGATCGAGGACGAGGCCGTTCAGGCCGATCGGGGGTCCAGGGGGCGGAGCCCCCTGGGGACGGTGGGGCAACGCCCGGTGCCTCGGACCCGCCGGGTGCCTCACCTCACCCCCCGGCTGAACCTGACGGAGTGAGCTGGCGCACACCTGCCGTAGAGTTGAGGCCGGTCGATACATGACCGTGACAGATCGGAAGGGCAGCACGCGTGACCGTCGACGACTCGGGTTCCGGCGAGGACGCGCAGGGCGCCGACTCCGGCGAGGATCCGCTCGCCCTGCGCCTCGAAGGGCTCATCCTGGGCGCCGAGCGCCGCTACACCCCGTTCCAGGCGGCCCGCAGCGCCGGCGTCTCCATGGAACTGGCCTCCCGCTTCTGGCGGGCCATGGGCTTCGCCGACATCGGGCAGGCCAAGGCCCTCACGGAGGCGGACGTCCTCGCGCTGCGGCGTCTGGCCGGTCTCGTCGAGGCGGGGCTGCTGAGCGAGGCGATGGCGGTCCAGGTGGCCCGGTCCACCGGGCAGACCACCGCGCGGCTCGCCGAATGGCAGATCGACTCCTTCCTGGAGGGGCTGACCGAGCCGCCCGAGCCGGGCATGACGCGTACCGAGGTGACGTACCCGATCGTCGAGCTGCTCCTGCCCGAGCTGGAGGAGTTCCTGGTCTACGTCTGGCGGCGGCAGCTCGCCGCCTCGGCCGGACGGGTCGTGCAGGCCGCCGACGACGAGGAGATGGTGGACCGGCGGCTCGCGGTCGGCTTCGCCGATCTGGTCGGGTTCACGCGGCTGACCCGGCGGATGGAGGAGGAGGAGCTCGGCGAGCTGGTCGAGGCCTTCGAGACGACCGCCGCCGACCTGGTCGCCGCGAACGGCGGCCGGCTGATCAAGACCCTCGGCGACGAGGTGCTGTACGCCGCCGACGACGCGGGCACGGCCGCCGAGATCGCCCTGCGGCTGATCGAGACCATGGCACACGACGAGACGATGCCCGAGCTGCGCGTCGGCATGGCGTTCGGCACCGTGACCACCCGAATGGGTGATGTCTTCGGTACGACCGTGAATCTGGCGTCCCGGCTCACCTCGATAGCTCCGAAGGACGCCGTACTCGTCGACACCGCCTTCGCCGAGGAGCTGATCCGCACGCAGGACGCCCCGTCCTCGGAGGCGGAGGCGGCCGAGGAGGCCGCGGCGGCGGAGAAGGAGGGCGAGGAGCCGCCGACGTACCGGTTCGCGTTGCAGCCGATGTGGCAGCGGCCGGTGCGTGGACTGGGCGTCGTGGAGCCGTGGCTGCTCACGCGGCGGGACGTCCGCTGACGACCTCAGTCCAGTGGGTCCACGCACACGCCGATGACCGGCACGCACAGGCCCGGATCCCGCGATTTCCTGGGCTTCTCGGGCTCGGGATCGGGGGTGGGTGTGGCCCGGCTCGGTGGGGCGGGCGGGGTCCGGGCCGGGCGCGGAGCCCCGCCCCTGGCCGTCGGTGCCGGAGGGTTCGTCCTGTCGGGGATCGTCGTGGACCGGTCAGGCGCGGCCGTATCCGCCCCTCGGGTGCCGAGGGACGGGGACGTGGCCATGGACCCTGCCCTGAACGGGGCGGGCGGGGCTGCAGCGGGGCGGTGGGTGCCCGGCGGCGGGGTCAGGCCGCCCAGGGCGGTGGGTGACGAAGGGCTTGCCTCGGGGACGGTGGCGGCGGTGTCCGCGGCGTCGTCCGAGCCGGCCGTGACCGGGTCCGGGCGGGGCTGGGCCTCGACCGTGCCGACGCTGTCGGTGGCCGGGCCGGAAGCAAGGCGTACGAGGCTCAGGGCGCCGGCCGCCAGGGCGATGCCGCCGGCGGCGAGCAGGGCCTTGCGGGGGCGGGGCTTGCGGTGGCGGCCGCCTCGGGCGCGAGGTGAGAAGGAGCCGGTTTCCCCCGGTGCTCCGGTGTCCCGCTGCGGCATCGCCGGCTTGTTCGTCGTCATGGTCCCTCCCCGGTACGCACGCGCCCCCAGTGCGCCGCGGCGGATGCACGCTATGCGCTCCCCTGGGCGATCGGACCGGAGTTGCCCTGATGTCACTCGAACGGGTGGGCGGGGCCGTGGCGCGGGAACCGGACGCGTCCGCTCTTTCGCGGGTGGGGCGGGACTGCGATGATCGGAGCGGCGATGTTGTTAACCCGCGTTAACCGGAGGGTGTCATGAGTGAGGAACGGTTCGGGGAGTTCGTGCTGGTGCGGCGGCATGAGCAGGGGCATGTCGCGGAGCTCGTCCTCGACCGGCCCAAGGCCATGAACGCGGTGTCGACGGGGATGGCGCGGTCCATCGCCGGGGCGTGCGCGGCGCTCGGGGAGGACCGGGACGTACGCGTGGTCGTCCTGACCTCGACGCATGAGCGGGCGTTCTGTGTCGGGGCCGACCTGAAGGAGCGCAACTCGTTCAGCGACGCGGAGCTGGTGCGGCAGCGGCCCGTCGCGCGGGCGGCGTACACCGGGGTGCTGGAGCTGCCGGTGCCGACGGTGGCGGCGGTGCACGGGTTCGCGCTGGGAGGCGGGTTCGAGCTGGCGCTGGCGTGTGACGTGATCGTGGCGGACCGGACCGCGGTGGTGGGGCTGCCGGAGGTGTCGGTGGGGGTGATCCCCGGGGGCGGGGGGACGCAGTTGCTGCCGCGGCGGGTGGGGGCGGCGCGGGCGGCTGAGCTGATCTTCTCGGCGCGGCGGGTGGAGGCCGTCGAGGCGGGGGAGTCGGGGCTGGTCGATCAGGTGGTGGAGGAGGGGCGGGACCGGGAGTCGGCGCTGGAACTGGCTGCTCGGATCGCCGGGAACTCGCCGGTGGGGTTGCGGGCGGCGAAGCGGGCGTTGCGGTTGGGGCAGGGGCTGGATCTGCGGGCGGGCCTTGAGGTGGAGGATGCTGCCTGGCGGGCTGTGGCGTTTTCGGGGGATCGGGCGGAAGGGGTCGCCGCGTTCAATGAGAAGCGCAAGCCCCAGTGGCCCGGGGAGTGATCTGTACGGGGCGTGACGCTGGGGCCGGGTGGGTCCGCGGCCCGGCGGAGCGGGGTACCGCCGCGCCCGCCCGTGCCGCCCTGGGGGTACCTCCCAGGCCCTCAAGGCGCTGGTGGAGGCACGACCGCCCGCAGCCAAGTCGCCCCGTTCGCGCCGTCAACCGGACCAATTGGCTGGAAACTGCCTAGCCTGGGGTGATGGGTGAGGACAGACGGCTCGTGGCTGTCGTCGCGTTGGCTCAGGGGATGGCGGCCGCGCACGGGTTGCGTGAGGCGTGGCGTGCGGCGGCCGTCGGGGCGTGCCGGGCGCTGGGCGGCAGCTTTGCCGCGCTGTCGGTGTGGGAGCGGGAGCTCGGGCGGCTGAAGGTTCTTGTGAACGTCGGTGAGCTGGCCGACGGGGAAGAGGAGTTCCCGGAGGACGAGTCCTACCCGGTGCACCAGTTCGCGGAGATCACCGAGTTCCTGCACGAGCAGTGGGCCGGTGGCGGGGAACCGGACGCCTGGGTGGAGACCGCCGAGGGGCCTGCCGCCGGGCGGCGCCCCGGATACTGCCACCAGCGCGTCGCCGCCCTGCGCCGCCGGGGCCGCGGCTGCTGCGTGGTCGCGCCCATCGTGCTGCACGGCCGGGCCTGGGGCGAGCTGTATGTCGCCCGGCCGGCCGGGGAGCCCGTCTTCGAGCGGGCCGACGCCGACTTCGCCACCGTCCTGGCCGCCGTCGTCGCCGCGGGCATCGCCCAGACCGAGCGGCTGGAGGAGGCCCGGCGTCTGGCGTTCACCGACGCGCTGACGGGACTGGCCAACCGCCGCGCCGTCGACGTACGCCTGGAGCAGGCGATCGAGCGGCACCGCGGCGACGGAGCCGTCGTGAGCCTCGTCGTCTGCGATCTGAACGGGCTCAAGCGCGTCAACGACACCCACGGGCACGCCGCCGGCGACCGGCTCCTTGAGCGTTTCGGCTCGGTGCTGTCGCTGTGCGGGGCCATGCTGCCGGGGGCCCTGGCGGCACGGCTCGGCGGGGACGAGTTCTGTCTGCTCGCCATCGGGCCGCCCGCCGACCAGGTCGTGAAGGCGGCCGGTGAACTGTGCCGCCGGGCGGCGGAGTTGGAGCTCGGGGACGGCGTGGCCTGCGGGGTCGCGTCCACCGGGGACCCGATCGGTCCGGTGCGCTCGGCCCGGCGGCTGTTCCGGCTGGCCGACGCGGCCCAGTACCGGGCGAAGGCCGAGCAGGCCACCCGGCCGGTCGTCGCCGGCCGGGCCGGGCCCGACGACCCCGTCGTGCGGCTCGCGGACGAGCCGTCCCAGGAGAGCGACGGCGAGCGCCGGCGCTTCCGGGGGCGGCACGCGCCGTAGAGAGGGCGGGGCGGCCTGCGTGTGACGTATCGGTAAGGGGTGAACCGGGCCCCCAGTGGTGACATCGTCGAATTCACTGCGTACGCTCCTGAATATGGATATGCACACTGTGGTGGTGGGGGCGTCCGGGGTGACCGCGTCCGACGTGCTCGCCGTGGCGCGCGGCGGCGCCCGCGTCCAGCTCTCCGAGGAGGCGCTGGCCGCCCTCGCCGCGGCCCGAGAGATCGTGGACGCGCTGGCGGCCAAGCCTGACCCCGTGTACGGCGTGAGCACCGGCTTCGGGGCCCTGGCGACCCGGCACATCAGCCCGGAGCTGCGCGCACAGCTCCAGCGCAACATCGTCCGCTCGCACGCCGCCGGCATGGGGCCGAGGGTGGAGCGGGACGTCGTACGGGCCCTGATGTTCCTGCGGCTGAAGACCGTCTGCTCCGGGCACACCGGCGTACGGCCCGAGGTCGCGCAGACCATGGCCGACCTCCTCAACGCCGGTGTCACCCCGGTCGTGCACGAGTACGGCTCCCTCGGCTGCTCCGGCGACCTCGCGCCGCTGTCCCACTGCGCGCTCGCGCTCATGGGGGAGGGGGACGCCGAGGGCCCCGACGGTGTCGTACGCCCGGCCGCCGAACTCCTCGCCGCGCACGGCATCCAGCCGGTCGAACTGCGCGAGAAGGAAGGCCTCGCCCTCCTCAACGGCACCGACGGCATGCTCGGCATGCTGATCATGGCCCTGGCCGACCTGGACACCCTCTACCGGTCCGCCGACGTCACGGCCGCGCTGTCGCTGGAGGCACTGCTCGGCACCGACAAGGTCCTCGCGCCCGAGCTGCACGCCATCCGGCCGCACCCGGGGCAGGCCGCCAGCGCCGCCAACATGCTGGCCGTGCTGAAGGGTTCAGGTCTGACCGGGCATCACCAGGACGACGCGCCCCGTGTCCAGGACGCCTACTCGGTGCGCTGCGCCCCGCAGGTCGCCGGGGCCGGGCGGGACACCATGGCCCATGCCCGGCTGGTGGCCGACCGCGAGCTGGCCGCCGCCGTCGACAACCCCGTCGTGCTGCCCGGGGGCACCTCCCAGGCTTTCGGCGCTGGGGGAGGGCGCGTGGAGTCCAACGGCAACTTCCACGGCGCGCCCGTCGCCTACGTCCTGGACTTCCTCGCCGTCGCCGTCGCCGACCTCGGCTCCATCGCCGAGCGGCGTACCGACCGGCTGCTCGACAAGAACCGCAGCCACGGCCTGCCGCCGTTCCTCGCCGACGACCCCGGTGTGGACTCGGGCCTGATGATCGCTCAGTACACCCAGGCCGCGCTGGTGAGCGAGCTGAAGCGGCTCGCCGTCCCGGCGTCCGCCGACTCGATCCCGTCCTCCGCCATGCAGGAGGACCACGTCTCGATGGGCTGGTCGGCGGCACGCAAGCTGCGCACGGCCGTCGACAACCTCACCCGGGTCCTGGCCGTCGAGCTGTACGCCGCCACGCGCGCGATCGAACTGCGCGAGGGACTGACCCCGGCGCCGGCGACGCGGGCGGTCATCGACGCCCTGCGGGACGCGGGAGTCCAGGGCCCGGGGCCAGACCGGTTCCTGGCGCCCGATCTGGCCGCGGCGGACGCGTTCGTGCGCGACGGGCGGCTGCTGGCAGCGGTGGAGACGGTCACCGGCCCCCTCCAGTAGGCGGGAGAAGGCCGCCCGGGGCCCCGTCACGCGGCAGGGCCCCGGCCGCCGGAAGGTCAGAAACCGAGCCGTTCCCGGCGGACCGAGTACGCGACGAAGCCCGCGCCCAGCGTGAGGAAGAACGTGCCGCCGATGACGTACGGCGTGCTGTCGAAGCTGCCCGTGTCGGCGAGGCGGGTGCCCGTGACGGAGTCGCCCGCGGTCGTGGCCGCGATCCGCGCCTGCTCCGTGACCTGCGGCGACGGGCTCGCCGCGACCGCGTCTCTCACCGGCGAGGTTGACGTCGCGTTGGCGGACGGGACGAACCACAGGGCGCCCAGCAGGGTCGCCGCGGCGGTGGCGGTCAGCAACGGACGGCGAGCGGATGACACGGAATATCGATCCCCTTGTGGCGCTGGCGAATTGGCCGTGTGGGGCGATGTTAGTGAAAGTCGCGGGTCACGGGAAAGTCACGGGAGCCCCTGGACGTACGCTCGCGCCATGAGCACTCCAGAGACATCACGTTTTGTCCGGCTTCGGGTGGAACTCGTTCTCGAGGTCCAGGACGGGGACGGGATCACCAAAGCCGCGCTGCGCCGGATCGCCGACGACGGTGAGATGCCGGCGGCGGAACGGACCCACGGCGAGGCCGCTGTGACGGAAGACACTGCCGAGGCCCTCGCCTACCTCGTCGACCCGTTCGACCTGGTCAGCCAGGTGCCGGGGGTGGAGCTCCAGCAGGCCTCCTGGAGCAGCGAGCGGATCGATTACGACCCTGATGCGCCGGGCTGGGATCTCGACGAGGATGATGTCGGCGACGACAGTGACAACTGAGGCACTTGAGAAAATGGTGACCCCGGGCGGCAACCGTCGTCCGGGGTCTCGGCGTCTCAAGCGGCGCACCGCCCTGAGCCGCACCGTCCGCGCCCGTGCGCCGCGGACGGACGCGGACGTGGTGATCCCCACACGTGCGCGACATGGGGAACCGGGCGAACCGGCCGTAGCGTTGAAAGTTCCGGACGAGGACTCACGAGTCCTGACGGGGGCACTTGGACTGCGACGGGGACACCCGGGGTTTTGGGGAAATCGGCAACGATGGAGAAGCGTGTGATGACGATCAGTAAGCGGCGCAAGGGCCTGACGGTCGCGTCCGCACTGCTCGGCGGAGTGCTGGTGCTCTCGGCCTGTTCCGGCGGCGATGACAACGCCTCGGGGAGCGACAGCGGCGGCAGCTCGCAGTCGAAGGTCGACGAGGCCGCGGCCGAGAAGGCGTCCAAGGCCCAGATCAAGATCACACCCGAGGACGGCTCCGACAACGCCTCCATCAACAACTCCGCCGCCGTCACCGTCAGCAAGGGCACGCTCACGAGCGTCAAGATGACGACGTCCGACGGCTCGGAGGTCAGCGGCCAGATATCCGCCGACAAGACCAGCTGGAAGCCCAGCACGCAGCTGGAGCGCTCGACCACCTACAAGCTGGCGGCGGAGGCGAAGGACTCCGACGGCCGCGTCGCCCACGAGAACGCCTCGTTCACCACGGTCTCCCCGGCCAACAGCTTCATCGGCAACTTCACCCCGGACGACGGCACCACCGTGGGCGTCGGCATGCCGGTCTCGATCAACTTCGACAAGGCGATCACCAACAAGGCCGAAGTCCAGAAGGGCATCAAGGTCAGCACGACCAGCGGCCAGGAGGTCGCCTGCCACTGGTTCAACGCCAACCGCATGGACTGCCGCCCCGAGGACTACTGGAAGGAAGGCTCCACCGTCACGCTGAAGCTCGCGCTCGACGGAGTCGAGGGAGCCAAGGGCGTCTACGGCGTCCAGCAGAAGACGGTCACCTTCAAGATCGGCCGCAACCAGGTCTCGTACGTCGACGCGAAGACCAAGCAGATGAAGATCACGCAGGACGGCAAGGTCGTCCGGACGATCCCGATCTCCGCCGGCTCGCCGGCGAACAAGACCTACGAGGGCACCATGGTGATGTCCGAGAAGTTCAAGGAGACGCGCATGAACGGCGCGACCGTGGGCTTCACGGACGACGACGGCAAGGGCGAGTACGACATCAAGGACGTGCCGCACGCCATCCGCCTGTCCAGCTCGGGCACGTTCATCCACGGCAACTACTGGGGCGCGAAGTCCATCTTCGGCAATGTGAACACCAGCCACGGCTGCGTCGGCCTCCAGGACGCGAAGGGCGCGAACGACCCGAACACCCCGGGCGCGTGGTTCTACAACAACTCGATCATCGGTGACGTGGTGGTCGTCGAGAACACCGGCGACAAGACCATCGCGCCGGACAACGGCCTGAACGGCTGGAACATGAACTGGGCCGACTGGAAGGCCGGTTCCGCGGTCTGACGCACCGGCAGCAGCGCACCAAAGGCGAGTCGCCACCCCGCCCCGATCCCGGGGCGGGCGGCGGCTCGCCTTTTGTGCGCGACCGTGTCAAGGAGAACACGCGTGCCCAATCGTCCTTCCCTGTAACGGAGTTCCGGCGGCCGTGTAACAGCCTGCCGACGGATTTCTTACCGCCCTCTCATCTATTGAGCGGCTGATCACCCCTCGGCATACTGCCTAGTTCCGGGGGGTGTACGCCCATGCGTACGAGACCACCCCCGGCCGGGTGAACGGGGAATTCGCCCGGTACTTCTGCAAGGGGGAAACTTGCGCAGACAAGTGAAAAGGGCGTGCGCGGCCACGGTCGCCACAGCTGCGGCCGTGGCCCTGGCGGCGGGTATGACCAGCCCGGCGTCGGCGAACGGCGAGCAGACGACCGCGGCCGCCAAGCAGGCCTCGGTCACCGCCAAGCACCGCATCACACTGATCACCGGTGACCGGGTCGTCCTGGACGCCAAGGGCCGGGTGATCGGCCTGGAGCGGGCCAAGGGCCGCGAGGGCATTCCTGTCCAGGTCCGCAAGCTCGACGGCCACACGCTCGTGATCCCGGCCGACGCGGCCCGCCTGGTCGCCACCGGCAAGCTCGACCAGCGGCTCTTCGACGTCACCGAGCTCAACAAGTCCGCGACTCGCAAGGCCCAGAAGAAGGGCCTGAAGGTCATCGTCGGCTACCAGGGCAGCGCCGCGGCCACCAAGGCCGACGTCCGCGACGCGGGCCGGCTGAGCCGCGCCCTGAAGACCGTGAACGCGGACGCCGTCCAGACGCCGCAGGAGGACGCGCCCGAGCTGTGGGACGCGGTCACCAACGGCGACAAGACCGCCTCCGGTATCGCGCACGTCTGGCTCGACGGCGTCCGCAAGGCCAGCCTCGACAAGTCGGTCCCGCAGATCGGCGCCCCCAAGGCATGGGCGGCCGGCTACGACGGCAAGGGCGTGAAGATCGCCGTCCTGGACACCGGTGTCGACGGCACCCACCCCGACCTCAAGGGTCAGGTGATCGACGCCAAGAACTTCACCACCTCGCCCGACACCTCCGACAAGGTCGGCCACGGCACGCACGTCGCCTCCATCGCGGCCGGTACGGGCGCGAAGTCCGGCGGCAAGTACAAGGGCGTCGCGCCCGGCGCGAAGATCCTCAACGGCAAGGTGCTCGACGACGGCGGATTCGGCAGCGACTCCGAGGTCCTCGCCGGCATCGAGTGGGCCGCCGCGCAGGGCGCCGACGTCGTCAACATGAGCCTGGGCGGCGGCGACACGCCGGAGATCGACCCGCTGGAAGCGGCGGTGAACAAGCTGTCCTCGGAGAAGGGCATCCTGTTCGCCATCGCCGCAGGCAACGAGGGCGACTTCGGCGAGCAGACCATCGGCTCCCCGGGCAGCGCCGCCGCGGCCCTGACCGTCGGCGCCGTCGACGACAAGGACGTGCTGGCCGACTTCTCCAGCCGCGGCCCCGGCCTGGACGGCGCCCTCAAGCCCGACGTGACCGCGCCCGGCGTGGACATCACCGCGGCCTCCGCCCCGGGCAACCAGATAGCCCAGGAGGTCGGCGAGAAGCCGGCCGGCTACATGACGATCTCCGGCACGTCGATGGCGACCCCGCATGTCGCGGGCGCGGCGGCGATCCTCAAGCAGCAGCACCCGGCGTGGAAGTACACCGAGCTGAAGGGCGCCCTCACCGGCTCCACGAAGGGCGGCAAGTACACGCCGTTCCAGCAGGGTTCGGGCCGGATCCAGGTCGACAAGGCCATCAAGCAGTCCGTGATCGCCGACCCGGCGTCGGTGAGCTTCGGCGTCCAGCAGTGGCCGCACACCGACGACAAGCCGGTCACCAAGGAACTGACGTACCGCAACCTCGGTACGAAGGACGTCACGCTGAAGCTGGCGTCGACCGCCACCGACCCGAAGGGCAAGGCCGCCCCGGCCGGCTTCTTCAAGCTCGGCGCCACCTCCGTGACCGTCCCGGCCGGCGGCAAGGCCTCCGTCCCGTTCACCGTGAACACCAAGCTGGGCGGCACGCTCGACGGCGCCTACGCGTCGTACGTGACGGCGACGGGCGGCGGCCAGACCGTCCGCACGGCCGCCGCGGTGCAGCGCGAGGTCGAGTCGTACGACGTCACGCTGAAGTTCCTCGACCGTGACGGCAAGCCCGCCAAGAACTACAGCGCCGACCTGGCCGCCGTCTCGGGCGTGGGCGAGGGCAAGTTCTACTCGCCGTACGACGCGGACGGCACCGTCACCACCCGGGTGCCCAAGGGCGGTTACATCCTCAACACCAACGTCAACGTGGGTGACGACCCGGAGAAGTTCCTGGGCACCGACTGGCTCGCCCAGCCCAAGCTGAACGTCACCAAGAACACGACGATCACGCTGGACGCCCGCAAGGCCAAGCCGGTGGACATCACCGTGCCGGACAAGGCCGTCACGTCGGAGTTCGCCTCGGCCGACTACACGGTGGAGACGAAGGACTCCAGCTACGGCTTCGGCTGGCTCCTCGACTCCTTCGCCGACATCCGCACCGCGCACGTCGGCCCGCAGATCACCGACGGTTCCGTGACCCAGCAGTGGGACGGTCACTGGACCAAGGGTGACAAGGAGGAGTACGACGTCACCGGCGGCGGCAAGGTCAAGCAGCTCGCCACCGGCTACACCAAGCACTACAAGGCGAGCGAACTCGCCACGGTGAAGGCGGGCCTCGGCGCCGCGGCCAAGGGCAAGAAGGGCTCCATCAGCGCCGTCGGCTGGATGCCGTGGAGCAACGGCGCCTCCTCGATCGGCATCCAGCAGTCCCTGCCCGGCACCCGGACACTGCACCTGTCCACCGCGGGCGGCGTGCAGTGGCAGCTGGAGTTCGCCCAGAGCGGCGGTGTCGACGCGGACGGCTTCCCGGTCGACGAGGCCGGCTACGCGATGGGCACGCACAAGTTCGCCGCCGGCAAGACGTACTCGAAGACCGTCAACACGGCCGTCTTCGGACCGCGTCTCAACGCCGACTTCGGCCTCTTCCGCGAGAACAACCAGATCTACGGCTCCCTGCCGCTGTTCGCGGACGGCAAGGGCAACGCGGGCTACTCGACCTTCTCCGCGGTCGACACCACGCTGTACCGGGACGGCAAGAAGGTCGGCAGCAACAACGACCCGCTGTTCGGCGAGAAGCCGTTCAAGGTCCCGGCCGGTGACGCCGAGTACAAGCTGACGACGTCGGTCAAGCGCAGCGTCAAGGTCGCGGCGGCCTCCACCCGCATCGACGCGAGCTGGACGTTCCGCTCCAAGAAGACCTCCGGCATCAAGCAGCTGCCCGCCTCCACGGTCCGCTTCAACGCGGCCACCGGCCTGGACAGCAAGGTC
Organism: Streptomyces sp. NPDC007991; assembly: GCF_042958445.1. Taxonomy (NCBI): domain Bacteria; kingdom Bacillati; phylum Actinomycetota; class Actinomycetes; order Kitasatosporales; family Streptomycetaceae; genus Streptomyces; species Streptomyces sp. NPDC007991. Next base: position 362,379 of record NZ_JBIBJD010000007.1, read on the forward strand.
CCGGCCGGCAAGACGGTCAGCGTCCCGGTCACCGTCGAGGGCGCGGCCAAGGGCGGCAACCTGAAGTCGCTGTCGGTCTACGTGTCGTACGACTACGGCAAGACCTGGAAGAAGCTCACCGTCACCAAGGGCAAGGTCAGCTTCAAGAACCCGGCGAAGGGGAAGGCCATCTCCTTCCACGCCAAGATCGCCGACAAGAAGGGCAACAAGTCGACGATCTCGATCTACAACGCGTACTACGGCAAGTGAGCCACCGCCCTGCGCCGCAGGGTGAGCCGTAGCGCCTGTCGGCGATCGGCCCGTCGGAAGCCTCGGCCTCCGGCGGGCCGTTCCCGTTCACCGGGCCCGGCTGCCGTTCCCCGCCCGGGTCGCGTCCGCGCCCCAGCTCGCCAGCAGGCGCAGCGCCTCCGCCGAAGGGGAGCCCGGTTCCGCGTGGTACGTGATCAGGGACTGCTCGCCGTCGTCGACCATGCGGAACGTCTCGAAGGACAGCGTCAGGTCGCCGACCAGCGGGTGCCGCATCCGCTTCACGCCGTAGCTCTTCTCCTTGACGTCGTGCGCGGCCCACAGCCGGCGGAACTCCTCGCTCTTCACGGACAGTTCCCCCACCAGGGCGGACAGCCGCGGGTCGTCGGGATGGCAGCCCGCGTCCATGCGCAGAAAGCCGACGATGTCGGACGCCTTCTGCTCCCACTCGACGAACAGCTCCCGGTAGTCGGGCCTGAGGAACACCAGCCGCGCCCAGTTCCGCTCCGGCGCCTGCAGCTCCGCCCAGTCGCCGAAGAGGGCCGCGGCCATCCGGTTCCAGGCCAGGATGTCCGAGCGGCGCCCCACGATGTACGCCGGGACGGCGTCGATCGAGTCCAGCAGATGCCGCAGTGCCGGCCGTACCTGCTGGGCCCGCGCCGTCTGCTTCTTCTTGTGCTGCTTCGGCTTCGCCAGGTGCGTCAGATGGGCGTGCTCGGCGCCGGTCAGCCGCAGGGCGCGCGCGATCGCGTCCAGCACCTCCGCCGAGACGTTGCGCCCGTTGCCCTGCTCCAGGCGCGTGTAGTACGCCACGGACATCCCGGCCAGCTGGGCCAGCTCCTCGCGGCGCAGCCCGGGCACCCGCCGCCGCCCGAAGTCGGGCAGCCCCACGTCCTCCGGCTTCAGCCGGGCACGCCGGGTGCGCAGGAACTCACTGAGCTCGGCACGCCGGTCCAGGCCCCCGCCGCTCTGCGGTGCGGGCTCCTGTACGGGTTCGGGCTGTTCGTCCATGCCTCCAGTATTCACGGTCGTACGCACACGAGCCTGACCCCGCCAGTGGTACGCACGCTGTGCGTACGCAAAACCGTGGCCTGGGTGGACGCCCGCGGGTCTGGCACGCTCGGGATCGTGCCCGGTCAGAACATCCAGAAGGCAGCCGGGCACGGAACCCTGCTAGGAGAACCCCCGGAATGACCACTGTTGCCGCGTACGCCACCCCCGCGCCCAAGGCTCCGCTGGAGCGCACCACCATCGAGCGCCGCGAGGTCGGCGAGTTCGACATCCTGATCGACATAAAGTTCGCCGGTATCTGTCACTCCGACATCCACCAGGCCCGCGAGGGCTGGGGCGAGGCGATCTTCCCGATGGTCCCCGGCCACGAGATCGCCGGTGTCGTCTCCGAGGTCGGCTCCGGCGTCACGAAGTTCGCCGTCGGCGACCGCGTGGGCGTCGGCTGCATGGTCGACTCCTGCCGCGAGTGCGAGAACTGCAAGGCCGGCCGTGAGCAGTACTGCGTCAAGGGCAACGTCCCGACGTACAACGGCATCGGCAAGGACGGCGAGCCCACCTACGGCGGCTACTCGCAGAAGGTCGTCGTCGACCAGGACTTCGTCGTCCGCATCCCCGACGGCCTCTCCCTCGATGTCGCCGCGCCGCTGCTGTGCGCCGGCATCACCCTCTACTCCCCGCTCAGGCGCTTCGGCGCCGGCCCCGGCAAGAAGGTCGCGATCGTGGGCCTGGGCGGCCTCGGCCACATGGGCGTGAAGATCGCACACGCGCTGGGCGCCGAGGTGACCGTGCTGTCGCAGACCCTGCGCAAGCGGGAGGACGGCCTGAAGCTGGGCGCGGACCACTACTACGCCACCAGCGACCCGAAGACCTTCGAGGAACTGGCCGGCACCTTCGACCTGATCGTCTCCACGGTCTCGGCGCCGCTGGACTTCGGCGCCTACCTCTCGCTGCTGAAGACCGAGGGCACGCTGGCCAACGTGGGCGCCCCCGAGGAGCCCATCGCCCTCAACCTCTTCTCGGTGATCGGCGGCGGCAAGACCCTCGCCGGTTCCATGATCGGCGGCATCGCCGAGACCCAGGAGATGCTGGACTTCTGCGCCGAGCACGGCCTCGGTGCCGAGATCGAGCTGATCCGCGGTGACCAGATCAACGAGGCGTACGAGCGGGTGGTCGCCAGCGACGTGCGCTACCGGTTCGTGATCGACACGGCGACGATCTGATCCGTACCGCCCCGTGAGGGCCCCGGCCGCGTGCCGGGGCCCCGGCGCCGTCCGAGCACCCACCGCGGGCACCGCCGTATCGTGGGTTGGGAGGGGAGGCCCGCCATGACCGTGCAGTTGAACCACACCATCGTCGCCGCCCACGACAAGCGCGCCTCCGCCCGGTTCCTCGCCGACATCCTGGGACTGGACGTGAGCCCGCCCTACGGCCCGTTCCTCCCGGTCGAGATCCCCAACGGCGTGACGCTCGACTACATGGACAGCCCCGGCGCCATCACGCCGCAGCACTACGCCTTCCTCGTCTCGGAGGACGAGTTCGACCAGATCTTCACCCGGATCCGGGAGGCCGGCCTGACGTACTGGGCGGATCCGTTCCACAGCCGTCCCGGCGAGATCAACCACCACGACGGCGGCCGGGGGGCGTACTTCGACGACCCCGACGGCCACCGCCTGGAGATCATCACGCGGCCGTACGGCAGCGGCGGCTGAGCCTTCGCGCCCGCGTACCAGCGGGCCGTCGGCTACTCCTGCCGGTCCTGGCCGCCGAAGGTCCACACGGCTCGCGGCCCCGGGCCGACGACGAGGGCCGAGTGGCCGATCCGCTCCTCGTGCCGGTACGGCACCGGCCTGTTCAGCGACATCTCGACCTGCCGCAGACCCACCTGGTCGAGCGGCACGGCGTCGAACCGCAGCGTGGTGCCGCCGCCCTTCGCGACGGCACCTCCGCCGGGCAGGGACCGGACGGCGAACCCGCCGGCCTTCAGCAGCGGCAGCGTGTTCTCGAGGTCCCGGGCCGTCACCGCGAGCCGGATGCCGGTCACGTCCCGCATCAGGCGGTCCCGGTAGCCGTCGGACAGATACCGCTCCCGGCCCACGTCCCCGGGGTACGCGGCGGGCTCGGTGTTGCTGCGCGGGTCGGCGAAGTACTCGGGCCGGTACTCCATGCCCCAGGCGCCGAAGAGGTCGTACTCCTCGGTGGTGAAGACGGCGTCGAACCAGGGCACCGGGACGCCGTCGCCGAAGTCGCGGGTCTGCCGGAACTCGACCGGGTCGCTGATGCCCAGCTCGCGCAGCCGCGCGGTCACCGTCGCCAGGTCGCCTTCCCGCTCGGCCGACACGCCCATGCCGGTGGCGCCGAGGGTGCCGTCCTTGCCGGGGACGTCGCCGATCCCGAACAGCTCGATATAGGTCTCGCGGCCCATCAGGTAGCGGCCGGTCCAGGTCTGCCCGCCGGCACCGGTCGTGGTGCGGACCTGGAAGTTCGCGAAGTCCCGCAGATAGTCGGAGTGCTCGATGGCGTCGGCGGTCTCCCGGTCGAGGACACCGTAGGCGTGGTTGTAGAACAGCAGTTGCCGCCCGCCGTCCTCGGCGTGCGCGGAGCTCACCCCGCCCTGGACCGCCCCCGCGAGGGCCAGGGCGACGACCATGATCATCTGTAATGCTCGTCTGACCGTCATGCGCAGGAGAGTAAGGCGGGAAGAATCGCTTCCGCCGAGGATTGCGGAGTTTGTCAGGTTCCCTTGACCAGTGGCCCTCGGTCATCAGACTCCTGCCCGCCCATGTCGAGGCGGAACGGCGGGTACTGGTCGGTCATCAGGGCGGCGTACGCGGTCACCCGGGCACACCAGCGGGCGAGGCCGAGCAGGAAGTCGAAGAGGTGCCGCGGATAGCGGGCGGTGAACAGCAGGACCACCACCGCGACCAGCGAGAGGAAGGGCATCAGCCCCGTGCCCCGCCAGCCGTCCCCGTCGTCCCAGCCCCAGCCGCCGCCCACGAACATCGCGACGACGACGTACTGCGGGATCGCCAGCAGCCACCACTTGACCAGCACCAGTCCGCGCGAGAGCCGCTCCGGGTAGGCGACGTCGAAGCGGGCCGGATAGTCGGGCACGTCGGCGAGGGTGAACGGCGGGTACCGGTCGGTGCCGAGCGCGGTGTGGGCGTAGTAGGTGACCCGCCAGTTCCACCGCAGTACGCCGACATTGAAGTCGAAGAGAGGCCGGGGGTACCGGGCGGTGAACAGGATGGCGAAGAACGCGACAACGCTCACGAGGACGAACGCGATCCACAGGAAGAACAGCACGATGTAGTGCGGGATGGCGAGCAGCCACTTCACCAGCCACAGCCATCGGGACAACCGGGGGTCGACGGACGCCTCGAGACGCACGGGCGACGTGGTGACAGGAACCATGAGGCGGCACTCCCTTCACTTGCAGGCTCGCAAGCGGGGAGGAGCCGCGCGACCTGGACGGGGCCGTTCGCGCACGTGGGGCCCTTCGCGCGTGCGGGGCGGTTCGCGCGCCCGGGTCCCTTACGACGGGACGGGAGCGGTGCCGTCCGGCTCGTCGATGCCGCCCGGTGCGTCGGTGCCGTCCGGTGCGCCGGCCCCGTCGTCCGGTTCCTGCGGGGGATCGCCGAGCTGCTCGCGCACGTAGTTCCAGACCACCGCGATCAGCGCGGCGACGGGCACGGCGAGCAGGCTGCCCACGATGCCGGCCAGGCTGCCGCCCAGCGTCACCGCCAGCAGCACCACGGCAGCGTGCAGGCCGAGCCCCCGGCTCTGGATCATGGGCTGGAAGACATTGCCCTCCAGCTGCTGCACCACGACGATGATGATCAGCACGATCAGCGCATCCGTCAGGCCGTTGGAGACGAGCGCGATCAGCACTGCGACGAAGCCGGCGAACAGGGCACCGATGATCGGCACGAACGCGGAGACGAAGGTCAGCACCGCCAGCGGGAGCACCAGCGGCACGCCCAGGATCCACAGGCCCAGTCCGATCAGGACGGCGTCGAGCAGGCCGACGGCCGCCTGGGACCGTACGAAGGCGCCCAGCGTGTTCCAGCCGCGCTCGAACACCGCGGGGACGTCGGCGGCGAGCCGGCCGGGCAGCTGACGGGAGAGCCACGGCAGGAACCGCGGGCCGTCCTTGAGGAAGAAGAACATCAGGAAGAGGGCGAGAACGGCGGTGACCAAGCCGTTCACCACGGTGCTCACCCCCGTGACGACAGCGCCCACCATGCTGCCGAGGCCCTCCTGGGCGCGGGAGACCGCGCTGTCGAAGGCCTTGTTGATCTGGGCGTCACCGATGTTCAACGGCGGCCCGGCGGCCCACTCGCGCATCTTCTGGATGCCCTCGACCACACCGTCGGTCAGCTGACCGGACTGGGACGCCACGGGCACGGCGATCAGCGCCACGGTACCCGCGGCGACCAGCAGGAACAATACGGTCACCAGCGACGCGGCGAGCGCGGGCGGCCACCCGCGCCGACGCAGGAAACGGGCCGCGGGCCAGGTCAGCGTGGTCAGCAGCAACCCGACGACGAGCGGCCAGACCACCGACCACATCCGCCCCAGCAGCCACAGCGCCACGGCGAGCATGGCGAGCACCAGCAGCAGCTCTGCGGAGACGCGGGCGGATATCCGGAGCGCGTCACGGGTCTTCGTGGAACTCAGGGGCGCAGTCACGGAGGCACTTTATTGCCACCGGGGCCCCTTGCCACGGCCGAGCCCTCCGACACGGTGGCGGCGCGGTGCGATCCGGACCGGGGCGTCCCGTCCAGGCGGTGACGCCGGTCGTCAGCCCTCGGCCCTGGCCACGCCGATCGGGCAGGACACGCCCGTACCAGCGAGCCTGCGCTGCCATGTGACCCGTGACGTTTCTGGAGCGTGGGGCCTCAGCGCTGTCCCTTCGGCGGGGTTGCCTTCCACGCTCGGTCGAGGGAGTCGTCCCAGGTGCCGTCCCGATCAAAGCTCGCTGCCCGACAGCCCCGCGACATGGGCGGAGCCGCATCGTGGCGCCAGGCAGAATCGCCCACTCGCATGATCGAGTGTCCACAGTGACGGCACACGGCCTCCTCCACGAGCTCGTTCGCGACGCGTTCGGCTTCCGCCGAGGCTTCAACCACCAGCTCGTCAAGGCGACGCAGCACTTCGTGTCCACTGAGGTTCGCGTCGTCAGCAAGGATCTGTCTTACGATCCGTCGAGCTTCCCGTACAACGCGTACGTGGTCTTCGGTGGCTGCCAAGAGCGCAGCATCCCTCATGCGTCCCCCCAGTAAGTGTTGGTGCTGTCCGGTCCCACGTTAGAGCCACGGACTGACAGCGGCGCCTGTCTTTGTGGATCCTCATGCGGACCCCACAAGGACCTGAAGACGGCGCCACGGCTTGAGTGTTCGTCGAGGGACCACTTCAATGGCGCCGTGACCATGGCACCGATGGACGGCTCCGAGACCATTGCCGGACAGACCTCACTCCGTGAGGTCATTGCGCAGATGTGCCGGCAGAGGCCGGTCTTCCACTCCGAAGCCGACCTTCAGCACAGTTTTGCTCGGGTGCTCTGGGATCTGGCGCCGGAGGTGCACTCTAGGCTCGAGGTGCCGCAGCGACAGTCTGACAGAACCGAGTACCTTGATCTACTGTGCATCGGGTCCGAGGCCCGTACCGTGATCGAGTTCAAGTACTTCACCCGAAGTTGGACAGGAACGGCTGGTACTCCAGCCGAGGGGTACGCCTTGAAGGCGCATGCCGCCACCGACCTTGCTCGCCTGCACTTCGTTCGGGATATAGCCAGGCTGGAGCGCTTCTGCCGCCGATCCGATCAGAACGGTCTTGCATTCATGCTGACCAACGAGGCGTCCCTGTGGACTCCGCCCAGCTCCGGCCGCCAACGTACTCGGGATCACGCCTTCAGGATCCACCAGGGACGTAAGCTCGCAGGGACGCTGTTGTGGGCTGATGGCGCTTACGAGCCGAACACGTGCACGCTGCGGGGCGCATACACCCTCGAATGGGAGCCGTACTCCATTCTGGACGGGCTTGGGGGCGAGTTCCGCTACCTTGCCGTCTTCGTAAGTCCGGCGTCGATCGAGGGCTGACAACGGGCCCGGTACGCATAGCCACGTTGGCCGCAACCGCGTTGCTGCAGCGTGTGATGTGCCAGGACCTTGGCATTGAGGGAACGACCAAGGTCCCTGGCGGCCTGTCATTCCTCAGTGGGAGCCGGAGCTAGGCCCGTCGGGCACGACGCCCCCCAGTTCGTCTCGAATGGGTCACTTAGCTTGACCCCCGTCCCGCCGATGCCGCAGTAGCCCGCCGGGTTCTTGTCCAGGTACTGCTGGTGGTAGCCCTCCGCCGGGTAGAACGGGCGGCCTTCCGCCGGGACGATCTCCGTGGTGATCTCGCCGTGGCCGGAAGCGGTGAGGACCTTCTGGTACGCGTCGCGGGAGGACTTGGCGATGGCCGCCTGCTCGGGGGTGTGGGTGTAGATCGCGGAGCGGTACTGCGTGCCCACGTCGTTGCCCTGGCGGAAGCCCTGCGTGGGGTCGTGCGACTCCCAGAACGTCTTCAGGAGTCGCTCGTACGAGATCAGCTGGGGGTCGTAGACCACGCGGACGACCTCCGTGTGTCCGGTCAGGCCCGAGCAGACCTCCTCGTACGTGGGGTTCTCCGTGTAACCGCCCTGGTAGCCCGCCAGGGTCGTCCACACCCCTGCCGGGAGCTGCCAGAACTTGCGCTCGGCGCCCCAGAAACAGCCCAGGCCGAAATCGGCGGTCTCCAGGCCCTCGGGGTAGGGACCGAGCAGCGGGTTGCCGAGAACGGTGTGACGGTCGGGGACCGAGAACGCCGGCTCCGGGCGGCCGGGCAGCGCCTGCTCGGGGGTCGGCAGCTGGGGGGTACGGCTGTGCAGGAACATGCGGACTCCAATCGGCGCGACACCCACGCGGGGCGACGCCCTCTACAACGAGCGGGGCCCGGCGGGAATTCCGGCCGGGGCCCGCCGCCCGGGGGGCCGAGCCGGTGCCTCGGCCTCGCCCAGGGGCCCGAGCCGGCGCCTCGGGGGCGGGGGTGGTGTTCCGGGGTGGTCGGGGGGCAGGGGTTCGGGTGGTGGGAGCCGGTGTCGGGTGGCCGGGGCGCGTTTGAGGGCGGTCGGCCCCGTGTCCTCCCCGGCCTGGGCCGGTCTCGAGCGGGTCGGTGCCCGGGGTCCGGGCGGTCGGAGCCGGTCCATCGGGAGCCGGAGCTCAGGGCTCGTACGGTCGGGGTCGGTCCGTCGGGTGGTCGGGGCCGGCGGCTTCGTGCGGCCGAGGCGTCTCGGTGGTCGGAGTCGGCGTCTCCGTGCGCCCGCGTCTCGCTGCCGCCCCGCCGGGATCAGTGCGGGAGGCTCGCCGGGCTGCCGCCGTTCGCCTCGTAGCCTGCCACCGCCAGGGCCCGGTACACCGCGAACTCCGCCGCCGGGTCGGTGGAGAGGGTCCAGGGCAGGGCGCCGACGTGGCCGTCGATGTGCACCAGCTGGTTCATGGCCTCCGCCCAGCGCTCGCTGCGGACCAGGAAGAAGACCAGCATGTGCCGTACGTGCGCCAGCATCGGGTCGTCGGGGCGGGCCGAGTGCACCGCGTGCAGCGCGCCGTGGACCGCCTTCGTGACGACCTCGGTCTGCCAGAAGCTGCTGACCAGGGTCACCTCGGGGAGGTGCTCGAACACGGCGAAGAGGGGCATCGCCGCCAGGAGGGAGCCCTTGGGCGCACGGGCCGCCGCGGCCTCCGCGAACTCGTACGCCAGCGCACGCGAGCCGTGCCACTTCTCGCACCAGTAGTGCAGCGCGGCCAGATGCGCCCCCATATGAGCCGGGGCGCGGTCGAGGATCTTCAGCCAGAGCTGCTCGAAGTCCTTCTGGGAGTAGTCCAGCCCTCGGGCCACCGACAGCTCCACGATGTACGGGATCGGGTCGCCGGGGGCCAGCAGCGCCGCTTCTCCGCACGCCGCCTGCGCCTCCTCCATGATGATCCGGAACTCCTGCGACCCGGGCGTCGCCGTCCGCCACGCCTGCTGCACCAGGAACTCGGCGTGCACCGCGGCCCCGCCCGCGTCCTTGGGCGCCTCGGCCCGCCACACCCGCAGCCACTGCCCGCCCGGCGCCTCGCTCACCCCGCCGGGACGCTGCTGCAGCTCCAGCGAGGCCGCGCCCGCGAAGGCCTGCACGCGCTGCCAGCGGCGCTCGCCCTCCGTCTCCGTACCGGCGAGGAGCTGCTGTGCCGCGCGGTAGTCCTGCGTGCGCTGCACCACGTCCAGGACGTCCAGCAGGTCCTGGTCGGGACCGGGCATGCGGATGTCCAGCTCCTCCTCGCGGACGAAGCCGTAGTTCGCCGGGTCCGCGGCGTCCGGGTGGTCGGGCGAGACCAGCCCGATCGCGGTCCCGCGCCGGCGCCGCAGGAAGGGAAGCAGCACGAAGCCCAGCATGACCAGAGCGATCAGGACCCAGAGAATCTCCATGCGACAAGCGAACCAGACCGCGCCGACAATTGGCCAACCTGGTCCGCGAACCTGTGGAAAACCCGGCCGAGCCGCCCCCGCGGCCCTGCCCTCCGAGGCCTGCCGCGTCCCCCGGGCACTCACCGCGTCGGCGCACTACCCTCGGTGCTCATGAGCGACAGGCAAATCAGTCAGCACTTCGAGACGCTCGCGATCCACGCGGGCAACACCGCCGACCCCCTGACGGGCGCGGTCGTCCCGCCGATCTACCAGGTGTCCACCTACAAGCAGGACGGCGTCGGGGGCCTGCGCGGCGGCTACGAGTACAGCCGCAGCGCCAACCCGACCAGGACCGCGCTGGAGGAGAACCTCGCCGCCCTGGAGGGCGGCCGTCGGGGTCTGGCCTTCGCGTCCGGGCTGGCGGCCGAGGACTGCCTGCTGCGTACGCTGCTCAGCCCCGGTGACCACATCGTCATCCCCAACGACGCCTACGGCGGCACGTTCCGCCTCTTCGCCAAGGTCGTCGCCCGCTGGGGAGTGGAATGGTCGGTCGCCGACACCGGCGACCCGGCCGCGGTACGGGCCGCGATCACCCCGAAGACCAAGGCCGTGTGGGTGGAGACGCCCTCCAACCCGCTGCTGAACATCACGGACATCGCCGCCGTCGCTCAGATCGCCCGGGACGCGGGCGCCCGCCTCGTCGTCGACAACACCTTCGCCACGCCCTACCTCCAGCAGCCGCTCTCGCTCGGCGCGGACGTCGTCGTGCACTCGCTGACCAAGTACATGGGCGGCCACTCGGACGTCGTCGGCGGTGCCCTGATCACCGACGACCCGGACCTGGGCGAGGAGCTGGCCTTCCACCAGAACGCGATGGGCGCGGTCGCCGGGCCCTTCGACTCCTGGCTGGTGCTGCGCGGCACCAAGACCCTCTCCGTGCGCATGGACCGGCACAGCGAGAACGCCGCGAAGATCGCCGACATGCTCACCCGGCACGCGCGCGTGACGAGCGTCCTGTACCCGGGCCTGCCGGAGCACCCCGGTCACGAGGTCGCCGCCAAGCAGATGAGGTCGTTCGGCGGCATGGTCTCCTTCCGTGTGGCGGGCGGCGAGGAGGCGGCCGTCGAGGTCTGCAACCGCGCCGAGGTGTTCACGCTGGGCGAGTCCCTGGGCGGCGTCGAGTCGCTGATCGAGCACCCCGGCCGGATGACGCACGCATCCGTGGCCGGCTCGCTCCTGGAGGTGCCCGGCGACCTGGTGCGGCTGTCCGTCGGCATCGAGAACGCCGACGATCTGCTGGAAGACCTCCAGCAGGCGCTCGGCTAGTCACGCCGACCCCGGCGGGGTCACCAGCCGGTGAGGGGTGGAGTCGTGTCCGACGGCGGCTCCACCCACGGGCGGGCCGTCAGCGCCCACACCGTGAACGCCACGGCCGCCGCGAACATCAGCAGCCACAGCAGGCGCCGGGCCACCGTCCTGCGCCGCAGCATCCGCCCGCCCCGGCGCACCGCCTCGGCGTGGATCTCGGGTGGCACGGACCGCGACGACGCCTGCTCCAGCAGCCGCCGTACGGCCGCGTCGCGGTCGTTCCCGCTCATGACGGCACCGCCTTCGGGGCCCTCACTGCCGGAGCGGGGCCCCGCGCGCGGTGCAGCAGGGTCGTCGTCGCCCGGTGGCAGATGGCCCGTACGCGCTCCGGGGACAGACCGAGCAGGGCCGCCGTCTGCTCCTCGGCGACGCCTTCGTAGAGCATCAGCACCAGGATGAGCCGCTCCTGCGGGCTGAGCGGGGCCAGGGGGCTCGCCGGGTGCGGCCGGGAGCGGCCGGGACCGCCGTAGTGGTGCCACGCGCCCCGGGCGAAGCGGGTCGCGAGGTACTGCCGGGTGCGGTCGTACGGATCCTCGCCGCGCAGCCGGTCCCAGCACGCGTACGTGTGCGCCAGGGAGAGGGTCAGCAGGCGCCGCGCGCGCGGGTTGTCGTCCGGGGCCTCCGCGGTGAGCAGGGTGGCGGCGTGCAGCAGCCGCCCGGCCGCGCCCGCGACGAACGCCTCGAACTCCCGGCCCCGACGGGTTGCCTGGGACGCATGCCGCTCTCGCATCGCGCCTCCCGCCTGACGGCGACCTTGAGGATGCGGGCCCGGCCGGGTACACGCGCGACGGTCGCGTACGACGGGGACCCGGTCTCATATCAGGCCAGGGATGGCCCCGAGGTCAAGAGCCGCGCACCGGGTGGGACGGCGGCCGGGGCAGCGGGCCGCACCGAGAACGGAGCCCACCCCGCGCCCGACCGGCCTCCTGCCAGGCGCGTCGCGACCCGCCCGTGGATCCGGCCTCGGCGTCCTGCCGGTTCCGTCGGCCGGGTGCGCGTGGGGGTTCCGGTGTCGGCGTCCTGCCGCCGGTTTCGTCGGCCGCGTGCGCGTGCGGGCCGGTGTCGGCGTCCCGCCCGCTCCGTCGGCCACGCGTGCGTGGGGGGTCAGGACGGCGACTGCGCCTCCGGCCCCGGTACCCCCTGGACCGCCATCCGGGCCGACAGCGCGCTGTTGAAGCGCGTGAGGAGAGAGCAGAACGCCTCGCGCTCCTCCGGCTGCCAGTCCTCGGTCAGCTCGGCCATCAACTGCCGCCGGGACGAGCGCACTTCCTCCAGCCGCGCCTGCCCGCGCGGGGACAGCTGGAGTACCACCGCCCGTCCGTCCTCGGGGTGCGACGTGCGCTTGACCAGGCCGGTGTCGACGAGCGGAGCCACCTGCCGGGTGACCGTCGACGAGTCGATCCCCATGCTCGCGGCCAGGGCTTTGACGCCCATGGGGCCTTCCTTGTCGAGACGGTTGAGCAGCAGGTACGCGGCGCGGTCCATGGAGTTGCGCACCTGCCCGACCCCGCCGAGCCGGGTCTGTTCGGCACGGCGCGCGAACACCGCCACCTCGTGCTGGAGGGTGTCGAGAAGACCGGTGTCACCGACGGTCGTCATGTCCATCGACATTTCAGGTGTTGTGGGCATGGCCGGGGGCTCACTTCGTGAAGGGCTGGCTGATTGGGGGACAGGGTACGCGGCCGGGACGCGGGCCGTACCGGCGCTGCGCAAAGCGGGTCTCGGAGGTTGGTCACAACGGCCGTTCCCGTTCGTGAACTGCGATGCTGGAGCCATGAGCTACAGCACGGCGGACTCCTCGCGGCCCGTCACCCTCGACGATGTGCGCGGCGCCCAGAAGATGCTCTCGGGTGTGGCACGGGTGACCGCGATGGAGGGCAGCAGGCACCTGTCCCAGATGGTCGGCGCGCCGGTGCATCTCAAGTGCGAGAACCTCCAGCGGACGGGGTCGTTCAAGCTGCGCGGCGCCTACGTCCGGATCGCCGGTCTGCTGCCCGAGGAACGCGCCGCCGGTGTCGTCGCCGCGAGCGCCGGCAACCACGCGCAGGGCGTGGCCCTGGCGTCCGCGCTGCTCGGCGTGCGCTCCACGGTGTTCATGCCGAAGGGCGCCCCGCTGCCCAAGGTCAGCGCCACCCGGGACTACGGGGCCGAGGTGCGGCTGCACGGCCACGTGGTCGACGAGACACTGGCCGCCGCGCAGGAGTACGCGGCCGAGACGGGCGCGGTGTTCATCCACCCCTTCGACCACCCCGACATCATCGCGGGCCAGGGCACGGTGGGCCTGGAGATCCTGGAGCAGTGCCCGGAGGCGCGCACGGTCGTCGTCGGCATCGGCGGGGGCGGGCTGGCCGCCGGGATCGCGGTGTCGGTGAAGGCGCTGCGGCCGGACATCCGGATCGTGGGCGTCCAGGCGGAGGGCGCGGCGGCCTATCCGCCGTCGCTGGCGGCGGGCCGGCCCGTCACGGTCGAGAATCCGGCGACGATGGCCGACGGCATCAAGGTCGGGCGGCCCGGCGACGTGCCGTTCGGGATCGTCGGCGAACTGGTCGACGAGGTGCGGACGGTCAGCGAGGACGAGTTGTCCGCCGCGCTGCTGCTGTGCCTGGAGCGGGCCAAGCTGGTCGTGGAACCGGCCGGGGCGAGCCCGGTCGCGGCGCTGCTGAGCCGGCCCGACTCCTTCGAGGGGCCGGTTGTCGCGGTGCTGTCCGGCGGCAACGTCGACCCGGTGCTGATGCAGCGGGTGCTGCGGCACGGCATGGCCGCGCAGGGCCGCTACCTGGCCGTCCGGCTGCGGCTGACGGACCGGCCGGGAGCTTTGGCCACACTTCTGGGTGTGTTGTCAGTGGTCGACGCTAACGTCCTCGATGTGAGCCATGTACGGACCGATCCACGGCTCGGGCTCACTGAGGCGGAGGTCGAGCTGCACCTGGAGACGAAGGGCCCGGCGCACTGCGCCGAGGTGGGTCAGGCGCTGCGCGAGGCGGGCTACACGGTCATGGGCTGACCGGCTGCCGAGCCGGCGGGCCGACTCAAGATCTTTCGTCGCGCGGAGCGGAACGCGGAAAGCCTCATTGTGAGACGCGATGCATCGCGTTATGGTGTGTCGTGAAGCGTGATTCCCCTGTCCGGCACTCCCCGAAGACGCGGAGATTCATATGCCAGCCGCCATCCATGCCGAAGGGCTGGTCAAGACCTTCGGCGACGTAAGAGCCCTGGACGGTGTCGACCTCGACGTGCCCGAGGGCACGGTCCTCGGCCTGCTCGGGCCGAACGGCGCGGGCAAGACGACCACAGTCCGCTGCCTGACCACCCTGCTGCGCCCCGACAGCGGCCGGGCGGTCGTCGCGGGCATCGACGTGCTCGAGCAGCCCGACGCCGTCCGCCGCTCCATCGGCCTGTCCGGCCAGTTCGCGGCCGTCGACGAGTACCTGACCGGCCGCGAGAACCTGTACATGGTCGGCCGGCTCTACCAGATGAAGGCGAAGGCGGCGAAAGAGCGCGCGGCCGAGCTGCTGGAGCAGTTCCACCTCGCGGACGCGGCCGACCGCCCCACCAAGACCTACTCCGGAGGCATGCGCCGCCGGCTCGACCTCGCGGCGGCCCTCGTCGTCTCACCGCCCGTGATGTTCATGGACGAGCCGACGACCGGCCTCGACCCCCGCAACCGCCAGCAGCTGTGGGAGGTCATCAAGCAACTGGTCTCCGGCGGCACGACGCTGCTGCTGACCACGCAGTACCTGGAAGAGGCCGACCACCTGGCCCACGACATCGCGGTGGTCGACCACGGCAAGGTCATCGCCAAGGGCACCTCCGACCAGCTCAAGGCCCGCACCGGCGGCGAGCGCGTCGAGGTCGTGGTGCACGAGCGCGAGCACATCCAGGCCGCCGCCGAGGTGCTCGCCGGCTTCGGCAAGGGCGACACCACGGTCGAGGAGCACATGCGCAAGCTCACCGCCCCCGTGACCGGCGGCGCCAAGCTCCTCGCCGAGGTCATCCGGGAGCTGGACACGCGGGGCGTCGAGATCGACGACATCGGCCTGCGCCGGCCGACCCTCGACGACGTCTTCCTGTCGCTGACGGGACACATGGCCGAGGCGAAGAACGAGGAGAACGACGAGGAGGCCGTGAAGTGAGCAGCACCATGAGCGACTCCCTGGTCATCGCCCGGCGGAACCTGATTCGCATGAGGCGGATTCCCGAGATGATCCTCTTCGGGCTGATCCAGCCGGTGATGTTCGTGATCCTCTTCACCTACGTCTTCGGCGGCTCGATGAAGATCGGCAACACCACCGACCCGGCCGTCTACAAGAACTTCCTGATGGCGGGGATCTTCGCGCAGACCGTTACGTTCGCCACCGCGGGAGCGGGCGCCGGCATCGCGGACGACATGCACAAGGGCCTCATCGACCGCTTCCGCTCGCTGCCGATGGCGCGTGGTGCGGTGCTGACCGGCCGAACCGTCGCGGATCTCGTGCAGACGGCCCTCACCCTGCTCGTCCTAGCGATCGTCGCGCTGCTCGTCGGCTGGCGCCCCGGCTACGAGGACCCGACCAACTTCGCGAAGATCTTGGGCGGCTTCGGCCTGCTGCTCCTCTTGGGATACGCCTTCACATGGATCGGCGCACTGATCGGCCTGTCCGTGCGCACGCCGGAGGCAGCGACCTCGGGAGGCCTGATCTGGCTGTTCCCGGTGACCTTCATTTCGAGCGCCTTCGTCGACACCAGCCAGATGACCCCCTGGCTGCGGCACGTCGCCGACTGGAACCCGTTCAGCGCCACCGTCCAGGCGTGCCGCCGGCTCTTCGGCGACCCGGGTGTGTCCCAGTCCGGCGCCTGGCCCATGCAGCACGCGGTCTGGGCGTCGCTGATCTACTCGCTCCTGATCATCGCGGTGTTCCGGACTCTGGCGGTGCGCAAGTACCGCCGGGCGGAAGGCTGACGCCCGCGCCCGCCGCTCAACGGTCCATCTCAGTGAAGCTCGACGCGGTGGGGCAGGAAGCGCGCGAGAACGTGGGGAGTATGCGTTCATCGCCCTGCGAATTCGGGGCCCTACCAGTAGTGGAGCTGAGATGAGGCGTATGCGCCTGGCCATGCTGTGGACGGCCGCGCTGGTGTCGGTGGCTGCCGCGAGCGGTTGTTCCGATAATGGCGGTGGTTCCTCGTCGTCGTCATCATCGACGCCGTCGAGCACGGCCACGACCAGCGCAAACCAGAACACGAACCCTTACGCGTCGGCGAGCGGCGCGTCGTCCGGGGCGCAGGCCAAGGTGAAAACCGCCTCGGCCGGCGACCTCGGCACGATCCTGGTCGACGGGAAGGGCCGCACCCTGTACCTGTTCGAGGCGGACAAGTCGACGACCTCGACCTGCAAGGGGGCCTGCGCCACGGCGTGGCCGCCGTTGCTGACCTCCGGGAAGCCGGAGACCGGCGGCTCGGCGAAGTCCAAACTGGTGGGCACCTCGAAGCGACCCGACGGCAAGACGCAGGTCACCTACCACGGTCACCCGGTCTACGGATACGCGGGAGATTCCAAGCCGGGCGACACCAACGGCCAGGGTCTCGACCAGTTCGGTGCGAAGTGGTACGTCCTCGACGCCGCCGGCAACAAGGTCGACAAGAGCTGAACCGGCGACGACCGCATGACGAGTCAGCCGACATGACGGCCAGGACCGGTCACCGAGCCCCCCGGCGGCACTCTCCCGCGCGGGCCGCCGCCATCACACTGGTCGCTGCCGTGGCGGTGGCCGTGGCGGTGGCCATCTGGGTGACCGGCCGGCACCACACCCCGCAGTACGCGACCGACCTGTTCGGCGCGCAGGGCGCCGCAGCGATCACCCTCAAGGCCCGCCTGGGCAGCGCCCTGTTCGGGCTCGCGCTCGTCCAGCTTGTGCTGGCCCTGTGGATGTACGGACGACTCCCCGCTCGCGCGGCGGCGCCACGCGGTGTCCGCATCACGCACCGCCTGGTGGGATGGGCTGCCTTCCTGCTGTCGGTGCCCATCGCCTACCACTGCGTCCGCACCTATGGTGTGGAAACCACGAGCACCCGGGTCTTCCTGCACTCGGTCGCCGGCTGCGCGCTGTACGGGGCCTTCGTGGCCAAGGTCCTGGTGGTCCGCAGCCGGCACCTCCCCGGCTGGCTGCTCCCCGCCGCCGGAAGCGCCCTGTTCGGCGCCATCGGGCTGCTGTGGTACTCCGCCGCACTGTGGGCCCTCAACGGCTTCGCCGCTCCCGGTCTGTAGCGACGGCCACCTCAGGAGAAGTCCGCCGCGGTGATGCCGTCGGGATGTCCGGACGGCCACTCCACCAGCTCGATCCGGTAGCCGTCCGGGTCCGTGAGCCACGACGTCTTCGGACCGTCAGGGCCGCCCGGGTACTGGACGGGCTCCGGCTCCAGACCGGCTTCGGCCAGCGTCTTCAAGGTGACCGTCAGCGTGTCCACCTGGATCGCGAGGTGGTCGATTCCGCTGCCCACGTCGACGCGTCCGTCAGCGGGCCGGTGGACCAGTTCGAGCGAGGCCGCCGGTTCGCCGGGAAACGTGAGGATCACGAGGCGGCCGGCGTCGCCGATCTCGACCCTGCCCAGCTCGACATAGCCCAGGGCGGTGTAGAAACCGAGCGAGCGATCCAGATCGGTGACGCGGTAGGCGACGAAGAGCGTCTTCATGCGGCATCCCCGGGTCGGCGCACCCGGTAGCGCAGGTGCGTGACGTCTCGGTCGTCGAGCCGTCGGACGAGGTCGAGTTCGATGTGCCCACCACCGAGGTGGTCGAACAGCCGTCGACCCTCCCCGAGGAGGACCGGCACCAGGTGGATCTCCATCTCGTCCAGCTGCCCGGCTCGCAGAAACGCCTGGGCCGCCCGCGCCCCATGGACCATGACCGGCCGGTCCCCGGCGGCGGCGCGAGCCTGACGGGCGCAGTCCTCGACGCCGGTGACGAAGCGCGCATGGCCGGGTGGCACGTCCCCGTCGTCCACCCGGTGGGTGAGGACGAGGATCGGCACGCCGTCGTGATGGTCGCCCTGCCAGCGCCCGGCGAGTTCGAAGGTCCGCCGGCCGGAGATCACCGCGCCGGTCGCCAGCGCTTCGCGGTAGACCTGGCCACTCGGGCCGTCGGATTCCCGGTCGTCGAGCCAGTCGAAAAGCCGTCCGCCCTCGCGTCCGAGCTCCTGGCCTGGCCGGTCGTCCGGCCCGGCGATGAAGCCGTCGAGCGACATCGACATGTACAGCCGAATCGGATTGCGCATCCTGGCCTCCCTCTCCTCATGACAGGAAGACTTCGGGCAACCGGCGAACTCATCGGCCTCAAGCACCGCGCCGCATGACGATGCCCCCGGCGCCGCGAGGACGCCGGGGGCGGGTCAGGACATCGGTCGGGCCGGTTCAGCCCTCGTAGGGCTCGGCCTTGAGGATCTTCACCGAGGCCTTCTTGCCGTTCGGGAGCTCGTACTGCGCGTCCTCGCCGACCTTGTGGCCGATCACGCCGGTGCCCAGCGGGGACTGCGGTGAGTACGTCTCGATGTCGGCGCTCGCGTACTCGCGGGAGGCGAGCAGGAACGTCAGCGTGTCGTCCTCGTCACCGTCGAAGGCGATCGTGACGACCATGCCGGGCGCCACGGCGCCGTCCGCCGCGGGCGCCTCGCCGACCTTGGCGCTCTCGAGGAGCTGGGTGAGCTGGCGCACACGGAGTTCCTGCTTGCCCTGCTCCTCCTTGGCTGCGTGGTACCCGCCGTTCTCACGCAGGTCGCCCTCCTCGCGCGCGGCGGCGATCTTCGCGGAGATCTCAGCCCGCGCGGGACCAGTAAGGTACTCAAGCTCAGCCTTGAGCTTGTTGTACGCCTCCTGGGTCAGCCAGGTGACGTTCTCGCTGGTCTGGGTCACAGGTGCTCCTCGTAGGTACTGGGAATACAAAGCATCGCCCTACCCAGAAGCATGTTCCTTCACGGATGGGCGAAACCACGAGCCTAACAATTCAGGAGCGGAAGGGGGAGGACATAAGCCACCAGTTTCACGTCAACGCAGGTCAGCCGCTACGTATTGCAGGTGACCACGGGCCGGGTCTCAGCCGGTGTGGCAGCCCAGCAGCTCGGCCGTCGTCCCCGGGGAGGTCGTACGGAGCGTGACGACCTTGTCGATGCGGGTGGCGTCCCCCTCGAAGCGGAAATCGGCCCGGCCGACCTCGGCACCGTTCTCGGCCTGCGAGCGCACGGTGCAGTAGCCGTCGGCACCGGCGTCCTTGCGGACCTCCAGGTGCACCTGCACGGACTCCTTGCCGGGCTCGAAGCTGATCACCTCGGCGCTGATCTCGTTCTGGGCGACGTAGTGGTAGCCGAACCAGCCGACGAGCCCCAGCAGCGCCGCCGCGAGGACGGCGCCGACGATCTTGAGTGTGCGGTCGGCGCGCTCGTCCGTGGAACGGCCGTAGCGTCCCTCGGGCAGTCGCGTGCTCGCCGTACTCATGATCGTCCTCCAGACAGGGCCGGGACGAATGTCCCGCAAGGCGGCCCGGGACCGGGGCCCGGAATTATTCGCCCCCCGGTTCGGTCACTATAGAAGCCGCTGATTGCGCCGACGCACACAGGGCGCCGACTTACTGAGGAATGAGTCTTGACTGACCAGTTGCGACTGATGGCCGTTCATGCCCACCCCGACGACGAGTCGAGCAAGGGCGCGGCGACCATGGCCAAGTACGTGTCCGAGGGGGTGGACGTGCTGGTCGTGACCTGCACGGGCGGGGAACGCGGCTCCATCCTCAATCCGAAGCTCCAGGGGGACAGGTACGTCGAGGAGCACATCCACGAGGTACGCAAGAGGGAGATGGACGAGGCCCGGGAGATCCTGGGCGTGAAGCAGGAGTGGCTCGGCTTCGTCGACTCGGGCCTGCCCGAGGGCGACCCGCTGCCGCCGCTGCCGGAGGGCTGCTTCGCCCTGGAGGACGTCGACCACGCGGCCGGCGAGCTGGTGCGGAAGATCCGCGCGTTCCGTCCCCAGGTGATCACCACCTACGACGAGAACGGCGGCTACCCGCACCCCGACCACATCATGACCCACAAGATCTCGATGGTGGCGTTCGAGGGGGCGGCGGACACCGAGAAGTACCCGGAGGCCGAGTACGGCCCCGCGTACCAGCCGCAGAAGCTCTACTACAACCAGGGCTTCAACCGCCCCCGCACCGAGGCGCTGCACCAGGCGATGCTCGACCGGGGCCTGGAGTCGCCCTACGGGGACTGGCTCAAGCGCTGGGACGAGTTCGGCATGAAGCAGCGCACGCTCACCACGCACGTGCCCTGCGCCGACTTCTACGAGATCCGCGACAAGGCGCTGATCGCGCACGCCACGCAGATCGACCCGGACGGCGGCTGGTTCAAGGTGCCGATGGAGATCCAGAAGGAGGTCTGGCCGACGGAGGAGTACGAGCTGGCGAAGTCCCTCGTCGATACCTCCCTCCCCGAGGACGACCTCTTCGCGGGCGTCCGCGACAATGCCTGACATGAGCGCAAGCGCAAGCCTGGCAATGACGCACCTCGTCACCTTCGCCAAGGAGGTCGACGAGGACAAGGTCACCCCCGGCGTCCTCGGCTTCATCGTCTTCGCGGCGATGGCCCTGGCGGTGTGGGCCCTGATGAAGTCCATGAGCCGCCATATGAGCAGGGTCGACTTCACACAGGTCCCGGACCCCAAGGCCGAGCAGGCCGAGCAGACGGAGCCGGAGTCCGCGGACGCGGACGCGGAGGCCTCCGGCCAGGGCAAGCAGAAGCAGGGCTGACGCCCCTCCCGAGGCGGGGTGACCGCCTCTCCCCGGGAGGGCACCCGTCGGTGGCCGTCCGCCGCCGACGGGTGCGTCGCGCGTCCGCCCGGGGGGCGTCCCTACGCCTTCGACTCCACGGCCACGCCCATCACCTCCCGCGCATGCCGGTTCGGCACCATGCCCAGGCGCCAGGCCTGCCAGCCCGCCTCCAGGGTCACGCCGCGCTCCAGCAGCAGGGCGTACGCGTCGAGGTAGTCCTCCAGTTTCCGGTCGCGCAGCGGATGGCTCGCGCGGGACAGCTGGGCCAGTTCCTCCTGGGCCACGGCCGTGCCCACCTCCATGCCGCCGGGGGCCGCGTACGGCAGCAGGGTGCAGCGCAGGAAGCGGGCCCAGTCCTCGCCCCGGCGGTCGCCGTACGAGGTGAAGAGGCCGGCCGCCTCGTCGCACAGGGCCAGGGCCTGCTGGGTGCGGGCGTTGCCCGCGTCCACCACCGCCAGCTCCAGGCAGGTCCAGGCCTCGCCGTGGGCGACGCCGATGCGCTGGAAGTCGGCGCGGGCGTCCACCAGCAGCTGGCGGGCGAAGCCGGAGTTGCGCAGGGAGCCCGTCTGGGCCGCGCGCTGGTCGCGGGTGACGCGGGCCGAGTGGTGGCGGGCGCAGGCCAGGCCGTAGACGTCCCGCATCCGGGAGAACATCGTGCGGGAGCGTTCCAGCTCGCGGACGGCCTGGTCCAGGTCGCCCGTCTCCTCCAGGGCCTGGCCGAGGTAGTACAGCGTCCACGCCTCGCCGCGCGCGTCCTCGTTCTCGCGGTGCCGGGCGGCGGCCCCGCGCAGTTCCTCCACGGCCGGCGACGCGTCACCGGCGACCAGCAGGGCGCGCGCCAGCTGGGTCAGGGCCCAGGCCTCGCCACGGGCGTCCCGGGTACGGCCGTACAGCTCCAGGGCCGCGCGCAACTCGGCCTCGGCCCGCGGGACGTCGCCCATGCGCAGGCCCAGCTGGCCGAGCTGGAAGTGCGCCCAGGCCTGGCCGTGCACGGACTCGCCCCGCCGGTGCAGCACCAGCGACTCGTTCAGCAGGTCCAGCGCCTCCGCGACCCGGGCCCGGTCCCGCTCCACCGCCGCCAGGGCGTGCATCGTCCACGCCCGGTCCGTCGCCAGCTCCGGGGAGGACTGCAGGGCCAGCGCCTCGCGGAGCTTCGCCGACGCCTCCGTCAGATTGCCCTGGTGGTGCAGCGTGATGCCGAGCGAGCACAGGGCGCGGGCGGCCCCCGCGTCGTGATGGGCCTCCCGGTACAGGTCGACGACCGAGGCGAGGGTCGTCCGCGCCTTGTCCAGTTCGCCGAGCTGCCGTGCCGCGATGCCGGTGCGCCACTGCACCGAGCGGACCAGCAGGCCCTGGTCCACGGCCTGGGCCAGTTCACTGATCTCGCCCAGGCGGTAGAGGTCGCCGCGCAGCAGGCAGTAGTCGCACAGGGCGCCCAGCAGGTTCAGGACCGCCGCCTGGTCCACGCCCTCGGCGTGCCGCAGCGCCGCCGTGATGAAGCTCGACTCGTCGTCCAGCCAGCGCAGCGCCTCGTCGAGGGAGGGGAAGCCGTACGGGCTGAAGCGGTTCGTGCGGGTCGACATGTTGCCGTCGACCATGCGCAGCACCGAGTCGGCCAGCTCGGCGTAGTTCACGACCAGGCGTTCCTGCGCCGCCGTGCGCTCGGCCGGTTCCTCCTCGTCGAGGAGCCGGGCCTGGGCGAAGGCGCGGACCAGGTCGTGCAGCCGGTAGCGGTCGCCCCGGACGTGGTCGATCAGGCCCGCGCGGGTCAGGGCCTGGAGATGGCGTGTGGCCTCCGTCTCGTCGGTGGCCAGCAGTGCGGCGGCCGCGGCGGCGCCCAGC
This sequence comes from Streptomyces sp. NPDC007991, assembly GCF_042958445.1. NCBI lineage: Bacteria > Bacillati > Actinomycetota > Actinomycetes > Kitasatosporales > Streptomycetaceae > Streptomyces > Streptomyces sp. NPDC007991. Next base: position 385,102 of record NZ_JBIBJD010000007.1, read on the forward strand.
GAGGCCCGGCCGGCCAGGGCCAGCCGGCGCAGCAGCCGCCGTACGGGCTCCGGCTGGTCGGTGTAGCGCAGCCACAGGGCGCGCTCGACGGGATCGACCGGGCCGTACGCCCCGAGGTCCGTGGCCAGCGCGCGCGGGGAGCGCGGGCCGAGGCACGAGCCGGCGATGCGCAGCGCCAGCGGCAGCCCGCCGCACAGCTCCCGGACCCGGTCGGCGGACTCGGCGTCGTAGGGCCCGGACCGGTCCTGCGCCGCCGCACCCAGCAGTTCCTCCGCACCCGCCGCGTCCAGCGGCGACACGGGCAGCTGGTGCACCCGTGCGGGCAGCTCGCCCAGCTCCAGCGGGCCCCGCGCGGTCACCAGCACCAGGCTGTCGGACCGCTCCGGGACCAGGGCGCGGACCTGCCCGGCGTCCGAGGCGTCGTCCAGGACAACCGTGACCGGCAGGCCGGTCAGATGCTGGTGGTACAGCTCGCTCAGCCGCTTGACCTGCTGGTCGGGGGAGGAGCGCTCGCGGAACAGCAGCTGCTCGCGGGGCGCGCCGAGCCGGTTGAGCAGGTGCAGCAGGGCGTCGCGGGTGGACAGCGGGGACTCGCCCGGGTCGTCGGCGCGCAGGTCGACGACGCACGCGCCGCGGAAGTAGTCCCTCAGATCGTGCGTGGCGTGCACCGCCAGGGTCGTCCGGCCGCTGCCGGGCGTGCCGTGCAGGACGACCACCGTCGGCTGGGTCTCGGTGCTCGCCCGGGCCGCCTGCACCCACTGCCGGATCTGCGCCAGCTCGTGCCGCCGCCCCGCGAGCGGCTGAGCCGGTTCCGGGAGCTGCGCGAAGGACTGCTCCAGCACGTTGCGCCCGCGCGCCGCCGCGCTCTTGTCGGCGCCGCGCAGCCGCGGCCCGGTCTTCTTCGGCCCCGTGGAGGCGGCGAGCACCCGCTGCTGGTCCAGGAACGGCCGGATGCCCCGCACCTCCAGTGCCGTCAGCCACTGCAGCCGCAGCTGTTCGGGCCCGCCCGGCTGGCTCGCGGCCCCGGCCCGGTGGTGTGCGGCCGGCAGGTGCGAGCCGACGACCTTCACGACGGTCGCCGCGGCGCCCACGACCCCGACGGTCACGCCCGCGCCGAGCGCCGTCCCGGTGTCCGTGCCGAGGGCCAGGTCGGCGACGAGGGCCGTGACGGCCGCGACCCCGGCCACCAGCAGCGGTGTCCCGGCGCCGTCCCGGGCGTAGCGCTGGCCGAAGGTGAGCTGACCGGCCGCCGCCTCGTCCAGGGCGCGCGTGTAGGCCTCGTACTCCTCGGCCGCGCTCTGCGCCATCGCGTCGAGCGCCCCGCGCGCCCGCGCGAGCAGCACCTTCCCGTCCGTGCGCCCGCCCGTGCGGCGCACCTCCTCCTCCACGGCCCGTGCCAACAGCCGCTCGGCTTCGGCCCGATGACTGTCCCGCATGTCACGTCCCCCTCCGCGGCACCGGCGTACCCAGGTCGTCGTGCCGGTCGTTTCCTTGGTCAAGTGTGCTGCCGACGGCGCATCGGGGCGAGGGGGCGTGCCCGGCCCGATTGTGTGAAGACCAGGGCGGGTTGGCGTGCCGCGCGCCCGGCGCCCGTGCCGGCGGGGGCGCCAGGCCCGCGACGCCTGACGGGTGGGGGACCGGGTACTGCGGCAGGATCGCCGACGACCGGGGACTGGCGACCCTGGTCGACGGAGGGGCAGCTCGCTCTGACCGCAGCGCTACCGAGAGCACCCGGCAAGGAGCCGGCCAGGGCCATGGACCCGTGAGGTGACGGGTCGCGGGTCGCAGGTCGTTCTCGCGACGGATACGTCGGCCATCCGGCGCTGTCGATGTCCTGGGGAGCAGGGGAGAACCTTGAGTGTGCGAGGTCTGGAAGCATTGATCCAGATAGCCTGACAAGCCTGCGGACCACGCTTGCCGAGACCGACGTGACTTCGACAGGCACAGTGAGACCGGATGGGAGCCTACATGCCGTTGGAGCGGTTCTCCTTGGAGAACTACCGCTGTTTTAAGGACAGGCAGGAGGTTGAGCTTGGCAGAATCACCGTTGTGCTGGGAAGAAACAATGCCGGCAAGAGTGCGGTCGTGCGAGCCCTCCCAGTCCTGTCCACTGGCATTCGCACGGATTCACCTTATCCCCTGGATCTAGATCCGGCTCCGGGGTTCGCCTCCTCATTTACGGACCTAATCCATGGATCGTCACCACATGGGCGTATTTCCGTAGGGTTCTCCTTTCGGATGGAGGGCGGTCTACCCTTGGACGTCGACGCTGAAATTCAGAACATCGCTGACCAGGGAATGCAACTGATCTCCGGGTTGGAGATCTCGTATGGCTCGAATCGTGAAGAATTTTTCTGGGTTCCCGGCCCCGATGCCTATTCCTCAGAAAAGCGAACCTATCGGTTCGGCGGTCACGAAAGAAAACTTGCATTCCGCGGGATTCTGCCCGATGCGTCTGACTGGTCCGACTCTGTTGGGGGGATTGACAGGGTCTCGAATAGAATCCGCGAAGAGCTTGACGAGATTCGCTATCTTGGTCCGTTCAGGAAGAATCCAGATCGGTTCTTTCGAGCCTCGGCCAGAGCTTCCCGCAGTGTGGGCAGCAGGGGAGAGGAAGCGCTGGGCATGCTCGCTGCAGACGAGATGCGCGGCCGCGGACGCATTACGAGAGAGGTCAACCGTCTCCTGGCCGATATGTTGCCCGGGTGGCGTCTTGCCGTCACTGATGTCGGAGCAGGTATGTACGTTCCTCGCCTCTACTCGACGCGTGACCCGGATCTTTTCGTTCACATCGACGATGTCGGCACAGGGGTGGTTCAGTTTCTCCCTATGCTGGTCCAGCGTGCCTCAGATAAAGTAGATCCACCGCCTCACTCTGTGATCGAAATCGTTGAGGAGCCTGAGCTTCACCTCCACCCGTCCGCGCATGCAGCGATCGCAGACCTGTACATCAGTGCTGTACAGGAATCGAAGGTCCGCTTTCTGGTGGAGACGCACAGCGAAAACTTCCTCCTGCGTCTGCGTCGCCGAGTGGCAGAGGGGCGTCTGAGCTCGAAAGACCTTAGTATCTACTTCGTGGAACAGGAAGATGACTCTGCTTTCCTGCGCAAGATCGAGGTGGACCCTCTAGGGAACATCGATTACTGGCCTACGGGAATTTTTTCGGAAGACTTTGAGGAAGTGCGCGCTCTCGCGGATGCGCAGGCGAATCGGATCGAAAATGCGGATTGAGATTCCGATTGACCTCCTCAGGGATCGCGAAGGCAGCGAAAACGCAGAACTAGTCTTGAAGTTGATCTCGTTCTTCAGGGAAGCAAGGCATGATTGGGTGCTGTCCCCGCGTGATGTGGATACCGTCCACGAGTTTTGCCAGCGGCATGTACCGACCTTCGCTCAGATTTACCTTTTACTTGCACAGAAGGCCAGTGGCATGGCGCACGCCTGGGCGCCGCGCGGTGCGAGCGCAGGAGTGGTCAGGGTCACTGGGGAAACATTGAAGGACGACGTCCGTGACCTGGAGCGATCTGCAGTGCTCGTGGTCGAGAACGCGACCTATGACTGGCAGATGATCGAAGCGCTGGCGAATCTGCTGGGCTGCAAGGACATCGTCGAAGCTGAAAGGAACAATCGCCTGGACGTACACAACGGGGGCGGCAAGGACGGCGCGTGCCGTCTTGCCATTGATCAGGTCGCGAAATTCTCCAGAATCAAACGTGTGGTCCTGGTGATCGACAGTGACAGTTACAGGCCAGGAGAGCGGACCGATAATCATAACAAGGCCGCCGCGGTCGGAACGGAAGGTGGGCTCTCTCACGTGCTGAGATTCCGGGAGATGGAGAACTACATTCCCAATCGCGTTCTGGCTCGGCAGGCGAGGAAGTCGAGTGCGCAAGCAAGAGTGTCTCAGCGTCTAGAATCCCTCAAAAAGCTTTCCGCCGAGCAGCGTGCTCACTTTGACATGAAGCACGGATTTAGAGGGAAGTCAATAAGGGAATCTAGAGATTCGAAGAGGAAGCCCCGGAGCTCGGGAAAAGTTGGCACGACATTCCATGTGCCGCACAATCACAGCAATCTTTACGATGGGGTGGAAACGCGTGACCTCATCATCCTTCAGGAAGGATTCGGAACAGATCTGTCGAGCTTATTCTTACAGGAGGTGAAGGCTGGCGGAATATCCGAGAAGGATCTGGACGGCCTTGGACTTGGCGCGACACAGGAGCTGCGGTTGATGTTTGAGAAGATCCGGAACGTGATTTGACGATGGAGGAGGGCGAAGTGGACAAGGATATCTCAGTGGTTCCAGAAGTTCAGTTCCTTGAACAAGTGCTGGACTGGATTCGCCGCGGTGAATTGAGGGTACCAAAATTCCAACGCCCCTTCCTCTGGCGTCCGGAGCAGATGCTGCAATTGTTTGACAGCATGGAGCGTGGCTATCCGGTTGGGAGCCTTCTCATCTGGGAGACGTCTAAGCCGCTCGCGAGCCTTGACTCCATCGGCGGACGCAGGATTCCGCCGGTGCCAGAGGGGGGAAAGGTGGCCTATGTTCTGGACGGCCACCAGCGGCTTTCGACGCTTTTCGGAGTCCTTCATCGCGCAGCCGACGCACCTCAGTCCAACCGGCAGGAAGACTGGATGTGGTGGGTCTATCGTCCGCTCGACCGAGCCGACCACGACGGTGTGCGCTACCGCCATTGGAAAAGCGGCGAGAAGGCTCCCGAGAATTACCTGCCAATGAGGTCCGTGCTGCGAACTTTGGACTTTCTCGAGTATGCGCGCCAGCTGTCCGATGTTTATCCTCGGGATGAAGCTGACCGCCTTACCAATGAAAGTGAACGCATCGCGCAACGGGTGAAAAACTACAAGGTCTCCGTCGTGCGCATGCAGGGTGGGACGCTCCAGCAGGCCGTGGAGGTCTTCTCCAGGATCAACAGCAGTGGCCAGAAGATGCGTCCCGACCAGATGGTTTCCGCCCTGACCTACGGAACTACTGGACCCGAAACGTTGAGCGAAAAAATGGAGGAGATCCAGGAGCGGATTGCGTCCTCCGGCTTCGGGGAGATCCCGATTATGACGATCTTCCAGATCGTACTTGCGTTGTCTGGCGAGGAGGATGTGCAAAACACTTCCTGGGAAATTATGGCACGCAAGGTCCAGGGTCAGCTCATTGATGCGGTGGACAAGACTGATCGCACCTTGCAGGAGGTTGTTGATTTCCTTCAGGTAGAGACCAAGGTCCCGCTCGCCCGGCTGGTTCCGTATAACATTCAGATCATGCTGCTTGCTGTCTTCTTCCATTTCTCTGGAACGGTTGCGGAAGAGCAACGGAGTAAGCTCCGCGATTGGTTCTGGATCACCTCGCTCGCTGGGACGTTCGCCGGTGCCAACACCACACAGGTTCGCAAATTCATCGAGGAGATGAAGGCCTTCGCGGCGGGGACGAAGGAGCTAAGCTACTCGGGCGAGCGAGCTCGAGCCTTCCCTGAACGGTTCGATCTGCGGAGTGCGCGTGTGCGTGCCTATCTCCTATGGGATTTGCAGACTTTCCCGGAGCGGAAGAATCCTGATGGTAGTCCCATCAGTGTTGTTGACCAGCTGGCGAAAGCACATCGTGAAACCTACCGGCACATCATCACTCAGAGCAGGATCCGGGGGGCTTCAAGCCCTGCCAACCGCATCGTCATGGCAACGCCGCCTGGTATGTCAATCCGGCAGGCACTCATCAGACTCGCTGAGGAAGGCAAAACCGAAATCCTAGATTCGCATGGGGTCAGTCTCGCATCAGTCGCCTGCCTCAAGGCTGACGACTATGCCGACTTCATCGCTGCACGTCAGCACGAGGTGGCGGCCCGGGAGAGGGAGTTCATCGAAAGCCTGGGAATCCTCCCGTCCGAGCAGGAGTTTGGGGAAGCCGATATCGATACCGAGTGACCTGCGGAAGATCGAGCGAGGAGAGGCGTACCTCGTGCGGTGGTACCCGCTTCGAGGCGGCAGTTGAGCCCGGCCGGCCTGATCAGCAAGTTTACTTACGGGGCGACTCTCTCCATCGGTCGTTCATGGCGTCGTTCCCGATGGTGACTGCCAGCCGGAGGGCTGCCGCACTTGGCGGTTGCTAGTCAGAGAGCGCAGTCTTGACACGTTGAGTTAGACGGATCAAGCACAGTGCGGATCGGATCCGGCCCTGTTCGTGCGCTGCCCCCGCGCCGTAGGGGTGGTGTTCTGGTCCGTGCGTCAGGATGAGGTATGGCCAACCGACTCGCGCAGACCACGTCCCCCTACCTCCTGCAGCACGCCGACAACCCCGTGGACTGGTGGCCCTGGTCGGCGGAGGCCTTCGAGGAGGCCCGCAAGCGGAACGTGCCCGTGCTGCTCAGCGTCGGCTACAGCAGCTGTCACTGGTGTCACGTCATGGCCCACGAGTCCTTCGAGGACCAGCAGACCGCCGAGTACCTCAACGCGCACTTCGTGAGCGTGAAGGTCGACCGCGAGGAGCGCCCGGACGTCGACGCGGTCTACATGGAGGCCGTGCAGGCGGCGACCGGCCAGGGCGGCTGGCCCATGACCGTCTTCCTCACCCCGGACGCCGAGCCGTTCTACTTCGGCACGTACTTCCCGCCCGCCCCGCGCCAGGGCATGCCGTCCTTCGGGCAGGTGCTCCAGGGCGTCCACCAGGCGTGGGCGGAGCGGCGGGACGAGGTCACCGAGGTCGCAGGGAAGATCGTCCGCGACCTGGCCGGGCGGGAGATCTCCTACGGCGACGCGCAGACACCCGGCGAGCAGGAACTCGCGCAGGCGCTGCTCGCGCTCACCCGCGAGTACGACGCGCAGCGCGGCGGATTCGGCGGGGCGCCGAAGTTCCCGCCGTCCATGGTGCTGGAGTTCCTGCTGCGCCACCATGCGCGGACCGGTGCCGAGGGCGCCCTGCAGATGGCGCAGGACACATGTGAGCGCATGGCCCGGGGCGGCATCTACGACCAGCTCGGCGGCGGCTTCGCCCGCTACTCCGTCGACCGCGACTGGATCGTGCCGCACTTCGAGAAGATGCTGTACGACAACGCGCTGCTGTGCCGGGTCTACGCCCACCTGTGGCGCGCCACCGGCTCGGAGCTCGCCCGCCGGGTGGCCCTGGAGACCGCCGACTTCATGGTGCGCGAACTGCGCACGGCCGAGGGCGGGTTCGCCTCCGCGCTGGACGCCGACAGCGACGACGGCAGCGGCAAGCACGTCGAGGGCGCGTACTACGTGTGGACGCCGGAGCAACTGCGCGAGGTGCTCGGCGAGCAGGACGCCGAGCTCGCGGTCCAGCACTTCGGCGTGACCGAGGAGGGCACCTTCGAGTACGGACAGTCCGTCCTCCAACTGCCGCAGCAGGAGGGGGTCTTCGACGCCGGGAGGATCGCCTCCGTCCGGGAGCGGCTGCTGGCGGCGCGGGCCGGGCGTCCCGCCCCGGGCCGGGACGACAAGGTCGTCGCCGCCTGGAACGGGCTCGCGATCGCCGCGCTCGCCGAGACCGGCGCCTACTTCGACCGGCCCGACCTCGTCGAGGCCGCCCTCGCCGCCGCCGACCTCCTCGTCCGGCTGCACCTCGACGAGCAGGCCCGGCTCACCCGCACCAGCAAGGACGGCCACGCCGGCGCCAACGCGGGCGTGCTGGAGGACTACGGTGACGTGGCGGAGGGCTTCCTCGCGCTGGCGTCCGTCACCGGGGAGGGCGTCTGGCTGGAGTTCGCCGGGTTCCTGCTCGACCACGTCCTGGCCCGCTTCACCGACGAGGAGTCGGGCGCGATGTTCGACACGGCCGCCGACGCCGAGCGGCTGATCCGCCGCCCGCAGGACCCGACCGACAACGCCGCCCCGTCCGGCTGGAGCGCGGCGGCGGGCGCCCTGCTGAGCTACGCCGCGCACACCGGGTCCGAGCCGCACCGCACGGCGGCCGAGAAGGCCCTCGGCGTCGTCAAGGCGCTCGGGCCGCGTGTGCCGCGCTTCATCGGCTGGGGGCTCGCCGCCGCGGAGGCCGCGCTGGACGGGCCGCGCGAGGTCGCGATCGTGGGGCCGTCCCTCGAAGACGAGGGGACGAGGACCCTGTTCCGCACGGCGCTTCTGGGCACCGCGCCCGGGGCGGTCGTCGCCGTCGGGGCCCCGGGGAGCGAGGAGTTCCCGCTGCTCGCGGACCGTCCGCTGGTCGGCGGTGAACCGGCCGCGTATGTCTGCCGCAACTTCACATGCGACGCCCCGACGACCGAAACTGACAGGTTGCGTGCGGCCTTGAGTGGCTGAAGTCACGTATCAACGGAAACATGGTCTTTATCTGAACAGCCCCCGGGCTTCACAGTTCCCCCTTAACCTCTGCACAGTGACGTGGCGGACGAGGCCGCACAGGCTCACCGTCGCGTCAGGGGGTTCTGGGATCTGGGGGGATCTGTTTGCTCACGCATGTCTTCATCGCGGCCGTTTCACTGGCCCTGTTCTGGATGGCGGCGTTCACCCTGTGGTGGCAGATGCACGCCTGGCGCACGCCGGAAGTGCTCGCCTCCACACGGTTCACCAGTCCGGACGGGGACGAGCACGTCTCGTTCTCGCTGCTGCTGCCCGCGCGGCACGAACAGGCGGTGCTGGACCACACGATCCAGCGGCTGCTGGAGTCGAGCCACACCGACTTCGAGATCATCGTGATCGTCGGGCACGACGACCCGGAGACCACCGCCGTCGCCGAGCGGGCCGCGGCGCGTGATCCACGGGTCCGGGTCGTCGTCGACCGCCACGAGAAGAAGAACAAGCCGAAGGCCATGAACACGGCCCTGCCGCACTGCCGCGGCGACGTCGTCGGCGTCTTCGACGCGGAGGACCAGGTCCACCCCGAGCTCCTCGCCCACGTCGACCACGCCTTCCGCACCACCGCCGCGGACGTCGTCCAGGGCGGGGTGCAGCTGATCAACTTCCACTCCAGCTGGTACAGCCTGCGCAACTGCCTGGAGTACTTCTTCTGGTTCCGCTCGCGGCTCCATCTGCACGCGCAGAAAGGTTTCATTCCGCTCGGCGGCAACACCGTCTTCGTCCGCACCGGCGTCCTCAGGGAAGCCGGCGGCTGGGACCCGGACTGCCTCGCCGAGGACTGCGACCTGGGCGTGCGGCTCTCCAGCGTCGGCAAGAAGGTCGTCGTCGCCTACGACTCCGACATGGTCACCCGGGAGGAGACCCCGGGCTCGCTGATGTCCCTGCTGAAGCAGCGCACCCGCTGGAACCAGGGGTTCCTCCAGGTGTACCGGAAGAAGGACTGGAAGCAACTGCCCACCCTCGGGCAGCGGCTGCTCGCCCGCTACACCCTGATGACACCGTTCATGCAGGCCTTCACCGGCCTGGTCATCCCGCTGAACGTGGCGGTCGCGCTGTTCCTGGACGTGCCCGTCGGCATCGCCTTCATCACGTTCCTGCCGGCCGTCACGGCCCTGGTCACCTTCGTCTTCGAGGTCGTCGGACTCCACGACTTCGGCAAGCAGTACGGACTGCGCGTGCGGTTCGCGCACTACCTGAAGCTGATCGCGGGCGGCCCCTTCTACCAGGTCCTGCTCGCCGGGGCGGCCGTGCGTGCCGTGTGGCGCGAGCAGCGCGGCCGGCGCGACTGGGAGCTGACGACCCATGTCGGCGCGCATCTCGGCGAGACGGCCGCGACCCGGCAGGACGGCTTTGTGACCGGGCAGGACGGCGACGTGAACCGGCAGCACGGTCCCGTGAACCGGCAGCACGGTCCCGTGAACCGGCAGGACGTTCCCGTGACCCGAGAGGACGTTCCCGCGTGACCTCCACCCTTCCCGCGGTGACCACCCCGAAGGTCCCCGCGCGGCGCCGGCCCGCGCCCCGCACCGGTGCGCACCGGCGGCCGGAGCCGCCGAGCCGGCTGCGCTCCTCCCGGTCCGACCTGCTCCTGTGCGGTGTCCTGCTCGTGGCGATCCTCGTCGTGCAGGGCTGGAACATCGCCGACTACCCGGCGCTCAGCGACGACGAGGGCACCTACCTCGCCCAGGCCTGGTCGGTCCAGCAGGGCGACGGCCTCGCCCACTACACCTACTGGTACGACCACCCGCCGCTCGGCTGGATCCAGATCGCCGTGCTGACCTGGATCCCGGCGCTGATCAGCCCCGAGTCGATGACGGTCGGCACCATGCGCGCCGCCATGCTGGTGATCAGCGGCATCAGCGCCGTCCTCGTCTACGTCCTGGGCCGCCGCCTCGCCCTGCCCCGCTGGGCGGCCGCGCTCGGCATGGTGTTCTTCGGCCTCTCGCCGCTGGCGGTCGTCCTCCAGCGGGAGATCTTCCTCGACAACCTCGCGGTGATGTGGACGCTGCTGGCCTTCACGCTGGCCGCCTCCCCGAGCCGCCACCTCTGGCACCACTTCGGCGCGGGGCTCGCGGCGGCGACGGCCGTCCTCACCAAGGAGACGATGCTCATCGTCCTGCCCGCCCTGTTCCTCACCATGTGGCGGCACAGCCACCGGGACACCCGCAAGTTCGCCCTCACCGGAGCCGTCACGGCCTGCGCCCTGATCGGCTTCTCGTACCCGCTGTTCGCCCTGCTCAAGGGCGAGCTGCTGCCGGGCGCCGGGCACGTCTCCCTCTGGGACGGCGTCAGGTACCAGATGACCAGGCCCGGTTCGGGCTTCATCCTGGACCAGGGCTCCGGCTCCTGGGGCGTGCTCCAGTCCTGGCTGTACTACGACAGGATCCTGCCGCTGGGCGGCCTCGCGGGCGCCCTGCTCCTGCTCGTCACCTGGCGCTGGTCGGTCACCGCCCGGGCCCTGGCGGGACCGGCCCTGGCCGTCGCGATCCTCGCCGCGCTGGCCCTGCGCCCGGGCGGCTACCTGCCCGCGATGTACGTCATCCAGGCCCTGCCGTTCCTCGCGCTGGTCCTCGCCGGAGGAACCGCCTCCGTCGCCCACGCGGTGCTGAGCCGCCGGCGCTCCGAGGTGGAGAAACGGTACGTCAGCGCGGGCCGGTACACACTCGCCACGGTCCTCGCCCTGGCCGCCGGCGCCTACGTCGTACCGCACTGGTACGACGGCGCCCGCACGGCCGTCACCACCGACGCCAACGCCCCCTACAAGGCCGCCTCCCGGTGGCTGGCCACCGAGGTCGAGAACCCGGAGCGCACCCGGGTGCTGGTCGACGACGCCCTCTGGCTCGACCTCGTGCACCAGGGCTACCGGCCGGGCCTCGGCGTCATCTGGTTCTACAAGGCCGACCTCGACCCGGCGGTGACGAAGACCATGCCGCGCGGCTGGAAGGACCTGGACTACGTCGTCGCCTCGCCGACCGTGCGGCGCGACGCGGCCGACCTGCCCAACGTCAAGGCCGCCATGGAGCACTCCGACCCGGTCGCCACCTTCGGCACCGGCGCGGACCGCATCGAGATCCGCCAGATCCAGACGTCCGCCGGAGGCGCGCGATGAGCCAGGAGTCCACCGTCCCCGGAGAGGTCGTCGAGACCGCCGAGATCCCCGAACCGGGCGCCGTCACCATCGTCGTACCGACGTTCAACGAGTCGGCGAACGTACGGCAGCTGCTGCACCAGATCACCGAGGCCGTACCCGCCCGGCTGCCCTGCGAGGTCCTCTTCGTCGACGACTCCACCGACGACACGCCCGAGGTCATCCAGAAGGCGGCGCAGGACTGCCCGTTCCCGGTGACCGTCCTGCACCGCCAGGAGCCGGTGGGCGGGCTCGGCGGCGCGGTCGTCGAGGGACTCAAGGCGGCCACGTCCGACTGGATCGTCGTCATGGACGGCGACTGCCAGCACCCACCGTCCCTCGTGCCCGACCTGGTCGCCACCGGCGAGCGGGCGAACGCCGGGCTCGTCGTCGCCTCCCGGTACATCAAGGGCGGCAGCCGGGCCGGGCTCGCGGGCAGCTACCGCGTGGCCGTCTCGCGCGGGGCGACCTGGCTGACCAAGGCGCTGTTCCCGCGCCGGCTGCACGGCATCAGCGACCCGATGAGCGGCTTCTTCGCGATCCGCCGCAGCGCGGTCACGGCCGAGGTGCTCCAGCCGCTCGGCTACAAGATCCTCCTTGAGCTGGCCGTCCGCAGCCGCCCGCGCCGGGTCACCGAGGTGCCCTTCGTCTTCCAGGACCGGTTCGCCGGGGAGTCCAAGTCGACCGCGCAGGAGGGTCTGCGGTTCCTGCGCCACCTGGCCGGGCTGCGCGCCGCCTCGCCGGTCGCGCGCATGGTCGGCTTCGGCCTGATCGGGCTCACCGGCTTCGTACCGAACCTGGTCGGCCTGTGGGCGCTGACCGCCGTCGGCATGCACTACGTGCCGGCGGAGATCCTCGCCAACCAGCTCGGCGTCGCCTGGAACTTCCTGCTCATCGAGCACCTGCTGTTCCGCGAGCGGCGCCGGCACCGGCGCTGGTGGGACCGGGCGGGCCGGTTCGTGCTGCTCGCCAACGCCGATCTGGTGCTGCGCATCCCGCTGATCGCCCTGTTCGTGCACCAGTTGCACCTGGGCGTGCTGTCCGCCACCGCGCTCGCGCTGGTGACGACGTTCGTCCTGCGCTTCGTGGCGACCGAAGCGCTGGTCTACCTGCCGCGCCGGGCCGGTGGCAAGCCCGCGCGCGAGCGCCGCACCGCGAGGAGAGCAGTGTGAACACGTACCGGAGAAGAACCGCACTCCTCGGCGTGGGCGCGCTCACGGCCGGCCTGCTGCTGACCGCGCCCCAGCCCGCCTCCGCCGCCAACCTCATCAGGAACCCCGGCTTCGAGACCGCCGGCACCGACGGCATGCCGTACTGCTGGGAGAAGTCCGGCTGGGGCGACAACGACTTCGCCTTCACCACCACGGCCGACGCGCACACCGGCGCCAAGGCCATGAAGGTCGAGCTGACCCGCCGTGTCGACGGCGACCGCAAGGCCCTGATCACCGAGTCCGACGCGTGCGCACCGGTGGTGACGCCGGGCAGGCAGTACGACCTCGGGCTCTGGTACAAGACGACCACCCCGGACGCCTCGGTCACCGTCTTCCGGCACGACACGACCGCCGGCTGGCAGTACTGGACCGACCTCAAGACGCTGGAGATGACCGGCACCTGGAGCGAGGCCACGGTCCGCACCCCCGAGGTCCCGGCCGGCACCGACCGCATCTCCTGGGGCGTCTCCGTCTACGGCACCGGCTCGGCCACGACCGACGACTACACGATGGAGCAGGTCGCCGACCCGGTCCCGCCGCCGCAGTGCACCGGCAGCGCGAAGCAGTGCGCCGACGGCACGTGGGACGTACTGCCCACGAAGAACCCGGTCCGTTCCATGCACTCCGTCGTCCTCAACAACGGCAAGGTGCTGCTGATCGCGGGCTCCGGCAACGACGAGTCGATGTTCAAGGCCGGCACCTTCACCAGCGCGGTCTACGACCCGGCGAACGGCTCCTACAAGGTCATCCCCACACCGAAGGACATGTTCTGCGCCGGCCATGTCCAGCTCCAGGACGGCCGCGTGCTGGTGATGAGCGGCAACAAGGCGTATCCGGTGCCGGGCGGGCACGGCTACGAGGGCTACAAGGAGTCGTACGTCTTCGACCCGGAGACCGAGACGTACTCCAGGACCAACGACATGAACGACGGCCACTGGTACCCGTCGGCCACGGTCCTCGGCAACGGTGACGTCATCTCCTTCGGCGGCCTGCGCGAGGACTCCACCGGCTCGGTCACCGCCGAGCTGTTCTCCGAGGCCGAGCAGCGGTGGCAGCCGCTGTGGAAGGTCAACCAGACCTGGTCGTACTGGGGCCTGTACCCGTCGATGATCCTCATGCAGGACGGCCGCCTCTTCTACTCGGGCAGCCACGTCTTCGGCAACAACATCCCCGGCACGGGCTCGGCGATCTACGACTACGCCGCCAACACCGTCACCCAGGTGCCCGGCCTCCAGAAGAAGGACGAGCGCGACCAGTCGGCCAGTGTGCTGCTGCCCCCGGCGCAGGACCAGAAGGTCCTCACCCTCGGCGGCGGCAACATCGACTCCAACCCGGAGGCGAACCGCCTGACCGACATCATCGACCTCAAACAGCCGAACCCCGCGTACGTGGCCGGGCCGCCGGTCCCGCAGGGCACGGTCGACCTCGGCAACGGGCCCGTGCCGCAGACCGGCGGCCAGGGCAAGATGTACGTCTCCGCCGTGCTCCTGCCGGACGGCAAGGTGCTGGAGACGGGCGGCGCGCTGCACAACCGCGCCAACCCGGTCTACGAGACGTCGCTCTTCGACCCCGAGTCGGAGACCTTCGACCCGGTGGCCGTCGACCCCGAGGCGCGCGGCTACCACTCCTCGGCGTTCCTGCTGCCCGACGGCCGGGTGATGACCACCGGCGACAACCCGGGCAACGGCTCCTGGAACCACGACGTGTCGGTCTACAGCCCGCCCTACCTGTTCAAGGGCCCGCGCCCCTCGATCACCTCGGTGATCGACACCGAGTGGAACTACGGCGACACCCAGCGGATCACCGTCGACCGGCCCATCGCCAAGGCCGAGCTGATCCGCCCGGCCGCCGTCACGCACTCCTCGGACCCGAACCAGCGGTTCGTGGACCTGCCGCTGTCCGTCGACGGCGGCAACGTCGACCTGAACGTGACGAGCAACCCCGACCTGGCCCCGCCCGGCTGGTACATGCTCTTCGCGGTGGACGCGAACGGGGTGCCGTCGGTGGCGAAGTGGGTCCACCTCCAGGGCCCGCAGGCGCTCAGGGCGACGGACGCGTCGGCGCATGTCCACGACTTCGCGGACGCGCCGGAGGGCAAGGTCACGGGGCCCCGCAAGAAGCGCACGTCCCAGAAGGTCAGCCCGACGATCTCCGGGTGCGACCGCCACTACGGCTCGGTCAACGTCTGCGTGCCGACCGCGTTCCCCGCGGAGGTGAAGAAGACGACGGCGGCCCGCTGCGCGTGGCTGAAGACGAACGACTACGGCCGCCTGAAGGTCAACGGCGGGGACGATCCGCTCGGGCTGGACCGCGACAGGGACGGCATCGCCTGCGGCAAGAAGGACCTGAGCAGGCGTTAGACGCCCTCCAAGGGCGCGGGGAACTGCGCGACCAGCCAACAAACGGCCCGCAGTTCCCCCCGGCGCCCAACCGTCAACGGCGCTCCTGCCGAAGCGCCATCGCCCGCTCCACGATCGCTTCCAGCTGCTCGTGATGCGCGCCCTTCCAGTACGCCCGGCCGCACTCCGTGCACTGCGCGAACACGTCGTACGTGGCATGCGTCCCGTGCTTCAGCTGGTCGGCGACCTCGTCCTTGGTCGCCTTGCGGAGCACCCCGTTGCAGGCGGTGCACCGCGTCCAGGGCCGCAGCTCGGGCCGGAACCGGTCCAGGACGTCCCGAAGCTGCTCCTCCGGCCGGGTGCTGTAGACGAAGGCCCCCGCCCACAGCTCGCGCCTGCGCAGCAGCCCCCGGTCGCGGCTCAGCATGACCCGCTGCTGCGCCGCCGAACGAGCGGCCAGCGCCGGGTCGCCGATGTCGGTCGACTCGTAGGCCGTGTCCACGCCGAGCAGCCGCAGCCGGCGGGCCAGCGTGCCGAGGTGCACGTCGAGGAGGAACCGCAGGGGCGCGCCCGGCACCCGCTGAGGGCGGGCGACGGTCCGTACGGTCACGGACTCGCCGGCCGCGGGCACGTGCGAGAGGGGCACCTCGCGGCCGTCCACGACCAGGGCGCCCACCTCGGTCAGCGGCACGCCCAGCGACTCGACGACATGGCCCAGGCTGGAGAGGCCGTCCGTGGTGGCCCGCACGGTGCCCGACCGCCGGGCCTGGGGGACGAAGACGTGCAGCTCGGGGGCGAACTCGACGTGGATCTCGGGACCGTTCACCGGGTCAGGATGCCATGGCGGCGGGCGCCGGCCTCAGGGCTTTCCGGTCGGCAGGCCGTGTTCCAGGACCTCCAGGGCACGGTCCACCAGCTCCCGGATGTCGTCGCGGTGACCGGTCTCGGCCCAGTAGTGGGAGACCTCCATCAGCCCGCCCATCACGGACCTGGCGAAGACCCGGAGCTCCAGGCTGTCGGGGTCCAGCCCGGAGCGCTCGGCGAGGGCCTGGCGAAGCAGCCGGCCGGTTGCCGCCATGTTCTCCGTCATCCGCGCGCGGACCGCGGGGACCTCCACCCCGAGCCGGGCCCGCAGCCGGGTCGCCTCCGGTTCCTCGGCGAGGCTCCGGTCGAGGGCCGTGTGCATCACATGCCGCAGGACGTCCGCCCACGACTCGTCCTCGGGCCGGGCCCGCGGCTCCGCCGGCATCACCGGGTGCCACTCGTCGGTGACGACGATGTCCTCCTTGGCCGGGAAGTACCGGAAGACGGTCGACGGCGACACCTCGGCCCGGTCGGCGATCTGCTCGACCGTCGTGGCGTCGTAGCCCTGCTCCTCGATCAGCGCGTAGGTCGCGGCGCGGATCGCCCGGCGGGTCTTGATCTTCTTCCGCTCCCGGAGTCCCAGTGGGGGCCGGTCGGCGGGGGTGACGTGAGCCATGATGCGACAGTAACCGTCAATCATTACCCACGGTCACTACGCGTGCTGGTACGCCACCAGCGAGATCCCCACGTAGTGCGCGATGAAGGCCGCCAGGGTGAAGGAGTGGAACACCTCGTGGAAGCCGAACCAGCGCGGTGACGGGTTGGGGCGCTTGATCCCGTAGATCACGCCGCCCACGCTGTAGAGCACGCCGCCGACGATGACGAGGACAAGGACCGCGATGCCGCCGGTCCGCATGAAATCCGGCAGGTAGAAGACGGCGGCCCAGCCCATCGCGATGTAGCACGGGGTGTAGAGCCAGCGCGGGGCGCCGACCCAGAAGACGCGGAAGACGATGCCGGCCGCCGCCGCGGCCCAGATGCCCCACAGCAGCCACTGGCCCTTCGCGCCCGGCAGCAGCAGCATGGTCAGCGGCGTGTAGGTGCCCGCGATGATCAGGAAGATGTTGGCGTGATCCAGGCGGCGCAGAATGCCGTCCATGCGGGGGCTCCAGTCGCCCCGGTGGTACAGCGCGCTCACGCCGAACAGCAGGCACGCCG
This sequence comes from Streptomyces sp. NPDC007991, assembly GCF_042958445.1. Lineage (NCBI taxonomy): Bacteria > Bacillati > Actinomycetota > Actinomycetes > Kitasatosporales > Streptomycetaceae > Streptomyces > Streptomyces sp. NPDC007991. Next base: position 402,132 of record NZ_JBIBJD010000007.1, read on the forward strand.
TCAGGGCGAAGATCCCGCAGGCGATGCGCCCTCTGGTCGAGTCGGCGAGGGCGGTCAGCACCAGTCCCGCGACGAGAACGGCCGGGAACATGCCGAGGTGCAGCCAGCCGCGCAGCTTCGGTTTGACCGGGTGCGGCAGGGAGAGCGCCGCCGGACCACGGCCGTCGGCCGGCGTGTCCGTAGGCGCGTCGGGGGCGAACGCAGTCATGGCCGAATGGTAGCTACGGAACCGTAAGTGACCTATCAGTCGGGTGGATTGGCCGATGAAGAGTGGCCATCCTCTCACCCTGGCCGAACGGTGGTTACGCAAACGGACGGTCAGGTGAACCCAACGTGCATGTAAAAGGGGCGCGAGAAACCGTGGCGATCCTCACGTCGCTCACTTGTGCGCTCCTCTGGACAGATGGGCGCAGGCGTCGGATGATCAAATGAGTGCGGTCGGCACCGGATGAGCGCCAAGTTGCACCGTGAAGCATCCGGGTCGCAGCCCCCACGGGGCCTCCACATCAAAAAAATCCCTCATTTAGGAGCAATCGTGGCGCGCGACATCGCGGCTCCCACCGTTCCCACCACCCATCAGAGCCTGATCTCGTGGGTCAGCGAGATCGCCGAGCTGACCCAGCCGGACAACGTGGTCTGGTGTGACGGATCCGAGGCCGAGTACGAGCGGCTGTGCGAGGAGCTCGTCCAGAAGGGCACCTTCCGCAAACTCGACCCGATCAAGCGCCCCCACTCCTACTACGCGGCCTCCGACCCCACGGACGTCGCTCGCGTGGAGGACCGGACGTTCATCTGCTCCGACAAGGAGGCGGACGCCGGCCCGACCAACCACTGGAAGGCCCCCGCCGAGATGCGGGAGATCTTCCAGGGCTCCGGGGGCGAGGGCGGCCTGTTCCGCGGCTCGATGCGCGGCCGGACCATGTACGTCGTGCCGTTCTGCATGGGCCCGCTCGGCTCCCCGCTGTCCGCGCTCGGCGTCGAGATCACCGACTCGGCGTACGTCGCCGTGTCCATGCGCACCATGACGCGCATGGGCCAGGCGGTGCTCGACGAGCTCGGCTCCGACGGCTTCTTCGTCAAGGCCGTGCACACCCTGGGCGCCCCGCTGGAGCCCGGCCAGGAGGACGTCCCCTGGCCCTGCAACACGACCAAGTACATCTCGCACTTCCCCGAGGACCGCGAGATCTGGTCCTACGGCTCCGGCTACGGCGGCAACGCCCTGCTCGGCAAGAAGTGCTACGCCCTGCGCATCGCCTCCGTGATGGCCCGGGACGAGGGCTGGCTGGCCGAGCACATGCTGGTCCTGAAGCTCACCCCGCCGCGCGGCGAGTCCAAGTACGTGGCGGCGGCCTTCCCCAGCGCCTGCGGCAAGACCAACCTCGCCATGCTGGAGCCGACCATCCCCGGCTGGACGGTCGAGACCATCGGCGACGACATCGCCTGGATGCGCTTCGGCGAGGACGGCCGGCTGTACGCCATCAACCCCGAGGCGGGCTTCTTCGGCGTCGCGCCCGGTACCGGCGAGCACACCAACGCCAACGCCATGAAGACGCTGTGGGGCAACGCGGTCTTCACCAACGTCGCGCTGACGGACGACGGCGACGTCTGGTGGGAGGGCATGACCGAGGAGCCGCCCGCCCACCTCACCGACTGGAAGGGCAACGACTGGACGCCGCAGTCCGAGACCCCGGCCGCCCACCCCAACGCCCGCTTCACCGTCCCCGCCGCCCAGTGCCCGATCATCGCGCCGGAGTGGGAGGACCCCAAGGGCGTGCCGATCTCGGCGATCCTCTTCGGCGGCCGCCGCGCCACCGCCGTACCGCTGGTGACGGAGTCCTTCGACTGGAACCACGGCGTCTTCCTCGGCGCCAACGTGGCCTCCGAGAAGACCGCCGCCGCCGAGGGCAAGGTCGGCGAGCTGCGCCGCGACCCCTTCGCGATGCTGCCGTTCTGCGGCTACAACATGGGCGACTACATGGCCCACTGGATCGACGTGGCCAAGGACAAGGACCAGTCCAAGCTGCCGAAGATCTACTACGTCAACTGGTTCCGCAAGGACGACGAGGGCAGGTTCGTCTGGCCCGGCTTCGGTGAGAACTCCCGCGTCCTGAAGTGGATCGTGGAGCGCCTGGAGGGCACGGCCGAGGGCGTCGAGACGCCGATCGGCATCCTGCCGACCAAGGACGCCCTCGACACAGGCGGCCTGAAGCTGGCCGACTCCGACCTGGACTTCCTGCTCACCGTCGACAAGGAGGTCTGGCGCGAGGAGGCCGCCCTGGTCCCCGAGCACCTCGACACCTTCGGCGAGCACACGCCCAAGGAGCTGTGGGACGAGTACCACGCGCTGGTGCGGCGCCTGGGCTGAGACAGCCCTCCACCGACGCCGCGGCCGGCTCCGATCGTGCCCTGACCAGCAACATCGTCACGGTCGGCCGCGGTGACAGCACCACAGGAGGCAGGGGCCCGCACCATGGCGTGCGGGCCCCTGCCGTCGCCTTTCAGGGGCGCGGGGCTGTATCGATGTGCGGCGCCGCCGCGTGGGCGCGGCTCAGCCGACGCAGTCCCGCCGTGCTGTGGCACCCGGTCCGCGCGTCGCTGCGGGTGCGCGCGGACCGGGGCCGTCGAAGGGAGCCCGCGTGGGGGCTCAGCGGGACGCGAGTTCGCGTGGCTCCAGGGCCGCGGCGTGCGCGTCCATCCGCTCGGCGGACAGGATGGCGGCCGCCGTGTCGGCGCGCGAGGCGGCGACGACCAGCGCGCGGCCCGCCAGCGCGTGCGCCCGCCGGTGCAGAGCTGCCGCGCCGCGCTCGCGACGGGCGCCGCTCATCGGCGCGCGGACCGGTGTACGCCCTCCCCGCAGCCGGCCCACCTGCTCCGCGAGCCGCTCCGCCGCGGTGTCCAGGTCGGTCGAACTCTGCGTCGCTCGCAGCTCGTCCGTGACGGCGAGCAGGGCGGCGAGATGGCCCGCGAGCTGGATGTCCAGCTCTTCCTCGCGGGAACGGTGGGGAAAGTCCGGGGCGGGGCCGTCCACCGTGCTGTGGACCGACTTGGCGCGGATCGGTTCGTACATGGGAGGGCCTCCTGAGTGCTTTCAGGAAGCCATCCTAGCTTAGAATTCGTCTAAAGTTGAGTTGTTCACAAAGTCGGACCGATCGCATACGTACGGTGAGCGAGACGTCCGGTCAGGCCTGGCTGTAGCCGTCCAGGAAGTGCCCGATCCGGCCCACCGCGTCCCGCAGATCGCCGGCCGTCGGCAGGGTCACCACCCGGAAGTGGTCCGGCTCCGGCCAGTTGAAGCCGGTGCCCTGGACGACCATGATCTTCTCGCGTCGGAGCAGGTCCAGGACCATCCGCCGGTCGTCCTTGATCTTGAAGACCTTGGGGTCGAGGCGCGGGAAGAGATACAGCGCCCCCTTCGGCTTCACGCAGGTCACGCCCGGGATCTGGGTCAGCAGCTCGTAGGCGACGTCCCGCTGCTCGCGCAGCCGCCCGCCCGGCAGTACCAGGTCGTTGATCGTCTGGCGTCCGCTGAGCGCCGCGACGACGCCGTGCTGTCCCGGCATGTTCGCGCACAGCCGCATGTTCGCCAGGATCGTCAGACCCTCGATGTAGGAGTCGGCGTGCGCGCGGGGCCCGGAGATCGACATCCAGCCGACCCGGTAGCCGGCCACCCGGTACGCCTTCGACATGCCGTTGAAGGTGAGGGTCAAGAGGTCGGGGGCGACGGCGGCGGTCGGGGTGTGCGCGGCACCGTCGTAGAGGATCTTGTCGTAGATCTCGTCCGAGCAGACCAGCAGGTTGTGGCGGCGGGCGATGTCGGTGAGCCCCTTGATCATCGCCTCGTCGTAGACGGCCCCCGTCGGGTTGTTCGGGTTGATGATCACGAGCGCCTTGGTGCGGTCGGTGACCTTGCGCTCGACGTCGGCCAGGTCCGGCATCCAGTCGGCCTGCTCGTCGCACCGGTAGTGCACGGCGGTGCCGCCGGACAGGGAGACGGCGGCGGTCCACAGCGGATAGTCCGGGGCGGGCACGAGTACCTCGTCCCCGTCGTCCAGCAGGCCCTGCATCGCCATCACGATCAGCTCGGAGACGCCGTTGCCGATGAAGACGTGCTCGACGTCCGTCTCGATGCCGAGGGTCTGGTTGTGCATCACGACCGCGCGGCGGGCGGCCAGCAGCCCCTTGGCGTCTCCGTATCCATGCGCCGAGGACACGTTCCGGAGGATGTCCTCGAGGATCTCGGGCGGACACTCGAAGCCGAACGCGGCCGGGTTGCCGGTGTTCAGCTTGAGGATGCGGTGACCGGCGGCTTCCAGCCGCATCGCCTCCTCGAGCACCGGGCCCCGGATCTCGTAACAGACGTTGGCGAGCTTGGTCGACTGGATCACCTGCATGTCTGGAGCTTACGGGGCGGTAATGCGCCACGGGTCGTGTTTTCCGCCACGTGAGACGCGTCGCTTTGGGTGGATATCGCCGCACGACTGTCCCACCAGCACCGTTGGCGCCCCATGCCCCGCCAGGCCACGTTCGCCCGTCGGGGAGCGGCGTCCGGCGCGTCCTGTGGGGGTCCCCCCGGCGAGAGGGCGTGTCGGGCGTGGCGACGGGGCGAACCTGGCATGTTGGGGCACTAGAATGCGCCGCCATGTCCAGGCCATCCGAATACGCCGACGGAGCGACGGGCGGCGCCCCCCAGCGGCCGCCGAACGTGTACCTCCCGCAGGCCGAACCGCCACCGGCCTACGACGCGTACGCCGATCCGGCGGCGGCGCACGGCTGGCAGGACGCGTACGACCCCGCGGACGCCCAGGGCGCCCGTGACGACACCCAGGACGCGGCGCGCGGCCCGGGCGACACGCGCCGGTTGCCGCCGGTGCCGGTCCCGTCGCACGGCCGTGCCGGTGCGGGCCGCCACTCCCGCCGGAGGCGAGCGCCGTGGCGTGGCCGTCGGGTGGCGGTGGCCGCCGGAGCCGTGGGCGCTGTGTCGGCGGCCGCGCTGCTCGCCGGCCTCGGCTTCCCGGACGCGCCCTCCGGCGGGCGTCCGGGCGGGGGCGGCCGGACGGGACCGACGGCGGGGGAGTCGCCGACGGCGCCGCAGGCCGGCAGCGGCCGGACACCGGCCCCCGCGAACCCCCTCGACGGCGGGGCGGCGAACAGTGACGAGCCGTCGGGGCCGGCCACCGCGAGCCCGTCCACGGAGACGAGCGCCACCCCCGCCGAGTCCGGGCAGAACGCCCCGAGTTCCACGGCCGCCGGCCCGACCGCCGCGAGCCCCACGGCCGGCACCCCGACGACCTCCCCTCCCGCCGCCGAAGCCACGCCCCCCGGCCGAGCCGGCGGAAAACCCGGATATGGTCCCGGCGGTACCAAGGGCCCCAAGTAATCCGACCGCCAAGGCCGTTGAGTAGGGTCAGGCCGGCCGGACGGGGCCGCCACGCGGAACAACTCCTTGCCCCACCCGCCTTGCGACGATCACAATGCGCATGACAACAGTGCGGGCGGCCGGAAGATTTCCGGCCGCCTCCGTCGCAAGAGGGGACCCCCCATGAGAAAACCTCTCGCAGCCGCGTTCTGCGCCCTGGCGATTGCCGGGGCCGGCGCGGCTCCCGCGACCGCTGCCGAGGCCGCCCCCACGGGCGTCGGCAAGGTCGCGGACACGGGCGCGGTCACGTCCGCCGCCTCGGACGTGGTCACGTCCGCAGCGGAGACCGTGTCCGGGATCACCAACCCGGCGCCCAAAGGCGTGAACTTCGCCGGCACGGTCGCGCTCAGCAACTGCTCCGGCTCCGTCGTCCGCATGCCGGACTCCGAGGCCGACGACCCGGCGCTGGTGATGACCAACGGACACTGCCTGGAGTCCGGCTTCCCCGGCCCCGGCGAGGTCCAGGTCGACAAGGCGTCCAGCCGCACCTTCGGCCTGCTCAACGCCTCCGGCGCGCGCGTGGCGACCCTGCGCGCCGCCAAGCTCGCGTACGCCACGATGACCGACACGGACGTCGCGTTCTACCAGCTCACCACCAGCTACGCGAAGATCAAGAGCTCGTACGGCATCAGCCCGCTGACGCTGAACGACACGCACCCGGTCGCCGGCAGCGCCATCAGCATCCCCTCGGGCTACTGGAAGCGGATCTACAGCTGTGACATCGACGGGTTCGCGTACCGCCTGAAGGAGGGCGACTGGACCTGGAAGGACTCGGTCCGTTACACCTCCGCCTGCAACACCATCGGCGGCACGTCCGGCTCGCCCGTCGTCGACCAGGCCAGCGGCAAGGTCGTCGCCATCAACAACACCGGCAACGAGGACGGCGAGCGCTGCACGGTGAACAACCCCTGCGAGGTCGACGCGAGCGGCACCGTGACGGTCCGCAAGGGCATCAACTACGCCCAGGAGACCTACCAGATCCCGTCCTGCTTCGGCATCGACAACAAGCTCGACCTGAGCGCGAGCGGCTGCGTCCTGCCCAAGCCGTAAGGCCGGGGCGTGACCCTGGGCCGGGCGGTCACGCGGGAGTTCCGCGGACCGCCCGGCCCGCCAGGGCGTCCGTGCGACGCCCGTCCTCGATCACGAACCGCCCGTCGACCAGCACGTACGGGATGCCCGTCGGGAGCACGCGCGGCTCGGCGAAGCTCGACCCCGCCGCGACCGTCGCCGGGTCGAAGAGCACCAGGTCGGCGACGTACCCCTCGCGCACCAGCCCCCGGTCCGGCAGCCGGAGCCGGGCCGCCGGGCGCGAGGTGAGGTGCGCGACGCACTCCTCAAGCGACAGCACCCCCAACTCCCGCACGTAGTGCCCGAGATAGTGCGGGAACGTGCCGTACGCGCGCGGGTGCGGCTTGGCGCCCTGGAGGATGCCGTCCGAGCCGCCGGTGTGCGCGCGGTGGCGCATGATCGCCCGGACGTTCTCCTCGTGGCCGACGTGCTGGAGGATCGTCGGCGCCAGCCGGTCGGCCAGCAGCAGCCCGCGCGCGGTCACCCAGGGGGCCTCGCCCCGCCGGTCCGCCGACTCCTGGACCGTCCGGCCGACGTAATCGTCCAGGGCCGGGTCGCCCACGCCGGAGATCTCGATCGTGTCCCACTCGACGGGCACGCCGTGGCAGCCGTCCGAGCCGGTGACCTCCAGGTCGTGGCGGATCCGCTCGGCCGTGTCGTGGTCCGCCAGCCGCTCGATGACCCGCTCGGGGCCGCCCTCGCCCGCCCAGCTCGGCAGCAGGGCCGCCAGCGTCGTACAGCCCGGTGTGTAGGGGTAGGTGTCGAGGCTGATGTCGGCCCCGGCCGCCAGCGCCTCGTCCAGCAGGGCCAGCAGCTCGGGCGCCCGGCCCTTGTTCACGCCGAAGTTCATCGTCGCGTGCGCGAGATGCAGGGCGCAGCCCGCCTCCCGGGCCAGCGCGACCATCTCCCGGTACGCCTCCAGGGCGCCTACGCCGTAGGAGCGGTGGTGCGGGCAGTAGTAGCCGCCGTACGACGCCACCACCCGGCACAGCTCGGTCAGTTCGGCGTCCTTGGCGTACCTGCCGGGCGTGTACGTCAGCCCCGACGACATGCCGACGGCGCCCTGCTCCATGCCCTCGGCGACCAACTGCCGCATCCGGTCCAGTTCCCGCCAGGTGGCCTCCCGGTCCTCCCAGCCGACGGCGAGCGCGCGGACCGTGCCCTGGGGAATGAGGTAGGCCGCGTTGACGGCGATGCCGCGGTCGAGCCGGTCCAGGTACTCGCCCACCGTCCGCCAGTCGAAGTCGATGTCGTCGCCCGTGCCGTTCCACCCGGCGATCGCCCGCCGCACCTCGCCGAGCGTGCGGTCGTCGACCGGCGCGTACGACAGCCCGTCCTGGCCGATGACCTCCAGCGTGACGCCCTGCGCGGCCTTGGCGCTGTGGTCGGGGTCGCGCAGCAGGGCGAGGTCGCTGTGGGCGTGCATGTCGACGAAGCCGGGGGACAGGACCAGGCCCTCGGCGTCCAGCTCCCGGCGCGCCTTCGGACGCTGGCAGCCGGCCGCCGCGGCCTCCTTGACGATGGACACGATCCGGCCGCCGTCGAGCACGACATCGGCCCGGTAGGAGTCCGCGCCGGAGCCGTCGACGACGTCCGCGTCCCGGATGACCAGCTCTTCCACCGCTTTTTCGCCTCCTAGAAGAACGTACGCACGTAGTCGACGACCGTGCCGTCCGCCTCGGCGACCGGGATCAGTGGCCACTTGTCGAACGACGTGCACGGATGGGACAGCCCCAGACCGACCCAGTCACCCACCTCCAGATCCGCCTCCGGCGTGGTGCTCAGCCAGGCGTGCTGGTCGGACAGGGCCGTCACCGACACGCCGGTCGCCGGGCGCTCGGCGCCGTCCCGGCGGATCACCTGGGCGAAGGGCAGACCGAGGTCGTAGGCCGCGTCCCGCTTGCCCGCGTTGACGAAGGCCTGTTCGGCCGTCGGCCGCGACACCACCTGCGTCCACAGCCGGAACGCCGGCTCCAGGGCGCCCTCCTCGGGCACCCGGTTGAACGGGGTCAGCTTCCGGTAGTGGCCGTCGTCGTGCGAGACGTAGGCGCCCGAGCGCAGCAACTTCAGGACCGGCCGGGACAGTTCGGGGATCTCCGCGAAGACCTCGGCGACCGCGTCGAACCAGGCGCTGCCGCCCGCGCTGACGACGATCTCGTCCGCGCCCGTGAAGCGCCCCGCCTCGTCGAAGCCGACGGCGAGCGCGACCAGCCGCCGCAGCCACGCCGTCACCCGCTCCGGGTCCGCCTTCGGCACCTCGCCCTCGTAGCCCGCGACGCCGACGAGCCGCAGGGACCGCGTGCCCGCCACCGCGTCCGCGACCGCCGCGCACTCCGCCTCCGTCCGCACCCCGGTACGGGCCCCCTCCCCGGCCGCGAGTTCGACGACGACGTCCAGCGGGCGCCGGGCACCGCCCAGCGCGGCGTCCATCAGCCGCACCCCGCGCACCGAGTCGACGTAACAGACGAAGCGGAACTCCGGGTCGGCGTCGAGCCCGGCCGCGACCCAGCGCAGGGCCGCCGCGTCGACCAGTTCGTTCGCCAGGAACACGCGCCGGGTCCCGAACGCGCGCGCCACCCGCACCTGGTGCGGCACCGCCAGCGTGATGCCCCACGCCCCGCGGTCGATCTGCCGCTGGAACAGCTGCGGCGCCATGGAGGTCTTGCCGTGCGGCGCGAAGGCCAGGCCGTGCCGGTCCGCGTAGGTCTCCATCAGCCGCAGGTTGTGCTCCAGACGCTCGGCGGACAGCGCGAGCACGGGCGTGGCGAAACCGCCCGTGAACAGGTTCCGGCGCTGGGCGGCCAGCTCGCCCACGGTCAGGCCGTCGGCGTCCGGCGGGAGGCCCTTGAAGCGGTGGTCGACGCGCTCTGTGGCGAGCCGGGCGAGGGACTCGGCGGGGCTGTCGGCTGTCATGGACCCTCCGGATCAGCGCTGTTGCAGCACTTGCAACCTTCATTGCGTATATCGCTCACCGCTGTCTAACATCTCGGCCACCGCCGGTCAATGAAACCGCCGTTGACCGACCCGACCAGGAGCTACGAGCATCGTGACCCCCACCGGACCCCGCAACGCCCCCGGCGTCGTGGACGTCGTCGCGCTCGGCGAGTCCATGGTCACGTTCCTGCCGTCCCGGCCGGGACGGCTCGCCGACGTCCCCTCCTTCGACCGGGGCATCGGCGGCGCGGAGTCCAACACGGCGTGCGTACTGGCCGCCGCCGGACACTCCGTGCGGTGGGTCAGCCGGGTGGGGGACGACCCGTTCGGCGACCATCTGGTCGAGGCGATCGGCGGGTACGGGGTCGACTTGGCGCACGTCCGGCGCGACCCCGCCCGCCCCACCGGCATCTACTTCCGCACGGCCGGGGACCGGGCCACCGACGCGCACGAGGTGGCCTACTACCGGGCCGGTTCCGCGGCCTCCGCCATGTCCGCCGGCACCGTGGACCTGGACGCGGTCCGCGCCGGCCGCGTGCTGCACCTGTCCGGGATCACGGCCGCGCTGTCCGGGACCTGCCTGGACCTGATGCGGGAGCTGACCGCGCGCCGGCCCGGCCGCCCCCTGGTCTCCTTCGACGTCAACCACCGGCCCGGCCTGTGGGGCGACAGGGACGCCCCGGCGGTGCTGCGGGACCTCGCCCGGGGCGCGGACCTCGTGTTCGTCGGGCAGGACGAGGCCTGGGGGCTGCACAGCGCCGAGGCCGTCCGCGCCGCCCTCCCCGAACCCGAGGTGCTGGTCGTGAAGCAGGGCGCCGCGGGAGCCACCGTCTTCGAGGGGCGGGACGTCACCTTGGTGCCCGCGCCCCGGGTCGACGTGGTCGCCGCCGTCGGCGCGGGGGACGCCTTCGCCGCCGGGTTCCTCTCCGCCACCCTGCGCGGGCTGCCCGTCCGGGACCGGCTGCGGCACGGGCACCTGCTGGCCGCCGCCGCGCTCACCGCCGCCGGCGACCTCGCCGCGCCGCCCGCCCGGGAGTACGCCGACCGGCTCGTAGCCCTGGACGACGCGGCGTGGGGGAGACTGCGACTCGGCCCCGGCTGGACCGATGACACCCAGCGGGCCCCCGAGGAGGTACGCACCCCATGAGCCAGACCGTCGACCGCGCGCTCGGCATCCTGCCGCTGCTCGCCGAGGGCCCCGCCGACCTGGGGCAGGTCGCGGGCCGCCTCGGCGTGCACAAGTCCACGGCCCTGCGCCTGCTGCGCACCCTCCACGAACACGGCCTCGTCTACCGCCAGTCCGACCAGCGCTACCGCCTGGGCGCCCGCCTCTTCGCGCTCGCCCAGGAGGCGATGGAGAACCTCGACGTCCGCGAGATCGCCCACCCCCACCTGGTCCGCCTCAACGAGAGCTGCGGACACACCGTGCACCTCGCCGTGTACGAGGAGAACGAGGTCCTCTACATCGACAAGGTCGACAGCCGCTACCCGGTGCGGATGTACTCCCGGATCGGCAAGCCCGTCGCCATCACCGTCGCCGCGGTCGCCAAGCTGCTGCTGGCCGACCTGCCCGAGCACGAGCGGCGGGCGGTGGCGGAGAAGCTCGACTACCCCGCGTACACGGCCCGTTCGACACCCCACGCCACGGCGTTCCTGCGCGAGCTGGAGAAGGTGCGGGAACAGGGCTGGGCCACCGACCTCGGCGGCCACGAGGAGTCCATCAACTGTGTCGCGGCGCCGATCCGAGGCGCCGACGGCCGGGTCGTCGCCGCGATGTCGGTGTCCGCGCCGAACGTCGTCGTCACCGCCGACGAACTCCTCACCCTCCTGCCGCAGGTGCGCCGTACGGCGGACGCCATCAGCGGCGAGTACTCCGGCAGAACACCAGTGAAGGGCACCGCATGACGGACAAGACCGCGCTCACCCCCCGGACCCACACCACCCCGCCGGCGAGGTTCTCGCACGGTGTGAGGAAGGGCAACATCCTCCAGGTCGCCGGCCAGGTCGGCTTCCTGCCCGCCCAGGAGGGCAAGCCGCCCACGCCCGCCGGGCCGACCCTGCGCGAGCAGACCCTGCAGACCCTGGCCAACGTCAAGGCGATCCTCGAAGAGGGCGGCGCCGGCTGGGACGACGCGATGATGATCCGCGTCTACCTGACGGACGTGGCGCACTTCGCCGAGTTCAACGAGATCTACGACGCGTACTTCGAGGAGCAGGGCCTCACCCGGCCGCCCGCCGCGCGCACCACGGTCTACGTCGGCCTGCCCGCGGGCCTCCTCGTCGAGATCGACGCCCTGGCCGTCCTCGGCTGATCACTGTGTTCTTGTAGGCGTCTGATAACGAAGTCGGGGCCGACTGTGTGCGGCACAGGTTTGTCGACCATACTGCTCCGCTGTGGAGCAGCGCATAGGTTCGAGCAGCCAGCCCCTGGAGGGCGCCGGATTCGACCCGGCCTTCATCCCCGGGCTCACGTCACCCGCGTCCGGACGGACCCAGGACGACGAGCCGGAGAAGGAGCCCGAGGTCGCCGCCGCCGAGGACGCCGAGGAGTCCGCTCCCGAGCCGGAGGAGGAAGCCGAGGCGGCGTCCGGCTCCGAGCCGGAGGAGGAAGCCGACGTCGACGGCCCCGTCTTCGAGGCGTCCGACCGCCGCGCGAGAATAGTCGCCGACCACAGAGGCGTACGCCTGTCCCTGGACGACCAGGAATGCGAGTTCCAATGGGACGAGATCGGGGCGGTCGAGACGGAGACCGCCCGCTTCGGCAAGCGCTACACCGTCACCGTCCACACCCCTGACCGGCGCTGGTACCCGATCGAGATCGAGGCGCCGGCCAGGAGCCGTTTCACCGAGTGGGACGAGCAGCTGGACGCCGTACTGGACGCCTACTTCGAGGAAGACGCCGAGTAACTACCGGCAGTACTGGGTTTCCTTGCCGATCGACCGGTACATGCAGTCCGAGTTCTCCAGCAACTGCAGCACCGCGTCCCGGTTACGGGAGGTCTCCCGCTCGATGACCTCGTCGGGCGGGTAGAACCCGCCCCCGCCGGAGCGCGGGTACATCTCGAAGGTGTACGCGAAGATCTTGTGCGTGCCCCAGAGGTAGTCGTCGATCGACCCGTCCGTGATGTACAGGTCGCTGGACTGCTCCGCCGTGTACCCGTTGCTCGCGGCCATCTTCTGCCCGACCGCCTTGAACGCCGCGTTGTCGTCCGCGGTCATCCCGGTCGTCGTGTCGGAGTACGTGTAGCCGAACGGCCACAGCACCAGCTCGCTGTACGTGTGGAAGTCGATGCCGGCCTTGATCTGCTGCACCCCGCCGACGACCCGGCTGCGCACGAAGTCGGCGACGACCTTCACCTCGGGCGCGGATTCCGCCGCCGGGCCCCGGTACGTCTCGGAGGACGCCGAGCCCGAGGAGCCGCCGCAGCAGCCCCAGCGGTAGTTCCAGTTGCGGTTGAGGTCGGTACCGACGTACGAACTGCCGCTGTTGGGCTGGCGGTTCTTGCGCCACGAGCGGTACGAGCCGGTCGCGATGTCGTACTCGCCGCCGTCCGGGTTGATGTCCGGGACGATCCAGATCTCACGGTTGTTCACCATGCTGGTGACGCGCGCGTCGGAGCCGTAGCCGGAGGTCAGTTCGCGCAGCAGGTAGAGCGCCATCTCGACGGTGAGGTGCTCACGGGCGTGCTGGTGGTGTGTGAACAGCACCTCCGGCTCGGACTCGTCGCTGCCCACGTTGTCGCTGATCTTGACGGCGACGATGTCCCGGCCCTGGTAGGACTTGCCGATCACGCGCCGGCTCGCGATGGAGGGGTTGGCCGCGACGATCGAGTTGATCTCGCTCGTCATCTCCGCGTAGTTGTGGTAGCGCGAGTCGGCGGACGGGAAGTCGTAGAGCCGGACGTCGTCCTCGCCTGCGGACCGGTCGGGCACCGCGCCGAGCGGCGTGACCTCGTAGCCCAGCGCGCGCAGTTTCCTGATCTGGTCGGCGCGTCCGGAGACGACGACACCGTGGCCGTGGGCCTCGTCCACGGTCACGCCGGTGCGCTGGAGCGCGGTGCGGTCCTCGGCCGTGGCGTGCAGGTGGATCTCGTACTGCCGGACGTCGTCGGCCGCCGGGGCGGCCTTGGGGGCGCTGTCGGCGGTGGCGTCCGAGGTCGTCGCGGTCAGGGGTGCCGCGAGGGCGAGTGCGAGGAGGGCGGCGAGGGCGGTGGTTCGTCTGCCGGTGCGGGCACCGGAGCCTCGTATGCGGAGTCGCATGAAATCTCCTTGTGGGAGGTGGGGTTGTTCCGTGCGACGTACGTGGTGCGGGTGGCGCACATCGTTCTGCCAATGGCATGAGCAGGTCAAGACGGAAAGCGGCCGCGCAGTGTACGCGGGCGGCGCCGGGGTCGAGCTGTCCTGGTCGAAGTGCACCCACGGGTGTGAACCGGACGTGCACATATGTACGCGACGGGGGGAGAGTGAGGACCCGCGCAAGGGGAGCCGGAGTGTCCGGATCCTCGGACCACACCCCCAGAGGACTGGCTGATCATGGGCGGATCAGCGCCACGCCGGGACCACCAACCGCCGGTCGAGACGACCAGCTTCGCCGCCCGGGTGCGGCGGGCCTTCCCGGACGGCGTGCGCTTCGTGCAACCCCTCCGGGCCGCACGACCCGGCGCTCGTGCCGCTCGCCGCCGCCGACGCGCTGGGGCTGCACGACCACTCCGCCCAGCGAGGTGCGGCACCTGCCGGGGCCCGACCCGCGAGTCCCGGGCCCCCGCACGACGACACCCCGGTGCGTCTCACCCGCCGCGAGACCGAGGTCGCCCGGCTCGTCGCCGAAGGGCTCGCCAACCAGCAGATCGCGACCGTCCGGTGATCGCCCGGCGCACCGCCGAAGGCCGTGTGGAACGCATCCTCGGCAAGCTCGGCTTCAGCAACCGCAGCCCGATCGCCGCCTGGGTGACCGCCCAGCGCCGACCCGCCCGTACCGCGAACCCCGAGGGGAACCCATGACCACCCGACAGCCGCCCGCACCCGCCGCGTTCGACCACCGCATGGCCGTCTTCGGCACCGACGACGACTTCCTGGCCGCCGCCCTGCCCTTCCTTCGCGAAGGCCTCGCCGCGCCCGGCGAACCACCCCCCGTGGCCATCGCCGACCCCCGCAACCTCGACCTCCTGCGGGACGCCCTCGGCCGGGACGCCAAGGACGTCACCCGCGTCCCGCGCACCGACTGGTACACCGGCTCCGCCGCCAACGCCGTCGCCCGCGCGGCCTCCTACCTCACCGCCCACGCCGGCCCCGGAGGCGGAATCCACCTCCTCATGGAGCCCGTCTGGAGCGGCCGGGCCGGCCGCTCGGCCCGCGAGACCACCGAGTGGATCCGCTACGAGGCCCTCGCCAACCTCCTCTTCGCGCCCATGGCCACGACCGTCCTGTGCGCGTACGACACCCGCACCGCCGGCCCCGCAGTCGTCGCGGCGGCCCGCCGCGCCCACCCCGGCACGGAGGTGTACCAGGACCCGGTGCGGCTCGCGGCCGAACTCGACGCCCTACCGCTGCCGCTGCCCCCGGCCGGCGCGCGGCCCCTCGCGGAGCCGCACGCCGCGGCCGTGCAGGACTGGGCGGAAGGCCGGGGACTGCCCGCCGCCGACGCCGAGTTGTTCGCCACGGCCGTCGCGGAGACGGCGGCGGCCCTGGCACCCCTCGACGGCACCGCCCTGCTGTGGGGCGAGGCGCCCGCCTGCGTCTGCGAACTGCGCTCGGCCCGCCCCGTCGCCGACCCGCTCGCCGGCTTCGTCCCGCCACCGCCCGCCGGCCCGGAACCCGGCCCGGGCCTGTGGTACGCGCGGCAGGTCTGCGCGTACGTGGACATCCGCGACGACGCCCGGGGAGCCACGGTCCGCCTCCAGTACGCGTAACCCGCCCACCTGCGCGAGCAGGCAGGGGATCGGGTAGTCCCCGACCCCGACGCCGGGTACGTTCCGTTCTGCTCCTGCCCTCTTGTCTGCCTGGCTTCTTTGCGGTTTGTTGACCTGCATGGCGGACACCACAGGAAACACCACGGACCATGAGACCTCGCAGCACCCCCAGCCGCGTAAGGCGAGTTGGAAGTACATCGGCCCGGGCATCGTCGTCGCGGCGACCGGTGTCGGGGCCGGCGATCTGGTCGCCACCCTGATCGCGGGCAGCAACTTCGGCTACACCCTCCTGTGGGCCGCGATCATCGGCTGTCTGGTGAAGATCTCCCTGGCCGAGGCGGCGGGCCGCTGGCATCTGTCCACGGGCCGCACCCTGTTCGACGGCTGGGCGAGCCTCGGCCGCTGGACGACCTGGTTCTTCGCCGTCTACGTCGTGGTCTGGGGCTTCGTCTACGGCGCGGCGGCGATGTCGTCGAGCGCGCTGCCGCTCCAGGCGCTGTTCCCCGGCGTGATGGACCTGACGTGGTGGGGCATCGCCTGCGGTCTGGTCGGTCTGGTCTTCGTCTGGTTCAACAAGTACGCGGTGTTCGAGAAGGTCATGACGGTCCTGGTGGGGGTCATGTTCCTGGTGACGGTGTACCTGGCGATCCGCGTCACACCCAACATCCCCGACGCCTTCGCGGGTCTCCTGCCGGTGCTGCCCGACGAGAAGGACTCGATCCTCAACACCCTGGGCCTGATCGGCGGCGTCGGCGGCACGATCACCCTCGCGGCCTACGGCTACTGGGTCAACGCCAAGGGCTGGACCGACACCGGCTGGATGAAGGTCATGCGCCTGGACAACCGCGTCGCCTACGCCACGACGGGCATCTTCGTGATCGCCATGCTCTTCGTCGGCGCGGAGCTCCTGCACTCGGCGAACATCGCGATCGCGAGCGGCGACAAGGGCCTGATCCAGCTGGGCGACATCCTGGAGGACGAGTACGGCGCGGCGACGGCGAAGTTCTTCCTGATCGGCTTCTTCGCCACGTCGTTCACCTCGCTGATCGGCGTCTGGCACGGCGTGAGCCTGATGTTCGCCGACTTCGTGGCGCGGCTGTCGGCCAGGGGGCAGGCCAAGGGCGAGGAGGTCGCCTCGGGCGCACGCGAACGCTCCTGGCCCTTCCGCGCCTATCTGCTCTGGCTGACCTTCCCGCCGATGATCCTCCTCTTCGAGGGCCAGCCCTTCCGCCTGATCATCATCTACGGCGTCCTCGGCGCGGCCTTCCTGCCCTTCCTCGCCGGCACGCTGATCTGGCTCCTGAACTCCTCCCGCACGCCCCGTCAGTGGCGCAACGGCCCGCTCAGCAACGCGATGCTCGCCGTCGCCGGCCTGCTGTTCCTGATCCTGTGCGTGAAGCAGATCTGGGACCAGCCGTGGGGCGAGTTCTTCTAGGGCTGGAGAATGTCTCACCGCAGCACCGAGACGTTTCCCCGCCGGCACGAGGACCGAGGACCCGACGCATGACCCAGCAGTACCCGCCACAACCCGGCCCGGGCTTCGGCCCCCCTCCCCCGCAGTACGCGCCCGCACCGCCCGCGTACGCCCCGGCCGCGCCCCAACCGGCCCCGGCCGGACCGGACTTCCTGGCCGTCGACAAACGCAACGCGGTCGTCGTCGACGCGTCCGGTGTCGCCTTCGAGTCGTCCGGGCTCTCGATCGAGTTCCGCTGGCCCGAGATCCGCAGCGTCCACTACCGGGCGAGCCCCAACGGCAAGGCGCTGATGGTCGCCGTGATCCACCTGGACGGCAGGTTCTTCGAGTGCGTGGTGGAGGCCAAGCCGAGGTCGCGGCTTCAGGAGTGGTTCCCCCAGCTGGCGTGGGTGCTCGGGCACTACCGCCCGGCGGGGTGAAGGAACCGCAAGGGTCAGGAGGTCCACGCCAACCGGTCCAGCAGCAGCCCCGCCGCACCCCCCGTCAGCAGCACGCCCGTCGACATCCACAGCGCCGGTTCGGCCGGGTCGAGCACACCCGGCCGCAGCGTGAGCAGCAGCACCTGCGCCGCCGCCGGAACCGCGCACGCCGCCGCCAGATGACGCACCGCCACCTCCCGCCACGGCTGCGGATGCACCCGCGCCGCCGCCCAGGTGGCGAGCGCGACGCACACCAGGTTCGGCAGATGCACCAGCGCCAGCGCGGCACCGAAGGAGCCGACGCCCCGCGGGCCGACGAGAGGGCCGTACACCAGCGTCATCTGGACGTACTCGCTGACGACCAGGACGACGACGCCCACGGCCCAGCAGCGCACGAGCACCATCAACCGCTCCCGGAGATCTCGACGTAGAGGAGGACCGCGAAGCCCAGCGCCGCCATGCCGCAGCCCGCGACCAGGGCGAGCGCCTGGAGCACCGGGGACCAGCTGCCCCGGCCCGCCACCGTCGCCGTGCCCCGCGGATCGCGCGGGTCGTAGGTGACGGTGACCCGGGTGCCCTCCGTGGTCGACCAGCCCGCCAGGTCCTCGAACTCGACCGGCGTACCGTCGGCCGTACGGAAGACGAAGAAGTGCCGCCGGGCGTCCGAGCGCTGGTACGGCTCCGTCTCCACCCGGACGCACTCACCCTCCGCCCGCACCCCGCCCCGCAGCACCCGCGTCACCGTCACCAGCCGCCGCGCGTACCTCCAGGCCAGCGCGCCGAACAGCGCCACGAGCAGCGCGAGGACGACATAGCCGGCGCCCGGCACCTCCATGGCTAGTGCACCTCGACCGAGTCGATGATCCGGTCCAGGTCCCCGTCCGGCAGGGACCCCCGCTGCGCGTCGACCCGGATCGCGAAGGCCGTGTCGGACGAGTCCAGCCCGGCGAGGATCACGCCCTCGACCGGGGTGCCCTTCGGCGGGCCGCCGCCCTCCCCGGTCGCCTTGAAGGTGAAGTCGATCCGCTTCGCCCCGTCCGCACCGGCCAGTTCCACGTCCTTCTGGCCCTTGACGTCCGCGCCCATCTGGATGCCCGCCTCGGCGGCGATCGCGGCCTGCTCGGCGGAGTTCGCCTCCGTGAAGCCGAGCTGCACGGTGAGGACCGAGACCTTCCTGCCGCCCTCCGTGCGCACCGCCGCGGCCGCGTTGTGCCTGCCGCGCTCACCGGCGCTCTGCTCCTCGTACCCCTTCGGATACGAGACGTCGACGCCCTTGGTCTTCAGGGTGCCCCAGCCGTCGGGCACCGAGCCGGCGTCGGAGCCCCCGCAGCCGGTCAGGGCCACGGAGGCCGTCAGCAGGGCGGCGGCCAGGAGGGCACGGCGGGTCTTCATCGGCTTGGACTCCGTCTCGTCAGTTCGCACAGTAGCTGTAGGGAAGATAGGAGCGACCGTCCCCGCGGGGCGCCCCCAGGAACCGGGCGTCGGTCAGTGTCTCCGACTTCTTCTCCGTGCTGATCGTCATGCCCAGACTGAGCCCGAGATTCAACTCGAAGCCGTACTCGGCCGCGTTCACCTCGCCCGTGTACGTCATCCGGCTCGACCTGCCCTTGTCGAACATCAGCTGCCCGAAGGGGTCGTCGGCGCCCGGGCGGGATGTCGGCGCGTGGTCGTCGAACATGTACTGGAAGGGCGTGGCGACCTGCTCGTTGTTGCTGTCCAGCCACCGCTCGGCGACCGCCCGGTCCGCGTCGCCCGCCGGGCCGGGATCGAAGCTGACGGAGTTGGTGACGATCTCGATGCCGGTCCGCGAGTCCGTGCCCTTCACGCCGGCGCTCCCGCCCCGCTTGTCGCCGTCCTTCTTGCCGTTGTCACCGCCCACCTTGGCGCCGTCCTTCTGGCCGCCCTCCTCGACGGTCCGGGTCATGTCGACGCGGACCAGCTTGCCGGTCCCCTTGTCGTAGGTGACCGTGATGGTGCCGGTCTGTGTCGTGTTCGCCGCGTACTCGCCGCCGAGCGGGCCCGCCTCGTAACCCACCTTGGAGCCGTACTCGATGGACGAGGAGTACGTGTACGACTTGGTGTTCTTGTAGGCGTTGTCCGTCCAGGTGACGTCGGGGGAGTACTTGAAGGTGCCGCCGAGCGCGGCGCCCAGCTTCTTCTCGTCACCCGCCGAGATCTTCAGGCCCGCCGAGGCCGAGGCCTCCAGGCCCACCTTGCCGTAGGTGATCTGCCGGTTGTCGCCGAGGTGCTCCTCGATCCGGTTCCGGGTGTCCTCCTCGTCCTTGAGCGGGCCCTTGCCGAAGAGGTAGGCGATGCTGTCGCCGAGGCTCGCCTGCGCACCGCCGGGCATGCTCCGCCGCATCTCGTACATCTGGAGCTTCTCCACGTCGTCCCGGAACCGCTGGGCCTCCTCGGGGCTCTCGAAGACCCAGGTGTCGCCGTTGGTGACCTTGATGCCGAGCCCGAGCTCCACCTTGTCGGCGCCGAACCGGCCCACCTTCATACCGGGTTTGAAGTCCTTCTTCGCGGCGACGGACGCGGCGTCCGTGAAGGTCAGATAGACCAGCTGGTCCTTGTCGTCGACCGTGCCGTCGCCGTTGACGTCCGTCTTCGCCTTGATGTGCTGCTCCTGGAAGCCGTACTCCTTGCCGATCTCCCAGAAGAAGATCTTCGCCTTGGAGCCCGCCTTGTCCGTGACGGAGGAGACCTGGCACAGCGCCGGCTCGAAGTCGGCGTCGGTGAGGGGCTTGTCCGGCCCGGGCCCGCCCGAGGCGCAGGTGCCCTCACCCACCACCCTGCACACCTGCGCGGCGATCCTGTCGTAGAGCAGCTGCCCGACGCCGGTGGCCGAGACGGCGAGGACGATCGCCGCGCTGACCACGACCATGCCGAGGTACTCGGTGCCGGTCGCGCCGCGATCGTCGAAGACCGGTCTGCGTCCATACGTCCGTATGCCACCCCCGTCGGCCATACGGCACCCCTCCTTGCCCGAACCGCGTTCCTGTGGACGGTGAGAGTAGGTACACGCCCCGGCGGGAGGCGTGGGTCTCAGGGCCCAAACGGAGGCCCACCGTCAACACTGGGCCCACCCCGATCACCGGCCGGGACCACCCGAGCCCTCGCCCCCGACCGGCAAGATGCTCAACCTGCCCCGTTTTGACGCATCTTGTGCAACGGCAGTTGCTCCTCAGCTACACAAACGCTGTTCTCCGGTCACAGAGCCGTGGATACAGTGCTGAGGTAGTCACGCAGTGAAGTCACCACGGTGGGCCGCAGTGACAAGGCGGCGCGCCGACGGGCATGGGGAAACGGGGAGCTGCGCGTGCCAACTGCCATTGCCGTGACCAGCGCCGACATGGCGCTGCCGCCACAGGACGAACGCACCCTGCCCGCCGCCGTGCTGCGGGACCTCGACCGGCGCCCGCTGGAGCAGGCCCTGGCCGACATGCAGACCCTGGTCGAGCACCACGGGCATGTGATCGTGGTCTGCTCCCAGGCCGCCCCCACCGCCGTGCAGCGCCGGCTGTACACCCTGCGCTCCCTCATGGAGAGCGACCGGATCGCCTTTTTCCACCCCGATCTGCCCCCGCTCGGACTCGCCGTCCTGGCCCGCCAGTTACGCCAGCTCGCGTCCTGCGACATCAGCCCCGGCGTGCTCGCCTCGGCCGGGCGGCTGCTCGTCCACTACATCCACGCCGGGGCGCTGCTCAACTCCGTCACCCGGCTCGACCGGGTCCCCGTCGGCCTGAAGTCGCACGCCAAGTCCTGGGTGCCCGGCAGCCAGTTCGGCGTCCTCGCCCACCCCGAGCCGAAGCTGGTCCGCATCACCCCCGAAGCCGCCCTGCCCGGCCCCGAGTTCGGCACCTGGATGCTGGTCGCCAAGGGGCAGCTCCAGTCCGACTGGGTCACCGGCACCCTCGCCCCCTCCTGGAAGGTGCAGGGCCTGCGCGAGACCCCGCTCCCGGCCGAATCACCGGGCTGGTGGGGCACCGGCAGGCTGATCGAGTTCTGCAGCTACCTGCCCGACCTGTCGGTCCTCTACCAACTGGTCACCTCCGTACGGCGGACCCGCTGCCACTGGTGCGGCATCGACGTCATCGGCGACCGCTGCGTCTTCTGCTCGGCCACGCCACCCGTCCACGACAGCCCGCACAAGCAGCTGGAGAACCGAACGGCCGTGGGGTGAGGTCTCACAGCCCTGACACCGCTCGTCAGCACCGCTCCGATCCCGCTCGACCGATATCCCCAACGAGGTTGTACGGTTCATGAACTCCCGTCAGCGCCGCGGCGTGATTCTCCTGCTCCTGTCGGTCGTCTGCGCCCTCGGCGCCTTCGCCGGCGTGCTGTCCGTCATAGGTGACGTGAAGTCCAAGGTCGGCCCCGAGGTCACCGCCTACCGGCTCAAGTCCGACGTACCGCCCTACACCACCCTCAGCACGGGCCAGTTCGAGAAGATCAAGATGCCCGAGCGGTGGCTGTCGGACAACGCCGTCACCGACCTGCGCGAGATCCAGGGCAAGATCGCCGTGACCACGCTGCGCGCGGGCTCCCTGCTCCAGTCCGACATGATCGTCCGCCAGCCGGCCCTCCAGCCAGGCCAGCAGGAGGTCGCCATCATGATCGACGCGGCGACCGGTGTGGCCGGCAAGATCACGCCCGGTGCCTCGGTCAACGTCTACGCCACCTTCGAGGGCAAGCGCGAGAGCGACCCCGACCAGTCGAAGATCATCGTGACCAACGCCAAGGTCCTCGACGTCGGCGATATGAAGCCGCTCAACCCGGACGAGAACAACCGCACCCAGCAGCCCACCGACGCCGTCCCGATCACCTTCGCGCTGTCCGCCCGGGACGCCCAGCGCCTCACCTACGCCGAGTCGTTCGCCAAGCGCGTCCGCCTCGCCCTCGTCGCGCCCGGCAGCGACACCACCGTCCCCGAGCAGGACCGGACGTACGAACTCGCGAAGGACAAGTGAGAGGCTCGCATGCCCACGAGGATCCTCCCGGCAGTCGGTGACGCGGACGCGGTCCGATCGATCACGACGCTGCTCAGCCAGCTGCCGGACGCCGAGCCGGTGGCCCCGGTCGTCGACTCCACCCAGCTCATCGACACCCTCGCCCGGCTGGCCGCCGAGTCCGTCGACGAACTGCCCGAGGTCGTGGTGGTGCACGAGCGGATCGGCCCGGTCCCCGCGCTGGAACTGATCCGCGAAGTGGCCCTGCGCTTCCCGGCCGTCGGCGTCATCCTCGTCACCTCCGACGCGAGCCCCGGCCTCTTCCAGGCCGCCATGGACTACGGCGCCCGCGGCCTGGTCGCCCTGCCGCTCGGCTACGAGGAACTCGCCAGCCGCGTCCAGGCGGTCGCCCAGTGGTCCGTCGGCGTACGACGGCACCTGGGCGCCGGCGGCGACGTGTTCACCGGCGTCGGCGGCACCGTCGTCACCGTCAGCGGCGCGAAGGGCGGCACCGGAGCCACCCTGACGGCGATCCAGCTGGCCCTGGCCGCCCAGGCCTCCGGCCGCAGCACGGCCCTGGTCGACATGGACCTCCAGACCGGCGACATCGCCTCCTACCTGGACGTCCAGTTCCGCCGCTCCGTCGTCGACCTGGCCGCCATCAACGACATCTCCCCGCGCGTCCTGGCCGACGCCGTCTTCCGCCACGACACCGGCCTCGCCCTGCTCCTCGCCCCGGCCGAGGGGGAACGCGGCGAGGACGTCACCGACCGCGCCGCCCGCCAGATCGTCAGCGCCCTGCGCTCCCGCTACGAGGTCGTCGTCATCGACACCGGTGCCCAGCTCGGCGGCGCCGGAGCGGCGGCCGTGGAGATGGCCGACCGGGCCCTGCTCGTCACCACGCCGGACGTGGTCGCCGTACGGGGCGCCAAGCGGGCCGTGCGGATGTGGGACCGGCTGCAGATCCGCAAGGCCGAGGAGACCACCGTCGTCGTCAACCGGCACAGCCGGATCACGGAGATCCAGCCGCCCCTGATCCAGCGGATCACCGGCACGGCGGTCGCGGCCACCGCGATCCCCGCCAACTTCAAGGAACTCCAGAGCGTCGTGGACGCGGGCCGCATCCACGAACTGGAGAACAAGAGCTCGGTGAAACAGGCCCTGTGGGGCCTCGCGGCCGAACTGGGCCTGGTCAAGGCCCCCGACACCGCCCAGAAAGCGCACAGGTTCCGGGGCGGCGACCGGGGGTCGGTGAGCTTTCGGCGGAGAAGGGAGGGATGAGCGTGCTGCCCGTCTTACGAGAGCGGGACCGGGGCCAGGTCACCATCGAGTTCCTCGGCATGACACCGACGATCCTCGTGACGCTGATCGCGCTGTGGCAGGCCGTCCTCGTCGGCTACACCTTCATCCTCGCGGGCAACGCCGCCGACGAGGCCGTGCGGGCGGCGACAGCGGCTGAACCGGGGGCGCGGCAGGCCGCGTGCGAGACGGCCGGGATGCAGCACCTGTCGGAGGCGTGGCGATCCGGCGCCGAGGTGACCTGCGGCGGCTCCGGCTACGTCACGTCCGACGTCACGCTCCAGGTGCCGGTCCTCTTCCCGGGCACACTGTCCGTGCCGATCCCGGTCCATGGCCACGCCGGCGCGGTCGAGGAGGCGGACTGAGATGCCCAGGACACGCAGGGACCGAGGCCAGGTCGCCATCGAGTACATCGGCTTCCTGCCGATCCTGCTGTTCGTCGCCCTGGCGGCCGTACAGCTCGGCCTGATCGCCTACACGGCCCAGCAGGCGGGCACGGCGGCCCGGGCGGGGGCGCGCAGCGCGTCGCTGGAGGGGCCCTACGAGGCGGACTGCCGGGCGGCGGTGAGCAGTTGGCTCGACGTCACCGGGTGCACCCCCTCCTACGGCGCGGACGAGGTCACCATCACGGCCACCGTGAAGATCCCGTCTCTCGTGCCGGGCTGGAAGTTCGACCCGGCCGTCAAGACCGCGACGATGCCGCTCGACCACTGATCGGAGCACCGGAACCATGAGCCTGCGAGCACGCATCAACTCCCCGGAGGAGAACGGCAACCGGGGCGAGGACGGCCACATGGTCGCCTCCTACCGGGCCAAGCTCCTGGAGGAGATCGACCTCGCGGAGATGAGTTCGCTGGCCGCCGCCGAGCGCCGGGCCCGGCTGGAGCGGGTGCTCGGGCACATCATCAGCCGCGAGGGCCCGGTCCTGTCGACGGTGGAACGCTCGCAGCTCATCCGCAGGGTGGTCGACGAGGCGCTGGGCCTCGGCATCCTGGAGCCGCTGCTGGAGGACGCCTCCATCACCGAGATCATGGTGAACGGCCCGGACGCGATCTTCGTGGAGCGCGGCGGCCGGGTCGAGCAACTGCCCCTGCGCTTCGCCTCCAACGACCAGCTGATGCAGACGATCGAGCGGATCGTCTCCACGGTCAACCGGCGCGTCGACGAGTCCAACCCGATGGTCGACGCCCGCCTCCCCTCCGGCGAACGCGTCAACGTCATCATCCCGCCCCTGTCCCTGACGGGCGCCACCCTCACGATCCGCCGCTTCCCGCGCTCCTTCACGCTCCAGGAGCTGATCGGCCTCGGCTCGCTCGACGAGCACATGCTGTACCTGCTGGCGGGCCTGGTGCAGGCGAAGTTCAACGTCATCGTCTCCGGCGCGACGGGCACCGGCAAGACGACCCTGCTGAACGCGCTCTCCGGGCTCATCCCCGAGGGCGAGCGCATCATCACCATCGAGGACTCCGCCGAACTCCAGCTCCAGCAGCCCCACGTCATCCGCCTGGAGTCCCGCCCGCCGAACGTCGAGGGCAAGGGCCAGGTCACCATCCGCGACCTGGTCCGCAACTCGCTGCGGATGCGCCCCGACCGGATCGTGGTCGGTGAGGTCCGCGGCGGCGAGTCGCTGGACATGCTCCAGGCCATGTCGACGGGCCACGACGGCTCCCTGGCCACCGTCCACGCCAACAGCGCGGAGGACGCGCTGATGCGGTTGCAGACCCTGGCGTCCATGTCGGACGTGGAGATCCCCTTCGTGGCGCTGCACGACCAGATCAACAGCGCGGTCGACGTCATCGTGCAGCTGACCCGGTTCGCGGACGGCGCCCGCCGCATCACCGAGATCGCGCTGATGGACAGCCACGGCAGCGACCCGTACCGCCTGGTCACGGTCGCCCGCTTCCACGCGCAGCCCATGACGCCCGACGGCCGTATCCACGGCGTCTTCGAGTACTTCCCGCTCCCACGCCGCACCGCCGACCGCCTCTACATGGCGAACCAGCCCGTCCCGCAGGCCTTCGGCATCGCCGGGTCCGCGGAGCAGCTAGCCACCCGAGAAGCCAGGTAGGACCGACCGATGGAACTGCACACGCTCATCACGCTCACCACCGGCATCACCCTGCTGACCTGCGTCCTCACGGTGGCCGGCCTGCACTCCTACGCCATGGGCAAGGCACAGCGGCAGGCCCTCGTCGACCGCCTGTCCGCCACCGGCCAGATCCCGGCCGGCGGCCGGCGCCGGAACTTCCGCGGGATCGACCGCCGCCTGCGGCGCACCAAGCTCGGCAGGAAGCTGGAACTGCGCCTGGCCGCCACCGGCCTGGACATCACCCCCGGCGAGTTCTTCGTCTACATGCTCGCCACCGTCGCCGGCCTGTGGCTGATCGGCCAGGCGGCACTGGCCCCCTTCTTCGGCCCGCTGGCGGGCCTGCTGGGCATCGGGGTGGCCGTCCAGTTCCTCAACTGGCAACGCCAGAAACGCATCGAGAAGTTCATCAACCAGCTCCCCGAAATGGCCCGGATCCTCGCCAACGCGACCCAGGCGGGCCTCGCCCTGCGCACCGCGATCGGCATGGCCGCGGAGGAGATGGAGGCGCCCGCGGGCGAGGAACTCGGCAAGGTCTCCGCCCAGCTGGCCGTCGGCGCGTCCATGGACGACGCCCTGAGCGAACTGGCGGACCGCCTCCCCTCCCGCGAACTCGTCGTCCTGGTCACCACCCTCGTCCTGTCCAACCGGGCGGGCGGCCAGGTCGTCAGCGCGCTGCGCAACCTGACGGAGACACTGGAGGAACGCAAGGAGACAAGGCGTGAGGTCCGCACGCAGCTCTCCCAGGTCAACATGACGTCGTACGCCGTCCCGGTCCTGGGCGTGGGCTCGCTCTTCCTCATGAACGGGGTGAAGGACGGCGCCCTCGACCGCATGACCGGCTCCCCCTTCGGCCAGGCGGCGGTCATCATCGCCTTCTCCCTCTACGCCGTCGGCTTCGTCCTCATCCGCCGCCTGTCCCGCATCGACGTCTGAAGGCCGGAGGCACACCATGGGACTGCTCCTCGCCCTGCTGACGGGCCTCAGCGTCTGGGGCATCTTCGCCGGCATCCGCATGTACCGCGCCGAGGCGAAACTGCCCGGCGACCTCGCCCTGGCCCTGGAGGTCGGCGCCACCCGCACCGGCGCCGTCGACTCCCTCATCGACCGCCTGGGCATGCGCTACGCCCCCGCGGTGCTGCGCCTGATGGGCCCCAAGCAGGTGGCCAAGTACCGCCGCAAGATCGACCTGGCGGGCAACCCCGGCGGCCTGACGATCGACCGCTACGCGGCCCGCCGGGCGGTGTACGGAGCGCTGGGCGCGGTGGGCTTCCTGGTGTTCCTGATGCGGGGCCAGCTCCTGGTGGCCCTGCTCCTGCTCGCCTTCGGCGCGTTCTGGACGGAGGTCGGCATCTGGTCGGCGATCCGCATCCGCAAGGACGTCATCGAACGGACCCTGCCGGACTTCCTGGACGTCCTGGCGGTCGTGGTCAGCGCGGGCCTCGGCTTCCGCCAGGCGCTGGACCGGGTCTCGTCGAAGTACGAGGGCCCCTGGGCCGACGAACTGCGCATCACCCTCCGCCAGATGGACCTGGGCATGAGCCGCCGCCAGGCCTTCGCGGAACTGCGCCGCCGCAACGACTCCGAGCAGGTCGCCATGTTCGTGACGGCGTTGCAGCAGGGCGAGGAACTGGGTGCGCCGATCGTCGACACGCTGGTCGCTCTCGCCAAGGACATGCGGCGTACGGACGCGCAGAACGCCCGCCGCAAGGCCGCGCGCGCCGTTCCCAAGGCCACGATGATGATCACGACCTTCATGGTCCCGGCCACGATGCTCCTCCTCGGCGCCGGCCTGATCCTCGGCTCGGGCACGGACTTCGGCTCGGTCACGGGCAAGTAGGGACGGGGGCGACGGTATGTCGATGACAGGGGAGCGGACGGGGCTGCTGGGACGTCGCCGCCGCCGAGCCGAGCGGACACCGGAGATCACGACGCCCCCGGCGGGCACGGTGCTGCCGGCACACGCCCGCACGGGCGCGCCGGACGTACCCGTGACGTCGGCGACGCCTGCGCTGCCGCCGGGGTGGGAGGCGGTGGGGGGTGAGGCGACGCTGTGGATGAAGGGGGGTGCTACCGGGGGTGCTCAGGGGGGTGCTTCCGGGGGTGCTTCGGGCCAGGGCGGCAGCCCGGGCCGGGGGCCGGTACCGGTGCCGATGCCGCCGGCGGCATCGGCGGCGCCCGGGGGGCCGTCCGGGCAGGCGCCGGGTGGGTCTGAGGGACATGGGGGCGGTGGGCCGGGGCGGGTGGCGAGCGGTGGGCCGGGCCCGAGGACGGCCGGGAGGCCGGGCACGGAGGCGCCCGGCGGGCCGGGCCGGCCGGCGGCCGCAGGGCCGCACGGACCTGGAGCCCGCGAGCCGCACGGCTCGGCACCAGGTGAGCCGCACGGCCAGGGACCAGGTGAGCCGCACGGCCAGGGACCAGGTGAGCCGCACGGACGTGTGCACGGCGGGGCAGCCGCCGATGGTGCTCAGCCTCCACAGGGGCCACCCGCACCACCCGGCAACGAAAGCCGCACGGATGGTGCGGGTGGGAACCCGATCCCGGCCGAAGGCCGGGCCACTGCCACCTCAGCCATGCCCGCCACCCCCACCAGCCCCGCGATCGACATCCAGGTCAACGCCCTACAGGCCATGTGCCGACAGGTCTTCGGCTTTCGCCTGGCCATGATCGCCCTCGCCACCCCCACCGCCCTTCTCAACGCCAACCCGGGCCTGCCCACCCGCCTGGTCGGCGCCGCCGTAGTCGTCACCTTCATGACGTCCTACGTCCTCTTCAGAGACTGGGAACGCTTCGGCCCCCTCCTCCTGCGCCACCCCACCCTCCTCGCCGCGGACACCCTCTTCGGCGCCCTCCTGCTCATCTCCGCGGGCCCGGACAGCACCCTCGCCTACGTCAGCGTCTGCACCCCCCTCCTCGCCGGCCTCGTCTACGGCTGGCGAGGGGCCGCCGTCTTCGCCAGCCTCCAGTCCCTGCTCCTCCTCCTGATCCACGCGGCACAGGAGAACCCGCACCCCGGCCTCGCCGAGGCGTCCCTCCTGCCCGGCCTCTGCGTCATCGCGGGAGCCGTCGGCTCCAGCCTGCGCAACCTGATGCTCCGCTTCGGCGCGGCCACCCAGGCCCTCACCACCGTCCAGGCCCGCCTCGCCGTGACGGAGGCGGTCAGCGCCGAACGCGCCCGCCTCGCCCGCGAGATGCACGACTCGGTCGCCAAGACCCTGCACGGCGTGGCCCTGGCCGCCGACGGTCTGACAAGTTCGGCGGGCGCCGACCGCATGGACCCGGCCCTGATCAGACAACAGGCCGCACTGGTCGCCCGTTCCGCCCGCCGGGCAGCCGCCGAATCCCGTGAACTCCTGGCCGACCTGCGCCGCGAATCGGACCCCGCCCAGGCCACGGACGTCCTGGTCGAACTGGCGGCCCGGACCCGCGACTTCAGCACCCGCACCGGCCTCCCGGCCGTCTACCGCCCCACCGGCGACCACGCCGTACCGCCCGTCCCGCCCGCGGTGGCCCGCCAGATCCTCACCATCGCCTCGGAGGCCATGGAGAACGCCCACCGCCACGCACACCCCACCCGCGTCGACGTCCGCGCGGGCGTCCACGGCGACCTGCTCCGCATCAGCGTCTACGACGACGGCCGCGGCCTCCCGCCCGGCACCACGCTCGAACAGCTCCGCCGCGCGGGCCACTTCGGCCTGGTCGGGATGGTCGAACGAGCCGCCTCGGTCGGAGCCCGCATCCGCATCGGCCGCGGCGGCCGCCCCAAGGGCACGGAAGTCCGCCTGGAACTCCCCTTGGCGGCCCTGACCACCCCCCACGCCTGACCCCACGACACGAGAGGAGGCCCCGGATGCCGGACCACACCCCGCCACAGCAACCGCCGCCACCACCGCAGGACCCGTTCGCCGACTTCCCACAGCCCGCACACTCCGCACGGCCGCGGAGTCTCCGCGTCGTCGTGGCGGACGACAACCCCGTGGTCCGCGCGGGCCTCACCGCGCTCCTCTCGGGCCGCGCGGACATCACGGTCGTAGCCGAGGCCGCGGACGGCCGCCAGGCCTACGAGGCCGCCCACCAGCACCGCCCGGACGTCGTCCTCCTCGACGTCCGCATGCCCGGTGTGGACGGCCTCTCGGCACTCCCGTACCTGGTGCGGATCGCCCCGGTCGTGATGCTGACGTACAGCAGGGAGTCGG
Organism: Streptomyces sp. NPDC007991; assembly: GCF_042958445.1. Taxonomy (NCBI): domain Bacteria; kingdom Bacillati; phylum Actinomycetota; class Actinomycetes; order Kitasatosporales; family Streptomycetaceae; genus Streptomyces; species Streptomyces sp. NPDC007991. The sequence goes on from NZ_JBIBJD010000007.1 coordinate 431,885, forward strand.
AGATCGTCCAGGAGGCCCTCCGCAGAGGAGCGGGCGGCTACCTGGTCCACGGCGAGTTCACGGCCGACCAACTGGTCGACGCCGTACGGGACATCAAGGAGGGCCGGGCCCACTTCACGCCCACGGCGGCGGGCGCCCTCCTGGCCCAACTCCGCCAGGACCAGCCACCGACCTCGCCCCTGCCCGAGGGGCTGGGCAGCTCATCGAGTGCGACTGCATACGGAATTTCCACGTCCGCAAAACCGCATACCCAACCTCAACAATCCAACCCACCAGCCACTATCCCGCTACAGCCCACCCCACCCCCACCCATTTCTCCAGAAAACCTTTCGCAAGTGCAACCGCATGTGGGACAGTCTTCGTCTGGGTGGACGAGTGGCCCTCCGGCCGCTCCCGACAGGTCGCGGTTCCAACTGAGTGCGAGGGAGGCGGAGATCATGGACCACATCGCGTCCGGCATGACCAACCAGCAGATCGCCGCCACCTGCTTCATCAGCGAGAAGACCGTCAAGAACCACATCAACCGCATCTTCGCCAAGCTCCACAGCACCAGCCGCTCCGAGGCCGCCGCGAAATGGATCGGCACGGCACCGGACTCGCACGCACACCGAGGACTGGGGTGAGCTTCGGTGCCGGAGTGGGGGAAGAGCGGGTTGGGCCCGCGCGATTGGGCCCGGAATTGGGCCCTGGGGCCCTCCGGCGGACGGACCGTCCAGCCGTACGTTCCTCGTGTCGAAAACGGCACAGCCGAAACCGGAGGGGAACACCATGAGCGACCTGATGCTGAAGACCGCCGTCGCGACCAAGGTCCGAGTGAACGGCTGGAAGAACACGACGGTGTCGGCGATGCAGCGCCGCGCCGGCGACAAGGGGCAGACGGCGGTCGAGTACCTGGGCATCATCGCGGTGGTGGTGGCGATTGTGCTGGCGATCACCGGTACGAACATCGGGCAGACGATCCTCGGGAAGATCCAGGCGCAGATCGCCAAGGTCGCTCCTTGAGGCAACCTCGCCGGTACGGCGACGCAGGGCAGGCCTTCCCCATCTACATCACTGTGGTGGGGGGCCTGCTCTTTCTCGCGTTTGCCTACTTCGCGGTCGGCCAGGCCGCGGCGAATCGGAACGGCGCCCAGACAGCCGCTGACGCGGCGGCTCTCGCGGCGGCCCAGGACAGACGGGACCAACTCGCCGGTGCGTGGGTGAAGGACGTACTCGACCCGACCAAGTGGCAGGGCATTTTCGAGGGCAATGCCGAGGGGCTCCAGCCGTCGTGCTGGCGCGCATACGAACTCGCCGCACAGAACGACGCTCAAGTGCTGAGCTGCGGGCCGGAGGGACTGCTGGGTTTCACGGTCAAGGTGGAGACCAACAAGTCGGTCGGTGACTCTGTCGTCCCTGGTACGGCGGAGCGGAAGTCGGATGCGACCGCCACGGCTGTGATCGAGCCGCTCTGCGACTTCGACCCCCCTGCCGAGGACGACGGTGCGAAGGTACTGCCGCAACTCTCCTGCGAGGACGGGGAGGACTGGAAGCTGGATCCGGAGGATCTCGATGTCCTGCCCGAACCCGAGGACCTCTTCGATGTCCACCTGGCCGACCCACAAGCGAACGACGAGTGATGAAGGAAGCAGAGAGATGAGCATTCGGTTCACTGCGAAGGCCCGCAGGGGGATGGTCGCAATGACCGTTGCGGCCGGACTGGCTCTCGGCGTGGCCGGCTGCGGCGGTGGTGGTGGCGGCGATGACAAGCCGAGTCCGTCGGCGTCCGCTCCCAAGGACCGTGGATCCAAGCCGAGTGCCCAGGAGGGAAATGCGGAGACGCCGCTGGCGGAACTGAGGGGCACAGACGGACTGCTACTTCAGATCACATCCGCCGCGAGGGACTCGGGTGGCTTCCTCACCGTGAACGGAATCGTGAAGAACGACGGAGACAAGTCCGTGGTGGTTCCCCCTCAGACCAGCGGTGACGAGACGGAGGTCATCAAGCACGGTCCCTCGCTCGGCGGCGCCACCATCGTGGACGCCAAGGGGAAGAAGCGCTACTACACGCTGCGAGACACGGAAGGGCGCCCGCTGACGACCACCGGCCTCGGGAACCTTGAAGCGGGGCAGACCCTCCCTGTCTTCATGCAATTCCCCGCACCGCCGACCGACACGACCGAGGTCAGTTTGCAGGTACCGACCTTCTCCAGCGGCACCATCAAGATCTCCGGATGAGGCCGGCCATGACCCCGACGCACACCCGAACGGCAACCCCACGCCTCGCCCTGGTCCTCACCGCCGCCACCCTCATGGTCGCCACGAACATCTACGGCGCCGTGACGGCCCACGCCGACGAAACCCCCGGCGTCCCCCCTGGCACAGAGGCCTCCGCCTCCGCCCCCGTCGAAGTCGACCCCAACGACCCGGACCTCAAACTCCCCGAGGGCGCCACCCTGGCCGCCGCCAAGGTCCTGGACATCAAACAGGTCGTAGAAGACCAAAGCGGCGACGAACGACGGGAAGACACCAACGCCGACGTCAAGTTCGCCCTCCAGGCCGAGGTCCTCTTCGGCAAGGACAGCGCGAAACTCGGCGCCGAGGCGAAGGCCCGTATCGCCACGATCGCCGAGGAGATCAAGACGCAGAACGCGACGAAGATCCGTGTCTTCGGCTTCACGGACAACCTCGGTTCCGCCGCCCACGGCGACGTCCTGTCCCGCAAACGCGCCGACGCCGTACAGAACGTCCTGGACCAGGAACTGAACGACTCCAACGTCACCTACGAGGTGCGCGGCTACGGCGAGCAGTACCCGATCGCCGACAACGCCACGGAATCCGGCCGCAAGAAGAACCGCCGGGTCGAGGTCTCCTTCCCGCGCACCGAGAGTTGAGCCACCGAAAGTGGGCCCAGGGTTGGGGTCACGGGCCCATGCGTGAGTGATCGACTTTCCGTAGCTTCGGCTCGGTGTCCGTCTTGAACGGCCGTTTATCGAGCTGAGCTGAGGTCACGCATGTCCCCTGCCGGTAGCCCGATACCCCCGAGTGGGATGTGGGGTGCGCAGAACAGCCTGTCCTGGGACCGGCGTTCGCCGTTGCCGAGGGAGCTGGGCTGGGCGCAGGTACTGCTGTGGGTGCAGTTCGCGCTGACGGCCCTGTACACGGTCACCGTGCTGTCGGTGGTGTCGTACTACTCCGGAGAGATCTTCGGAATCCTGGTGTACGACTCGCTGCCCAGCGTGGCGGGAGTCTGCTTGGCCCGGCGCCTGTGGCGGGGCGGGGTGTGGACGAGCCGCGTACTGATCGGCGTACAGGCGTGGATCGTGTGGCTGTCGCTCGGCACGCTGATGCACGGTGATCTGCGAGGCATCACACAGGCTGCGATGCCGGTTGCGGTCATCGTGCTGTTGCGCCGGGCCCGGTCGCGTGGGTGGTTCGACATCGCTCCCCAGGACAGGGAGGAGCGGCGGGCGTTCAGCCTGGCGAGGATGATCCGCTGGCGGCGGGACGACGGTCAGACCGCGGTGGAGTACGCGGGGCTTGTCGCGGTAGTCGCCGCGATCATCGTCGCGCTGTCGGTGGGCGGCCTCGGCGGGCGTATCGCCGACGGCATCCAGTCGGCGGTCTGCTCGGTGACGGGGACGGCTTGCCCCGCTCCGCAGGGGGACGGTACGGAGACAGGCGCGGCCGGGGACAACGACGGTGCGCGGCATGACGGTTCCGACACCGGCGCTGACGGTGCCGACGGCGGCGACAGCACCGGCCCGGACGGTGGTGCGGGCGCGAACGGCGAGGCGAGCGCCGAGGGCGACTCGGGCACCGAGGGCGGTGCGGGTGGCCAGGGACGCACCGGTGCCGACGGTGGTACGGGCGCCAGCAACAGTGGCCGTGCTCCGGCATGGTCGACTCGGATCATCACCTATGACGGCGCGGGTCCGGGCGACACGGTTCCGCTCGCTCCGGGCCCCTTCGACGACAAGTCGCTCTGGGGCGACGTCCATGACCAGGAACGCCACGACAGGACGTTCATGGACCATGTCCGGGGCTTCTTCGTGGCCCCGGCCAAGAGCTTCCTGGCCAGCACGATGGACCTCGTCAGCGACCCCGTGGGCTCGGTCAAGGACAGCTGGAACGGCCTGAAGGGCTACACCACGAACTGGTGGGGCGACAAGGCCGACGAACTGGGCAAGGAGTGGGACAAGAAGAACTACATCTCCTCCGTATGGGGCTGGGTCAACTCGCCCGAGGACTTCGTGTCCGACCTGGCGACCGACACGTTCGTCGACAAGGAGAACTGGGAGAAGGGCAACTACGGCGCCTCCATCGGCAACACCGTTGTCAATGTCGTCGGCATCTTCAGTCCGAAGACCATCACGAAGTTCACCAAGTTCAAGAAGCTGGCCGAGGTCGGTGAATCCCTCGACAAGGCGGCGGACGCGGCGCAGAAGGCCCGCAAGGCTGCCAGGGCGGGCGATGCCGAGGGCGCTCGGAAGGCGGCGAAGGACGCCGACGAGGCGGCGGACGCGGCCGAGAAGCAGGCCCGCGAGTCGGGCTGCTCCATCGCGGCGCCGGCCCGCCGCGTCCCGTACGGCGGCAACCTACCCGGGGCCACCACCGGCCTCTCCACTGGCCTCCTCACCGGCTCCTCCGGCACAGCCACCACGATCCTCGCCGCCGGCCCGTCCGACGCCCCGTACGTCGTCCTCGCCGAGAGCGGCTGCGACGAGGAGGCCAAGCAGCAGGCCCAGGACGCCCGGGAGAAAGCGGACGAGGCACAGCAACAGGCGCTGGAGGTCCAGGCGGAGGCGGCGAAGGCCGCCATCAAGCAGGGCAGGCTCAGTATTGACGAGCGCAACATTGACGACTTCGTCAGGAACGCCAAGAAGAACCCTGGCAAGAAGGAGATCGGCAAGGACCAGGCGGCGGCCGCGCTCGACGAACTCACTGATCTCGCACGACGCAAGAACGTCGACCGGGTGGGCGCGAGCAAACTCGGCTCCGAAGTGACCAACGCGCGTACCGCCAGCAGGCTCGAGGAGATGCTTGCCGAGGTGCGCGGTGTGCGGCGCGCCTCGGAGGACGCGGCACCCGACAGCACGGTGCACACAGCCGTCGGTTCGGAACACAACCGGCGTCAGGTCGAGGTCGCGCCCGGGGAAACCGTGGACGTGTCGAACGTGCCGGACGCCGATGTGCTGTACAAGGGGCGGGAAGGCAGGGTGAACCTGGTCGAGGTGAAGAACACGGTGAACCCGACGCGCCAGCCGGAATTTGTCGGGAAGATCAACACACTCTCCGAGTGGAAGAAGTCGAATCCCGGCAGAACGACGCGAGTCGAGATCGACAAGCCCGATAAATGGACTGAGGTTTTCCGGCCCATCAAGGGGCAGAAAGTCTCTCCTGCCCAGCTCATGAACGAGAAGGGAGTTGACGCTCGTATCGGTGACGCGAGCTTTACCGCCAAGCAGCTGGGTGACATGCAGCGGGCGCTGGAGGCGAAGTACAGCCGAGGTGAGGAAATCGACTGGAAGCAGTTGAACGACCACCCCAAGGGGGCGTTGGAGTACCTGGGTCTGGAATGACGGTAGGCCGGGGTGAGAACGAGAAGGAGGGTGACGGCTCGGAAGTCGTCACCCCGTGGCGCACAGCTGATCCCCCAGGTTTCCGTTCAGCCGCCGAACCAGACCACGAGGCGGACGCTGTCCTCACCGTGGAGCTCGGACAGCGTGCCCATCACACTCCACACAGGTCGCCATGGTCCGTCGGTCGGTACCAGGTCGCGATAGGCGGGGACGACAGGTCGGTACGCCTCGTTGCCGAGCAGGAGTTCTCCGTCGGCGGGCCACCGGGAGGGAGCGATGTTGCCTTCCCCGAACTTGGCGGCGGCCGAGTCGTACAGCTCACCCGGGAGTGCGGCCAATCCGTCGGGCGCGAAGGATCCTTCATGGGCACGGGTCCAGCGGCGGACCCAGTACCGAGACGGGCCGTCGGTGCAGGGGGCATCCCAGTCGACAGCCGACAGTTCACGCCACGAGAACCACGAATGACTGTGGCCCTCAAAATCGTCGGCATGCCTTTGTACCGTGTCCGAGATATCTACAGGGGTTCCGCGCTCAGGGAAGAGAGCTCTGACAGGCTCCACACTTCGGACGTCAAAGAGCGCTGACCACGACATGTAATCACGGGCCCAATGAAGGTGCCGGAGTTCACAAAAGGGCTCCCATGGCGCGTGTTCAGTGCCATAGCCTCCAGGTTGGGGCCTGCATTCCAGCCATCCGTACAAGTCGGTACTCATAAAAGCGACTCTATCCAATGCGGCCGCTGAGTGCGCTATGGCCGGCCACCAGGCCGTTCGCCTGTTTCAGGGGAATACTCCCTGCCGAACACCGCAATCGAGGCACGCACGCCGGAGCACAGCACACGGGGAACACCATGGCCGGGATGAAACCACACGGACTGCGCAAATCTTGACCGTACGCCCACATCAGTTGACAACCTCCACCCTGGTGCGGCTCCACATCGCTGTATAGCTTTGCCTCGCTCACTCCTTCCCACGCCGGAGAGCTGGGCACACGAGATCGGGGGCCCGATGGGGGAGTGGAAGCTGCGACGCTCACTGCCGCGACTGGCCACGCGCGCCGGCCTCGGCGAGGTGCACCGCGTCCACCACGAGCGCCGGCCCGTGCCCGTACTGCTGATCGCCAAGCTCGGCCTCGACTGGGCGATGGTGCTGCTCCTCGCCAAGGCACTGTCCGAACTGGACATGGACCCCGGCACCAGACCCGCCGCGGTGCTGCTGTGGCTGGCGCTCTCCTGGGGCGGCCTGGCGTACTGGCTGCTGGCCCGGGACGGCAGACGGTGGATCGCGGTATGCGACGGCGGCCTGCTGGTCGGCACGGCCGGGACGGACACGATCGCCATCGCCTGGCCCACCACCGAAGGGCTCACGCCCGCGCACGGCCCCGGAATTCGCCGCGGCTCACTGCGCCTGTCCTGGCTCGACGGCGGCAAACAGCGGTACGTGACGCTCCGGATGATGACCGACCGAGACGCCCTGGCCGAGGCCGTGGAGGGCAGGCGCCCGGTACCGAAGCCGCCGCACGGGCGGATCCTCGCCGGCTCGGGCATCGTGGCCGTGGCCTGCGCCGTCGTCTGGGCGCTCACACTCTCCCCCCTCGCCGACATCATCATGGCCCGCCGGCCGTACTACCTGCGGGACCTCGCGAGCGTCTGCGCGCAGGCCACAGCGGAGTCCGACGCCGCGTACGCCAAGTCAGCCCCCTACCACGGGAGCGCCCCGCACCCGGCGGTCCTCTTCGCCGAGGAAGACGACTCCGACCCGGTCGTCACGGCCACGGGCACCGGCTCGGACACCCCGGACCCCGACGACGTCCAACTGGTGGCGTGCAGCCGTCTGGAGCGGCGTACGTACGACATGACCTGCGCGTTCTCGCACGGGGTGAGCGTGAGCTACTACAAGGCCCGCTACCGCGTCGACGTGTACGAAGCCCGTACGGGCCGCAAGGTGACCGCCCGGACGCTGGATGCCGACAACCACCTCTTCTGCGGAGGCGTCATCGAGCTCCACGGAAAGGGCGGCGGGCATGAGGAAGACGTCTCCGTCCCGTCCAGGGACGACTATCAACGCATCCTCGACGAGGTGGCGGCGGGCGCCGGCGAGTGACGACAGCGACATGAGGGAATCACGAGGGAATACTGCCTGCCGAACACCGGAACCGAGGCACGCACGCCGGAGCACAGCACACGGGGGACCACCATGGCCGCGACGAAGCCACGCGGACTGAGCAGAACCGGAACCACACTCGCCGCACTGCTCGCCCTGATGGCGGCGGCCGGCTGCGCCAGCTACTCGGACGCTCCCGCGAAGGCGTCGTCCCCGCCCAGTGAGCGCCCGTCAAAAGCCGACTCCCCGAAGAGACCGGAACCCAAGCCCAAGCCCCAGCCCCCGGTGTCTGCGGCGGACGGCCGTGACATCACCGCCTGCGCGGACGGCAACTGCGAGATCGCGGTCTCCGAGCCGGTGAGAATCCCCTTCAAGGGCCCGCGTGGCCCGGCCACCCTGTCCGTCACCGAGGTCGGACCGAACTCCATCGCGTACACGGTGAAGTCGGGCAACGGCCAGTCCAAGGGCAGCGCAAGCGGCCCGGGACAGGGCTGCATCACCGTCCTGCGCAGCAACGGCAGCGGAAACTCGTGCGGCGGCCTGGGAGCCGCCGGGCGTCCGAGTCCCCAGCCCGACGCGGTGGTCATCCAGGCGGCGACCGGGGAGAACGGCACGGCCGTCCTCCAGTTTGTCTCCGACTGATGACCGGAGCGCTGGTGGTGAACCCGCAGAGCGCCAAGCCGTGCCTGAGCATCGACTGAGCGGGCGACGGAGACGAGACGGTGGCAGGACGGCAGGGATGAGCGAGTCGGATGCGGAGCCGGATGCCGAGGAGCGAGCCGGGCGGCGGTACGCGCATGTGGGCGTCCCTGCCACACCAGGGCGCCCGCGCCTACCTGCGTGACGCGGACGCTTTTGAGGACTAGGAACTGCCGTTTGGGCCCCCGTTTGGGGCCACGGACCCATCCCGCCCCGAAGGTCTCTCCCTAATCTCAGGCCGTGTCGTAGACCGACGGTGCGAGGGGGGCGAGGCATGGCCTCGACAGGGGCAGCTCCGGAGCCCGGCGGGGCGTGGCCGTCAGCGCAGGGCGGGCGCCAGAGCATGCCCGGCTCGCTCGCCACGGCCCTCGTCCTCGTCCACGCCCTCTTCGCGGTCACGGTCGTCGGGGGCCTCGGCCTGCTGCTCACGGCAGCCTCGTACGACGCGGTCGACGGCCGCGTAGTCGCCCTGACCGCGTACGGGGCCGCCCCCGGCGTCCTCGGCTGGTGGCTGGCCCGGCGAACATGGCTGGGCGGGGCGAGGATCTGGGGCGGCCTGATCGCCGTACAGGCATGGCTGATCATCGGCGCGCTCGCCAACATCACCGACGGATCACCGCGCGGCTTCACGCAGCTCTTCGTCCCCGCCGTCGTCCTCTACTTCCTGACCCGCGAGGACACCCGCACCTGGTACCGCCTCCCCAACGCCGCCCGGGCCGAACGCCGCCCCTTCTCCCTGCCCCGGATGATCCGCTGGCGCCGGGACGAGGGCCAGACGGCGGTGGAGTACGCGGGACTCATCGCGGTCGTGGCCGCCATCATCACGGCTCTGGTCGTCAGCGGCCTGGGCACCCAGATCTACGGCGGCCTCCAGTCGGCGGTCTGCAAGGTCACGGGAACGGCCTGCGCGGCTCCGGCCGCAGCACCCGCTGACGGCACGGACACCAGGACGGGAGATGGACTCCAGCCCGACGACACGGGACGCCGCACGACAACCGCCGAGCAGAAGACCAAGGAAGAGGAAGAGAACGACGAAAAGGGCAATGAAAAGGACGAGGGCTGCTTCTCCGGCGTAGGCGCCTTCTTCGGCTGCGCGGGCGATCAGGCGAAGCAAGTGGGCGAGGGACTCGTCGTCGACGGTGTCGGCGGTGAACTCAAGGGCATCTGGGACACGGTCAGCAACCCGCTCGACACCCTGGACGGCCTGAAGGACTACGGCGGCGTCATCGCCGACCAGTGGTCGCAGGACGCCGAGGACGCCGGAGACAAATGGGCGAAGGGCGACTACCTCGACGCCCTCACCGACTGGGGCGGCGCGACCCTGAACTCGGGCGGAAAGATCCTCGACGACACGTTCATCGGGGAGGACGTCCGCGACCAGTGGGACAAGGGGAACGAGACCCGAGCCGTCACGACGGTCGTCTGGAACGTCGGCTCCCTCTTCATCCCGGGGTACGGCGAGGCGAAGCTCGGCGGAAAGCTCGGGAAACTGGGCAAACTCGGGAAGCTCGGCGACCTGGGCAAGCTCACCGAGAAGGCGGTCGACGCGGCGGAGGACGCGAGGAAGGCGGCCAAGGCCGGCGACGCGGAAGCCGCACGCAGGGCGGCGAAGGATGCCGACGGGGCAGCGGACGAGGCCGAGCGCAAGGCCCGCGAGTCGGGCTGCACCCTCGCGGCGCCACGCCGCGGAAGCCCGTACGGCGGCGGCCCCGGCACCGGCACCACCGTCCTGGCCGCCGCTCTAGCCGACTCCCGGTACCTCGTCCTCGCCGAGGACGGCTGCGACGAGGAGGCCAAGCAGCAGGCGCAGGAGGCCCGCGAACAGGCGAACGAAGCGGACAAGGCCGCCGACCAGGCGGAACAGAAGAGCAGGCCGGCCAATGACTGGCAGGCCAGGGACGACATTCCCGGTCCGGCGCGCGGCAAGGTCCTCAAGTTCCCGAACAAACGCCACACTGTCAGTGGGGCGTCGAGCGGACAGGTGAAGGAGCGCAACACGGTGATCCTCAGAGGCAACGAGGACCTGGTTCGTGCCGACATCGAGGGCATCGCGAACGGCCGTGCGACGCTGTCGGCGGACGGGAACACCTATGAGATCAACGGCCGTACGTACGAGGTGGAGGGCAGCGGAACCGTCTTCCCCAAGTCCGGCCCCGGCCTCGTCGAGATGGACCGCGTCGAGTACGCGGCGCTGAAGGAGATCGCGCAGAACAAGGGCGATGTCGGCAAGTCGAAGCGGCTCCAGCGCGATCCGAAGTTCGTCGACAACCCGGCGAAGGTCGAGAAGGCCAAGGCTGTCTACGACGGGACGTACAAGTGATCGGAGCGCGCCCAGTGATCGGGAACCTCTTCACCGTCGCGGAGCTGGACCCGGAGAGTCTGCGAGGAGCAATGGCCGACATGCTGGCCCTGCCGGACCAGGCCGTCGACGTGGCCGACGCCGAGGGGGACCAGGAGGACCGGCACTGGGACGCTCCCGTGCTCTGCACTTTCCGCGTGCTTCCCCCTGGTGACCTGGCAATGGAACTGGACATCACCGTGGAGGACGCCACCGCCGGCACCCTCACGGAGGAGCGGCTGGCACATGGCCTGGCGGCCAGGGTGAGAAGCTCCGTCCTCCACCCGGCGGAACTCGACCTCCCGAGCGCCTACTGGGTCGCTGTGCCGGACGGACGCTCCGTCAGGTGCCGTCTGGAAGCGGTCGACGCCGGTGAGGACACGGCATACCGCGTGGACGCCGTCGAGGAGGAGGTCCCGGATCTGCCCCGAGCACAGGTGGAGGTCCTTGCGGAAATCCTCGACAGGCAGCCCATCTCCACCCCCGTCTCCGACGCCGTCCTCGCGACACTCCCCACAGGCACGGCGGCGAGCGTCGAAGGCCGTGTGCACCACGCCCTGCGCGTATGGGAAAGACTGACCCGCCGACTCCAGTCCGACTGGGCCCCTTCGGGCCGGTACCGAGAAGACCTGTTCCATCGTGATCTGGGAGCCCGCGACGAGCTGGAGCTACTCATCCCGGAGGTGGACGAGGCGTACACAGTCGCTTTGCGGGACGCCGTGACCCGACTCGACCGGGCTTTCAGCGACCACACCGGCGCCAAGCCCGCGCGAGACAACGGGAAGAACGGTAAGGCGGCCTCTTGGTGGTGGAACCGGGTTCCTCTCCGGACGCCTTGGTGAGCCGGGGTGAGGGAGAGGCCGGCCCGACAACTCGAACGGCCGGCGCGACCGGCCGCCCGGCACTTCGACCGGGCGTCTACGTCCCGTGTACGACGACCTCCACCCACGCGCCCTCTCGCACCCCCCACCCGGCCATCACCCCTGCCTCCGCCTCCACCACATGCCGGGCACGCAGCCTCGGCATCCCCAACCGCCCGGGCCGCATGGTCCGTACGGCGATGACGCGTAGGCGACGGTCGAGGTAGGCGACATCGATCGGCATACGCATTCCGAAGGTGTGCACGCTGCCGGCGGGGGAGAGCAGCATCGCTCCCTCCAGGAAATACCGCCCCAACAGCCCCCGCATACGCGCCTCATAGGACGTGGCGATCTCCAACGGCACACGAACGGCCGCCGCCCCACCACTCCCGTGCACCACCAACGCCCCTTGACCGTCCCGCCACTGCCGCCCCATACGGGCCACCTCCGACCGTCCCACCTGCCACCTGGGCCACCGGTTGTCCGAACCCGAACGTAACCACAGTCGAGTAGGCCCCACATGGGCCCACGGACCCATGCCCTTTGCTGGTTCATGACTGAAACGCAGGCCACGCTCATCACTCCTGACGGACGGGAATGGCGCGTTATGCAACCGTTACGGCTGAAACCGGTCGACGAATCGCCGATTCCTCCCCATACACCCCGCCAGTTGACAACCTTCACCCTGGTGCGGCTCCACCCCGCTGTATAGCTTTGGTTCGCTCAAGAGAAGCCTCGCCTCTTACCGGGAGCCGACCGTGAACCGCCGCCCCACCCTCCTCGCAGCGCTCACGCTGACCGCCGCTGCGGCCCTGACGCTGTCCGCGTGCGGGAGCGATGACAGCTCCAGGAGCAAGGACAACGACAAGATCGCGGGAGCCGACGCCGGTGCGGGCAACGCATCGCCCAGCGAATCGGCGCCGCAGGCCGCCGGTCGCCCGAAGATCAAGCTGCCGTCCGACCTGACCATGACCTTCGAAGGCGCCAAGACGGGTGACGCCGTCAAGGACGCCGTACTCGCGGACAACGCAGAACGTATGCGCTCGGTCAACGCGGCGATCGCGGGAACGGACCCCAAGGCGGAGGCGCTGAACTTCTACAACACCGGCAGGGCGTTGGAGGCAGCCGCGGTCTGGGTGGACAAGTTCAAGAAGGCCGACCTCGGCATCACGGGGACCATCCGGTACTTCGACCGGACGGTGACCCTCGACGGCAGCAAGGCGGCCTCGGTCGTGTTCTGCGCCGACGAGAGCAAGGGCTACGCCAAGGACCTCAAGACGAACAAGCCCAAGGTCACCACCCCCTCCGATGAGGACTTCATCCTTTACAACACGCGGCTGGAGAAGAACAGCGACGGGGTCTGGCAGACCGCCCGGATCGTTTCGACGGCAGGAGCGAAGCAGTGCCTGAAGTGAAGCGGAGAGCGCTCGGAGGCCTCGTCCTGGCCGTGGCCCTGGTGGGTCTGGGCACACCGAGCGCCTGGGCCAAAGTGACTCCCGACGGCACCACCGAAAGCGATACGAGCACGTCGAAGCCCTCGGGTTCCGTGAAGGGCGACACGCTCGCGTCGTCGGCCGGCGGCGTGATCGTCTTCGACCGTTCGAAAAACGGCTCGGGTGAGTCCGCAGGGGGTGTTACCTCCACGAGTTCCTGGACCCCGCCCCCCTGCTACTACGCTCCGAAGTACACGCCTGAGCAACTCCAGAAAACCATGGAGCCCGTCTGGGAGTCCGAGTCGACGGGTTACGAGTGGGACGCGCAGCAGCGTGACCGCTATGTCAACGGGCATCCGTACAAGGACTTCAACAAGGACAAGACCGGCGAAGGTTATTGGTGGGACTCCTACGTCCCCGAGAGTCAGGTCGGTGCCCCGGGCTCACTCGACTGCACCAAGCCGATTTTCTGGGTGGACAACGGCGACCCGCCGCCCGCGGACATCCCCGAGGCCATCACGCCCGAGATACTCGCCCAGCTTGCGTACGCCGAGATCCGGGTCCCTTCGACCACGGTCGAACTCGCACCCCGGCAAACCACGAAGGTGAACCTGCCTACCTGGGCCTGGCTCGATGCGGCGAAGTTCAAGCCCGTGTCGGTGACGGCCAGCGTTCCGTTGCTGGACATCCAGGCGACGACCACCGCCGAACCGGTCTCTCTGAAGATCGAGCCGGGCACCGCTGACGCCGTCACCTATCCCGCCTCGGGCGAGTGCCGGATCAACGCGGACGGCTCGATCGGTGAACGGTACGCAAAGGGCAAGGCTGACCAGACGCCACCGTGTGGAGTGAAATATCTGCGCTCATCCGGTGACGGCTCGTACAAACTCAGGGCAACCGTCACCTGGAGGATCCACTGGACAGGGACCGGTGTCCAGGGACAACAACGCCTGCCCGACGGGACGTTCGGCGCTGACCAGGACGTCGTCGTCCAGGAGATCCAGTCGGTCAACCGCTGACAGCCTTCGGACCCAGGGCGACGGGTAGAGTCACTGGCTCATACACGCGGTGCCGAATGGGGAGAGGGTAGCGGTACATGGCTGACCGGTTGGCTGTGGACGGCGGCGAACTCGCGCATTTCATGAAGCTTTTGAAGAAATCCAGCGATTCATTGAAGGGCCTTCGCAAGGCCCTGAGCGACGCCACCGTCACCGGTCTGGGTACGGATGATCTGGATTCGGCATGTGAGAGCTTCCAGGAGGACTGGAAGTACGGCACCGAGGAGATCGGAAAGCAGACCGAGGACCTTGCCAAGATCATCGGGCAGAGCAAAGACAGCTATGAAGAAGTTGACAAGGCGTTGGAAGAAGCCTTGAAGAAGGCCAGGAGCGGCAAGGCGGGGGACAAGAAGTGACGGTCACACCCGGAACCGAGCAGTCGCCCTACGCCAACTCGCCCGCCGCCCGAAATGGCGACCTGCCCCAGGGCCTCAAGTCCTCTCCGTCCATGCCCAATCCCAACTATCCACACTTGGGCTTCAACCCCACACCTGGTGACACCGACACGGTGCACGACCTGGGTAAGAAACTCGCCAACTGTGCCAAGGTCCTGGAAGAGACGCATGGGCTCGTCACCAAGGTCATGGACGGCAGCTACTGGAGGGGCGATGCTGCCGTCGCCTTCCGTGAGCAGCTTGAGGACGGACCTCTCCCGCTCAACTTGAAGAACGCTGCACACTCTGTACGCAAGGCCGCCCGGCAGCTCGAGCGCTGGGAGGGCGAACTCGACGATTTCCAGCGTCGGGCCAAGAAGCTGGAGCAGGAGGCCAAGGACGCGCAGGACGCCGTAGACGCGGCAAAGGGGCATGCCGAAAAGGTGAAGAACGACCCCGACCTCAACGAAAAGGGCAGTCGCCACGACAAGGCGCAGAAGAACCTGAGCAGTGCGAACACCGCTGTAGAAGAAGCCCAGGCAGAGCTCGACAAAATCGTCGGCAAGGCGAAGAAGCTCGCCGAGGAGCACGAGGCCAAGGCTCGGTACCGTGCCGGCAAGATCCGTGACGCCACGAAGAAATTGGCGCCGCATGAACCGGGGGCACTTGAGAAATTCGGCGAGTGGTTCTCCGAAAACCTGCCCGACATCCTGAGCGCCACCGCAGGCGTCATCGGCTTGGTGGCCCTGTTCGTAGCCACGGGCGGCATGGCCGCAGCCGTCCTGCTGCTGGCGGCAGCTGCATTGAGCGCCACTGCGCTCACCGTGCGCCTGTCTGATCCCAAGGTGCGCGCATCCCTCAAAGACGGCTTCACCAACGGTGAGTTGGACTCCGACTTCTGGGGGAACATCGTCAGTCTCGGCGGCGACGTGCTGGGAGCCGTCCCTGGCGTGAGCGCCGTCGGCATGGGAGTCCGTGGAACGATGCGCGCCCTGCAGGCCAGTGAGGAAGCGGTCAGCCTCGGGAAGGTGCTGACAACGCTGGGCAGCAAGACCATCGGTGAAGCCAAGGCCATCTCCAACCTCGGTAATCCGGCACTGAACCTGGTGGTGCGCGGGGCTCGTGACTCCGCCCGTGCCGGAGAGGTCGTCGAAATCAGCTCGGCTTCCCTCGGCGTCCTGACCGCCGGGTACGGTCTGGCGTCCAGCGCGATCGACTCACTGGAGAATGACGGAGCGAAGGACACTGGTACCGGCATTGACGGCGCACGGAGCATCCTGGATGGCGGCGCCCTGATCGATCTCGCCCAGTACGTGTTCTGACCCAGAGGACAAGAGAGCTCATATGAACCCCACCGACCCTTCCGTTGCTTGGGAGCACCCGCCGACGCGGCGTGCCTGGTCGAAGCAACTGGTTGTGACTGCGCTCGCTCTCCTCGGCTGGATTGCCCTGTGGGTCGCCCTGCTGGCAATCCTGGTGGTGTTCCTCTCCCCGGGGTACACGATCCTCTTCGTACCGTTCCTGCTGTACAGCTTCTACCGCGCGTTTCTCCAGCTCTTCGTCCTTCCTGCCGTCTTCCGGATGAGACGTGTCCTGCGGGAATACCCGTGGCGTCTGTACAGCGACGCCCCGTACGGGCTTGCCGATCGGCCCGACGTCGTCGGTAGGCAGAACGGGTGGTTCGAGTTCCCGAACCCGGCTCGCCCGGAGGAGCTACTGCCCATGGTGTTTCCCCGACACTGGGGAGTGGGCTGGTGGAACCGCCGGATGTCTCCTCGCGCGAAGCCTGAACTCAAGGCCCAGATCGCCGTGGTGTGGCTAGCGGGAGACCCTCGCTTCATCGGCGTGATCGCCGCGCCGGCTTCCGACGAATCGACGCCCCGCCGATTCCGCTTCCTGAGCCAGCAGGCGGGATCGGACGGAGGACGCCGTTCCGTCGCGGACTGGGGAGCCACCGCCGAGGACATCGAACGTGGTCGCCGCGCCGGCGTCCGCTCGGGCCGTCCCTGACCCCCACCAGGCCAACTCTCCGGAAATGCAACCACATGACATCTCAGGTCGTCATCGCTGAATCCGTGCACGACCCCAGCTCCGGTATCTGGTTCGCCGTGCCGGGCGGCTTCACTGAGCTGCCGCTCGATGTTCTTCTCGCTCCACCCGCTTCTGCCGAGGCGGAGTGGCTCCGGGAAGCGCTCGCTCCGCTGGTCGAAGCCATTCCGGACGGTGTCACCCGTCAGCAGTTCATCGCCCAATTGGCGTCGGGCCAGCAACTCATGCGTGCACTGCGTGAGGTGGGCACGGTCCATTGCTCCCTGGGCGTGCACCGCGACGACGTGGAGGGCGGCAGCGGAGGAATCCTCCACTCACTCTTCACGGTGTCCTGGCGAGACATCGCCTGGTCGCCGCGATCGGTGAGCGCGGCGCGGGCAGTGGCCACAGCGGAGCAGCACTCCCACATCGAGTACGTGGACCTGCCCAGTGGTCCCGCGTCCATGGGTGAGACGGTGCGCACGCCGACTTCCGAATCCGGCCTTCCTCCGACCCCGTTGCTCCAGATTTGCGCCTACCTCCCACACCCGGACTGCAAGCGCATGGCGGTCCTGATGATGAGCACGCCGGAGGTCGGGCGACGGGAGCAGTACCGCGAGATTCTGCGGCAGATCGCGGAACTCACGAGCTTCGAGTCGCCGTTGGCCGATGCGTAGGAGACGCAAAATGCCTTGTCCGTCTCCTCCCGGCGCGGGTAGGAAGAGCAACATGACCGGACTCGGCGCTGTCTTTCGTCCCCAACTCGCCCCCGAACGACTCCGTTCTGTAGCCCAGCTCGCCGACGAGGCAGGCCTCGAAGAACTCTGGCTCTGGGAAGACTGTTTTCGGGAGGGTGGGATTTCGACCGCCGCCGCGGCACTCGCCTGGACCGAGCGTGTGCGGATCGGGGTCGGGCTGCTGCCCGTGCCGTTGCGGAACGTTGCCGTCACCGCCATGGAGGTGGCCTCGCTGCACCGGATGTTTCCGGGGCGGGCCATCGTCGGTGTGGGGCATGGCGTGCAGGACTGGATGGGGCAGGTCGGGGCGCGGGTCGAGTCGCCGGTGACGTTGTTGCGGGAGCATCTCGTCGCGCTGCGCGCGCTGCTGGGCGGGGAGCGGGTGACCACCGACGGGCGGTACGTCAGGCTCGACGACGTCGCCCTCGACTGGCCGCCGACAGGTGGCGGGGGCGGGGTGCTCGCCGGGGCCACCGGGCCGCGTTCACTGCGGCTCACCGGGGAGGCCGCCGACGGGACCATTCTCACCGCCGCCACCAACCCGGAGGGCGTGCGCAAGGCGCGGCAGCTCATCGAGGAGGGGCGGGAGACGGCCGGCCGCGGGGCCGGGCCGCACCCGGTCGTCGTGTATCTGCTCACCGCCACCGGGGCCGGCGCCGCCGACCGGCTGCGTGCCGAGCTGGCCGACGAAGGGCTCGAATCCCTTCCGGACCTCGGTGTCGCCGGGGACGCCGGTGCCGTGGCCAAGGCCGTCGAGCGGCTGGCCGAGGCCGGGGCGGACACGGTGGTCCTCCAGCCCACCGGTGACGAACCGGACCCCGAGGGTTTCGTACGGTTCGCCGCGGAGGAAGTCCGGCCGCTCGTCCCGTAGGCGCGCTGGGGTCCCTGGACGCGGCTCCGCGGGGCCGTTGTCAGTGGCCGGTGCCACACTCGTCGGCATGACTACCGAAGACGTACGGCTGCGTGATGTCGTGGAAGACGATCTCGAAGCGTTCTTCGCCTACGAGCAGGATCCCGAGGCAGCCCGGCGGTCGAGGTTCACGCCCCGGCCGCGCGAGGCCTTCATGACGCACTGGAAGCGGCGGGTCCTCGGGGACGACACCAACGTCGTGCGGACCGTGACGGCGGACGGTGACGTCGCCGGCAACTTCGTCGCCTGGTGGGAGGAGGACCGCCGCTTTCTGGGGTACTGGCTCGGGCGCGCGTACTGGGGGCGCGGCATCGGCAGCAGAGCCCTGGAACTCTTCCTGGAGCGCGAGAAGAACCGGCCCCTGCACGCCGACCCCTTCAGCGGCAACACCGGCTCCGTACGTCTCCTCGAGAAGCACGGCTTCCGCCCCGCCGGCACCGTCCGGTACGGAGACGACGAGCATGTCCTGCTGGTGCTGACGTGACCGTGCGCCGGACCTTCGAAGACCTGGTCGCCGAAGGCGCCGCCGTTCCCACCGAAGGCTGGGACTTCTCCTGGTTCGAGGGGCGGGCCACCGAGGCCCGGCCCTCCTGGGGGTACGCGATGTCGGTGGCCGCGCGGCTGGGGCGGGCCAGTGCCGTGCTCGACATCCAGACCGGCGGTGGTGAAGTGCTGGACTTCGCTCTCGCCAAGGCCCCGAAGCGGCCCCCGCTCGCCGTCGCCACCGAGGGCTGGCCGCCGAACGTGGCCAAGGCGACCGCCCTGCTCCGCCCGCGCGGAGTCCCGGTCGTCGCCTCGCCCGAGGACGCCCCGTTGCCCTTCGCCGACGGTGCCTTCGACCTGGTCGTGAGCCGGCATCCCGTCCGTCCGCACTGGGAGCAGATCGCCCGCGTCCTCCAGCCCTCAGGGACGTACTTCGCCCAGCACGTCGGGCCGGCCAGCGTCTTCGAGCTCGTCGAGCACTTCCTCGGGCCCCAGCCGGACGGGGTGCGCGGTGGCCGGCACCCCGAGCGTGAGCGGGCCGACGCGGAGGCCGCGGGGCTTGAGGTCGTCGATCTGCGGGCGGAGCGGCTCCGCATGGAGTTCCACGACATCGGGGCGGTCGTGCACTTCCTGCGGAAGGTGGTGTGGATGGTGCCCGGCTTCACCGTCGAGGCGTACGAGCCGCAGCTCCGGGCACTGCATGAGCGGATCCAGACGGACGGGCCGTTCGTCGCCCACAGCACCCGGCACCTCTTCGAGGCCCGCAAGCCGGGCGGCCCGAGCGCCCCACCCGCCTGATGGGCCGCGCATCACCGCAGTCGCCCTCACCGCAGTAGCTCTTTACGCATGCGGGCCCACCCTCACCTCTCCCATCACCAGCTCCGCCTTCGCCTCCAGTACCTCACCCACCCGTTCGGCCTGCTCGCCCAGCTCCCGTTCCTGCCGTGCCGTCAGCCGGACGAGCGGTTCGACGGTGACGGTCGTACGACGGCCCCGGCGCCGCTGGTGCCAGACGCCCGCCACCACACCGTCGACCAGCAGCACGGGATAGTTGCCCGCCTGGCCGCCCGCCAGGGCACGCTCGTAGGCCGCACCGGGGAACAGCCGCTCGCGGGGCTGCGTGGCGATGGCGTACGCGTCGAAGTACGGCAGCAGCCGCACGCCCCGCGCGGGCCCGTCCGGGAAGTCGGTGTCACCCGCGGCCACCCACGCCCGCGCGCCCTCGAAGTCGACCTCCTCGATGCCGCCCGCGGCGGCCAGTTCCCGGAACACGGTGCCGGCCCAGCCGGCCGGCGCCGCCAGCCACTTCGCGAAGTGCTGCGGGGTCGCCGGCCCGTACGCATGGAGGTATCGGCGGACGAACGTCGCCAACGCCCCGCCCGGGCCCGCGGCCGTGCCCCCGCCCGCCCCTCCGCCCGCTCCCGCGACCGGGGGGACGGCCGCTGCCACCACCGGCGGGCGCGTGTAGGTCGCCTTTCGGCCGCGGTTCGGGCCGAAGCACAGCGTGCCCGCCCAGCCCGCCCGGTGCAGGACCTGCCGCCAGCGTGGCCACAGGTCCTGGAAGGCCGGCATCACGCGCTCGCCGGCCCATGGGCCCGTCCGCGCGACGATCTCCTCGGTCAGTTCGTCGAGCGTCAGGCAGGTGCCGTCGAGCGCTTCCCCGATCGCCGCCACGACCTGGGCGGCCTGTTCCTCGGTGAGCCGTACGTCGGCCCGGTGAGGGCCCGGCCCGGTCGGGATCGCCGTCAACGCGGCCGACCACAGGGGGAGTTCCCGAGCCGGGAGGAGATGGACCGTGCCGCGCGGACCGTACGTCTTGATCAGCGACCGGTCGTCCCAGAGAGCCGTCCGTACGTCCGCCCGGGTCAGCCCGGACGTCCGCACGCCCACCGACACCTCGGCCGCGGACAGCACCTGCGCGTGCGCCCCCATCATCGCCCCGACCACCTCGGCGACCGGCGTCCCGGCCCCGGCCCGAGCGACCGCACCGGCCAGGAACTGCCGCTCGGTCCGCCGTGCGCTCGCCGCGTCCCAGGTGATCTTCGAGATCGTCGTCATGGCACGACGTTAGACCGGAAAGAGGACAGGACATGACCTATTTGCAGGACCTGATCCCCTGACCTGGTTAGCGGAGTCACTCGCCCGTGGCTCGCTTCCGCGTCGCGGTTCGCGTAAGTTCAGACCAAGGTAATTCGCGTGAGCAAACCACGCTGCGCGGGCGGTACCGCGCAGTGGAGGGGGCTGCGCGGTGCCAGGGCCTCGGGGGGCGGGTGTCGCGGCGGTCAATCGGGTGTTCGTCGTCGATGTCACCCATTGGGGGATACGGGGAGAAGCCGGCCGGCGGACACCAGGATGCGGCCATTCCACCGGGCTCAGGCTCGTACCTGGGCCGCCCATGGGCCGTATATGGGCCGCACATGGGCCGTATTGGGACCGTATGTGGGCCGCGTTTCGGCCAGGAACGAGCCGTGAACGACGCGTTCCGCGGGCATCACCGCGTCGCCGGGCGGCTCCGGAGAGTAGTTGTGGCACGCCGATGCACGCAGCATCACTTACAAAGGGTTATGGTGGAAACCCCCCCTCGGGCCGGTCCGTATCCCCCCCACGGACCGGCCCGTTTTTTTGTGCGCCGGGGCCGTTCGGAACACCGGCCGGAATTCTCCGTTCCGCACCCGTGGGCGGCCCATGGCGGCAGCGGGGGTAGGCTTCGGCTCCGGGGACTGCCACACGGGCGGGGACCGCCCGCGGCCACGACCGGGCCGCATGCCGCGGCCTGTCCGATCCGTACGGAGGGGCTGACGATCACGTGAACCTGCGCGACAAGCTGCGTGGCCTGCTGGTCAGGCTGTACGCACGCCGGGTGGAAGGCCACCTGGACCACGCTCAGGTGCCCAAGCACATCGGCGTCATCATGGACGGCAACCGGCGCTGGGCGAAGGCGGCCGGTTCCAGCACCGTCCACGGTCACCGGGCCGGTGCCGAGAAGATCGAGGAGTTCCTCGGCTGGTGCTCCGAGACGGACGTCGAGGTCGTCACCCTCTGGTTGCTGTCCACGGACAACTTCGACCGGCCGCAGGAGGAACTCGTCCCCCTGCTCGGCATCATCGAGGACGTCGTGCGCACCCTGGTCGCCGACGGCCGCTGGCGCGTGCACCACGTGGGCACGCCCGATCTGCTGCCCTCCGGGATGCAGACGGTGCTGAAGGAGGCCGAGGAGACCACCGCGCATGTCGACGGGATAGTGGTCAACGTCGCCATCGGCTACGGCGGCCGTCAGGAGATCGCCGACGCCGTGCGCTCCATGCTGCTCGACGCCCAGGACCGGGGCGCCTCGATGGAGGAACTCGCCGAGGCCGTCGACATCGACATGATCGGGCGTCACCTCTACACGAGCGACCAGCCCGACCCCGACCTGGTGATCCGCACCAGCGGCGAGCAGCGGCTGTCCGGATTCATGCTCTGGCAGACCGCGCACTCCGAGTACTACTTCTGCGACGTGTTCTGGCCGGCCTTCCGCAAGGTCGACTTCCTGCGCGCCCTGCGCGACTACGCCGCCCGCCACCGGCGCTACGGCGGCTGAACCGCGCTGCGCCCCCGCCGCCGGCGGCCACGACGACGCCGGCGACGGCTCAACCGCGCTCCGCGCCCCCGCCCCGGCAGCCACGGCGCCTGAATCGCACTCCGCCCCCGCCCCCGGCAGCCACGGCACCTGAATCGCACTCCGCCCCCGCCCCCGGCAGCCACGGCGCCTGAACGCGTGCGCCCCCGCCACCGGCGCTACGGCGGCTGAACCGCGCTGCGCCCCCGTCGCCCGCGGCCCCGACGACAGCTGAACCGCGCTGCGCCCCCGTCGCCCGCGGCCCGACGACGACTGAACCGCGCCGGGCCAGCCCGCCCCCGGCGGCCACGGCGCCTGAGCCGCGCTCCCCGCCCGGCGGCCACGGCGCCTGAGCCGCGCTCCCCGCCCGGCGGCCACGGCGCCTGAGCCGCGCT
>NZ_JBIBJD010000007.1:454557-551983 GCF_042958445.1 Streptomyces sp. NPDC007991
CCCCGGCGGCCACGGCGCCTGAGCCGCGCTCCCCGCCCGGCGGCCACGGCGCCTGAGCCGCGCTCCCCGCCCGGCGGCCACGGCGCCTGAGCCGCGCTCCCCGCCCGGCGGCCACGGCGCCTGAGCCGCGTTCCCCCGCCCGCCGGCCACGGCGCCTGAACCGCGCCACGCCCCGCCCCCGGCGGCCCCGACGGCGCCGGCGACGGCTGGATCGCGCTCCCGCGTACGCCGCCGGGCGTGGGACTTCGCGGTGTCCCGCCGGCCCCCCGGTACCGCGGTCACCACATGTCGCAACCCTTCCCGGTACCCCTCCGAAGGTGCCCGTAACACGGAATTCACCTGCCCGCCGTCATATGCCGTGGCATGGCGACGCCCGTTCGAGGGCATAAGCCAGTCAGGTCGATGCCCGAACCCCGGGTGTCGGATCTCAGCGGACGGCACGGGGCCGTCCGCCCGGGAGGCCCTTTGCACCAGCCCGATCGTGCGGTCACAGCACGGACGAAGAGGCGGAGGGCCGGTTCTCGGCCCGCGCAGGGCGGCCGACGACCGGTCCAGCTCCACTCCGTCGCTCCCCGACCTCATCCGAGGGGGTACGTCCTTCCGTGGTGACCAGCACAAAGCGCCACAAGCCCGACCGGCGCACCTATGTTCTCGACACCAGCGTCCTGCTGGCCGACCCGAGCGCCCTGAGCCGCTTCGACGAGCACGAGGTCGTGCTTCCCATCGTCGTGGTGACGGAACTGGAGGCCAAGCGGAACCATCCCGAACTCGGCTACTTCGCCCGGCAGGCCCTGCGTCTGCTCGACGACTACCGGGTGCGGTACGGCCGCCTCGATGCCCCCATCCCGACCGGGGACCTCGGCGGAACCGTCCGTGTCGAGCTCAACCACTCGGACCCCAGCGTGCTGCCCAGCGGCTACCGCCTGGGGGACAACGACTCCCGGATCCTCGCGGTCGCCCGCAACCTCCAGGCCGAGGGGTTCGACGTCACCGTCGTGTCCAAGGACCTCCCGCTCAGGATCAAGGCGTCCTCCGTCGGGCTCCTCGCCGAGGAGTACCGCGCGGAACTCGCCATCACGGACTCCTCCGGCTGGACCGGCATGTCCGAGCTGACCCTGACCGGCGAACAGGTGGACATCCTCTTCGAGGAGGGGCACCTCCATGTCCCCGAGGCCGCCGACCTGCCGGTGCACACGGGCCTGATGATCCAGTCGGAGCGCGGCAAGGCGCTCGGGCGGGTCACGGCCGAGGGCAACGTCCGTGTCGTACGCGGGGACCGTGAGGCGTTCGGCATCAAGGGCCGCAGCGCCGAGCAGCGGATCGCGCTGGACCTGCTGCTCGACCCGGACGTCGGGATCGTGTCGATGGGCGGCCGGGCCGGCACCGGAAAGTCGGCGCTGGCGCTGTGCGCGGGTCTGGAGGCGGTGCTGGAGCGCCGTCAGCACCAGAAGGTGATGGTCTTCCGTCCGCTGTACGCGGTGGGCGGGCAGGAGCTCGGCTATCTGCCCGGCTCCGAGGCGGAGAAGATGAGCCCCTGGGCGCAGGCGGTGTTCGACACGCTGTCGGCGGTCACCAGCCGGGAGGTCATCGAGGAGGTCACCGCCCGCGGGATGCTGGAGGTGCTGCCGCTCACCCACATCCGCGGCCGCTCGCTGCACGACGCGTTCGTGATCGTCGACGAGGCGCAGTCGCTGGAACGGAACGTACTTCTCACCGTTCTGTCCCGTATCGGAGCCAATTCACGCGTGGTTCTCACGCACGACGTGGCCCAGCGGGACAATCTGCGGGTCGGCCGGTACGACGGAGTGGTCGCCGTCGTCGAGAAGCTGAAGGGGCATCCGCTTTTCGCACATGTGACCCTGACCCGGTCCGAGAGGTCGCAGATCGCTGCTCTTGTGACCGAAATGCTCGAAGACGGACACATCTGACCGTCCTGCCCTAAACGGGGGCGGTTACGCAGTAGTTGGCGCCGTCCGGAAAGGCGAAGAGCCTAGCCGGACGGCGCCTTCGCGTGTGGGCTTTCCTGTGAATCTCCCGCGTCAAACGGGATGTGAGCTTTCACACGCAACTCGGAATTGCCTTGCCCCGTCAAGTTGCGGCAGAGTCTCACTCCTGTCAGGCCCCGCATACGACACACCTGTACCCCCAGCGGTACGGCACCACTCACAGCACAGCGTCAACTGCATAGCGATGTCGTATGCCGCCCGCGCACCACGCGGCACTCCCGTGAGGGAGTTGCCCACCGGGCCCGTGCCTCCCGTGACCCC
Organism: Streptomyces sp. NPDC007991; assembly: GCF_042958445.1. NCBI lineage: Bacteria > Bacillati > Actinomycetota > Actinomycetes > Kitasatosporales > Streptomycetaceae > Streptomyces > Streptomyces sp. NPDC007991. The sequence continues at coordinate 456,825 of NZ_JBIBJD010000007.1, forward strand.
GCAGTTGGGGAGGCCAGCGTCAGGGGCACGATTGCGTCCGCGAGGGTCACCGAAGCGGGCGATGCTGGAAGGAAACCGTGTGAGCCGGATCTCGGTCCGGGGATTCGCAGTGGCCTCGGCCACGGCGGTCACCGCTGTCGGAAGCGTCGTCGGCGTTGCCTCGGGCAGCACCGCGCAGAACAACGACGCCGAAGCGACGGCAAGCGGCACCACGCTGCTCGCGGACATCCCCGCGGGCCAGCAGGCCCAGGTGCAGACCGCGTCGCTGACGCAGCAGGCCGACGCACAGGCCATCGCCGCCGACGCGAGCGCGAAGAAGGACGCCGAGGAGGCCGCCCGCAAGGCCGCCGCCGATACGGCCATCGCCAAGAAGGAAGCCGCCGAGAAGGCCGCCGCCAAGGCAGCCAAGGAGCGCGCGGAGGCCAAGGCAGCGGCCAGCCGCTCCAAGGACATCTCCGACTTCCCCGTCGCGACCTCCTACTCCATCGCGCAGATCCAGGCGATGGCGCGGCAGTTGGTGCCCGCGGGTCAGTTCCAGTGCTTCAGCAACATCGTGGACCACGAGTCCGACTGGAACTACAAGGCGGTCAACCCTTCTTCCGGGGCCTACGGCATGTTCCAGGCGCTGCCCGGTTCCAAGATGTCGTCCGTCGGTGCCGACTGGCGGACCAACCCGGCCACCCAGATCAAGTGGGGCCTGAACTACATGAACGACCGCTACGGCAGCCCGTGTGACGCCTGGTCGTTCTGGCAGGCCAACAACTGGTACTGAGCCCGCGGCCCTGAGCCGCAGCCATCCTCAGCGCGAGCCCCTCACCGTCGTACGGGTGAGGGGCTTGCGGCATGTACGGTCTTGACGGACGACTCTCCAGGGGGGAGTGGTGCGGAGAGACCGGGGGAGAAGGACGGATCATGTCGCGAGTGCCAGCGTGGCTCGGCCGGCTCGGTGCCGGACTGACCGAGATGAGCGAGCGGTGGAACGAACGCCGCGCCGAGGCCGAACGGGAGCGGGACGAGACCGAGTCCGGTACCTCGTCCGACGAACACGTGCCGCCGCCCCCGGACTACGCGCCCGACGTGCCCGCCCGGCCCGATCCCGCGCTGGCCGTGCCGTGGGGGGTGCGGGTCGCGGCGGAGGCCGGCTGGCGGCTGCTCGTCGTCGCGGGCACGCTGTGGGTGCTGATGCGGATCATCAGCGCCGTCCAGCTGGTGGTGCTGGCGTTCGTGAGCGCGCTGCTCATCACCGCGATCCTCCAGCCGACCGTGGCGCGGCTGCGCCGGCTCGGGGTGCCGCGCGGTCCCGCCACGGCGATGACCGCGATCCTCGGCTTCGTCGTCATGGGGCTGATCGGCTGGTTCGTGACCTGGCAGGTGATGGAGAACATCGACGACCTCTCGGGCCAGATTCAGGACGGCATCGACGAGTTGCGGAACTGGCTGCTGAACAGCCCCTTCCACGTCACGGACAAGCAGATCAACGAGATCGCCACGAACCTGCGGGAGGCGGTCGGCGCGAACACCGACCAGATCACCTCGGCGGGACTGGAGGGCGTGACGGTCGTCGTCGAGTCGCTGACGGGGATTCTGCTGGCGGTCTTCTCGACGCTGTTCCTGCTCTACGACGGCAAGCGGATCTGGGAGTGGACGCTGAAGCTGGTGCCGGCGGCGGCGCGGCCGGGCGTGGCGGGGGCCGGGCCGGCGGCGTGGCGGACGCTGACGGCGTATGTGCGCGGCACGGTGATCGTCGCGCTGATCGACGCGATCTTCATCGGGCTGGGGATCTACTTCCTCGATGTGCCGATGGCCGTGCCGCTGGCGGTGTTCATCTTCCTGTTCGCGTTCATCCCGCTGGTGGGCGCGGTGGTGTCCGGGGCGCTGGCGGTGGTGGTCGCGCTGGTCACCCAGGGGGTGTTCACGGCCGTCATGACGCTGGTGGTGGTGCTGGCGGTGCAGCAGATCGAGGGCCACATCCTGCAGCCGTTCATCCTGGGGCGGGCGGTGCGGGTGCATCCGCTGGCCGTGGTGCTGTCCGTGGCGTGCGGGGGGATGGTCGCCGGGATCGGGGGTGCGGTGGTGGCCGTGCCGTTGGTGGCCGTGACGAACACGGTCGTCGGGTATCTGCGGGCGTACTCCCGGAAGTCGGCGCTGCGGCATTCGGTCCGCCCGCGGGGCTCTACGCCGATGAGCGCGGAGCCCGAACGGCAGGCTGCGGCGGAGTAGTCCGGGTTCCCGACCGGCCTGCCTCGCACGGCAACAGGGCCCCGCCCACCGGTCAGGTGGGCGGGGCCCTGCGATGCGGGGCGTACGGCCGGGGGTTACTCGGCCAGTACCGCCTCGGCGTCCAGCGTCACGCCGACCGCCTGGATCACGGACGCGATCTTGAACGCCTCCTGGACGACCTCGCGGTCGAGGCCGGCCTTGCGCAGGACCTGCTCGTGGGAGTCCAGGCACATGCCGCAGCCGTTGATGGCGGAGACCGCGAAGGACCACAGCTCGAAGTCGACCTTGTCGACGCCCGGGTTGCCGATGACGTTCATCCGCAGGCCCGCGCGCAGGTTGCCGTACTCGTGGTCCGACAGCAGGTGCCGCGTGCGGTAGAAGACGTTGTTCATCGCCATCACCGCGGCGGCGGACTTGGCGGCCGTGTACGCCTCGGGCGACAGGTTGGCCTTCGCCTCCGGCTCCAGCTCGCGCAGCACGATCGGGGAGCGCGAGGCGATCGCGGTCGCGAGGACCGTGCCCCACAGCTGCTGGGCCGGCAGGTCCGAGTTGCCGATGACCGAGCCCAGGTTGAGCTTCAGGTCCTTGGCGTAGTCCGGTACGGCGGACTTGAGTGCGTCGAGGGACATGTCAGATCACTCTCCGGCGAGCAGCGCGACCGGGTCGAGGGTCTCGTCGCCCTTCGACCAGTTGCAGGGGCACAGCTCGTCCGTCTGGAGGGCGTCCAGGACCCGCAGGACCTCCTTCGGGTTACGGCCGACCGAACCCGCGGTCACCATCGAGAACTGGATCTCGTTGTTCTGGTCCACGATGAACACCGCGCGCTTGGCGAAGCCGTCCTCGTCCTCGATGCCGAGGTCGCGCATCAGCTCGTGCTTGGAGTCGGCCATCATCGGGAACGGCAGGTCACGCAGGTCGTCGTGGTCCTTGCGCCAGGCGTGGTGGACGAACTCGGAGTCGCCGGAGAAGCCGAGGACCTGGGCGTCGCGGTCGGCGAACTCGTCGTTCAGCTTGCCGAAGGCGGCGATCTCGGTCGGGCACACGAAGGTGAAGTCCTTGGGCCACGCGAAGACGACCTTCCACTGACCCTCGTAGGTCTTGTGGTTGATCTGCTGGAACTCCTTGCCCTTCTCCAGCGAGACGCAGGCGGTCAGATCGAACTCGGGGAACTTGTCACCGACAGTGAGCACACGCTCTCCTTGCAGCGAAGAAACACCCGGATTGCGGGTGTTTCCCATGGGTTGGACGTTATTGATGTTGGCACAGGGCTGATTGATTACGGAAATAGCTACACTCGGTCGGGTTGATCGGAGGTAGTTATCAGTGACTGTGGGTAATAAGCGCAGGCAGCCCAGCCTCGCCCAGCTGCGGGCCTTCGCAGCCGTCGCCGAGCACCTGCACTTCCGGGACGCGGCGGGGGCCATCGGCATGAGCCAGCCCGCCCTCTCGGGCGCCGTCTCGGCGCTGGAGGAGTCACTCGGAGTGACGCTCCTCGAGCGTACGACGCGCAAGGTGCTGCTCTCACCCGAGGGCGAGCGGATCGCCGTACGGGCCAAGGCGGTGCTGGCCGAGGTGGGTGCGCTCATGGAGGAGGCCGAGGCGGTGCGGGCCCCGTTCACGGGCGTGCTGCGGCTGGGGGTCATCCCGACCGTGGCGCCGTATCTGCTGCCCACCGTCCTGCGGCTCGTCCACGAACGGTATCCGCACCTCGACCTCCAGGTGCACGAGGAGCAGACCGCCAGCCTGCTCGACGGACTCACCAGCGGGCGGCTCGACCTGCTGCTGCTCGCCGTGCCGCTGGGCGTGCCGGGCGTCGCCGAACTGCCGCTGTTCGACGAGGACTTCGTGCTCGTCACCCCGCTCGACCACCCGCTCGGCGGAGGTGAGGGCATCCCGCGCGAGGCGCTGCGGGAGCTGAAGCTGCTGCTGCTGGACGAGGGGCACTGCCTGCGCGACCAGGCCCTCGACATCTGCCGGGAGGCCGGCCGCGAGGACGCGCCGGTGACCACGACCGCCGCCGGGCTGTCCACCCTGGTGCAGCTCGTCGCGGGCGGGCTCGGCGTCACGCTGCTGCCGCGCACCGCCCTCAAGGTCGAGATCTCGCGCAGCAGCCGGCTCCTCACCGGGTACTTCACCGACCCGGCCCCCACCCGCAGGGTCGCCTTGGCGATGCGGGCGGGGGCCGCGCGGGGCGCGGAGTACGAGGAGCTGGCGGCGGCTCTGCGGCAGGCGCTCCGGCCGCTGCCCGTACGGGTCCTCGACCAGGACGCCTGACGGCCCGGCGCAAAGATCCCGGGCGGCTACTCCGTGCGCAGCCCGTCCGGCCGCATCATCCTCAGCAGCGGCGGCAGGCTCAGCAGCGTCACGACCAGGACGACGCCCGCGCCGATGCCGGTCATCGACAGCACGCTCGGCCAGTCCACCCGGACGGACTGGTTCACCATCCGCAGCAGGACCGCGCCCAGGGCCATGCCCACCGTCGCGGCGAGCAGCAGGCCGAGCCCGATCGGGATGGCCGTCTGCCACAGCACCGACAGGCTGAGGGTGCGGCGCCGGGTGCCGAAGGCGACCAGGGACGACAGCAGCTTGCGGCGTTCGCGCAACTGCTCCAGCTGCGAGACCAGCAGACTCGCGCCGATCAGGGCCAGCACACACGCGGCGCCGACGGACAGGCCGGTGCGGATGGTGGCGTAGCGTGTGTTGCTCTCGGTGCTGTTCCAGGTCATCGGCTGCGCCGCCGGGTTGAGCCGCGCGGCCGTGTTGCGCACGTACTCGTACGCGTCCGGCACTGAGCGGTCCACGCTCAGGAAGAGACGTGCGGTGGTGGCCGCCGCGAGCTTCCCGGGCAGCGCGCCGGGGGTGACCAGAATGCCGCCGCGTTCGTACCCGGTGGGGTCCTCGCGGGGCTGTGCCTGCCGGATGCCCTGCGGCACGTTCCAGGAGACCCAGCGGTCGCCGGAGCGCGGGGTATCGGCCGGGTCGGCCCACAGGGTCGTTCCGGGCTTGGTCAGGTGGTCGCTCCCGCTGTCGTATGCGGAGCCCCTGACCGCGAAGACGTCACCGTCGCGGCAGGAGGGGAGCGTGGCCACCTCGCGCAGCGACACGCAGTCGGCCACGGTGACCTGAACATAGGATTCCGCCTCGCCGCGCCGGTCGCCGAGATGGACTGCGGACAGTGCGGAGACCTTGCGGACGCCCTCGGTGCCGCGGTACTCCCTGACCGTGGACGCGATGTCGGCGCTGCTCGTCACGTCCACGCTCATCTGGGCCCGGGACACGTCGTGCCGCGACGCGGCGGTGTAGTTGCCGTCCACTCCGGCGAACAGCATCTGCAGCGCGATGGCCCCGGCCACCGCCACCGCGATGCCGTTGACCATGCGGGCCGCCGCGCCACTGGTCGACTGGAGCCTGCGCACCGCCAGTTGCCAGGCGATCCCGCCGGAGCCGAGCCGGGCGACGACCCGCTCCACGATCCAGGGCAGCAGCGCGGTGACGCCGACGAGCAGGAGCATGACGCCGCCCACGACGAGGTACTGGTTGAAGGTCCCGCCGTCGTTGCCCTGCCCGACCATCGGGAAGAGCAGCGCGAGCCCGCCCAGCGGCAGCAGCAGCCGCCACCACAGCCGGCGCCGCGCGGGCTTGGCCGTACGCACCACGCCGAGCGGCTCGATGACCACCCCGCGCAGCGCGAGGAGCGTCACCAGCACCGCGGCCGTCGGGACCGCCACCGCGACCAGGGCCGCCAGCAGGGGGGAGGGGTTCAGATAGCTGGGGAACACGCTGACGTGGAACACCTCGAAGGAGGCCGCCAGTTGGCGTCCGAGCAGGAAGAACCCGGTGCCCAGGACGAGCCCCAGCACGGAGCCGGCGAGCGCCTCGCCGGCGGCGATCCGCCGGGTCATCGCGCTGTCGGAGCCGACCAGCCGCAGGGCCGCGAGCCTGCGGTCGCGCCGCTCGCCGCCGAACCGCACGGCCGCGGCGATGAACACGGCGACCGGCATCAGCAGCACCACGAAGACGACCAGGACCAGCAGGAGCAGCACCGGGTCCCAGGGATCGGAGGACCCGAGATCGTCGTTGCCGAAGCTGTCGATCCGGGCCCCGCTCGCGGGGCCCTCCAGCAGCTTCGCCAGCCCCTTGCCGCCCGCGAAGTAGGCGAGTTCCTGCGAGCCGACGAGCCCCTGTTCGCCGATGGTGCCCGTGATCCGGTAGTCCAGCCGCTCCCGCAGCAGCTTGCCGTCGTCGGAGGCGAGTAGCTCCTTCAGCGCGGGGGAGACGACCATCTCGCCCGCCGCCGGGAACTTCGCGACCCCCGGCGGCAGCGGAGCCCGCGGGCCCTCCGGCTCCAGCATGCGCCCGCGCACGTCCTGGTCGTGGAACACGGTGTCCGAGTCCAGGACGACCAGGGTGTCGTCGGCCTTCGGTATCTCCTGCTGGCTGAAGGTGTGGTCGCTGCGCGCCTCCTCGCGCCGGTCCCGTTCCGCCAGCGCGTTCGGGAGGGCGGTGGTGAGGAGCAGCAGCGCCACGCCGAGCCCGACGCCGACGGCCGTCAGCAGCGCCCGGATCCACCCCTCGCGTCCGCCCGCGAAGGCGAACCGGACCCCCATGGACAGATCCGCGGCCCACTGCCGTGCACTCATACGACGCGCTCCATGTCCCGGGACCTGCCGTCGCGTACGACGATCTCGCGGTCGGAGTACGCGGCCACCCGGGCCTCGTGCGTCACGAGCACCACGGCCGTGCTGGCGGACCGGGCGGCGTCCGTGAGCAGCTCCATCACGCGCTCGCCGTTGAAGGAGTCGAGCGCGCCGGTCGGCTCGTCGGCGAACACCACACGCGGGTTCGTCACCAGCGCCCGTGCGACGGCGACCCGCTGGCCCTGACCGCCGGACACCTCGCCGGGCCGTTTCTTGCGCAGCTCGTCGACCTCCAGCCGCTCCATCCACGCCAGCGCCGTCCGCTCGGCCTCCTTGCGGGACGACCCGCTCAGCCGCAGCGGGAGCGCCACGTTCTCCACACAGGTGAGTTCGGGCACGAGCTGCCCGAACTGGAACACGAACCCGAACTCCGAGCGCCTGAGCGCACTGCGCTCGGCGTCGCTCATCGCCGTCACCTCACGGCCGTTGTAGGTGATCGAGCCCGAGTCGGGCATGACGATCCCGGCGAGGCAGTGCAGCAGCGTCGACTTGCCCGACCCGGACGGCCCCATCACGGCGACGACCTCGCCCGGGTGGATGGAGAACTCGGCACCGTCGAGCGCGGTGGTCGGCCCGTACGCCTTGCGCAGGTCCTGGGCGGTGAGCAGCGAACCGGCGGGAGGGGTCACCGGGCCACCGCCTCACGGAGCTTGTCCAGCCGGGCCGCGGTCAGTTCCAGCCAGCGCAGGTCCGCCTCCAGGTGGAACAGGGCGTGGTCGCAGATCAGCTGGTCGGCCAGATCGCCCTTGCGCTTGCGGTCGGTGAGGATGCGCATGCTGCGCAGGTGCTCCGAGCGCTGCGTGTCGAGGATGTCGCCTGCGTCGCGGTGGGTGAGCAGCGCGAGGACGACCTTGGTGTAGAGGGCCGACTGGAGGTACGGCTCCGGCTTCTCCGGTGTCGCGAGCCACCGCTCGACGTCGGTGATGCCGGCCTCGGTGATCGCGTACCGCTTGCGCTCGGGACCGCCGCCGGCCTCGATGCCGTCGACCTCGACGAGCCCGTTCTTCAGCAGCCGGGACATCGTCGAGTAGACCTGGCCGTAATGCAGCGGCCGGTCGTGACCGAACTTCTCGTCGAAGGCCCGCTTCAGGTCGTAACCGTGGCGCGGGCCGGACTCCAGGAGCCCCAGGAGAGTGTGACCGATGGACATGCCGAGCACTCTACACACCGTGTATACGCCGGATGTATACGCGGAGTGTGCAGCTCCTGGCGGGCGGTATGGAGGCGCTGGTCGGCGGGTGTTGTCACGGTTGTGCAACACGCTATTGCTTCGAGTCCCCGGGCGGTCTGCCACGCCGGGGCAGCGGCCCGGCATCCCGCGGCAGCCGCCCCGCCTCGGCCAGCGCCTTCCGCAGCAGGAACTCGATCTGCGCGTTGGCCGACCGCAGTTCGTCCCCGGCCCACCGCACCAGCGCCTCGTACACCGCCGGGTCCAGCCGCAGCAGCACCTGCTTGCGCTGCTGCTGCGGCCGGCGCCGGGAACCCGGACCCTCGGGCGGCTCCGTCACTGGTACAGCGACCCGGTGTTGAGGACCGGCTGCGCGGCGCGGTCCCCGCACAGCACCACCATCAGGTTGGAGACCATCGTCGCCTTCCGCTCGGAGTCCAGCTCCACGATGTCCCGCTCGGTGATCCGGGCGATCGCGGCCTCCACCATGCCCACCGCACCGTCGACGATCTGCCGCCGGGCCGCGACGACCGCCCCGGCCTGCTGCCGCTGGAGCATCGCCGAGGCGATCTCGGGGGCGTAGGCGAGGTGCGTGAACCGCGACTCGATGATCTGCACCCCGGCCGCCTCCACGCGCGCGTGCAGTTCGACGGCGAGCTTCTCGGTGATCTCCTCGGCGTTGCCGCGCAGCGAGAGGCCGTCCTCCTCGTGGGCGTCGTAGGGGTACTCGATGGCGATGTGCCGCACGGCCGCCTCGGTCTGCGTGGAGACGAACTCGACGTAGTCGTCCACCTCGAAGACGGCCTGGGCGGTGTCCTCGACCCGCCACACCACGACCGCGGCGAGCTCGATCGGGTTGCCGTAGGCGTCGTTGACCTTCAGGACGGCCGTCTCGTGGTTGCGGACGCGCGTCGAGATCTTGGTGCGTGAGGTGAGCGGGTTCACCCAGCGCAGGCCGTCCTGCCGGATCGTCCCGCGGTAGCGGCCGAAGAGCTGGACGACCCGGGCCTCGCCGGGCGCCACCATGTTCAGCCCGCACATGGCCAGGAACGCCGCGAGCGCGACCAGGATGCCGCTGATGATCAGGGCCGCCTTGGCCCCGCCCCCGTCGACCGACGTGGCGGCCGCGATCAGGCCGGCGCCGGCCAGCAGACCGACCAGGCCGAGCAGCAGGGCGAGCCCGCCGCCGATGCTGTGCGCGGCGAACTCCCGCACGCGGGGCGCCGGCATCTCGGGCACGTCGGCGCCGACCTGCGGCTGGTGTGTGGACATGGGTGATCCCCCGTTCCTCCCGGGAAGCCACTCCTGCATAGCTTCCATCTATCTAAGTGTTATCACTTTTTCGCCTCCTGGCAACCCTGTGCGTGTCTCGAACGTCGGTTCCGTTGGGATGGGTGCTGATTGTCACGTCCGTAAAGGGCCGGATCGGCAGCCCTCCCTCTTATCTCCCGGTGTTAGCTTTCTGAGCTGACCTGAGCGGCGAACCTGTGTGACGTGTGAGCACAGACGGACGAAGCGGAGCGGATCGGACCCATGGGACGAGCGGAAGAAAGACGCGCCAGACAGCGCGGTGGGCGCCGGGCGGCACCCAAGCGCCGCCGTTCGTCGGCCGCGGCCGGGAAGAGCGGCATACGCAGGCTCTTCACCTGGAAGAAGCTCCTCGGCACCTTCTTCGGCCTGTGCCTGCTCGGTATGGGTGCCTTCATCGTGCTGTACATGATGATCGGCATCCCCGAGGGGAACGCCGACGCCAAGCGGCAGAGCAACATCTACAAGTACAGCGACGGCGCGATGATGGCCCGCGACGGCAAGGTCAACCGCGAGGTCGTCGATCTGTCCCGGGTCCCCAAGGGCGTGCGGCTCACCTTCGTCGCGGCCGAGAACAAGACCTTCTACAAGGACGCCGGCGTCGACATCAAGGGCACCGCCCGCGGCCTGTTCAACACACTCTCGGGCAGGGGCGCGCAGGGCGGTTCGACGATCACCCAGCAGTACGTCAAGAACTACTACCTGACGCAGGAACAGACCGTCTCCCGCAAGCTGAAGGAACTGGTCATCTCCCTGAAGCTGGACCGGGAGAAGTCCAAGGACTACATCCTCGCCGGCTACATCAACACCAGCTACTACGGCCGCAACGCCTACGGTATCCAGGCCGCCGCCCAGGCCTACTACCGCGAGGACGCCGAGAAGCTCACGGTCGCCCAGGGCGCCTACCTCGCCGCGCTGCTCCAGGCCCCGAGCCAGTACGACTGGGCGGTCGCCTCCCCGGCGGGTAAGAAGCTGGTGAAGGCCCGCTGGAACTACGTCCTGGACAACATGGTCGACGAGGGCTGGCTGAGCCAGTCCGAGCGCGCCGGCATGAAGTTCCCGGTGCCGAAGGAGCCCAGGCCCGCCCCCGGCATGGAGGGCCAGAAGGGCTACCTGGTCAACGCGGCCAACGCGGCACTGGAGAAGCAGCTCGTCGCCGAGGGCACCGCGAGCAACGCCAAGGAAGCCGAGGCGATGGTCAGCGCCGGTGGCTGGACCATCACGCTCAACATCGACAAGAAGAAGCAGGCGGCCCTGGAGAAGTCCGTCAAGCAGCAGCTGACCAGCAAACTCGACCCCAAGAAGCGCAAGGTCGACGGGGACGTCCAGGCCGGTGCCGCGTCCGTGAACCCGAAGACCGGCGCCGTGGTCGCGATGTACGGCGGCGTGGACTACTTCAAGCACTACACCAACAACGCCACCCGCACCGACTACCAGCCCGCCTCCACCTTCAAGCCGGTCATCCTCGCCGCGGCCCTGGACGAGCAGGCCAAGACGCAGGACGGCAAGCCGATCACCGCGAACACGATCTACGACGGCACGAGCAAGCGTCAGGTCGTGGACGACGGCACCAAGGTCGGCTTCGCCCCCGAGAACGAGGACGACGAGAACTACGGGAAGATCACCGTCCAGACGGCGATGAACAAGTCCGTCAACTCCGTCTTCGCGCAGATGGGCGTCGACGTCGGCATGACCAACGTGGTCGACGTCGCCGGCAAACTCGGCATGGACACCAAGAACATGGAGGCCGTGCCCGCCCAGACCCTGGGCAGCATGGGAGCGAGCCCCCTGGAGATGGCGGGTGTCTACGCCACCCTCGCCAACCACGGCAAGAAGGTCACCCCGGCCCTCGTGAAGTCCGCGGAGCACCTGAACCAGACGGTCACCATGCCCGACCCGGTCGGCGACCAGGCCGTCAGCCGCGAGGCCGCCGACTCCGTGACCTCGGTGCTGACCGGCGTGGTCGACGACGGTACGGCGCAGCAGTCCGTGCGGAACAACCCCCAGCGCGACGGCCAGCAGGTCGCGGGCAAGACGGGTACGTCCGACAACAACAAGTCGGCCTGGTTCACCGGCTACACGCCGAAGCTGGTCACCTCCGTCGGCCTGTTCGGCGAGGACGCCAAGACCCACGCCCAGGTCCCGATGTACAAGGCGGGCGGCGAGCCCCGGGTCAACGGCGGCGGCTTCCCCGCGGAGATCTGGGCGTCGTACACCTTCGGCGTGATGGGCGACGTCAGCAAGTTCGACCTGGACACCGAGCAGGGCGCGGCCGTCCAGCCGACGTGGACGCCGACGCCCACGCGTGAGCCGACCCAGGAGCCCACGCAGGAGCCGACGACCGAGGAGCCGTCGTCGTCACCGCCGCCGACGACTCAGGAGCCGAGCACCTCCCCGCCGCCGAGTCCGTCGACGACACCGTCCACCGTCACCCCGCCGACGGCCCCGGAGACGACACCGCCGAACGACGGCGGCGGCGACCCGTTCGACCCGGTCAAGCCGGGCAGCGGACAGAACCCGTAGCAGGAGACACGGCGAGGGGCGCCCGGCGGACACCGGGCGCCCCTCGGCTCGTTCCCACGGCCTCTCAGTTGCGGTTGAGCTCGAACCACACGACCTTGCCCGTGCTCAGCCGGGTCGCGCCCCAGCGCCGGGCCAGCCGGTTCACCAGGTACAGTCCGCGTCCGCCCTCGTCCGTGGCGCGGGCCTGCCGCAGGCGCGGCAGTTGCGGGACGTCGTCGCCCACTTCGCAGCGCAGGACGTCCGTGCGCAGCAGCCGGAGCGTGACCGGCCGGGACGCGTATCGCACGGCGTTCGTCACGACCTCGCTGACCAGCAGCTCCACCGAGTCGCTGAGCTCCTCCAGGCCCCAGCGCTGCAGCGCGCGCCGGGCCAGGCGGCGGGCCCGGCCGGGGGCGGCGTCCTCCGGCTCCAGGAACCAGTACGCCACATCGCTGGGCGCGATGCCGTCGAAGCGGGCGGCGAGCAGCGCGATGTCGTCGTCCCGGTCGCCCGGGCCGAGCATGTCGAGCACCTCGTCGCACAGGGCTTCCAGGGGCGGCGGGTGGTCCGGCCCGGTGAGCTGCGCGGTCGCGGCGAGCTTCTCGCGCAGCTGCTCGATGCCCGTCCACACATCGCGCAGCCGGGACTCGACCAGGCCGTCGGTGTACAGCAGCAGGGTCGCGCCGGCGGGCGCGTCCAGCTCCACGGCCTCGAAGTCGACGCCGCCGACGCCGATGGGGGCACCGGCCGGGACGCGCAGCACCTCGGCACGGCCGCCCAGGTGGAGCAGGACGGGCGGCGGGTGACCGGCGTTGGCGATGGTGATGCGGTGCGATACCGGGTCGTAGACCGCGTACAGGCAGGTCGCCATGCGGTCCACGCCGAGGCGCTGGGCCTGTTCGTCGAGGTGGTGCAGGACCTCCTGCGGCGGCAGGTCGAGACCGGCGAGGGTCTGGGCGGTGGTGCGCAGCTGGCCCATGATGGCGGCCGAGGTCATGGAGTGGCCCATGACGTCGCCGACGACCAGCGCGACCCGGCTGCCCGGCAGCGGGATCGCGTCGTACCAGTCGCCGCCGACCCGGGCGGTCTCCGCGGCCGGCAGGTAACGCGAGGCGAGCCGCACGCCCGTGGGGCGGGGCAGCGTCTCGGGCAGCATGGTGCGCTGGAGCTCGTCCGCGATGTAGGCCTCGCGGCCGTACAGCACGGCCTTGTCGATGCCCAGGGCGCTGTGCGTGGCGAGCTGTGCGGCCACCAGCAGGTCGTCCGGCTCGAAGGCGATGCGTTCGGGACGGCGCAGGAACAGGGCCGCACCGATGACCCGGCGCCGGCCGCGCAGCGGGGCGAGGATCGCGCGCTGTCCGTCCGGCACGGCGAACTCGCCGCCGTCCCCGAGCAGTTCGGGCAGCGCGGCGCGGGCCGCCGGAGCGTCCGTGAACACCGGACGCACGCCCCGCAGCACCTCGGCGAGCGCGCTGCCGGGCCGCACCTCGCACAGCTCGGCGCCGACCGTGTCCAGCTCGTTGGGCTCGGGCTGCGCGGCCGGCAGGAAGCCGTTCTCCGTGTCGCGCTCGGCCGGTATCCGGTCGGTGCGGCGCAGCCGCAGCACCAGCGGGCCGGTGGGCCGTTCGTCGCCGACGGGCAGCGGGTCGCGCAGATAGACCAGGATCGCGTCCGAGAACGTGGGCACGGTGGCCCGGCACAGCCCCATCACGATCTCGTCGAGATCGATGCCGCGGGCGATCCGCCGGGTGGCGGCGCCCACGAAGCGCAGCCGGTCGCCGTCCCGCCGCATCGGAGTGGGCCGGCCGGGCGGCAGGCTCTGGCCGCTGCGGCGTTCCTGCCCGTCGGGGCCGGGCGCCGGCCGGTCCTGTTCGTCGGCCGGCTGGACCGGAATGCCCTCGGGGGCGGGCCGCGGCCGAGGGGTGTCGCGCTCGGCGGTCTGCTCGGTACCCGGCTGGGAGTGCTCGGAGGCGGGGTCGCTCACGGTGTCCTTGCCCTTGCCGAACGGCGTGGAGGTGCCCGGCTCCGACGTGCCCGGCGTGGTGTGCGCCGTCGTGAGCGGAGCGGTGACGTCGCCGCCGCAGCGGCCCTGTACCGGTAAGGCGCCCGCACCGGGCGCACGCGCCGGTGTCGGGGTATGCAGGAGCGCCCCGCGGGGGTCCGCGGGGTCGACGCCCGGTTGTGGGCGTTCGAAGGAGGTCGGCTGCTCCGTCACGCGTGTCGCATCCATCCGTCCGGGGCTGCACGCCACAGGTGCAGGTGGTCCCGCCGAAACTCCGATACCCGGAAGACATGCCCCTGGAACGGAATTCCTGCGTGGTCAGAGGTTGTTCCTGTGCCACCGGCGGACCGTCTGCGGCCCTCAGGGGCCCTGCCGGTGTTGCCCTCGTACCCCTCGCTCACGTCCTGCCGCCCCTCGGTGACGATCGGTCAAGCCCAGCGCGTGCTCCGTCAGTTGCCGCCGCGCGCCCTTGCGGAGGACGATCCTACGTTTCTTGCCCGGGGGCGCATCAAGGGTCTCATGAGGACACATGCGCGGGCGTACGGTCCCAGTCCTCCGGCAGTGACGGTACCGTCCAGGACGGATCCGGGCGCCAGTGCTGCCAGCCTTCCGAGAACGGCGGCCCCCAGGCGCGGATCATTTCCACGGCGGCCCGCCCGGCCGCCCGGACCTTCTCGGCCTGCTGATCGTCCATCAGCCCGTCCCGCAGGGCCTGGGCGAACTCGTCCTCGTCGCGCCAGTGCCAGGTGCGGTCCGGGTGCACGGAGATGTCCAGGAAGTGGTCGACGGAGTCCACCCCGCCCTCCCAACGGGCCAGCGGCTCCTCCAGGTTCACGTACCAGTTCTTGAACCGCCAGCCCGGCTCCCAGAACAGCCACACCGACCAGGGCTCACCCGGCCGGGCCAGCTTCAGCACGCCCGTGCCGAACCAGCGGTCGCGCTGCACGGTCCGCGGCTTGGTGTAGCGGGACTCCAGCGGCTCCAGGTGCACGGGGGTGCCGTCGGCGAGCACGGGCCGCACGCACTCCGTGCCGGGGGCCAGCCAGACGGCGAGCAGCTCCGCGTCGTCCCGTACGACGGTGACCGGGCGCGCGATGTGGAAGCGCGCGCCGCCGTTCTCCCGGTACCGCCACAGGATCTCGCTCCCGGGCTCCCAGAAGCCTGCCGCACCACCCGTTTCCACGCGTCTCACCGCTCCACCGTCTGCCATGCACAGATATTAGGTGCCCTGGGCATACGACGCTGCGGCGCGTGTCACGGTTCACGCGCCGGGCGCGCCGGCCGACGAACCGTCACGGGTGTGTCATCCGCAGGACGTCCAGCGCCTCGTCGAGCTGCTCCAGCGTCAGGTCCCCGCGCTCCACGTACCCGCTGTCCAGGACGACCTGACGGATGGTCTTCCGCTCGGCCAGCGCCTTCTTGGCGACCTTGGCGGCCTCCTCGTAGCCGATGTACTTGTTGAGCGGCGTGACGACGGACGGTGAGGACTCGGCGTACTCCCGCGCCCGCTCGCGGTGGGCGGTGATGCCGTCGACGGTCCGGTCGGCGAGCAGGCGCGTGGCGCGCGCGAGCAGCCGGATCGACTCCAGGACGTTCTTCGCGATGACGGGCAGCATCACGTTGAGCTCGAAGTTCCCGGCGGCGCCCGCGGTGGCGACGGTGGCGTCGTTGCCCACGACCTGCGCGGCGACCATCAGCACGGCCTCCGGAATGACCGGATTGACCTTGCCGGGCATGATCGAGGAGCCGGGCTGGAGGTCGGGCAGGGCGATCTCGGCGAGGCCCGTGCGCGGCCCGGAGGACATCCACCGCAGGTCGTTGGCGATCTTCGTCAGTCCGACCGCGATGGTTCGCAGCTGCCCGCTGGTCTCGACGATGCCGTCCCGGGCGCCCTGCGCCTCGAAGTGGTCCCGGGCCTCGGTGAGGGGCAGCCCGGTGGTCCGGGCGACCTCCTCGATCACGGCGGCGGAGAAACCGGGCGGGGTGTTGATGCCGGTGCCGACGGCCGTACCGCCGAGGGGAAGTTCGGCGAGCCGGGGGAGGGACGCCTGAAGCCGCTCGATCCCGTACCGCACCTGGGCGGCGTACCCGCCGAACTCCTGCCCCAGCGTCACGGGCGTGGCGTCCATGAGATGGGTCCGCCCCGACTTCACGACATCGGAGAACTCCTCGGCCTTGCGCTCCAGGGAGGCGGCGAGATGGTCCAGGGCGGGGATCAGATCGCGTGTGACGGCGGCGGTGGCGGCGATGTGGATCGAGGACGGGAACACGTCGTTGGACGACTGGGAGGCGTTGACGTGGTCGTTGGGGTGCACGCTCTTGCCCAGCCGCTCGGTCGCGAGGGTGGCGATGACCTCGTTGGTGTTCATGTTGGACGAGGTCCCGGACCCGGTCTGGAACACATCGACGGGGAAGTGCGCGTCCCACGTCCCCTCGGCCACCTCCCCGGCGGCCTCCTGGATCGCACCGGCGACGTCCTCGTCCAGGACCCCCAGCTCGGCGTTGACCTTGGCCGCCGCCCCTTTGATCCGGGCCAGCGCCTCGATGTGCGCGCGCTCGATGCGCTGCCCGGAAACCGGGAAGTTCTCGACAGCACGCTGCGTCTGAGCCCGCCACTTGGCGTCGGCCGGGACACGTACTTCACCCATGGAGTCGTGCTCGATGCGGTATTCGTCGCTCATACCGGCTACAGCGATCGAGGCGGCGGTGATGTTCCTGGACGGGGCGAATGGGGGGCTGAGGACACGGGGGGCCGGGGCCCGAGGCAATCAGAGGGGCCAGGGCCCGAGGCCTATGAGATGCCGGAGGGCTGATGCCCGTGAGGGGCCGGGGGCTGAGGCTCGTGAGGGGCAGGGGGCCGAGGCTCATGAACGGGCCGGGGGCCGAGGCTCGTGAGGGGCCGGGGCTGAGGCTCTTGAATGGGCCGGGGGCCGAGGCTCATGAGAGGCCGGGGGCCGACGTTCATGAAGGGGCCCGGGGCCGATGCCCCCATGAGGTGCCGGAGGGCTGAGGCTCTTGAAGGGGCCGGGGTCCGATGCCCTTAGGGGTGCAGGGGACGTAGTCCCCGCGGTGGGCCCGGGGCTCTTGTCCGGCCGTGTCGGGTGGTGGGTGGGCGAAGGCCGGGGGTCCAGGGGGCGCAGCCCCCTGGCGGGGTCGAAGGGGCGGAGCCCCTGGGGACGGGACGGGTAGGGGCGGCGGGGGCGAAAACCACCCCCGCCGCACCCCGGGGCACTACGCCAGCCCCGGCCCCCGCACCGGAATGCTCGTGAACGTCGGCGCCGGCGCCGGGTCCTGGAAGAAGTCGTTGCCCTTGTCGTCGACGACGATGAACGCCGGGAAGTCCTCGACCTCGATCTTCCAGACGGCCTCCATGCCGAGCTCCTCGTACTCGACGACCTCGACCTTCTTGATGCAGTCCTGGGCGAGCCGGGCCGCCGGACCGCCGATGGAGCCCAGGTAGAAGCCGCCGTGCGACGCGCACGCGTCCGTGACCTGCTTGCTGCGGTTGCCCTTCGCCAGCATCACCTTCGAGCCGCCCGCCGCCTGGAACTGCTCGACGTAGCTGTCCATCCGGCCGGCCGTCGTCGGGCCGAAGGAGCCGGACGCGTAGCCCTCGGGCGTCTTGGCCGGGCCCGCGTAGTACACCGGGTGGTCTTTCAGGTACTGCGGCATCTCCTCGCCCGCGTCCAGCCGCTCCTTGATCTTGGCGTGCGCGATGTCACGGGCGACGACCAGCGGACCGGTCAGCGAGAGCCGGGTCTTGACCGGGTACTTCGTCAGCTCGGCCAGGATCGTGTCCATCGGCTGGTTGAGGTCGATCTCGACCACGTCACCGGCCTCGTCGAGCTGCTCGTCCGTGGTCTCCGGCAGGAACCGCGCCGGGTCCGTCTCCAGCTGCTCCAGGAAGACGCCCTCGGCCGTGATCTTCGCGACGGCCTGGCGGTCCGCGGAGCAGGACACGGCGATGGCGACGGGGCAGGAGGCGCCGTGCCGCGGCAGCCGGACCACGCGCACGTCGTGGCAGAAGTACTTCCCGCCGAACTGCGCCCCGATCCCGATCCGCTGCGTCAGCTCGAAGACCTTCTGCTCCAGCTCCTTGTCCCGGAAGCCGTGCCCGAGCTCCGAACCCTCCGCCGGGATCTCGTCCAGGTAGTGCGCGGAGGCGTACTTCGCGGTCTTCAGCGCGTACTCGGCGCTCGTGCCGCCGACCACGATCGCCAGGTGGTAGGGCGGGCAGGCCGCCGTACCCAGCGAGCGGATCTTCTCCTCCAGGAACTTCATCATGGAGGCCTCGTTCAGGACGGCCTTCGTCTCCTGGTAGAGGAACGACTTGTTGGCGGAGCCGCCGCCCTTCGCCATGAACAGGAACTTGTAGGCGCCGCCGTCGGTCGCGTACAGCTCGATCTGCGCGGGCAGGTTGGAGCCGGTGTTCTTCTCCTCCCACATGGTGAGCGGAGCCATCTGCGAGTAGCGCAGGTTGAGGTTCTGGTACGCGTCGTAGATGCCGCGGGACAGGGCCTCCTCGTCGCGGCCCGCCGTCAGCACGTTCTGGCCGCGCTTGCCCATCACGATCGCCGTGCCCGTGTCCTGGCACATCGGCAGCACGCCCGCCGCCGCGATGTTCGCGTTCTTCAGCAGGTCCAGCGCCACGAACTTGTCGTTGCCCGACGCCTCGGGGTCGTCGATGATGCGGCGCAGCTGCGCGAGGTGGGCCGGGCGCAGGTAGTGCTGGATGTCGTGGACGGCCTCCTCGGCGAGCTTGCGCAGCGCCTCCGGCTCCACCTTGAGGAAGGTCCGCCCGTCCGGCCCCTCGACCGTGGAGACGCCCTCGGAGGTCACCAGCCGGTACGGCGTGGTGTCCTCCCCTTGGGGAAGCAGATCGGTGTACGCGAACTCAGGCATCTCAGCCCATTCCTCACTCGACGGACGGCGGCCCGCCTCCTTTGGCGAGCGCCCACCAGACTAGAACCTGCCTCCGGCACCGGAGCCCCGAGGTAAGGCTCAGTTCGTCACACTCGGCCGCGACTTACAGGCGCCACGGGGGGTGTCGCGATCTATCGTGTTTGGGTACGCTGCTGCCGTGGACCTTCAGAAGCAGACCGCGCCCGCCGTCTCCGAGCTCCGTGCCTCCGACGCCGAGCGGGACCGCATCGCCGACATCCTGCGCGACGCCCTGGCCGAGGGCCGTCTCACCGCGGACGAGCACGCCGAGCGCGTCGAGGGGGTGCTGCGCGCCAAGACGGTCGGCGAACTGGACGTCTTCATACGGGATCTGCCGGCTGCCCACCGCCAGGGCCCCGGCCCTTCGCCGGCCCCGGCCCCGTATCGCCCCACGGCCGGCGCCATCCCGATCGACCCGGACGACAACGTGGTCGCGATCTTCAGCAGCGTCGTCCGCAAGGGCCGTTGGCGCACGGGCCGCCGTATCCACGCGTACGCGGTCTTCGGCAGTGTCGAGATAGACCTCAGCGAGGCGCTCTTCGATCACCAGCAGGTCATGATCAGGGCGTTCTCGGTCTTCGGCAGCGTCGAGATCCGCGTCCCGGAGAACGTGTCGCTGCGCGGCATGGGCGGCGGCGTGCTCGGCAGCTTCGAGGTGGACACGCTCGACTCGGGCGACCCGCAGGCCCCCGTCGTCTACGTCGACGGCTGGGCCGTCCTGGGGAGCGTCGAGGCGCGGCCCCGGCGCGGCAAGGTCGTCGCGGACATCCTCGACCGGGTGCAGCGCAAGGTCGACAAGGGTTTGCGCAAGCATCTGAATCATTGACAGTCGCGAATCCGTCGGGGTCCGGGGCAAATCGGTCCACCGGTGACGCCGCCCGACGGAACCCGGAAACGGGGGCGAATCCAGCGCTTCGGAACTCAGTGCATAGGCGCGCGCACAGCGGGTAGGCCTTGCTGCATCGTCTCTCGCTCGCGAAGCCGTCGTCAGGAGTAGACCGTGCTGCAACCGCCGCATTCGTCCCTGGTAGCTGCCGTTCCGGCCCCGCGGGTGCCAGCGCGAGACAGGGACCAAGACGCCCCGTGGCACACCGAGGCGGTGTGCCGGCGTGACGAGGCGGGCCTGTTCTTCGCCCCCTCCAAGGAGCCGACCGCCGCCCGGCTCTCCCGGGAGGAGGCGGCCAAGCGGGTCTGCGCCCGCTGCCCGGTGATGGTCGAATGCCGCGAGCACGCCCTGCTCCAGCCCGAGCCCTACGGCGTCTGGGGCGGCCTCACCGCCGCCGAACGCCGCGTGGTCCTGGCCCGACGCCGCCGCCGGGACTTGGAGTTGAAGAAGGCGGCCCGCCCGGCGAGCACGATAGCCGCGGCAGGCTGACCGACAGACACGACGAAAGGCGCCCCCACCGCACCGGGGGCGCCTTTTGCTCGCGGGGTGAGCTGCCCGAGCCCCGCCCCTGCCCGCGCTACTTCCCCTTGTCGAAGTCGATCGCGCTGTACGCCCGCAGCTTGCTCAGCCGGTGCTCGGAATCGATCCTGCGCACCGTCCCCGACCGCGACCGCATCACGATCGAGTCGGTCGTGGCGGTCTCCGCCCGGTACCGCACGCCCCGCAGCAGTTCCCCGTCGGTGATCCCGGTCGCCACGAAGAACACGTTCTCCCCGGTGACCAGGTCCTCCGTCATCAGCACCCGGTCGAGATCATGCCCCGCGTCGATCGCCCGCTGACGCTCCTCGTCGTCCTTGGGCCACAGCTTGCCCTGGATCGTGCCGCCCAGGCACTTCACCGCACAGGCCGAGATGATGCCCTCCGGCGTACCGCCGATGCCGAGCAGCAGGTCGACGCCGGTGCCCTCGCGCAGCGCCAGGATCGAGCCGGCCACGTCGCCGTCGGAGATCAGCTTGATGCGCGCGCCGGTGTCCCGGATCTCCTTGATGATGCCCTCGTGCCGTGGCCGGTCCAGGATCACCACCGTCACGTCCTCGGGCGCGGACCGCTTGGCCTTGGCGACCCGGCGGATGTTCACCGACACCGGCGCGTTGATGTCGACGAAGTCGGCCGCCTCGGGCCCGGTGACGAGCTTGTCCATGTAGAAGACGGCGGACGGGTCGAACATGGACCCGCGCTCGGCGGCGGCCAGCACCGCGATCGCGTTCGTCATGCCCTTCGCGGTCAGTGTGGTGCCGTCGATCGGGTCGACGGCGATATCGCACTCGGGTCCCGTGCCGTCGCCCACCCGCTCCCCGTTGAACAGCATCGGGGCTTCGTCCTTCTCGCCCTCGCCGATGACGACGACACCGTTCATCGAGACGGTGGAGACGAGGGTCCGCATGGCGCGCACCGCGGCACCGTCGGCGCCGTTCTTGTCACCCCGCCCGACCCAGCGGCCTGCGGCCATCGCCGCTGCCTCGGTGACCCGGACCAGTTCCAGGGCGAGGTTGCGGTCGGGGGCCTCGGAGGGCACATCGAGTTCGGACGGCAAGTGATGATGCTCGGTCATCGGAGCGCACCTTTCTGTACGACGACGGCCGGATGAGGGTGTTAATGCCTGACTCTATCGCCGAGACCGCAAAATGAGCAGGGGCCCCCACGGATGAGCGCGCCGGAGACCTGCGACGATAGGGGGCGTGGCAGGCACGAACGGCAAGCAGAAGACGGCGCGGGACATGATCCTCTCCCTGGGAGTCATCGTCCTCGTGGCGGGCGTCATCTACCTCTTCATCCCGCACGACGACAGCCCGCCCGACCTCAAGCGCGTCGACTACCGGGTGGAGCTGCTCACGGCACGCCGCGCGGCCTCGTACCCCATCGCCGCGCCCCAGGGCCTGCCCGACGCATGGAAGGCCACCTCCGTCCGTTACCAGGGCGACGAGTTCGACGCCTGGCACCTCGGCTTCCACGACCCCGACGGGGAGTACGTGGCCGTCGAGCAGTCCACTCAGCGGCGCCCGGTCTTCATCGACGAGGCGACCCAGGGGGCGCGGGAGACCGGCAGGACCGAGAAGATCGACGGCCGGACCTGGACCCGCTACGAGGGCGGCCGGTACGACGCGCTGGTCCTGGAGGGCACCAAGGGCTCGACGACGGTCGTGACGGGCACCGCCTCGTTCGCGCAGCTGACGAAGATGGCGGACGCGCTGAAGACGGAGTGAGACCCCGTCCCCGGGCCACGGGCTCGGTACGCATGGAGAAGGCCCCCGGCGCATACCGGGGGCCTTTCTCGTGTCCGTTTCTCGTGTCCGTCGGTCAGACGGTCGTGACGACCTGGTCGAACTCCAGGCGCGGGGAGCGCGGGTACCAGGCGTCCGGGCCCGGACGGCCGATGTTGACGACCATCAGCGGGGTGTGGTCGTCGTCCAGGAATTCCTTGCGCACGCCCTCGAAGTCGAAGCCGGTCATCGGGCCGGCGGCGAGACCGGCGGCGCGGACGCCGACGATGAAGTACGCGGCCTGGAGGGCGGCGTTCAGCGTGGCGGCGTTCTCACGGACCGGGCGCTCGGCGAAGAAGAGGTCCTTCACCTGCGGCATGGCCGGGAACAGGTGCGGCAGCTCCTCGTGGAACTCGTTGTCCGCGGAGAGGATCGCGACCAGCGGGGCGGCGGCCGTCTTGGGCTGGTTGCCCTCGGCCATGTGCCGCACCAGGCGCTCGCGGGCCTCGGGGGAGCGGACCAGGGTGATGCGCAGCGGGGTCTGGTTGAAGGCGGTCGGGCCGTACTTGACCAGGTCGTAGATCGCCTGCACCTGCTCGTCGGTCACCGGCTCGTCGGTGAAGGTGTTGGCGGTGCGGGCCTCGCGGAACAGCAGGTCCTGCGCGGCTGGGTCAAGGGCGAGAGACATGGATGAACCTTTGAACCTTCTCGAGCGGGTACGTCGGATGTCCCCGACCGTACGACAGTGAAGTTCAACGTTCAATCAACTCTGGGACGTCGTGTCACACCTCACAGTGAACCGCCCGTGCCGCTCCGCGCCCGCCTCGCTACTCCGCGTCCGCCTCGTCCGAGGTCTCCTCCGCCAGCGCCGCGTCCAGCCGCGCCCGCGCCCCGTCCAGCCAGCGCCGGCACACCTTGGCCAGCTCCTCGCCGCGCTCCCACAGCGCGATGGACTCCTCCAGCGTCGTACCGCCCGCCTCCAGACGGCGGACGACCTCGATCAGCTCGTCCCGCGCCTGCTCGTACCCGAGCGCCTCGCTCATGCCCGGTGTCTCATCAACCTCGCTGGTCATGCACCCACCCTATGTGTCCACTCGTACGGAGAACTCACCCTCGGAGACCCGCGCGCGCAGGGCCTCGCCGGCCGCCACCTCGCCCGGGTCGCGGACCGCGTGCCCGTCCGCCTTCTGCAGCACGGCGTACCCGCGTTTCAAGGTCGCCGCGGGGGAGAGGGCCACCACGCGCGCGTGCGTGTGCGTCAGCTCCGAGTCGGCCCGGTCGAGCTGGTGCCGCAGACAGCGCCGGCCCCGGTCGAGCAGGTCCGCCACCTGGTCGGCGCGCTCGTCGATCATCCGGTGCGGGTCCTGAATCGACGGCCTCGCCAGCGCGTGGGCCAGGCCGCGCTCCTCCCGCTCCAGCAGGGCCGCCACGCACCGCCGCGCCCGGTCCCGCAGCAGCCGCACGCGCTCATACTCCTCGCCGACGTCCGGCACGACCTTCTTGGCGGCATCGGTCGGGGTGGAGGCGCGCAGGTCGGCGACATGATCGAGGAGCGGGTTGTCGGGCTCGTGCCCGATCGCGGACACCACGGGCGTACGGCACTGCGCCACCGTCCGGATCAGCTGCTCGTCGGAGAACGGCAGCAGATCCTCCACGCTGCCGCCACCGCGCGCGACGATGATCACGTCCACGTCGTCGATCGCGTCGAGCTCCTTCACGGCCTGCACGACCTGCGGCACGGCGTGCACGCCCTGCACGGCGACATTGCGCACCTCGAAGCGCACGGCCGGCCAGCGGTGCCGGGCGTTCTCCAGTACGTCCCGCTCGGCGGCCGAAGCCCGTCCGCAGACCAGCCCGACGAGCTGCGGCAGGAAAGGCAGCGGCTTCTTCCGCTCCGGCGCGAACAGGCCCTCGCGCGCCAGGGCCTTCTTCAACTGCTCCAGACGCGCGAGCAGCTCACCGACCCCGACGGGCCTTATCTCGGCCGCCCGCAACGACAGCTGCCCCCGCGGGGCGTACCACTCGGGCTTGGCGAGGACCACGACCCGGGCGCCCTCGCTCACCACGTCCGCGACGGCGTCGAACACCTGCCGATAGCAGGTGACGCTGACCGAGATGTCGTACGAGGGGTCCCGCAGCGTCAGGAACACCACACCGGCACCCGGCCGGCGCGACAACTGGGTGATCTGCCCCTCGACCCACACCGCCCCGAGCCGGTCGATCCACCCTCCGATCAGCCGCGACACCTCACCGACGGGGAGCGGGGATTCCGGAGACGTGTTCACAGCCATGCCGCGAGAGTAGTGGCCGCCGCTGACATCGCACCTCACCCACCCGGCGAGGCGGGCAGGCGCCCGGCACCCAGGGGCGCACCACCCCTGGGCCGTGACGGGGGCGACTCCGTTTCCCGGCCGCCGGGCCCGCCCCACGACACCGGCCGACGCAGCCGGTCACGCCGCTTCCGCGGCCGGCGTGATCGCAGCGCCTGGGCGCTCACGACGCCGGCTCGCGACTGCCCTGCCCGCCGGCACCGCCGACCCCGGCGCCGGCCACGCGACTCCCACCGGCTGCGCTGTCGCCGACGCCTCCGCGATCGCCGCAACGCCCGATCGCCGCTCCCGCCACCGGTACCAGCGCGTGCCGCCACCAGCTCACCGGACATCCCCGCCCGCGCACCACGACCAGCGGTGCGTCCCGCCGGCCCGCCGCGCCGTTCACACCACCGTGGCCGGTGCCACGACGGCTGATTACAGCAGCGCCACCCGCAGCCCCCCGGTGTCCGTGCAGGACAGCACGCGGGACAGGCGCCGGCACGACGAAGCCCCCCGCCTGTCCCGGGGACCGCCCGCACCACCCGGGCGTCACGCACATCGCTCCCTCTCAGCCTTCCCGGGGACTCCACACGGATGCGATCTTCGACGCGCCGAACGCGGCCTTACGATGGGACGCATGTCTGCTTCGCCTGGCCGCCGTGTCCTGCTCGCCGCCCCCCGTGGCTACTGCGCGGGTGTGGACCGCGCCGTGATCGCCGTCGAGAAAGCTCTGGAGCAGTACGGCGCTCCGGTCTACGTCCGGCACGAGATCGTCCACAACAAGTACGTCGTGCAGACCCTGGAGAAGAAGGGTGCGATCTTCGTCGAGCAGACGGAGGAGGTGCCCGCGGGGAACATCGTCATGTTCTCGGCGCACGGCGTGGCCCCGGTCGTCCACGAGGAGGCCGAGCGCGGCCGCCTCGCCACCATCGACGCCACCTGCCCGCTGGTCACCAAGGTCCACAAGGAAGCCGTCCGCTTCGCCCAGGAGGACTACGACATCCTCCTGATCGGCCACGAGGGACACGAGGAGGTCATCGGCACCTCCGGTGAGGCCCCCGAGCACATCCAGCTCGTCGACGGGCCGGGCGATGTGCAGAAGGTCGAGGTCCGTGACCCGTCCAAGGTCGTCTGGCTCTCCCAGACCACGCTGTCCGTCGACGAGACCATGGAGACGGTCGACGCCCTGAAGGAGAAGTTCCCTCAGCTCATCTCCCCGCCGAGCGACGACATCTGCTACGCCACGCAGAACCGCCAGCTGGCCGTGAAGCAGATGGGCGCCGAGTCGGACCTGGTGATCGTGGTCGGCTCCCGCAACTCCTCCAACTCCAAGCGGCTCGTGGAGGTCGCCAAGCTCGCCGGCGCACGCGCGGCCTACCTGGTGGACTTCGCCGACGAGATCGACGAGGCCTGGCTGGAGGGCGTCTCCACGGTCGGCGTCACCTCGGGCGCCTCCGTCCCGGAAGTCCTGGTCGAGCAGGTCCTGGAGTGGCTCTCCCAGCGCGGTTTCGAGGACGTCGAGATCGTCAGGGCGGCCGAGGAGTCCATCACCTTCTCGCTCCCCAAGGAGCTGCGCCGCGACCTGCGCGAGGAGGCGGCGGCGCTGGTCGCCGAGCGCCGCGGCGCCGGAACCGGTGAGGATTCCGGGGAGTGATCGGGGAGTGATGGGGGAGTCGCCGGTGGGGTTCGCCATCCGGCCGGTGACTGTCAGTCCCCCGTCGTAACGTAGGGCCATGCAGATCTTCGGCGTGGACATCGGCGGTTCCGGGATCAAGGGTGCCCCGGTGGACCTGGACAAGGGAGACCTGGCGCAGGAGCGCCACAAGGTCCTCACCCCGCAGCCGGCCACGCCCGACGGGGTGGCCGACGGCGTCAAGCAGGTCGTCGACCACTTCGGCTGGACGGGCCCGGTCGGGGTCACGTTCCCGGGCGTGGTCACCGACGGAGCGACGATCCGGACCGCGGCGAACGTCGACGACAGCTGGATCGACACCGACGCGCGCGTGCTGCTCGGCGAGCGGCTGGGCGGACTGCCGGTGACGGTGGTGAACGACGCGGACGCGGCGGGCGTCGCCGAGATGCACTTCGGCGCCGGGCGCGACCGCCGGGGCACGGTGATCATGCTCACGTTCGGCACGGGCATCGGCAGCGCGGTCTTCGTCGACGGCGTCCTGGTCCCCAACACCGAGCTGGGCCATCTGGAGCTCGACGGGCACGACGCGGAGAAGCGGGCCTCCAGCAAGGCCCGGGAGGACCACGACATGACGTGGGAGCACTGGGCGGTGCACCGCGTGCGCACGTACCTCGCCCACGTCGAGATGCTGTTCTCGCCGGAGCTGTTCATCATCGGCGGCGGCGTCAGCCGCAAGTCACAGAAGTTCCTGCCGCACATCGAGGGCATCAAGGCGGAGATCGTCCCGGCGCAGCTGCAGAACAACGCGGGGATCGTGGGGGCGGCGATGCGGGCGGCAGGGCATTAGGACTCGGGCGTCACACCGGGGGACGGGCCGCCGCCCGTCGCCGGTGCACCAGCCGAACGCGCCGGACGATCACGATCAGCCCGGTGATGAGCGTGCCGCCGTACAGCCACCCGGCCTGCGTGGCGAGCGCCGTGACCAGACCCATCAGCTTGCCGCCGGCCCCACCGTCGCCGTCCGCCACCGGCACCAGCCCCACGGCGAACGCGATCGGCACGACGACAGGCGCGGTCATCAGATCCCCGCGGCGCACCCAGACGGCGGTCAGCGCACACACCGGCAGGAACAGCACCCCGTACGCCGTCAGCGATGCCCCGAACAGCACGGCGCACAGTCCGCCGAGCAGGAACATCACCAGCGCGCAGAACAACCCGCTGCCCAGCCCGGTCAGCCGGGGGTTCGGAAACCTCGCCGCGGCGGGTGCCGGAGCGGGGGCGGGCCGTCGCACGGGCGGGGTACGGCGCTGCGGTCCCGCCGAGGGGCGGCGTTGCGGTCCCGGCTGCCGGACCGCTCGCACCGCACCACCGCCCGCTCCTCGTCCCGCCTGCGGCGGCAGGGACGATCTCGGCCGGTCACGTCGCGGTCCGTACTGGGCAGGTCGCGTCCTGTATTGCTCCACTGCACCAACTTAGGTCGTTCAATATGCCGAATAGGCCTTCTGACACGCCGTGGGCCGGGGCTTGGCCAAGCGTTCGATACGCCGCCGGGGTGGTTCCGGGTACGCCGTAGACTGGTGGATCGGCCGGTCTCCCGGCCCCCTGCCCTCTCCACTCACGGGAAGTCGCAACGTGTCGCTCACGATCGGAATCGTCGGTCTGCCGAATGTCGGCAAGTCGACCCTGTTCAACGCCCTGACCAAGAACGACGTGCTGGCGGCCAACTACCCGTTCGCCACGATCGAGCCGAACGTCGGCGTCGTCGGCGTCCCCGACCCGCGGCTCGGCAAGCTGGCCGAGATCTTCAAGTCGGAGCGGATCCTCCCGGCCACGGTCGACTTCGTCGACATCGCGGGCATCGTGCGCGGCGCGTCCGAGGGCGAGGGCCTGGGCAACAAGTTCCTCGCGAACATCCGTGAGTCCGACGCGATCTGCCAGGTCATCCGCGCCTTCAAGGACGAGAACGTCGTGCATGTCGACGGCAAGGTCTCGCCCAAGGACGACATCGAGACGATCAACACCGAGCTGATCCTCGCCGACCTCCAGACCATCGAGAAGGTCCTGCCGCGTCTCCAGAAGGAATCGCGGATCAAGAAGGACATCCAGCCCAAGGTCAAGGCGGTCGAGGAGGCCAAGGAGATCCTGGAGAAGGGCGACACGCTCTTCGCGCACGGCATCGTCCAGGGCGGCGAGCGCGCCGAGCTCCTGCACGACCTGCACCTGCTCACGACCAAGCCCTTCCTCTACGTCTTCAACGTCGACGAGGACGAGCTGACCGACGAGGACTTCAAGAACGAGCAGCGCGCCCTGGTCGCCCCCGCCGAGGCCATCTTCCTCAACGCCAAGCTGGAGGCGGACCTCGCCGAGCTCGACGATGACGAGGCCCTCGAACTCCTCCAGTCCGTCGGCCAGGAGGAACCCGGCCTCGCGACCCTGGCCCACGTCGGCTTCCGCACCCTCGGCCTCCAGACCTACCTGACGGCAGGCCCCAAGGAGTCCCGCGCCTGGACCATCAAGAAGGGCGCCACGGCCCCCGAGGCCGCCGGCGTCATCCACACCGACTTCCAGAAGGGCTTCATCAAGGCGGAGGTCATCTCCTTCGACGACCTGGTGGAGTCGGGCTCGGTGGCGGAGGCCCGCGCGAAGGGCAAGGCCCGCATGGAGGGCAAGGACTATGTGATGCAGGACGGGGATGTCGTGGAGTTCCGGTTCAACGTCTAACAGGCTGACCAGACACCCGATCACCTGGCGACGAAGACCACTCGGAACATCTTCGGCCACCATTTGCCCGTGATCAGGAACTCGTCGGTGCCGGGGACGGCGGCGATGCCGTTCAGCACCTCGGCGTGCTGCCGCTCGGTCGGGGTCAACAGACCTGAGGCATCGATCTGAGCGGTCACCGCGCCGGTGTCCGCGTCGACGCGCACGATCCCGTTGGAGGGCCAGACATTGGCGTACACACTGTCGCCCACGCATTCCAGCTCGTTGAGCCGCGGCACCGGACGGCCGTGGAGGGTGACGACGAGTTCCCCGAGCGGGGCCAGCGTCTGTGGCTCCCGGAAGGTCAGCCGGGCGGAACCGTCACTGGTGACCAGCCGCCCGCGCCCCGGCTGGTGGCATACCCCCCACCCCTCCTGCGTGTAGGGGAGACGACGCAGCTCGGCCAGGGTTCCGGCATCCCGTTCGATCGCGATGTGGTCCCGCCAGGTCAACTGCCACAGCGTCGGTCCGAGGACGGTGATCCCCTCCCCGAACAGCGGTGCCCGCAGGTCGGCACGGACGGTGGGAGGCCGGCCGGGCGGACCCAGGCGGATCGACGACTCGCCGGCCCTGCCCGTCCCCTCGTAGAGCGTTCGCCCGGCCATCTCGAGGCCCTGCGTGTAGGCCTTCGGATCGTGGGGCAGGACGTCGAGGACCTTGACCCCGAGTTGCTCGACCCGCCCCGCGGCAGACCCGGCAGCGGCCTGCGCTCGTTCCGGTGAGCGGCCGTCGGCCTCACACTCGGTAAGCAGCATCGCGCCCGCCAGGGCCGCGGCCGCGATGGGCGGGAGCGCCAGGAGCGCACGCATCCGCGCGTACCAGGCCACCGGCCGGGAGGCGCGAACCGCCGCTCTGGACCGACGGCGCTTGTGGACGCCCGAACGGCGGCGTGATGCCTGGCGGACGCCGACGGCCGGGTCGGCCATACGGTCATCGGCGTCCGTGGCATTCACGGTTCGCTCAGTGATGCTCTCCGCCTTCCGTGGCAATCGCCGGGGCGGTGTCCTTCCCCGCCGGCGCGGTCGGCGCGGGGAAGGCACCGATCTTCGCGGGCCTGCCGCGGCGGCGGAGCCTGAGCCTGAGCCTGAGCCAGTCTCGGCGTCCCGACGTCCGGGGCCGGTACTCGTACCCGTAGCCGTACTGCTCGCCGTCACGCTTGGCGGGGATCATGTTGAGGACGCTGCCGAGCACAGTCGCCCCGACGTCTTGCAGGGCGCGCAGCGCGTCGGTGAGCTGGCCCCGGGTGCTCTTCGCGTACCGGGCCACCAGCAGGTAGCCGTCGACCGCCGAGGCCATCGCCGGTGTGTCCGCCACCGGGAGTACCGGCGCGGTGTCGATCACCACGTGGTCGAACCTCTCGGCGAGCGAGCGCACCACGGTGCGGAACTGCGCCGAGCCCAGCATCTCCGCCGGGTTGGGCGGCAGCACCCCGCTGGCCAGCACCGAGAAGGAGCCCGCCGACTGCATCATGTCCCCGGCGTCCGCCTGGCCGATCATCACGGTGGTCAGTCCGGCGTCCTGTACCAGGCCGAGCGTATGGGCCACGCTGGGGCGCCGCAGGTCCGCGTCGACCAGGCAGACCGAGGAGCCGAACTCTGCCAGGGCGGACGCCAGGTTGATCGAGATGCTCGTCTTTCCCTCGCAGGGCACCGCACTGGTGACCGCGATGACCTTGGGCGGGGCGTCGATGTCCACGAATCGGAGGCTGGTGCGCAGCCGTCTGAAGTCCTCCGCCCGCTGACCGAAGGTGTCGTCGTCCGTGGCCACCGGGTGCCGGGAGACGCGCTGGTCGAGGACGACGCTGCCGAGTACGGCGGGTCCGCCGGAGGCGGCAAGACACCGGGTCAGGTCGCTGCGGCTGCGCACCGAGGTGTCCAGCGACTCCCGCGCGGCCGCCAGGCCGGTACCGATGGTCAGGCCGGCCACCAGACCGAGCGCGAGGTTGAGCACCATGTTCGGAGAGGCCGGCGTGTTCGGCCTGTGGGCGGGCTCGGTGACGCTCAGCCGGACGGGCGAGAGCCGGGCGCCCTCCGGTCGCTCGATCTCGGTGATGATCTCGGCGAAGCGGTGGGCGACCGCGTTGCTGATCCGGGCGGCCCGGGACGGCTGGGTGTCCGTGACGGTGATCTTGAGAAGTACCGTTTCGAGGGGTACCTCCGTGGTGATCTTCCGGGCCAGTTGTGAGGGCGTCATGTCCAGGCGCAGAAACTTGGCGACCGGCTTGGTCACGTAGGGGCTGGTCACCACTTCCGCGTAGGAGCGGACGCGAGCCTGGGCGAAGGCGTTGCCCTGATTGAGCTTGACCGTGTCGTCCCAGTCCTGAAGAGACACGAACAGCGTCGAGGTGGCCCGGTACTGCGGTGTGGTGGCGTGGGTGACGAACGCGCCGACCGCTGTTCCCAGCAGGCCCAGCGCCGCGATGACGCGCCAACGCCTGACCAGGAATCGGAGGTAGTCGGACAGATCCAAGGTATCCATCCCAAGTGCTCAAATAGGTATCAATACAGGACATTCACTAACTTAGTGATCATATCCGTGATCTTCGGTGAAACCATGCAGAAATGGCGGCTTTCCGCGGTGTGCGTTCCGGCACTGCTGGCCCGGAGTTCATGCCGCCGGGGAGGGGAATCAGCCGGCGCACGGGCCGTTCGGAAGTACCGTGGCCCGCAGGGGACGCACCAGCGGCTGACGCAGCACGACGGGAGGGCGGTCCCAGGGCCGCTCCAGCAAGTGGAGTACGAGGGTGCGCGTGCCGCGAGCGGGCAGCTCGACATCGAGGGTGAAGACCGGGTGACCCCGCTCGGCGCCGTGGCTGACCTGAGTCGTGCGGCCGTCCAGGGTCGCACCGGACAGGGTGGCCTCCGCGCTGGCGTAGTAGGACACCAACAGGCGGTTGTCACCTGGCCGCGTGTCGTAGGGCGGGTCGTCCACCCGCTGCACGACGTACGGCGGAAGTCCAGACACCGGAGCCCGGTTGGCCAGGCGGACGGTCACGGTGACCTCGCGTTGGCCGCCGACGCACCGGCCCGGTGCCCACACGAGTCGGCGGTCGAGGTAGTAGTCGAGCTTTGTGCCCGCCGCATTGTTGACGACCAGTCCGGCCAGCGGAGCGGATCCTGCGGGCAGTGCTCCGCCGAACGACCGCGCCAGGAGTTCGCGCTGCTCCGCCGAGTGGGCACTCCACACCTTGATCCGTCCCTCTCCCAGCTGCCGGTGGAGCGCCGAGAAGAGATCGGTCCGGCGCGCGGGGTCGGTCGAGGCACCGAGCAGCCGGATGGCCACAGCACGCGCCACGTCGAGGAAATACGCCTTGCGTCGCCTGAAGTCCGGGTGGAGCGCGTAGCTGGCGCGCTCGCTGAGATCCACGACGTTGTGGGCGGCGACGACGCTCCCGTCGGGCAGCCGGGCAGGACCGGAGGCGGCGAGGAGCCCGGAGACCGCACCGGGGTCCAGGCCGAAGGCGCCGTCCACGGTCTGGCCACTGTGCCGCTGCCACGCCGCGGCCCAGATCCGCGCGGCGTACGGGAAGTGCGGGCTCATGTTGGAGTTCACCCAGGTCCGGGTCGGGGCGTTGGGGCCGTAGAGCCCGTCGAAGTCCGTTCCCAGGTCGAGGTCCGCATACGCCTCGCTCAGTTCGACGTCGTTCCCGAAGTGCTCGAAGCTCAGTCGGCCCCGGTCCGTCCTGAGCACCGCGAACGCTCCGGGCAGTCCGCCCGTGCCACGAGCCTCCGCGGTGTTCTCGAACACCGCCAGGTACCTTCTCGGTCCGTCCGCTCCGAGCATCGAGGGCAGCAACCGGGCCGCCGCGGCGGCATCGTGGGTGAGAGGGGTGATCCGGTCGAGCTGCCGGGCGAGTTGAGTGCGCGCCCGGTCGGTGGCCGGCAGCCAGGTCCCGTGCGGGAGGTCGTCGACATCGGCACGGACCTCCGACGCGCTGCGCGAGGCCTGTTCGAGAAGGGGAGCCACACGGCGCAGCGCGGAGAGGTTCAGGTGCCGGCCGTCGTCCGTCCCGCTGGAACCGAGTTCCGCGACGGTGCGCGCCATGGGGGAGAGCACGTCGCGGGTCAGCCGGTCGGAGGCCTCCGCGATGCCGCGTACGGTACGGACGGGGCCGCCGGCGACGGGCAGATGGGCCGCCGGGAACCAGGCGGGGCCGGTGGTGAGGCGATGCGCCCGTGCGGCATGGCCGGCGACGCTGCGCACCGCGGCCTGCGCTGTCGCGGTCCGCGTCGTCGGCGGGCCGGCCGCAACGGCCGGTGCCGCTGCGGGCTGCGCGAGGTGCTGCCGCAGCGCCTCCAGACTCCGCTGGGCGGCCAGCAGTTCATTGCGGGCGAGTACCGCGGTGACCGCGATCCAGGCGGCACCGGCCAGGAGCAGTCCCGCCGCGGCGTACACCGGCAGCTTCACGCGACGGTCGCGCAGCCGACGGGCGATGGCGGCGGGCAGGACCCGCTCCTTCCACCGGCGCGGAATCCGTCCGGCCCGCTCGGCGCTGAGCGAGGGTTCCTGCACATGCGTCGTATCCCGGCGAGTATCGGACATCTGGTGCCACTCCCTGGCTGATCTCGTTGGCTGGGTCCCGTGGCCGCCCCCGCGTAACGCCCCCGTGGCGCCAGGTGTGGATGTGCGACCCTCCGCGCGGCACGCGGCACGCAACCGCGGGCGCCGGCTCAGTAGGCGCCGTCACCGCGCAGCACGGCGGGGAGGGTCCGCCAGAGGATCCCCACGTCCCGTCTGATCGACCAGGTGTCGACGTACTCCAGATCCAGGCGCAGGGCGTCCTCCCAGGGGAGGTCGGACCGTCCGCTCACCTGCCACAGTCCGGTGATCCCGGGTCGGACGAGCAGGCGGCGGCGGGCCTCCCCGGTGAACGCCGAGTCCGCGACCGGGAGCGGACGGGGACCGACCAGGGACATCTGCCCCCGCAGCACATTGACCAGCTGCGGCAACTCGTCCAGGGAGTAACGGCGCAACCACCGCCCGACCGCGGTCACCCGCGGGTCCTCGCGAATCTTGAAGAGGTGCCCGTCCGCCTCGTTGCGCACCTCCATGGCCGCGCGCAACCGCTCCGAACCGACATGCATGGTCCGCAACTTGAGGACGTGGAACTCCTTGCCCCGCCAGCCGGTGCGGCGCTGGCGGAACAGCAGCGGGCCCGGAGTGTCGAGCTTCACCGCGACGGCGGCGGCGAGGAGCACCGGCGCCACCAACAGGAGCAGGACGGCGGCCCCCACGCAGTCGATGGACCGCTTGGCCGCCCGGACTCCCCAGTGCGCCCGCCGACGGGGAGCCGGCCGGTGAACAGCCGTCTTCGCAGTCGGTACCGGCATTCCGCGTCCCTCCACCTTGTACGGCAGAACGGGTGAAACGTGCGCTGACTAGCCGCATTTCGACCCGCACGACATCTCAGTCGGTCCATTTCTGACTAATGAATAGAAACACGACATCGATCTGAGCTCCGGCATTGACACCGAAGCTTGCCCTCCCTCGCCCACCAGCCTGGGCGAGGCGGCCGAGAGGACCTGCATGCGTGCAGTAGTGACGGGTGGGGCCGGGTTCATCGGCTCCCATCTGTGCGAGCGGCTGCTTCAGGCGGACCACGAAGTGGTCTGCGTGGACAACTTCCTTACTTCCAGCCCCGAGAACATCGAGCACCTCAAGGGGGACCGGCACTTCCAGTTCCGTCACTGTGACATCACGCAGGGCGTGGACGAGCCGGGACCGGTGGACGCCGTCTTCCACCTGGCTTCACCTGCCTCGCCCGCGGACTACCTGAGACTGCCACTGGAGACACTCCGAGTGGGCTCGGCCGGCACCTGGCACGCCCTGGACCTGGCCGCCGCCAAGGGCGCCCGCTTCCTGCTGGCCTCCACCTCCGAGTCGTACGGCGACCCCCTGACCCATCCTCAGCCGGAGAGCTACTGGGGACATGTGAACCCCGTGGGCCCGCGTTCGGTGTACGACGAGGCGAAGCGCTTTGCCGAGGCACTGACGATGGCGTACCGCAGGAGCCGCGGTGTGGACGCCAAGATCGTGCGCATCTTCAACACCTTCGGGCCGCGGATGCGCCCGGACGACGGACGGGCGATCCCGACCTTCATCCGCCAGGCGCTGCTCGGGGAGCCGATCACGGTCACCGGCGACGGCAGCCAGACCAGGTCCCTGTGCTACGTCGACGATGTGGTCGAAGGCCTGCTGCGCATGCTGGCCGGCGACCACGGCGGACCCGTCAACCTGGGCAACCCCCACGAAGTCTCCATGCTGGAGCTGGCGCAGTGGATCGGCAAGCTCACCCGGTCACGCTCCGAGATCACGCTCACCCCCCGTCCCCAGGACGACCCCGAGCGACGGCGTCCGGACATCACTCTCGCCCGCGAGCTGCTCAACTGGGAGCCCACGACTCCCGTGGAGCGCGGCCTGTGCGAGACCATCACCGACTTCCGCCGGCGTCTGACCCTCTCCGAGTTCACCGGGAGCGGCACACGGCCCGCCGGAGCCACGCCGAGCTGTGAAGCCGACCGCTCATGACCGCCCCTCCGAGCATCCGGACGACATCGGTGACGACGGCTCCCGTGGTCGAGTGCCTCGGTGTGCCCATCACCGCGCACACCCGCGACAGCGCGGCCCGCCATGTCGTACACCTGGCCGGTCGGATGCGCGAGGCACGCCATGGGCTCACCGAGGGATCCGGCGCCCTGGGCATCAAGCGCGGCAGTGACGTACACCTGTCCAACGCCTACACGCTCGCCCTGGCCGACCGGGACCCCGAGCTGCTCGGCATCCTCCGCTCGGCCTCCCTCAACCTCCCCGACGGGCAGCCGGTCGTGTGGGCCAACCGACTGCTCCACCGCAGCGCCGCACTGCCGGGCACACGGGTCTACGGCCCCGACCTCCTTCTGGACGTCTTCGCTCTGAGTCAGCGCACCGAACTGAACCACTACCTTCTCGGCTCCACGCCCCAGGTGCTCGACGCGCTGCACCGGGAGCTGCGGGAGCGCTATCCCGGGGCGCGGATCGTCGGCACCTGCTCCCCGCCCTTCAGGCCCCTGACCGTCCACGAACGGCGGCAGCAGGTGGAGGACATCCGTTCCGCCGCGGCGGACATCGTCTGGGTCGGACTCGGCACGCCCAAGCAGGACCGCTGGGCCGCCGAACTGTGCGACGCGCTGCCCGTGGTGACCGTGGCCGTGGGCGCGGCGTTCGACTTCATCGCCGGGAACAAGCCGCAGGCACCGCACTGGATGCGGCACAACGGGCTGGAATGGCTGTTCCGGCTCGGCTGCGAACCACGCCGCCTCTGGCGCCGGTACCTCTTCGGCAACGCCCGCTTCGTCCACGGGGTGGTGCGCCAGGCGGCTCGCCCCGTACGAGCGGACGGCGGCGCGGTGCACGCGGCATCCGATCGCCTGAATTCGGGACGACTCATCGGTCAGGGCCGGGAAAATCCCGACATCGTTCCTAAGGTGCGGCCATGGTGATCACTCCGGCGAGACCCCGAGAGACCCGGCGGCGCGTCGTCGTGGTGCAGCCCTACGTCCCCGGTTATCGAACGTCGTTCTTCAATCACCTGCAGGACCGGCTGAACTCCGCGGGTGTTGCCCTGGAAGTGCTGTACGGGCTAGTGCCACCGCAGCAGGCGGCCCGACGCGACGCCGCAACCTGCGCCTGCGCGGTACAGGTACCCTCGCGACGGCTGCCTGCCCCTGGCGGACGGTCCCTTCTCTGGCGTCAGGTGACGGACCGGGCCGCTTCCGCCGACGCGGTGGTGCTGGAACAGGCGCTGCGAAATCTGGAGGCCTATCCGCTGTTGCTGCGTCAGCTGATCCGACGGGCCGGTGGGCGCCCTCCGCGGGTCGCGTTCTGGGGCCACGGCCGCACCTACACAAAGAAGACGAGCCAGCTCCAAGCAGCCGCCAAGGACGTTCTCACGCGGCAGGCCGCCTGGTTCTTCGCCTACACCGAGGGGGGAGCCGCACACGTCGCCTCACGGGGCTTCCCCCGCGAAAGGATCACCGTCCTGCGCAACTCCGTGGACACCACGGAGCTGACCGCCACGCGTGACCGCGCGGACATCCAGGGCACGCCCGAGCATGCCGCAGCCGCCGCGCTGCGCCAACGCCACCACCTCGAACCGGGACGAACAGCCCTGTACGTGGGGGGACTTGACGCTCCGAAGCGGATCCCCTTCCTGCTCCAATGCGCGCGGCGTATCGCGACCGGCCTGCCGGGCTTCAAGCTGCTGGTGGCCGGAGATGGTGTCGACCAGCCCCTTGTCGAAGCCGTGGCCTCCGCACCGGGCAGCCCGGTCCTGGCTCTCGGCCACCGCTCCGGACAGGACGTCGCGCTGCTCGGAGCGGTATCGGACGTCATGCTGATGCCCGGGCGAGTGGGACTGTGCGCGGTGGACTCGTTCGCCCTGCGGACACCCATCGTCACCACCGACTGGCCATGGCACGCGCCCGAGTTCGAATACCTGGAGCACGGACGGAACGCAGTGGTCAGTCGAGACGATCCGGAGGCCTTTGCGGTGGCGGTGCAGCAAGTGCTGAAGGACCGCTCCCGCCTGGAACGTCTACGCGAAGCCTGCCGTAAGGACGCCGCCGGCTATACGGCAGACGGCATGGCGGAGCGTTTCTGTGACGGCTTGCTGCATATGCTCGACAGGAGTGCGTGAGCCGACTTGATGAATTCCTCAGACCGGCGAGCCGATTCCATGAAGGGTTTCAGTGAAATGACTGCTCCAAGGTCATCGGACCGACGGACGAATCCGCGTGCATACGACGTCCTGCCCCCGCGGTTCCGGCGCTCGATCACCAAGCCCATCCGTACCATGCGGCCATGGCTCTACGGGCCATGGCCCGCCGCACTCAACGGGCAGCGATTCCGTCAGAACCTGTTCCGCTCCCTGGTCCGCGAACTCCAGCCCCGGGCGATCTTCGAATCCGGTACCTACTGCGGAGGGTCGACACAGTTCCTGTGGCATCTGTCCGGCGCTCCCGTGGTCACCGTCGAAAAGAATCGCGGATTCGCGCGTTGCGCCGAGAGACGTTTCCGCGGAAATCCAGACGTCCGGGTGCTCAATGAGGATTCCCGGGATGCTCTGCGGACGCTGCGCGACGACGCCCGGTTTCCCCGCTCGCGGGTCCTGTTCTACCTGGACGCCCACTGGGAAAAGGACCTCCCCCTCCGGGAGGAAGTCGACATCATCACGAACGCGTGGACGGACTCGGTCATCGTCGTCGACGACTTCAAGGTTCCCGACGACGACGGTTACGAATTCGACACCTACGGCGACCTGCAGCTGTCGATGGAGTATCTGGGAGAGACCGTCGCGCCCTATGACACGTTCTGGCCGAACTGCCCGTCCGGCATGGAGAGCGGGCGTCGCCGCGGTTGCGTGGTGCTGGCCGCCCCGGGCGTCGCACAGCAGGTGTCCGAGCTCCCTGAAGTGCGTCGCGCCGAAGCTCTCGCAGTGCCCAAGCCGTGAGACAGGAACCAGGAGCGAAGGCCGCCCCGGGGTGGCCGACGGCACCGGTGACGCGGGTGGTGGTGCTGATCGCCTGTCACAACCGCCGCGAGAGCACGGTCCGGTGTCTGCGGTCGCTGATCGGGCAGGGCGGACCCAAGGTGTCCGTGCGTGTCGTGCTCACCGACGACGGCAGCACCGACGGCACCGCACGCGCTGCCCGCGAGGTATGGCCCGGCATCCATGTGCTCAGGGGCAGCGGCAAGCTGTTCTGGGCAAAGGCGATGGCACTCGCGGCGTCGGCCGCGGGCGACTACGACTTCCTCCTCTGGCTCAACGACGACGTGACCTTGGACCCCGGAGCGCTGTCGGACTTGCTCCGCGCCTACGGGGCGCTCTCCGGTTCGGACAAGGGCGACCTGATCGTCGTGGGGGGTCTGCGTGATCCGCACTCCGGCGCGGTGACGTACTCCGGTGTTCACCGGCGCAGCCGTCTGCGCCCGGTGCGGTTCACCACGGTCACCCCGGCCGAAAGCCCGGTTCGGGCCGAGACCATGAACGGGAACCTGGTACTGGTTCCCCGTCGCGTGGTCCAACGCGTCGGGCAGATCGACGCGCGCTTCAGCCACGGGCTGGCCGATTTCGACTACGGCCTGCGCGCCAGGCGCCTCGGATGCGCCATCTGGGTCGCCCCCGGAACGCTGGGCACCTGTGCGCGCAACACCACAGCGGGGAGCTGGACCGACCCCGCCCTTTCCGTCCGGCAGAGGATGCGTCTGGCGTGCGCCCCCAAGGGCCTTCCCCCGGGCAGCTGGTTGCGGTTCACACGGCGGCACGCCGGTCCCGCGTGGCCGGTGTACTGGCTCTCGCCCTACGCGCGGCTCCTCGCCGGTGCGGCTCTCGCCCGAATGCGTAGTGGAGTGCGGTCCTTGTGAGGTAGTTCCGAAGCAGTCCGGAGAAATTTACAGCCATGACAAAAGTGATGCGGCGTGGGTGACCACGCGCTGTGGAGGAGGAACCGTGACGAGCGGAGTTGACATGCAGCGTGCCGCGACTGCGGAGATCTGCAGCAACCGGGACAACTGGTCCTTCCACGTCACCAGCGATCCGCTGACCCGTTTTCTGCGCGATCGGCGCTTGCGGATCGCGCTACGCATGCTGCGCGTCCGGGGACTTCTCGATCCAGCACGACAGAGTGTTCTGGTCGTGTGCGGCGGTGTGGGCGGAGAAGGGGTCTTCCTCAGCCGCTGCGGATTCACTGACGTCACGGTCAGCGATCTGTCCGAAGAGGCACTCGAAGTCTGCCGCAGCCTCGAACCCAAAATTCGGACCATGCCTCTGAACGCGGAGAACATGGCCGAGATCCCCGATGCCAGTTACGACCTGGTACTGGTCCAGGACGGTCTGCACCACTTGCCGCGCCCGGTCCTGGGCTTCACGGAGATGCTACGGGTGGCCCGGAAGGCCGTCATCGTGATCGAGCCGCACATGGGCCTGGTGGGAAGGCTTATCGGCACGGAGTGGGAGCGGCAAGGAGAATTCGTCAACTATGTCTTCCGGTGGAATCGCTCGCTTGTGAACCAGGCCACCCGAAGCTATCTCCTGTGCCCGCAGGCCGTCGTGCTGCTCCGCAGGCTGTGGGACCACAACCTCGCCGTCGGCAAGGTAGCGGGCCGCTTCCCGGAGCGTTGGCGCCTGACAGCGGCCAAGGCCGTCTATCAAGCGCTGCGGCCGGTGAACCGGCTCGGAAACATGATGGTCGCGGTGGTGGTGAAGCCGGACGGCGACCCGCCACACCGCAGCGGACGGTGAACGGACCAGGGGTCGTGCCGGACGACCGGTCGGGTGACGTCTGCCGCATGCCGGGTGTGGCACCAAAGCCGATCCGGAGCAGCGCTGTAGCGTCGCTCGCGTGTCCGTCGCGAAAAGCGTTGCCAGGTCGGTCATCGGCGCCGTCAACCGTCCCGTTGCCAAGGCTCGGTTCGCACATGCAGCCAGGTCACAGTCTCTCCTCAAGATCGAAGTGGGGAGCTACCGGGGCCGTCGGCCCGGCTGGATCTGCACCGATGTCTGCTGGCACACGCGGTCGTATCTGGATGCCACCAGGACGTGGCCCGTCCGCTCCGGCTCGGCGAGTCACATCTACTCCGACAACATGATCGAGCACATCCGCCTCGAGCCCGCCCGCCGCATGTTCCGTGAAGCCCGGCGCGTTCTGGCACCTGGTGGGCGCATCCGGCTGTCGACACCCGATGTCGAGCACGCTGTGCGGCTGTACCTGGCACGTGACGAGGACACGCGACGGGAGATGGAGGAGTGCCGGCGCAGGGGGTATCAGGCCGAGCATCCGGTTGATCTGCTGCGCATGACCTTCCAGGACTGCGGCCATCACGCCGGATTCCTGTGGGACTTCCAGGCGGTGGAGGCAGAGCTCCGGTCAGCCGGCTTCTCCGCCGTCCGCCGTTACGCACCCGGCCAGAGCGATGACCCTGAATTCCGGAACCTGGAGTCCCGACCCCAATTCGCCTTGATCGTCGAGGCGGATGTTGCCTGATCCCCGTCTCGCGTTCTTCCGGTGTTTCATCCCGGAATACAGTGAGTCACATTCCGACAGCACAGGGAGCGGACGGTGAAGCTTTCACAGCGGGCCTACATCAGGGCCAGCGCCGCCCTGCCTGCCGCGATCTCCTTCCGGACGGATCTGTTGTTTCCAGGCCTGAGCATGCCCGAACTGGGGCCGTTCAACGGGCAGCTCAGGCGACAGGAGATCATCCGCGAACTGCTGGCGGCGATCAGCTTCGACGAGATCGTCGAGACCGGTTCCTTCCGCGGCACCACGACGAGGTTCCTGAGTGAAATCTCCGGCCTGCCCGTCCACTCCGCCGAGATCGAAGAGAGGTTCTACAGATACGCTGCGGTGAAATGCCGTGGCATTCCGGGGATCCGCCTGTACAACGCAGACTCACGGAAGATGCTGAACATCCTCTCGAAGCGGCCAGGAAACCCCGCGCTGCTCTTCTATCTCGATGCTCACTGGCAGGAAGACGTACCTCGCTACCAGGAACTGGAGATCATCGAGACACACTGGAGCAGATCCGTCGTGGTGATCGACGACTTCCGCGTGCCGGGCGACCCTGGCTATCAGTTCACCTCGTACCACGGAATCCCGTTGGACGTGAACTACCTCCCCGGCCTTCCTGGCTGGAAGGCCTTCTACCCGAAGAGCGATTCGGCCGACGAGACCGGCGCGAAGCGCGGATGCATCGTCCTGGCGAGCCCTGAGATGGCCCCGGCCGTGGATTCCCTCTGCAGCCTGCGCGCGGGCGAACTCACCCGGCAGAGCATCGCGAACGGCTGAACTCCCGGACATGTCAGCGGCTCACGGTGCGACCGCCTCCGCCCGGCATCGACCTTCGGGAACCGCATCACGGTCAGCAGTGATCAGCCTGCGCTGGAACATCGCCGGCTCCATGGTGGTCGTGCTGCTCCAACTCGGATACACGGCCTACACCGCTCGCGCCGTGGATGCCCATGCCTACGGCGTCTACGCCATCACGCTGACCGTAGTGCCGCTCTTCGGTTACTTCGCCAACGCCGGACTGTCGGCCTGCGTGCTCCGGTCGGAGCGCCTGACGCTGCCCTTCGTGCGCGCCGCCCGGCGTCTCGCAGTCGTCTCCGGCTCCGTGTGTTTCCTGCTGGTGGAAGCGGTGGCCCCGGTCTTCGGCTCCTTCTTCCACATGCCCGACGTCACCTTCATGGCGCGCCTGCTGGCCTGCGTGTTCCTCGTTCAGCCGAGCGCCAACGTGACCGTCACGGCCATGCGTCGCGCCGGTGCGGCCCCGATGGCGGTGCTGGCCGAGTCGCTGGGCCAGGCGGCGGGGGTGGCAGCGGCGGCAGGTCTTCTCGTATGCGGCTGGAACCCCTTCGCGCTGGCACTCGCACAGCCGGTCGCGGCGGCCGTGGCCCTGTCCGTGGGCACGGCCTGGATCGCTCGCCGGGCGCTGCCTCCCGGGCCCCCGGTCAGGGCTCGCGATCTCCTCGCCCCTTCGGTATTCATGACGAGCCACAGCCTGGGGCAGTTCATCACCAACAACATCCCGCTGTGGGCTTCGGGCCGGCTGCTCGGTCCGGGCGCCGCGGGGTCGTACTCCCGGGCGTCGCTGTTCACCGGACTGCTCCTGACGTTCCTGTATCAGGGGATCAACTGGGCCGTGACGCCGCTGCTCGCCGAGCGGCGCGCCGAAGGGCTCCGTTTCGACCAGGACGTGCAGCGAACGCTGTGTGCGGCGTCGGCCGTGGCGTTCACCGGCTTCGGCATCACGGCAGGCATCGGACCGGCGGTCCTCCGCCTGCTGCTGGGGCCGGGCTGGGAGCCGGCCGTGGCACTGGTCCCTGTTCTGTCCGCGGCGGCGGCCATGACCTTGCTGTGCTACTGCGGAGGGTTGATCGACCAGGTGCGGAACGCGCCACGGGCCCTGCTCGGCACCCTGACGGTCACGGCGGTGGCGACCGTGGCGGGGGTTGCCGCTGCCGCGTTCGCGCATGCCCTTCTGCTGGCCGCGGTCGCGGCCACCGCCGGACAAGGGGTGGGCCATCTCGCGCAGTTGGCGGCCTGGCACCGGTCCGGCCTGATGCGTGCCGGCGCCGCCCTGCGTATGCATGGGGTGCACCTCGCCGTCGGGGCGGCATTGGGCGGTGCTGCCGCGCTCGGCTCCGCGGAGCGTTCCGCGGCAGCGGCCCTGGGGTATGGCCTGCTCGCGATACTGCCGGTCGTGCTCGTGTGCGTGCTTCTGCGCCGCTGGATTCCCGTGTTCACGGTTGCTGTCGCCGCGGGCATGCTGCGGAGCCGGAGATCGCTCACTTCCCCTCTCCGGTCGTCCGCGGCCGCGGATCCGACCGACCCGGCGTGTTGATCAGGGGCAGCCGAATGCCCCGGCATCCGTGCTGCCGCGTCGTCCCGCCCGAGCGCCTTCACGAAGGAACACCGCGTCGCACTGCAACATCTGTCCGGTCCGGTTGTCGCTGAAGCCGGGCACGAGTGCCGCCAGGGTCATCCCGTACCGGCGCTGCGCGATTCCCAGCGCGTCTTCCAGGAGCAGACCGCCCTCGTACAGCGGGACACACGAGACTTCCATCTGCAGTCCGGTGCACTGACCGACGCGGTCGGCTGCTCCTTCCAGGACGGCTCCTTCATATCCCTGGACGTCCAGCTTCAGGAACACGCGCTCCTCGGGCCCGGCCACGTGCGGCCAGACGGCGTCGAGGCGAAACTGCTCGGCTTCCTGGACGTCCACGTAGCGGGATTCCGGGCAGGCATCCGCGTGCCTGGACAGCATGGGCAGCACGGAACTGCTGGCACATCCATTACCGGCTACGTTGACGTTCACGGTGCGATCGCTGTCGCCGAGGGCATACGGAAACACTTTCCACAGCGGGTCCGCCGCGGCGCGGCGGTTCAGCGTCCGCAAGGGCTCGTGGAGCGGCTCGAAGGAGACGATCCTTCCCCGGTACCCGAACCGCCGCAGCATCGCTCCGTACTGACCACGGTTCGCCCCCACGTCGAGCACCACATCGATGCGGCTGCGGTGAATCAACTGCACGACGCGGTAGTCGAGTGAACTCTGCGGATACCGGTTCACGTCGAGGCCGATGCGCTGTGCGGCGAGACGGATGCGATGAAGGAGAGTCATTGTCCCATTTTCGGGGTTCATTCCGTCGATTACCGGTATTCACCGTGCTTCTGAGTGGCCCCTTTCCTGGCTGTGGTACTCCTCTGCCGGGCGACGAGCGGTTTTCTCCGCGGATCGGTGAACCGGCCTGCCGCGTCGGCGCGCAGCTGCCACAGACACAGCCCGAGGAGGATCCCTTGCTCGGGGAACGGAGAGTACGAGA
This sequence comes from Streptomyces sp. NPDC007991, assembly GCF_042958445.1. Lineage (NCBI taxonomy): Bacteria > Bacillati > Actinomycetota > Actinomycetes > Kitasatosporales > Streptomycetaceae > Streptomyces > Streptomyces sp. NPDC007991. The sequence goes on from NZ_JBIBJD010000007.1 coordinate 500,873, forward strand.
CGAAGAGCACGAGCTGGGAGACGATCACCAGACGCAGGGCGGGCATGCCGTTCCCGCAGCGACCGAGCCGCCGCCATACGAGAACGTACAAGGCCAGCAGCGTGAGCAGTCCGATCGCGCCCAGGCGAATGAGGACGTGCAGGTAGTAGTCGTGCGGGGAGACGGAGATCACCACGCCTTCGACCCACCGGTCGTAGCCGGAGCCGAACGGACTGCCCAGCAGCCATTCGGTCAGGGTCTTGGGCCCGTCCATCAGCTCCTGCCAGCCGAGAACCCGCCATGAGAAGGTGCTGTTCGCGTCCTGAGTCTCCGCGAAGGAGTCGGCGAGGACGCCGCCGACCCCGCCGAACACTCCGGCTGCGAACGCCAGGGCGCCCACGCACAACGACGCCATGGCTGCCGCAGAGGTGGCCAGGCGTTGACCTGCACGGGCAGGAATCAGCGCCCACCAGACGACCGCCATCACGATCGTGGCCGCCCAGATGGTCCGGTGTTGCAGCAGCACCACCAAGACCAGACAGAGCAGCGCCGGCAGGATCTTGCCGCGGCCGCCCTCGGGCCGGCCCTTCCGCTCCCGCCGGTTTCTTCCCGGGGTGTTCTCCGCGGTCGTGGCCGGGGCGGACGAGTCCCCGCCCCAGGGGCACAGCAGGAGCACCGCACTCTGCGCGAGGACCAGAGCCGACCTGGCCGGCACCGGCCTGGGGTCGTACAGCTGTCCTCCCACGGTGGCCACGTCGACGACCGAATGCAGTCCGGTGTTCAGCCATCCGGCCAGGCTCAGTGCGGCGTACGCGGCGGCCGAGGCCAGCCACAGCCGCACGACGGCCCGGGCCCTGCCGGGGCGCAGGGGCGCGGTCGCGACGTACAGGGCCGAGGCGAAGACCTGCCAGAAGTAGACGCGGGCGTCATTGGCGGCGGCGGGCAGGCCCCAGGCACCGACTCCCCGCTGGATCGACCACGCGATCAGGAGCATCACCGCCAGGACGAGCACCAACTCTGCCCGGGGCGACACCCCCCGCCGAAGCAGCCGGGCGCCGGCCACCAGCATGGCGCAGGCGGCCAGCAGGTCACTTGGGTGGATGCTGACGCCGACATCGAAGAGCGGCATCTCACCATCCGCGGCGATCGACCACACCTGTACGCCCAGGAGCAGACCGATGGCGGTGTTGCAGTGCTGTGTGAAGATCCACAACAGGATGCCGAAGAGCGCCAGCCCCACGAAAAGGGTCTGAGCGATGTCCGAGGCGACGGCTGGGTCGTGCACCGTTGGTCCGTCCTGGGGGGTGGTGAGCCGGAGGCGGAGGCTTGCGACAGCACGCCGTGGCGGTGAAGGGGTGCTTCAGAGGGGCAGGCGATGGTTCGTCACCGGCACCGACGTCGCCCGGCGCATGGCCGTGCGTACCGTGATCCCGGTGGCCCAACCGCCCTGACCACATCGGTGCCCGGAAAGTCGGCGCGCACGGCGGCGCCGGTTGCGTCGGTGCTTCCGGCGTCGACGAGGTGCACGGTCAGGGCTATCAAGGGCAGCAGTCCGAACCGCCTGTCCCATGACGCCAGGGCTGCCAGAGTGCTGTCCCGGCAGTTGTGACAGGTCATCAGGACAGCCGCCTTCTGGGAAGCCGGGCTCCCTGCACGCGTCACGGCCCGACCAGCTCCATCGCCGTCGGATCGGCGGACGCACCGACGGGAGCGGCCGGCGCCGGGGACAGGGCCGCGATCTCGGCGTCCACCATGACGCGGGCCAGTTCCGGGGCGCGCACCGTCGGGCGCCAGCCCAGGACCCGCTCGGCCTTGGAGGCGTCTCCGACGAGGTCGTCCACCTCGGTCGGCCTCAGGTATCGCTCGTCGAACCGCACATGGTCGCGCCAGTCGAGGCCGACATGGGCGAAACACTGCTCGACGAAGTCGCGCACGCTGTAGCTGACGCCGGTGGCGACCACGTAGTCGTCCGGTTCGTCCTGTTGCAGCATCCGCCACATCGCCTCGACGTATTCCGGGGCGTATCCCCAGTCCCGCCGGGCGTCGAGATTGCCGAGGTAGACGACGTCCTCCAGGCCGGCCTTGATGCGTGCGGCGGCCGTTGCCACCTTGCGGGTGACGAAGGTCGGCCCGCGGCGAGGAGACTCGTGGTTGAACAGGATGCCGTTGACCGCGTACATCCCGTACGCCTCCCGGTAGTTGCGCGTCGCCCAGTACGCGTACACCTTGGCGACTCCGTACGGGGAGCGCGGGTGGAACGCAGTGCCCTCGTGCTGAGGCGGCGGGGAGGCGCCGAACATCTCGGAGCTGGACGCCTGGTAGAACCGGCAGGGCAGGCCTGTCGTCCTGATGGCCTCGAGCAACCGCGTGGTGCCCAGTCCGGTGGTGTCCCCGGTGAACTCCGGCTCGTCGAAGGACACCCGTACATGGGACTGGGCAGCCAGGTGGTAGACCTCGTCGGGCCGCAGGCGTTCGAGCAGTCCCGCGATCCGGGTTCCGTCGGTCAGGTCGCCGTAGTGCAGGAAGAGGCGCGCCTCGGGGTCGTGCGGATCCTGGTAGAGATGGTCGATGCGCTGCGTGTTGAAGGTCGAGGCGCGGCGGACGATTCCGTGCACCACGTACCCCTTCTGCAGCAGCAGTTCTGCGAGGTAGGAGCCGTCCTGGCCGGTGATGCCAGTGATGAGCGCGGTCTTGTCCGTCATGCGGACTCCTTTTGCTGGGCCGTGGTGCTGACAACGCACCTGAGCGTGGAGGGCGGCGGACACGGCTCACTTCCTCGCGACCAGTGATTTGGGAAGTCCGGCGAAGCGTTCGAACCAGATGGTGGAAGCGGGGAAGTAGGACCGCATCTCGGCCGCGGACAGGAGCTCGACCCCCTGGACATCGTGGGTGGCCTGCGTACGACCCGCGCGTGGGACGTGTCCGTGCGGCCAGTGCCGGGAGACGGCGACGCGAGCCGGGAACGGGAGCCACTGCAGCCCTGGGAACAGCCAGTGGGGTTCGACGGGGAAGTAGCGGTAGGGAGTCTGTACCCAGTGGCGGTCGGCGTGGTTGTGCACCGTGTCGGCGAACTGCTGCCGCCGGTAGTGCCCTCCCACGTGCTCCAGGACGGAGTTCGAGTACACGAGGTCGAATCGCCGGGTGACCATGTGCGCCGGCAGCGCGAGGCTGCACGCGTCCGCGACGACCGGCGTGATCCCGGACTCGGCGTGCCGGGCGGTACCCGGGTCGAGATTGACGGTCACCACGTGCGCCGGCCGGACAGGCGCGCCACGCCAGGCGCTCGGGGTGCCGCCGAGGTCGAGAACGTGCATGTCGGCCAGGTCGGGAAAGCATCGCAGCAGTTCGTCCCAGCGCTTGGCGCGGGCCGAGTGGGCAAGGGACCCGGGCCTCGTGGGATCGGCGATCTTCGTCTTCAGCATGCTGCTTCCTCTTGGCCACGTGTCGTGCGGCGATGCCCGTCTCGACGGCCACGCGCCTTGTCTTTCGGCAGAGCCGTCAGGACGGACAGGATGGGACGCGAACTCAGGCGCCTCCGGCACTTCCGGCACCCCGGAAAGAATACGGAAATCGGCGCTATCCTCTGCTTCATGACGTTGTGTCGCGTTTTCAGAGGCTACATGCTGATTCCATTCGGCTCACAGACGCTCGGTTCCCAGGGCTGCGCGGAGGCGGTGGCTCTCGATGCGCCGTCTGTGAAGGAGGGCATCGAGGCCCATGGCCGCTTGTACTGATTCCGGTGCCACGGTCCCGTTCACCTCGCCGGTGAACGCCCGTGCCGCGGTGCGGGACGACAGGGTGCACCGCCCCCTCGACCGCTCGGCGCGCGTGTTCGTGGCCGGGGGTTCGGGGCTGGTCGGTTCGGCAGTGCGCAGGGAACTTCGGCGTGAAGGGTTCACCGATGTGGTCGCGCCCGGCTCGGCGGAGCTGGACCTCGGTGAGCGCCAGGCGGTGTTCGACTGGTTCGCGGTCATGCGCCCGGACGTGGTGGTACTGGCCGCGGCGCGCGTGGGCGGGATCAAGGCGAATGCCGCCCGGCCCGCCCAGTTCCTCTCCGACAACCTGCGCATCCAGGTGAACGTGCTGGACGCGGCCCGGGAGCACGGAGTGGAGCGGCTGCTGTTCCTGGGTTCCAGTTGCATCTACCCGAAGTTCGCCGAGCAGCCCATCCGCGAGGTGGCGCTGCTGACGGGTCCTCTGGAGCCGACCAACGACGCCTACGCCATCGCCAAGATCGCCGGCATTCTGCAGGTGCAGGCGGTGCGACGCCAGTACGGTCTGCCCTGGATCTCCGCCATGCCGACCAATCTGTACGGGCCGGGCGACAACTTCCACGCCGAGCACTCTCACGTGCTGGCGTCCCTGATGCGGCGCTTCCACGAGGCGCAGGAGTCGGGTGCGCGACGGGTTGTGAACTGGGGCAGCGGCACGCCTCGTCGGGAGTTCCTCCATGTGGACGATCTGGCACGGGCGTGCCTGCACCTGATCGAGCACTACGACGCGGACGGTCCGGTCAACGTCGGCACCGGTACTGACCTCACCATCCGGGAATTGGCGGAGCTCGTCGCGGACGCCGTCGGGTACCGGGGGAGCGTCGAGTGGGACACGAAACAGCCCGACGGCACCCCGCGCAAGCTCCTCGACGTATCCCGGCTCACCGCGCTCGGCTGGACTCCTCGTATCGGCCTGCGAGAAGGAATCGCCCGCACGTACGCCTGGTACGTGGAAAATCTCGAGTCCGGCACGGTGCGGCACTGACGGACTCCACGGCGGCCGGGGGGCGGCCGCCTCGGCTTCCGCCGCCTTCCCGGAGGGGCTTGCTCGGGAGGTCGAAGCGGCAGCGGCCGGCAGCGGATACTCCGACGACGACATGAGGTCATGCGTGGGAAGTTCCGCTGCCGGCCGCTGGTAGTGCTACGGGCTTCGCAGCTGCCTGACGGACTGAGGTGGTCAGTTCTGCTTCCGCCGCCGGACGGCCATCATCGTGCCGGCCCCGAGCGCCAGCATCGCTGCGGCTCCGCCCAACAGAACGGGCGTGTGGTCCTCACCGGTGTCGGCGAGGTGAGGCTTGTGTGGTTTTACGAAGATCTTGGCCGAGAGCTTCAATTTCGATTCCCGTCCCTTGAGACGGAAGATGTGTTTGCCCGGATCGGTCCACTTGGGGATGGTGACGGTACCCTCCACTGTGCCGTTCGCGTCGGCGGTGAAGTGGCCCAGCTTGACCGGCTTCGAGAAGAGAAATGCGTCCACCCCCTCGTTGCTGTCGAATCCGGTACCTGTGAAGCCGAGATCGTCCCCTGCGTCCACGGTGGTGGCGGTGAGGGTCAGGCTCGGGGCCTCGGGTGGGTAGGGCTGGGAGTGGGCAGTTTGGGTCCCTACGACTGGGACTGCGACCAGGACAGCGGATGCTGCCGTGGCCGCGAAGGCGGCACGACACTTCGATGAGGCCGTCATCGCATTCACGCTCCTCAAATGGAATCGGGCGACGGCAGGGTCCGACCCGCGAGTACGGTATGTGTATAGATAGCGTCTTGTAGTGCCTGTTAAGCGTTTTCAGGAGACAAAGCGCTGTATGGAGTACTCAGCTCACTGGATTGGTCGCCAGTCCCCTGGTGCGAGGAGCGAAGGCGTCCGATGTGTGTCATTCAGACGCGAGCACGAACCGCGGCGACACCCGGCACCCCGCGCCGCACGTCCTGGTCTCCTCTTCTTCCCCGCCTGGAGGGTGTGTGCCCCCGTTCCGCGTACTTGTGGTGTGCACCGGCAACGTCTACCGCTCTCCGCTTGCCGAGTGCCTGCTCAGGCACCAGATGCTCGAGCATCGGCAAGTGATCCGTCTGAGCAGTGCCGGCACCCGGGCCGTCGCGGGTACGCCCATGGCGGGTGTCGTCGCCTCCTTCCTCCTCGGACGTGGCGTCCAGCCCCGCGGGATGGGCTCCTGCCGGCTGACCAAGGAGATGGTCGAAAACGCGGACCTGGTGCTGGGCGCTGCGACGGAGCATCGTGAGGCCGCTGTGCGGATGTCCCCGGTGCGTGCGTTGTCCCGTGCATTCACCTTCCGTGAGTTCGCGCGGCTGGTGCGTTCGGAGGACGCCGCAGGCGTGGTGGATCCGGCCGCACGGTTCGTGAGCCTCGTCCGGGGCGCGGCCGCTCGTCGTGGTGCCGTGTCGACACGCACGGGGGACGTGGACGTGAACGACCCTCTTGGCGCACCACCACCCCAAGTGCACGAGTGTCTGGTTCAGATCGAGGAGATCGTCGAGCGGATCGCCGCCGCCATGCGGACCGGATAGCGGCGGGCAATTTCATGACGCGCATTCCCCTGAACGCTGTCAGGCCGGGCTCTGGACGGCGTACAGCATGCCGACGGCCGCGGCGAGGGCGCGGAGGAGGAGGCGCAGGGCCCGGTCGGGAAGGCGGGACTGGAGTCGGGCGCCGAGGTAGCCGCCGGTCAGGCCGCCGGTGCCGCAGGAGCCGCCGCCGATGCCGTGGATGCCGCCGACCACGCCGACCGCCGGCGCGAGGCCGGTCAGCGTGCGCGGGGCCGGCTCGCCCCGGGGCGTGCCGGGGCGAGGGCGCGCAGGCACAACCACAGGCCGAGCGGCAGCAGCAGGGCGGCTGCCAGGAGCCGGAAGAGGTCCGGGCCGGGGAGGGCGAAGGCCCCCACGGTGGCGCCGAGGACGACGCCGGGCAGGGTGCCCAGCACCAGGCGCCGGGCGAGGTCGCCGCGCAGGGCGCCGTCATGAGCCGGGAGCGGGAACACCGCGCCGGACACGCCGACCGGGGCGGTCACGGTCGCGATCACCAGCCCGGCGGCCAGCCCTCCCCACACGGTCCGGTCCACCCTCGGCCCGCCTCCCCTGGCCCTTCGAACGTCCGGTCGGTATCAGCGGCCCGGAAGGCTACGGGGGTGGCGTGCAACGAGATGTTCACGAGCGGCCCGTGACCCGCCGGCAGGCCTGCGCGTACGCCCGGACCAGGGGACGTCGCCCGTCCTCGCGGCGCCAGGCCAGGACGTAGCGGCTGGGCGTGACCCCGCGCACCGGGCGGGCCGTCACGCCGCCCAGGGTGAGCAGGGGCACGTTGCCCGCGGCCACGAGACACACTCCGAGACCGGCGGTCAGGGCCTCGTACGTCTCCTCCGTGCTCGCGATCTCGGCGCCGATCCGGGGAGGGCGGCCCCCGCGGGCGTCCAGGGCCAGCCAGAAGTCGCGCAGCGGGCCCGTGCTCTCGGGCAGCGCGAGGAACGGCTCGTCGAGCAGCTCGCTGAAGTCGACCTCGGCGCGGCCGGCGAGAGGGTGTGTGTCCGGGAGGGCGACCATGAGCGGTTCCTCGGCGACGACCGTCCAGTCGTAGCGCTCCTGGCCGGGCAGGGGCAGCCAGACGAAGGCCACGTCCGCGGCGCCGTCGGCGAGGCCCGCGGTCGGGTCCTCCCAGTTGACCTGCCGCAGCCGGATGCGGGTCTCCGGGTGCGCCGCCGTGAAGCGGGAGCGGATCGCGGGCAGCAGGCCGCCGCGGACCGGGCTGGTGCTCATGCCCACGACCAGCGTGCCGCGCTGCGCCGACCGGGCGGTGTCGATCGCGGCCGCGCCCTCCTGCCACGCGTCCAGCACCCGGCGCGCGTGCGGCAGCAGTGCCGTACCGGCGTCGGTGAGGGCCACGCCGCGCCGGTCGCGCCGGAACAGTTCGATGCCCAACTGCCGCTCCAGCGCCCGGACCTGCTTGCTCAGCGCGGGCTGTGACACGTACAGGCGCTCGGCGGCGCGGGTGAAGTGCAGTTCCTCGGCCACCGCCACGAAGTAGCGCAGGTCGCGCACATGAACGTCCAGGGTCATAGCCATTGGTTATCACCAAAGGTCTTGGACCGGGCAGCGGGCCGGGCGAGAGGGTGGTCGGCGTAACGACACGAGGTCGTGACGACACGAGGCCGTGACGACACGAGGCCGTGACTATACGAGACGGGGAGCTGTCATGAACAAGGTGTGGCTGATCACGGGAGCGAGCAGTGGTTTCGGGCGCGCGATCGCCGAGGCGGCCCTCGCCGCCGGCGACGTGGTGGTCGGCGCCGTCCGGCGCCCCGAGGCGCTGGACGACCTGGTCGCCGCCCACCCCGACCGGGTGGAGGCGCTGCGCCTGGACGTCGCCGACACGGGCGCCGCCGAGGCCGCCGTACGGGACGTCGTGGCGCGGCACGGGCGGATCGACGTCCTGGTCAACAACGCGGGCCGGACCCATGTCGGTGCCTTCGAGGAGACCACCGAGGAGGAGCTGCGGGCGCTGTTCGAGGTGCACGTCTTCGGCCCGGCCGCCCTCACCCGGGCCGTGCTGCCGTCCATGCGCGAGCGGCGGTCGGGCGCGATCGTGCAGATGAGCAGCATGGGCGGGCAGATGTCCTTCGCGGGCTTCTCGGCGTACAGCGCCACGAAGTTCGCCCTGGAGGGCATGTCCGAGGGACTCGCGGACGAGGTCGCGGAGTTCGGCGTCAAGGTGCTGATCGTCGAGCCGGGCGCCTTCCGCACGGGCCTGTTCGGGACCGGGCGGGCCGGCGTCAGTGCGGACAGCGGTGTCTACGGCAAGGTGAGCGAGACCCGCGGCTTTGTCTCCGGCGGCGACGGGACCCAGCCCGGCGACCCGGCCAAGGCCGCCGCCCTCGTCCTGGCCGCGCTCGACGCCGACTCGACGCCGCTGCGCCTGCCCCTCGGCGACGACGGCGTCAGCGCGGTCCTCGGCCACCTCGACCAGGTACGCGACGAGGTCCTGACATGGGAGAAGCGGTCCCGGGCCACCGGGTTCGACGACTGACCGTCGCGTGCTCCCGGTGGGAGGCGGTGCGGCCACCCCGGCGGCCGCGCCTCCCAGGGCTGCGCGACTCGCCGGCCCGCCGGCACCAGGCGAGCGCCTCGTCGACCTGCGGGGGGAGGCAGCTCGGCCCAGCGGGCCAGGATCCGGGACACCGCGGGCAGGTAGTCGAGGTTGCGCGGCGCGTGCTTGTGGTTGAACCCAGTCGCTGATCGTCTTACGCAGTCGGATTCCGAACTGTTCCGAGCTGGGTGGGAGTTGTCACCCCGCCGAGCGTCAACTGGTGCGCGTACGCCCCCGGAGCACGACGGCAGGAGCAGCAGATGGAGCCCAACGCGGAAGCAGGAAGCCCCCGGCAGGACAGCGGCCCAGGCCGGAATCCCTGGACTCCGGGCCGGGAAGCGCGTCAAGATGCGGCGCAGCCGTACGTCCGTTCCTACGGCCGCTGTCTCCCACCGCCTCAGCCAGGAGCACCGTAGCCGTGTCGATGCCCCCGCCTCCCGGGAACCAGCAGCCCTGGGACCCGTACGGCCCGCCGCCTGCGAACCGGCCCCAGGGGGAGCAGGGTTACGGCCCCCATGCCCCTTATGGCCCCACCGGGCGCCCGTACGGGGCCCCGGTCTCCGTCAACGCGCTCGCCGTCGCCGCGCTCGTGCTCGGTGTGCTCTGCTTCCTGCCCGCCGCGGGGCTCGTGCTGGGGCTGGTCGCGCTGCGGCAGATCAGGCGGAGCGGCCAGAGCGGCCGGGGGCTGGCGGTCGCCGGGGCCGTGCTGTCGTCCGTCGGGATCGCGCTGTGGGCGGTGACGCTGTCGACGGGTGTGCTGTCCGACGCCTGGGAGGGATTCAAGGACGGCGCGCGGGGCAACGAGAGCCTCTCGCTGGAGAAGGGCGACTGCTTCGACGCGCCCGGCGGACTGGAGGGCGACACCTACGACGTCGACCGGGTGCCCTGCGCGGGCGGGCACGGCGGCGAGGTGTTCGCGGTCGTGACACTGCCGGGCGGCGCCTTCCCGGGCGACGCCGAGATCACCGGCATCGCCGACGAGAAGTGCTACGCGCTCCAGGACCAGTACGCCATGGACGCCTGGGCGATGCCGGCCGACGTCGACGTCTACTACCTCATGCCGTCCCGGGACAGCTGGCGGTACGGAGACCGTACGATCAGCTGCGTCTTCGGCAACAGCGACGCGAAGGCCGAGCTGACCGGCTCCCTGCGCGGCGACCCCACCACGCTCGACACCGACCAGGTCGTCTTCCTGTCGGCGGCCAACGCCGTCGACGCGGCGCTGTACGAGGAGCCCGAGGACACCCCCGAGGAGGACCTCGCCGGCCACCGGGCCTGGGCCACCCGGGTGCATGACGTGCTCGGCGAGCAGATCGAGGCGCTGCGCGGCCACTCCTGGCCGTCCACCGCCCGCCGGCCCGTCGCCGGCCTGGTGAAGGACCTGGAGGACGCCCGGGAGGAGTGGGTGAGGGCGAGCGAGGCGGACGACGCGGACTCGTACTCCGCGCACCACGACAAGGCCTACGCGTACGTCGACGGCCCGGCGACCGTCACCGCCCGCAAGGCCCTCGGGCTCGCGACGGCGCCGCCCTCCCCGGGCGAGACCGAGGGCGGGGACTCCGACGTCCAGGTGTGACGGCGGCTATAGCGGGGAGAAAGTGCCTGCGTAAAGCCCTCGGGGCCACTATGTCATCACATCGAGTGATTCTCTGGCCTTTGCTTGCACCGCACAACCTACGGTTGCCACGCTGTTGCTGTCTGTACAACCTGATGGGAGCGGCCAGTGACATTCGGTGAGCAGCCGGCGTACCTGCGCGTCGCGGGTGATCTCCGCAAGAAGATCGTCGACGGTCAGCTCCCTCCGCACACCCGCCTCCCGTCGCAGGCCAGAATCCGCCAGGAGTACGGGGTCTCGGACACCGTCGCCCTCGAGGCCCGCAAGGTGCTCATGGCGGAAGGCCTGGTCGAGGGCCGCTCCGGCTCGGGGACGTATGTGCGCGAGCGGCCCGTGCCCCGGCGCATCGCCCGCTCCGGATACCGCCCGACCGGCGGGGCCACGCCGTTCCGCCAGGAGCAGGCCGACGGCGAGGGGCGCGGCACCTGGGAGTCCAGCAGCGAGCAGTCCGAGGCCGGTGTCGCGGTCGCCGAGCGGCTGGCCATCGAGCCGGGCGAGCGCGTGATGTGCACGAAGTACCTCTACCGCGAGGGCGGCGAGGCGATGATGCTCTCCACCTCCTGGGAGCCGCTCGCCCTCACGGGCCGTACGCCGGTGATGCTGCCGGAGGAGGGGCCGCTCGGCGGCATGGGGGTCGTCGAGCGCATGCGCGCGATCGACGTGATCGTGGACAACGTCACCGAGGAGGTGGGCGCCCGCCCCGGCCTCGCCGAGGAACTGCTCGTCCTCGGGGGTGTCCCCGGTCATGTGGTCCTCGTCATCCAGCGCACGTTCTACGCCTCCGGCCGCCCGGTCGAGACGGCCGACGTGGTCATCCCGGCCGATCGGTACCGGGTCGCCTACCACCTTCCGGTCAAGTAGCGAACGCTCCCTTCAGCCCCGCGGCGCGCCCCCCGCGCGCCCCGCTCACATGATCACCGCGAGAGCCGTCCCCGGCCGGAGCGGTCCGTATCCCCGAGTCGGCCGTCGTTGTCCCAGGTCGGCGGCGGCGTATGCGGTATGCCTCCAGCCGGGTGCGTCGAGGTACGCGGACGGCGCGCTCGTCATCGTGCGCCCCTGTGTACTGGCCGGTTGCGTACCTCTTTGTGAAAAGCCGTATTCGCTGCGTGAAGGTTAGGCGTAGGCTCGGGCATATGCGCATTGCGGTTTCCTTATCGGGTGGGGCACGGCACAGGCCGCGAGTGGGAAGTGGAGGGGCGCGATGAACGACAGCACGATCACTCTTCCCTGGCTCGTGATACGCGAGGACGACACCGGCAACCGCTACCGGGTCGGCCGCTACGCGACCCGGGCCGAGGCCCAGAAGATCGCGGACAGCCTCGACGGCCGCGGCCACAACCAGCTGTACTGGGTCGAGCGGCTCGGCCAGAACGGGGCGGGCGGGGCGCACGACTGACCCGGGCCCGGTCCTTCTGGGCCGGATGGACCGGATGGCAGTCGTAGGCTCACCGCATGAGTGAGCGGATCGTCGTCGTGGGTGCCGCGCTGGTCGACGACGGGCGGCTGCTGGCCGCCCGGCGCAGCGCGCCCGTCGAGTTGGCCGGGCGCTGGGAGCTGCCCGGCGGCAAGGTCGAGCCGGGCGAGACGGCCGACGCGGCGCTCGTACGGGAGCTGCGCGAGGAACTCGGCGTCGACGCCGAGGCCGGCGGGCGCGTCCCGGGGGAGTGGCCGCTGAAGTCGCCGTACGTGCTGCAGGTGTGGACCGCGCGACTGCGCCCCGGCTCCGCCGCCCCCAAGCCCCTTGAAGACCACGACGCGCTGCGCTGGCTCGGCCCCGACGAGATCTGGGACGTGGACTGGCTCGACCAGGACGTGCCCGCGCTGCGGCAGACACTGGCGCACCTCGGGCCTCTCGGCGACGGCCCCCGGACGGGAGAGACGGGAGAAGTGCCCGGCGTCTGAGGCCATCCGGGGGCGAAAGGGCCCGTAAGGCCGAAGACGGCCGTGCGGGCGCCCTGTACGCCTTTCGTGCCACAGTGCGCTGCCGTGTGCGGTACTTCGCCCCTGATATCGGGTATGTGCCCATTAACCCTATGAAACAGGACATGGGTGGGCCCGCTGCCGGGGAAGTGATCGGCGTGATCGACACCGAAGGTGACCGCGCCGAGTGGACGTTTCCCGCCGAGCCGGGCGCCGTGCGCACCGCACGCCAGGCCGTCCGGGGACGGCTCCGCGGCTGGGGCCTCGACAGCCTCGCCGACCTCACGGCGTTGTTGGTCAGCGAGTTGGTCACCAACGCCCTGCGGCACGCCACGGGCCCCATAGGCGTCCGTCTGGTCCGCCCCTCCGAACGGAACGCCGTCCTCCTGGTGGAGGTCTCCGACCCGCTCCCGGACCCGCCCCACGAGCGCATCCCCCGACCCGAGGACGAGAGCGGCCGCGGGCTCCAACTCGTGGCCTCCTCCTGCCGTCGCTGGGGCACCCGGCCGGGCGGTGTGGGCAAGACCGTGTGGTTCGAACTCGCCGTTCCGGAGTGAAAAATCGGTGTACGTCAGCCCTGCCGCTGTAGAGCGAATGGTTCAGGCCAGTGGCGGTTGCCGATGGACGGGATTCGACGACGTGTCCCCTGGTTAGAAGACTGGGAGTGTTCTCACGGTCCGGACCGAAAACCATCGGGACCGTGCTGTGATCGTGAACACCGTGTTGTGCGGCACCGTAGTGCTGGATACTGCGGGCAGCCGCCCCCGGTGACCGGTGCCGGACGCGGTGAGCTGGAGGGGACGGTTCGCGTGAGCGAGATACCAGCGAAGGCCACGGAGTCCGAGGACCCGTCGGAGGGCGCGAGGGCGATGGCCGCGGACGGCCTGGCTTCCGCGGTGGGAGGTGCGCTCGCGGCCGACGGTGTGCAGCCTGGGGACGCCATGTGGCAGAGCAGTCCCCCCGGATCCATCTACGACTACATCAAGGTCGCGTCCTTCTCCATCGGCCCCGACGGCCTCGTCGACCAGTGGAGCCTGCGCGCCGAGCACCTCTTCGGCATCCCCGCCGAACGCGCCGTCGGCATGGACCCCATCGAGACGTTCATCGACCCCCGCCTGCGCGAGCGGGGCATGCGCAAGATGGCCGAGATCCTCGACGGCCGCGAGTGGACCGGCGTGGTGCCGTTCCGCATGCCGAAGGGCGCCGAGGCGGAGTGCGGGAACGAGGGGCTCGCCGAGGTGTACGTCATGCCGACGCGCACCGAGGAGGGCGAGAAGGCCGCCGTCTGCATCGTCGTCGACGTCCGCACGCTGCGCAGCATCGAGACCGACCTCGCCGCCTCGCAGGCTATTTTCAGTCAATCCCCGTTCGGCTTCCTGCTGATCGACCCCGATCTGCGGGTACGCCGCGCCAACCACCGGTTCGCGTCCATCTTCGGCGGCTCACCCGACGACCACCGCGGCAAGGGCGTCCACGACTACCTCCAGCGCGGCGAGGCCGAGCGGGTCGCCGCCACGCTGCGCCGCGTGCTGGAGACCGGCAACTCCATCACGGACATGCACGTCACGGGCTTCGTGCCGGGCTCCGACGAGCGCCGCCACTGGTCCGTCAACCTCTATCGCGTGCACAGCGGTTCGGGCCGGCCGATCGGCATCGCCTGGCTCGGCACGGACATCACCTCGCGCCGCGCCGCCGCCCGCGAGGCCGCCGCCGCCCGCCGCAACCTCGCCCTGCTGAACGAGGCCGGCGCCCGCATCGGCAACTCCCTCGACCTGGAGACCACGGCCCGTCAGCTCCTCGACGTCGTCGTGCCCGGATTCTGCGACCTGGCCACCGTCGACCTCTACCAGGGCCTGCTGGTCGGCGACGAGACCCCGCCCGGACTCGCCGACGGCAGCGCCGAACTGCGCCGGGTGGCCTTCGCCAGCGCCGTCTCCGACGCGCCCTTCGCCGGCACCGGCGTGCCCGTCGCGGTCGGCGCCGTCCACCACTACCCGTTCAACTCGCCCTGCGCGGACGCCCTGCGCACGGCCCGCCCGCAGACCGTCCCCGGCGAGGACGGCGGCCTGGTGCAGTCCACGCTCGCCGTGCCGATGGTCGCCCACGACACCGTCGTCGGGCTCGTGCAGTTCGCCCGTACCAAGGGCAGCGAGCCGTTCGGCGACCGCGACCGGGACCTGGCCGTCGAACTCGCCGCGCGGGCCGCCGTCTGCATCGACAACGCCCGCCTCTACCGGCGCGAGCACCAACGCGCGTTGATACTGCAACGGTCCCTGCTCCCGCCCGGCGACCCGGAGGCCTCCGGCCTCGACATCGCCTGCCGCTATCTGCCCGGCAACGCCAACACCGGCCGGCCCAGCGAGGTCGGCGGCGACTGGTTCGACGTCATCGAACTCCCCGGGCACCGCACCGCGCTGGTCGTCGGCGACGTCATGGGCCGCGGCCTGCGCGCCGCCGTCGCCATGGGCGAACTCCGCACGGCCGTGCGCACCCTGGCGCAGCTCGACCTGGAACCGGCCGAGGTGCTCTCCCAGTTGGACGAGATCGCCCGCGGCCTCGGCGCCCCGGGCGGAGTGCAGCAGGCGACCCGGGCGGCCCGCCGCCCCCGGGAGGCGGATCTGTCGGAGGTGTACCTCGCCACCTGCGTCTACGCCGTCTACGACTCCGTCACCCGGCGCTGCACCTTCGCCAACGCGGGCCATCTGCCGCCCGTCCTGGTCGAACCCGGCGAGTCGGCCCTGATGCTCGACGTGCCGCCGGGCCTGCCGCTCGGCGTCGGCGGCGAGCCCTTCGAGGAGGTCGAGGTCGAACTGCCCGAGGGCGCCCTGCTCGCGCTCTACACGGACGGACTGGTCGAAAGCCGCGACCACCCCCTCGACGAGGGTCTCCAGGCCTTCGTCCGCACCCTCTCCGACCCCACCCAACCCCTGGAGGACGTGTGCGACCACGTCCTCAACACCCTCGACACGCATCACGGCGAGGACGACATCGCGTTGCTGATGGCACGTGTACAGGGCCTGCCCACGGAGTCCGTCGGCGACTGGACCCTGCCGCGCGAGCCGCGCAGCGTGGGCCGGGCCCGCGAGTACGCGCGCGCCCAGCTGCTCAGCTGGGACCTGGAACCCCTGGTCGACACCACGGAGCTGCTGGTCAGCGAACTCGTCACCAACGCCCTGCGCTACGGCGAGGGCGAGATCCGGCTGCGGCTGCTGCTGGACCGCACCCTGGTCTGCGAGGTCTGGGACTCCGGCCTGGTCCAGCCCCGCCGCCGCCGGGCCCGTGACACCGACGAGGGCGGCCGGGGCCTCCAGCTGGTCGGCCTCCTCAGCGCCGCGTGGGGCTCCCGCCGCACACCCCGGGGCAAGACGGTGTGGTTCGAACTGCCCCTGCCGGGCGGCGAAACAAGGCTGACGGACCCGGCGGAGGCACTGCTGAGCCTGTTCTGACCGCAACCGAACACCGGTACGGGTCGTCCTCACCGGCAACACCGACCGCATCACCGGGGAGACGGCATTGGAACGCGTGGAGGACACGACTGCGGACGAAGCCGAGACCGAAGCCGCAGCCGAAAGCGACACCGAAGCCCGAACCGAGGCCGAAACCGGGGCCGCACGCCCCCGCCGCCGCTGGATCAGACGCACGGCGCTCGCCCTGCTGGCGGCCCTTCTCCTCCCCCTCCTGACCGCCGAGACAGCCCTCTACATCAACCACCAGGGCGACCCCGCACAGGGCACGCACACCAGGAACCGCGACGCCCTCTGGCTCGGCCACGCCTGGGTCGACGGCCGCAAGAAGGACGCCGACGTCACCGCCCTGGCCCGCCGCCTGCGAGGCACCGGCATCCGCGACCTGTACGTCCACTCGGGCCCTCTGGAGCACGACGGCACGCTGCCGAAGTCGGCCTACCCGAAAGCCCGCTGGTTCATCGACGCCGTACACGACGAACTCCCCGGCGTCCGCGTCCAGGCCTTCCTCGGCGACGTCCTCGCGACCGAGACCCCCGACGGCATGCGCCTGGAGAACAAGGACACCCGCGCCGCCGTCCTGCGTTCCGCCCGACAGATCCTCGACACCGGCTACCAAGGCGTCCATCTCGACCTGGAGCCCCTCCACTCCGGCGACCGGAACTACCTCACCCTCCTCGACGCCCTGCACCGCGAGACCCGCTCCCGGGACGTCCCCCTCTCCGTCGCCGCCCACCAGATCGACCCGCTCCCCGCCCTCCACTCCGTCTTCGGGACGTTCACCGGCCACCCCAAGTGGTGGTCGCAGGAGTTCTTCGGCCAGGTCGCCCGCCGCGTCGACCAGATCGCCGTGATGTCGTACGACACCATGCAGCCCCTGGAGAGCACCTACGGCGGCTACGTCGCCCAGCAGACCTCCCTCGCCCTGGAGGTCACCCCGCCCTCGACCGACCTGCTGATGGGCCTGCCCTTCTTCCACGAGAACCGCTTCGGCCACTGGAACCACGCCGAAACCGTGCCCGCCGCCGTCCGGGGCGTCCGCCTCGGGCTGACCCGCACGGACGCCGACCGGGCCCGCTTCGGCGTCGCGCTGTACATCGACTTCGCCGCGACGGAGGCGGACTGGCGTGCGTACGAGGAAGACTGGGTGCGGTGAACACGACCCGACGCCACCTCACCCGCACCGACCTCGCCCCCCTGACCCGGGCCGCCCTGGGCCCCGGCCGCACCCTCACCGGTGTGGAACGCCTGCGCGGCGGCACCAAGAAGGGCGTCTACCGCCTGATCCTGGACGACGACTCCACGGCCGTCGCCTACGTCTGGTCGGCCGACGAGGACTACTGGGACCAGCCGGACCCCGACCCCCGGGACGTCTTCTCCCACGGCACAGGCCTCGGCCTGTTCACGGCGGCCCACGACCGCCTGGCCGCCTCCGGCGTCCGCACCCCCCGCCTGCTGCACGCGGACGCCACGCACACCCACCTCCCGGCCGACGCGGCCGTCGTGGAGGACATGCCCGGCGGCAGCCTGGAGGACGCCCTCGCCCGGGACCCGCGCGAGGCACCCCGGCTGATGGACCGGACGGCCGAACTCCTCGCCACCCTGCACGCCCACACCGGCCCCCGTTTCGGGAAGGTCGCCGTCGTCGACAACGGCGGTTCCTCCCACGGCGTCTCCTGCGAACAGCGCGTCACCGACGGCGCCGTGCGCTGCCTCGCGGAAGCGGCCCGGCGCGAACCCCGTGCCGCCGCCGTACGCCGGGAACTGGAGGACCTGATCCACTCCCTGGCCGCCGAGGTCCGGCCACGCGACCGCCAGACGCTCATCCACGGCGAACTGGGCGCGGACCACGTCCTGCTCACGTCCGACGGGCAGCCGGCCCTCATCGACATCGAGGGCCTGAAGTACTTCGACGTGGAGCACGAGCACGTCTTCCTCAGACTCCGCTTCGGCCCCCACTACGACGCCCTGCGCGCCCCGGGCCTGGACGAGGCGCGTATGCGGCTCTACCGCCTGTCGATGCACCTCAGCCTGGTCTCGGGCCCGCTGACCCTCATCGAGGGCGACTTCCCGCACCCGGAGCGGATGCGGGACATCGCCGAGCAGAATCTCCGGCAGGCGCTCAGCCTGCTGAAGAGCGCCTCCTGATCTTCGAGCCCAGCCACACCAGAGGGTCGTACTTGCGGTCGATCGCCCGTTCCTTCAGGGGGATCAGCGCATTGTCCGTGATCTTGATGCCCTCCGGGCAGACCTCCGTACAGCACTTGGTGATGTTGCAGTAGCCCAGGCCGTGCTCGTCCTGGGCGGTGGTCTTGCGGTCCAGGCCGGATTCCGCCGCCGCGTCCAGCGGATGCATGTCCAGCTCCGCCACCCGCATCAGGAAACGGGGCCCCGCGAACGCCTGCTTGTTCTCCTCGTGGTCGCGCACCACATGGCAGGTGTCCTGACACAGGAAGCACTCGATGCACTTGCGGAACTCCTGGGAGCGGTCCACGTCCTCCTGCATCATCCGGTACTCGCCGGGACCGAGATCCGCGGGCGGCACGAACGCCGGGACCTCCCTGGCCTTGGCGTAGTTGAAGCCGACGTCGGTGACCAGGTCGCGCACGACCGGGAACGCCCGCAGCGGCGTCACCGTGATCGTCTCCTCCCGGTCGAACACCGACATGCGCGTCATGCACAACAGCCGCGGCCGGCCGTTGATCTCGGCGGAGCACGAACCGCACTTGCCCGCCTTGCAGTTCCAGCGCACGGCGAGATCGGGGGCCTGGGTGGCCTGGAGGCGGTGGATGATGTCGAGCACCACCTCGCCGTCGTTCACCTCGACCTTGAAATCCTCCAGGCCGCCGCCCTGCGCATCGCCCCGCCACACCTTGAAGCGGGCCTCGTAGCTGCTCATTCGTACAGCTCCTCTTCGGCCAGGTACTTGACCAGCTCCTCCTTGTCGAAGAGGGCGAGCAGGTCGGCACGGACGGGTTCGGTGGTCTCGCGGGTGAGGGTGATCTGACCGCGGACCGGGTCCGTGGCCGACAGCCCGCCCGTCGGGTCGGTCAGCGCGCACAGCAGGTTGATCCGGCGCCACTTGCGGTCCATCCCCGGATGGTCCTCGCGGGTGTGCCCGCCGCGCGACTCGGTGCGCTCCAGCGCGGCCCGCGCCACGCATTCGCTGACCAGCAGCATGTTCCTGAGGTCCAGGGCGAGGTGCCAGCCGGGGTTGAACTGCCGGTGCCCCTCGACGCCGGCCCGGCGGGCCCGCGCCCGCAGCTCGCCCAGCTTCTCCAGGGCCTGCTCCATCTCCGGCTCGCGGCGGATGATGCCGACCAGGTCGTTCATCGTCTGCTGGAGTTCCTGGTGCAGGGTGTAGGGGTTCTCCGGCGGGCCGCCCTTCGGCTCCTCGATCTGAGCCTCGGCGGAGAAGGGCCGCAGGGCCTCGGCGGCGGCGGAGCCGATCTGGCCGTCGTCCACGACGGGCCGCGCCCCGCCCAGCCCGGCCGCGTACTCGGCCGCGTGCCAGCCCGCCCGGCGCCCGAACACCAGCAGGTCGGACAGGGAGTTGCCGCCGAGCCGGTTGGAGCCGTGCATGCCGCCGGCCACCTCACCGGCCGCGTACAGGCCGGGCACGCCGCGCGCCGCCGCCGTGTCGGAGTCGACCGCGATCCCGCCCATCACGTAGTGACAGGTGGGACCGACCTCCATCGCCTCCGCCGTGATGTCGACATCCGCCAGCTCCCTGAACTGGTGGTACATCGACGGCAGCCGCCGCTTGATCACCTCGGCGGGCATCCGGGTCGACACGTCGAGGAACACGCCCCCGTGCGGGGAGCCGCGCCCCTCCTTCACCTCGGAGTTGATCGCCCGCGCGACCTCGTCGCGGGGGAGCAGCTCGGGGGGACGCCGGTTGTGGTCCGGGTCGTCGTACCAGCGGTCGGCCTCGTCCTCGGTCTCGGCGTACTTGTCCTTGAAGACGTCGGGGATGTAGTCGAACATGAACCGCTTGCCGTCGGAGTTGCGCAGCACCCCGCCGTCACCGCGCACCGACTCGGTGACGAGGATGCCCTTCACCGACGGCGGCCAGACCATGCCCGTCGGGTGGAACTGCACGAACTCCATGTTCAGCAGGGGAGCGCCCGCGAGGAGTGCCAGCGCGTGGCCGTCGCCGGTGTACTCCCACGAGTTCGACGTCACCTTGAAGGACTTGCCGATGCCGCCCGTCGCGATCACCACGGCGGGAGCCTCCAGGACGAAGAAGCGGCCCGACTCGCGCTCGTAGGCGAAGACGCCGCAGACACGGTCGTCCTCTTTCAGCACCCGGGTGACCGTGCACTCCTGGAAGACCTTCAGCCGGGACTCGTAGTCGCCGGTCTCCTTGAAGTCCTCCTGCTGCAGCGCGACGATCTTCTGCTGGAGGGTGCGGATCAGCTCCAGGCCCGTGCGGTCGCCGACGTGGGCGAGGCGCGGGTACTCGTGGCCGCCGAAGTTGCGCTGGGAGATCCGGCCGTCCTTGGTGCGGTCGAACAGCGCCCCCCAGGTCTCCAGCTCCCACACCCGCTGCGGCGCCTCCTGCGCGTGCAGCTCGGCCATCCGCCACTGGTTGAGGAACTTGCCGCCGCGCATGGTGTCGCGGAAGTGGACCTGCCAGTTGTCGTTCTCGTTGGCGTTGGCCATCGCCGCCGCGATGCCGCCCTCGGCCATCACCGTGTGCGCCTTGCCGAACAGCGACTTGCAGATCACGGCCGTACGGGCGCCCCGCTCGCGGGCCTCGATGGCGGCGCGCAGTCCGGCGCCGCCCGCCCCCACGACGACGACGTCCCACTCCTGCCGGTCGACCACGGACATCACAACGCACCCCTCATCAGAAGAACCGCGGATCGTCGAAGGCACCGGACGCGACCAGGTAGACGTAGAAGTCGGCGAGCGCCACGCTCACCAGCGACGCCCAGGCGAGCTGCATGTGCCGGGCGTTGAGCCGGCCCGCCCACTGCCACATCCGGTAGCGCACGGGATGCCTGGAGAAGTGCTTGAGCTTGCCGCCGACGATGTGCCGGCACGAGTGGCAGGAGATCGTGTACGCCCAGATCAGCACGATGTTGACCAGGAACACGAGCGTGCCGAGCCCCATGTGGCCCCACGCGTAGTGCTCGTCGCGGAAGGCGAGCACGGTGTCGTAGGTGAGGATCCCGGCGACGACGATCGCGGCGTAGAAGAAGTACCGGTGGATGTTCTGCAGGATCAGCGGGAAGCGGGTCTCACCCGTGTACTTCTGGTGCGGCTCGGCCACCGCGCAGGCCGGCGGGGACGCCCAGAAGCCCCGGTAGTAGGCCTTGCGGTAGTAGTAGCAGGTCAGCCGGAAGCCGAGCGGGAAGATCAGGATGATGATGGCGGGGGAGATCCCCCACCAGCTGCCGAAGATCTCCCAGTTCGGCCCGCCCCTCATCGGCTCGCAGCGCTCCGCCAGGCACGGCGAGTAGAAGGGCGAGACGTACGGCGCCGCGTAGTAGTCGGTGTCGGCGAAGGCCCGCCACGTCGAGTAGACGATGAAGGCCAGCAGGCCCGCGACCGTGCCGGCCGGGGCCAGCCACCAGCGGTCGGTGCGCAGGTGCGGGGCGTCGATCGCGGCGCGCGTTCCCGCCCGCACGCCGCCGCTTCGGGGATGGGGTTCCGTGGCGGGAGGTTCCGTACCAGTGGCCACTTTGACGACTCCGGTCGGGTTCGGGGGAGGTGCCGGTCGCTCGACGCCCTCCCGGTCAGGGGGCGCGCCGGTCCCGGGCGCCGAGCCCCTCGTCGTCCGAGTCGACCCACAGCGAGGGGTCGTACGGCGCGTCCGGGATGGTGACGAGGTCGGGGCGCTTCGGTGCGGCCGGTGTGGCGGCGGCGTCGCGCAGCAGGGCGACGCTCTCGCGCAGATGGTTGGCGTCGGCTCGGACGCGGCGCATCTCCAGGCCGCCGGTGCCGAGCTGCTTCTCCAGGCGTCCCAGCGACCGGAACAGCTCGTCGAGACTGCGCTGGACTGACGTCAGTTCGTCGTGAACGGACATGATTTGCCCTCACTTCCCGCGGGTCCTTCGAGGCCCAAGGCGGCAACGCTCATGCGCCTGCGAGTGTTGCGCGTCACACCTTGTGCTGTGAAGGGATGTGCATCGATTGGCCGAGGCGTGCGGGTGCATCGTGCGGTGCGTTGGGCCGCACGGGTGGCTTCCCGTCCGTGACCGTCGTGTCGCCCTGTGTTGCCGAACCCTTTCCTCTTCAGTGGCGGCATACATCAGATGAACTCCAAATACCGCCAAAAGTGATCATAACGCCCGCGGCTTCCCGGAGGTAGCACAGATGTCCCAGCACGGCGTCGGCCCGCGCGCGATCACGCGCTCGGTCGCCTTCCTCACCGCGGGTGTACTCGCGGTGCCCGCGCTCACCGGATGCGGCTCCGAGGATCCGGCGGGCGAGCCGCTCGCCGCCCCGGACATCCAGCCCGCCGGCCGCGACCGGATCGCCGACGGCGGCACCCTGCGCTGGGCCGTCGACTCCGTGCCCGACACCCTGAACACCTTCCAGTCGGACGCCGACGCCACCACCGCCCGCGTCGCCCAGGCCGTCCTGCCGTCGATGTTCCGGATGAACGCCGACGGCCGTCTCGAGCGCAACCCCGCCTACCTGGAGTCCGCCAAGGTCGTCGAGACCGAGCCCAAGCAGGTCGTCCTGTACAAGCTGAACCAGCAGGCCGTCTGGAGTGACGGCCGGGAGATCGGCGCCGCCGACTTCGCCGCCCAGTGGCGGGCCCTGTCCGGCAGGAACACCGCCTACTGGACCGCCCGCAACGCCGGCTACGACCGCATCCAGAAGATCGAGCGCGGCGACAACGCCCTGGAGGTCCGGGTCACCTTCAGCCGCCCCTACGCCGACTGGCGGTCGCTGTTCTCGCCGCTGTACCCCAAGGACGTCATGGGCACCCCGGACTCCTTCAACGACGGGGCCCGCAAGAAGCTCAAGGTCACCGCCGGTCCCTTCACGGTGAAGAAGGTCGACCACGAGGACGACGAGATCACCCTCGCCCGCAACCCGCGCTGGTGGGGCCGGCCCGCCAAGCTCTCCGAGATCGTGCTGCGCACCGTGCCGCGCGACAAGCGGACCGCCGAGCTGGCCGCCGGCACCCTCGACCTGGCCGAGATCGACCCCACAGCGGCCCGCCGCATCACCGTCGCCGCCCAGCCCCGCAGCTCCGGCAGCCCCGTGATGGGTCCCAGCGCCGAGCGTTCCGCCGCGGACGCGCAGGAGACATCCGACGAGAAGAGCGCCGCCCGCGGGAAGCCGCGCACGTCGGCCGTCAAGTACACCCGGCAGCAGCAGGCCCTGCGCGGCTTCGAGGTGCGCAAGTCCCTGGAGCCGGCCTTCACCCAGCTCGCCCTGAACGGCGCCGAGGGCCCGCTCGCCGACGAGCGCGTCCGCAGAGCCGTCGCCCGCGCCCTGGACCGCAAGGAACTGGCCAAGGCCGTCCTCAAGCCCCTGGGCCTGCCCGCCGTCCCGGTCGGCAGCCACCTGGCCCTGTCCGGCCAGGCCCACTACGCCGACAACAGCGGCGCCGTCGGGGATCAGGACACCGAGGAGGCCCAGGCCCTGCTCGCGGACGCCGGGTGGGTGCGCGGCGGCCCCCTCAAGGAACAGAAGAAGAAGGACAAGGCAAAGGACGCGGAGAAGGCGGCCGGCGCCGAGGGCGACAAGACCTCCGGCGAGGACAACAAGGCACACGGCGGGCAGGACACCGCCGATCACCTCGCCCACGACGGCAGGCACTACCAGCACCCGGCCCGGGGCAGCGCCCCCGGCGCGTACGCCCCCGAGGGCACCGCCGCCCCGGCGAACCGCGAGACCGCCCCGCTCGCCAAGAACGGCAAGCCCCTCACGCTCCGCTTCGTGCTCCCCTCCGGGCCCGGCTCCCAGACGCTGCGCACGGTCGCCGACCGCATCTCCCGCATGCTGGAGCGCGTCGGCATCGGCACGGACATCTCCAAGGTCTCCGACGAGTCCTACTTCAAGGACCACATCGCGTCCGGCCAGTACGACCTCGCCCTCTACTCCTGGCCGGCCACCGCCTTCCCCGCCACCGACGCCCGCCCCGTCTACGCCAAGCCGGTCCCGGCCGCCGACGGCTCCCTGAACATCGAGCAGAACTACACCCGCGTCGGCACCGACCAGGTCGACCAGCTCTTCGACGAGGCCGTGTCCACCCTCGACGAGGGCAAGTCCCGCTCCCTGATCCGCAAGGCCGACTCCCGCATCTGGGCGGCGGCCGGCTCCATCCCCCTCTTCCAGCGCCCCCAGCTCATCGCGGCCCGCAAGAACCTCGTGAACACCGGCGCGTTCGGTCTGGGCACGCCCGCCTACGAGGACATGGGCTTCCTGAAGAAGGGCGCGAAGGCGGCCTCGGGCCCGTCGGCGAAGGGATCAGCCGCCCGGTAGCCCGGCTGCCGGAGGCCGCCCAGGACGGCCCGGGAACCGGCGTCGAGCCCAGTGAAACAGAGCTGACCTGCACCGACGTATCCCGGCTCACCCCAGGGGCAGCGGACCCGTACCATGGGGTGAGGCCGTGGCATGTTGAGCCCGGCAGGGCCCGCGCACCACCGACGTACGCGCAGGGCATTCCTCACCACTCCGGGAGTACGCCTCAATATGGCCACGCGCCACGACATCCGCAACGTCGCCATCGTCGCCCACGTCGACCACGGCAAGACCACCATCGTCGACGGCATGCTGAAGCAGGCCGGCGCCTTCGCCGCGCACCAGCTCGACTCCGTCGACGACCGCATGATGGACTCGAACGACCTGGAGCGTGAGAAGGGCATCACGATCCTGGCCAAGAACACGGCGGTGAAGTACCACCCGAAGGACGGGGGGGACGTCATCACCATCAACATCATCGACACCCCCGGCCACGCCGACTTCGGCGGCGAGGTCGAGCGCGGTCTGTCGATGGTCGACGGTGTCGTCCTGCTCGTGGACGCCTCCGAGGGCCCGCTCCCGCAGACCCGCTTCGTGCTGCGCAAGGCGCTCCAGGCCCGGCTGCCCGTCATCCTCTGCATCAACAAGACGGACCGCCCGGACGCCCGGATCGACGAGGTCGTCAACGAGACCTACGACCTCTTCCTCGACCTGGACGCCGACGAGGAGCAGATCGAGTTCCCGATCGTCTACGCCTGCGGCCGCGACGGCATCGCCTCGCTGACCAAGCCGGACAACGGCACGGTCCCGGCCGACTCCACCAGCCTGGAGCCGTTCTTCTCCACCATCCTGGAGCACATCCCGGCCCCGAGCTACGACGAGTCCGCCCCGCTCCAGGCCCACGTCACGAACCTGGACGCCGACAACTTCCTCGGCCGAATCGCGCTGCTCCGCGTCGAGCAGGGCGAGCTGCGCAAGGGCCAGACGGTCGCGTGGATGAAGCGCGACGGGTCCGTCAGCAGCGTCCGCATCTCCGAGCTGATGATGACCGAGGCGCTCACCCGCAAGCCGGCCGAGGTGGCCGGTCCCGGTGACATCTGTGCCGTGGCCGGTATCCCGGAC
Organism: Streptomyces sp. NPDC007991; assembly: GCF_042958445.1. Lineage (NCBI taxonomy): Bacteria > Bacillati > Actinomycetota > Actinomycetes > Kitasatosporales > Streptomycetaceae > Streptomyces > Streptomyces sp. NPDC007991. Next base: position 526,265 of record NZ_JBIBJD010000007.1, read on the forward strand.
ATCATGATCGGTGAGACCCTGGCCGACCCGGAGAACCCGGTCGCGCTGCCGCTGATCACGGTCGACGAGCCCGCGATCTCCATGGTCATCGGCACCAACACCTCCCCGCTGGTCGGCCGTGGCGCCACCGGCAAGGGCGCCGACAACAAGGCGGCCGTCAAGGACCGCAAGGTCACGGCCCGTCAGGTCAAGGACCGCCTCGACCGCGAGCTGATCGGTAACGTCAGCCTCCGGGTGCTGGACACCGAGCGGCCGGACGCCTGGGAGGTGCAGGGCCGTGGTGAGCTGGCGCTGGCCATCCTGGTCGAGACGATGCGCCGGGAGGGCTTCGAGCTGACCATCGGCAAGCCGCAGGTCGTCACCAAGGAGGTCGACGGCAAGGTCTACGAGCCGGTCGAGCGCATGACGATCGACGTGCCCGAGGAGCACATGGGCGCGGTCACGCAGCTCATGGGCGTCCGCAAGGGCCGCATGGACAACATGTCCAACCACGGCTCCGGCTGGGTCCGCATGGAGTTCGTCGTGCCCTCGCGCGGTCTCATCGGTTTCCGGACCGAGTTCCTGACCCAGACGCGTGGCACGGGTATCGGCCACTCCATCCACGAGGGCTTCGAGCCCTGGTTCGGCACGCTCCAGACCCGTAGCAACGGCTCCCTGGTCGCCGACCGCGCCGGTGCCGTCACCGCCTTCGCGATGACCAACCTCCAGGAGCGCGGCGTGCTGTTCGTGGAGCCGGGCACCGAGGTGTACGAGGGCATGATCGTCGGCGAGAACTCCCGCGCCGACGACATGGACGTCAACATCACCAAGGAGAAGAAGCTCACCAACATGCGGTCGTCCACGGCCGATGTGACCGAGTCGATCGTCCCGCCGCGCAAGCTGTCGCTGGAGCAGTCCCTGGAGTTCTGCCGCGATGACGAGTGCGTCGAGGTCACCCCGGAGGCCGTGCGCATCCGCAAGGTGAACCTGGACGCCCGCGAGCGCGCCCGCGCCGCGAGCCGCGCCAAGCACGGCTGACGCCTGCCGTTCGACGACACCGGGCACCCCGCCTCGCGGGGTGCCCGGTGTCGTCGTGAAGCAGGGGGAACCGAAGGAACGGGGTAGGGAAAACCCTCGATTTGCCCGGGACGGCCGTCCAGAGCGCCCTGTTCGCACTACCCTGCTGCGGAAGTGCCGCGCTCTGCCCGCGCACGGGTCCGTACAACGGCCTTGCCGCGATGGCCTCTTGAGCGAGCGACAGCCATGGTTCGGCAGCCTGCACGGCGGTAACGGTAGTCGCAAGCGGTTTATCTCATTCTCGCGTCCGGAATGCGGACAGCCGCCACCGATAGATGTGTAACAAGTCCGTTTCGCAGGGATCTTTCACCAAACCCTTTGTCCGGATTTTGGAAGATGTAGGCGCGAGCTGTGATCGAACCGAGACCTCGAGAGTGTGGTTCGCTCCTGGCGCATGGCAGATAGTTAGGCGCGTAGAGCTCGGATGAACGGGTCACTCGCTGGAGGCGGCGCCGACTCACGAGCGCGGGGGCACCTGACGATTTCCGGCACCGGCGACGGGCGGTGGCGGTGGTCCGTCTGTGCTCCCTTTGCGGTGAACCAATGACTTCATAGGAGGAACCCATGCGCGGTGCCAAGAGCGCCAAGTGGGTCGCGGGGGCGATAGTCGTCGCCCTGGCCGCCACCGCCTGCGGCGGCGGCGACGACAGTGCCGGCGACGACATGAACAAGGGGAAGGCCGACCCGAACGGCATCGTCACTGCGCAGCTGAGCGAACCCCAGAACCCGCTCCAGCCGGCCAACGCCAAGGAGAGCCAGGGCAGCCGTGTCCTGCGCACGATCTTCGCCGGTCTGGTCGACTACGAGCCCGGCACCGGCAAGCTCGAGTACGTCAACGCCGAGTCGGTCACGCCGAACGACGACTCGTCCGAGTGGACCGTGAAGCTCAAGCCGGGCTGGAAGTTCCACGACGGCACCCCGGTCACCGCCAAGTCCTACGTGGATTCCTGGAACTGGTCGGCCAACATCAAGAACAACCAGACCAACTCCAGCTGGTTCTCCGACATCGTCGGCTTCGAGGACGTGCACCCGGAGAAGGGCGCCCCGAAGAGCGACAAGATGTCGGGCCTGAAGGTCGTCGACGACAACACCTTCACCATCAAGCTGACGCAGCCGGTCTCGTACTTCGCGTACAAGCTGGGCTACGACGTGTGGGCGCCGCTGCCCGAGGCCTTCTTCAAGGACCCGAAGGGCTTCGGCCAGAAGCCGGTCGGCAACGGCCCGTACAAGTTCGTCTCCTGGGAGCACAACAAGCTCATCAAGGTCCGCAAGTTCGCGGACTACAAGGGTCCGAACGCGGCCAAGAACGGCGGCATCGACTTCAAGAACTACACGACCGCCGACGCCGCCTACTCGGACCTGCGCTCCGACAACGTGGACTGGATCGAGCAGGTCCCGACCACCGCGCTGGCGAACTACAAGTCGGACCTCGGCGACCGTGCCATCGACCAGCCGTACTCGGCCGTCCAGTCGATCGTCCCGGCGTTCTACACCAAGCAGTTCAAGGACATCGACCCCAAGGTCATCCAGGGTCTGTCCATGGCGATCGACCGCCAGACGATCACCAAGACCGTCCTCCAGGGCACGCGTACGCCGGCCGACTCCTACGTCGCCCCGGGCGTCCTCGGCTACAAGAAGGGCGCGCTCGGCGACATCGTCAAGTTCGACCCGGCCCAGGCCAAGAAGCTCGTCCAGGAGGGTGGCGGCGTCCCGGGCAACAAGATCCAGATCCAGTACAACGCCGACCAGGACCACAAGCCGTGGGTCGACGCGGTCTGCAACTCGATCCGCAAGTCCACCGGCGTGGAGTGCACCGGCGACCCGAAGCCGACCTTCCAGGCCGACCTGGACACCCGTGACAAGCATGAGGTCAAGTCCATGTACCGCGGTGGCTGGGTGCTCGACTACCCGGTCAACTCGAACTTCATGCGCGACCTGTACGGCACCACGTCGGCCGGTAACACCAGCGGTTACTCCAACAAGGAGTTCGACAAGCTGAGCTCCGAGGCGGACAAGGCCGGCTCGATCGACGAGACCGTGGCCAAGTACCAGGAGGCGGAGCAGCTCCTCGCCAAGGACATGCCGGCGATCCCGCTCTGGTTCTACAAGGTCAACAGCGGCCAGTCGACCAAGATCCTGGGCAAGATCCCTTACGGTCAGGACGGTGACCCGATCTTCGACCAGGTCCAGGTCAAGCAGAAGTAAGTAGACGACCGCAGGCCGGTGCCGCCCCTCCCGGACAGGGGAGCGGCGGCGCCGGTCCGTAGGCACAGGCCTCCACCTCACCCCCCGACCTGCGGTAGAGATGAGTGCGCAGGCCTCGCCGACCCCTCACGGCATGGAGGCGCAAGATGGGGCGCTACGCCGCCAGGCGACTGCTCCAGATGATCCCGATCTTCATCGGGACAACTCTGTTGATCTTCTTGATGGTCCACATCCTGCCGGGCGACCCGGTCCGGGCCATCTACGGGGACAAGGCTCCCGATCCCGCACAGATCGCGCAGATCAAGCGCGAGTACGGCTTCGACAAGCCCGTCCTCGAACAGTACGTCCACTACATGTGGAATCTCCTCCAGGGAGACTTCGGCAAGAACCTCGCCGGCCGTCCGGTCACCGAGCTCATGGCCGACGCCTTTCCGGTGACACTGCGGCTGACGCTGCTGGCCATCATCATCGAGATCATCATCGGTGTCGGCCTCGGCGCGTGGGCCGGTCTGAAGGCCGGTAAGGCCGCGGACACCGGTGTCCTGGTCTTCACGCTGACCGTGATCTCCATCCCGGTCTTCGTGCTCGGCTTCATCGCCCGGTTCATCTTCGCCGACGAACTCGGCTGGCTGCCACCCAACGTCCAGGACTCCACGGACTATTCGCAGTTGTTCCTGCCCGCCTTCGTCCTCGCCATGCTCTCCATGGCGTACGTGGCACGGCTGACCCGGACGACCTTCGCGGAGAACCTGCGGGCCGACTACATGCGCACCGCGCGCGCCAAGGGCCTGCCCTCGCGCCGCATCATCGGTGTCCACCTGCTGCGCAACTCGCTGATCCCGGTGGTCACTTTCATCGGCACCGACGTCGGCGGATTCATCGGCGGCGCGGTCATCACCGAGGGCATCTTCAACATCCAGGGTGTCGGCAACCTCCTCTACAGGGCGATCCAGACGAGCGAGGGCTCGACGGTCACGGGTGTGGTGACGGTGCTCGTCCTCGTCATCCTCCTGATCAACCTGCTCATCGACCTGCTGTACGCGGTCCTGGACCCGAGGATCCGGTATGCCTGACGTGACCAAGGCCCAGACGACCGACGCCGCCACCGTGGACGCCGTGGCCCCGCCGGCCGTGGACGCCCCCGCCGGGGACAGCGCGAAGAAGAGCGACAAGCCGCGCTCCCTGTGGGGTGACGCCTGGTACGACCTGCGGCACCGGCCCATGTTCTGGATCTCCTCGGTGCTGCTGGTCCTGCTGCTGGTGATCGCCGCGTTCCCCGGCTGGTTCACCAGCGTCGACCCGCGCGACGGCGACCTCGTCCACCACTACCTGGGCAAGCCGCAGCTGGGGCACTTCTTCCAGCCCGACTGGTTCGGCTACGACCAGCAGGGCCGCTCCATCTACTCCCGCGTCATCCACGGCACCCGCGCCTCCATCCTCGTGGGCGTCGGCGTGACCGCCGCGGTCACGCTCCTCGGCGGTCTGCTCGGCATGCTGGCGGGCTACTTCGGCGGCTGGATCGACTCGGTGATCTCCCGGATCGTCGACATCTTCTTCGGCCTGCCGTTCCTGCTCGGCACGATGGTCGTGCTGAACGCCTTCACCGAGCGCAAGGTGTACGTGGTCATCCTGGCCCTGGCCTCGCTGGGCTGGACCTCGATCGCCCGCGTCACCCGCAGCTCGGTCATCACGGCCAAGCAGGCGGACTACGTGACGGCGGCCCGGGCACTGGGCGCGGGCACCCCGCGGATCCTGTTCCGCCACGTGATGCCGAACGCCATCGCGCCGACCATCGTCGTGGCCACGATCGCCCTCGGCGGTTACATCTCCGCGGAGGCGACGCTGTCGTTCCTCGGCCTCGGCCTCAGCGACCCGACGATCTCGTGGGGCATCGACATCTCCGAGGGCAGCAAGGTGATCCGGGACAACCCGCACACGCTGCTGTTCCCGGCCGGCATGCTCAGCCTCACGGTCTTCGCGTTCATCATGCTCGGCGACGCGGTGCGCGACGCCCTTGACCCGAAGCTGCGCTGAGGAGGGCGTACGTGACCACCATCGAAGAGACCCGTAACGTGCCCGAGCCGCGAGGCGCGGCCGACGGCGACGTCCCCCTGCTCGAAGTGCGCGATCTGCACGTCGAGTTCCACACCCGCGACGGCGTGGCCCATGCCGTCAACGGCGTCAACTACACCGTGAACTCCGGCGAGACCCTCGCCGTGCTCGGTGAGTCCGGCTCCGGCAAGTCCGTGACCGCCCAGGCGATCATGGGCATCCTCGACATGCCGCCCGGGCGGATCCCCAAGGGCCAGATCCTGTACCGGGGCGAGGACATGCTCACCATGTCCGGCGAGGCCCGGCGCAAGATCCGCGGCAGCAAGATCGCGATGATCTTCCAGGACGCGCTCTCCGCGCTGAACCCGGTGCTGTCCGTCGGCTACCAGCTCGGCGAGATGTTCCGCGTCCACCAGGGCCTGAGCAAGAAGGACGCCAAGGCCAAGGCGATCGAGCTGATGGACCGCGTGAAGATCCCGGCCGCGCGGGAGCGCGTCGGCGACTATCCGCACCAGTTCTCCGGCGGTATGCGCCAGCGCATCATGATCGCGATGGCGCTCGCCCTGGAACCGGACCTGATCATCGCCGACGAGCCGACGACGGCCCTCGACGTGACGGTCCAGGCCCAGGTCATGGACCTGCTGGCGGATCTGCAGCGCGAGTACAACATGGGCCTGATCCTGATCACCCACGACCTCGGCGTCGTCGCCGACGTCGCGGACAAGATCGCGGTGATGTACGCGGGCCGGATCGTGGAGACGGCCCCGGTGCACGAGCTGTACAAGCGGCCCGCGCACCCCTACACCAAGGGTCTGCTCGACTCGATCCCGCGCCTGGACCAGAAGGGCCAGGACCTGTACGCGATCAAGGGCCTGCCGCCCAACCTGACCCGTATCCCGTCCGGCTGCGCCTTCAACCCGCGCTGCCCCAAGGCGCAGGACATCTGCCGTACGGACGTCCCGTCCCTGCACCCGGTCACCGAGCGGGACGGCGGCGAGCTGGTCGGCCGCGGCAGCGCGTGCCACTTCTGGAAGGAGACGATCCATGGCTGACCTGGAGAAGACGGACGAGTCCATGGACGCCACCCCCAACGTCACGGAGGTCGAGACGGTCGACGCGGCCACCGACGAGGAGGCCGTGGCCGCGATCGAGGCACCGGTCGAGCGCGGTGAGCCGATCCTTCAGGTCCGCAACCTGGTGAAGCACTTCCCGCTGACCCAGGGCATCCTGCTGAAGCGTCAGATCGGCGCGGTCAAGGCCGTGGACGGGGTCTCCTTCGACCTCTACCAGGGTGAGACGCTCGGTATCGTGGGCGAGTCCGGCTGTGGCAAGTCCACGGTCGCCAAGCTGCTGATGATGCTGGAGACGGCGACCGCGGGCGAGATCTTCTACAAGGGCCAGGACATCACCAAGCTGTCCGGGCGCGCGCTGAAGGCGGTCCGCCGGAACATCCAGATGGTGTTCCAGGACCCGTACACCTCGCTCAACCCCCGCATGACGGTGGGCGACATCATCGGGGAGACCTTCGAGATCCACCCCGAGGTGGCGCCGAAGGGCGACCGCCGCCGCAAGGTCCAGGACCTGCTGGACGTGGTCGGCCTCAACCCCGAGTACATCCACCGCTATCCGCACCAGTTCTCGGGCGGTCAGCGCCAGCGCATCGGCATCGCCCGCGGCCTGGCGCTCAACCCCGAGATCATCATCTGCGACGAGCCGGTCTCCGCGCTGGACGTGTCCGTCCAGGCGCAGGTCATCAACCTGATGGAGAAGCTCCAGGACGAGTTCAACCTGTCCTACCTCTTCATCGCGCACGACCTGTCGATCGTCCGGCACATCTCGGACCGGGTGGGTGTGATGTACCTGGGCAAGATGGCCGAGATCGGCACGGACACGGAGATCTACGACCACCCCACCCACCCCTACACGCAGGCCCTGCTCTCCGCGGTGCCGGTCCCCGACCCGGAGTCCCGCGAGGGCCGCGAACGCATCATCCTCACGGGAGACGTCCCGTCCCCGGCCAACCCGCCCTCGGGCTGCCGCTTCCGCACCCGCTGCTGGAAGGCCCAGGACAAGTGCGCCCAGGAGGTCCCGCTCCTCGCGGTCCCCGAGCGCTTCAAGGGCGAGGACACCCCGGCGGCCCACGAGTCGGCCTGCCACTTCGCCGAGGAGAAGGACGTGGTCCACGCGGCCTGACGGCCCTGTGCGTGCCGCCGAGGCGGCACGCACAGCCGCACAAACCCCCGCGAACCGCGTTAACACGCAGGCAACTTCGCCGACCCGGTTCCGATATACGGACGCGTCAGGCTGGACAGCGTACGGCCGTGCGGGTGCCGTAAACGGGCCGGGGCGCGCCATGTCGCCCCGGCCCGTTGTCATGCTCGGGCGCCGGTGATGCCCAGGGACCGCTTCAGGAAGTCGACCTGGAGGAGGAGCAGGTTCTCCGCGACCTGTTCCTGGGGGGTGATGTGGGTGACCCCGGACAGCGGCAGCACCTCGTGCGGGCGGCCGGCGGCCAGGAGGGCCGAGGACAGGCGCAGGGCGTGGGCGACGACCACGTTGTCGTCGGCGAGGCCGTGCACGATCATCAGCGGGCGGTGCGGTTCGGCGGGGGCGGACAGGCCGTCCGCCGTGACGAGGGAGCTGTGCGCGTACACGTCCGGCTGTTCGGCCGGGTCGCCCAGGTAGCGCTCCGTGTAGTGCGTGTCGTACAGGCGCCAGTCCGTCACCGGCGCGCCCGCGATCCCCGCGTGGAAGACGTCCGGCCGGCGCAGCACCGCGAGGCCCGCCAGCCAGCCGCCGAAGGACCAGCCGCGGATCGCCACCCGGGACAGGTCCAGCGGATACCTCTTCGCGAGGTCCTCCAGCGCCTCCACCTGGTCGTCCAGGGACAGCGTGAAGTCGTGGCGGACCCCCTTCTCCCAGGCGGGCGAGCGGCCCGGGGTGCCCCGGCCGTCCGCGACGACCACCGCGAACCCCTGGTCCGCGAACCACTGCGAGGTGAGGTGCGGGTTGTGGGCCGCGAGGACCCGCTGCCCGTGCGGCCCGCCGTAGGGGTCCATGAGCACCGGCAGGGGGGTGTCACCGGCGTAGTCCCGAGGCATAAGCACGGCGCACGGAATGCGGCGTGCGCCCCCCTCGGTGAGCGTCACGCGGGGGGACATACCAGGATCTTCGGCGTACGAGGGGACAGCAACCGTCGGTTTCCCGTCGCGCAGGACCTGCACCCGCACACCTGGCCGATCCAGCGTCGCCGAGACCAGCACCGTCACGTCCCCGGCCCGCACCGCCGAGTGCACGCCCGGCTCCCGCGACACCCGCTCCACACCCAGCTCGTTCACCCGGTACACATGCACCTGGCCCGTCTCCGCCTCGGCGGCCTCCTCGCCCGCCGAGGCGGAGACCAGCACGTCGTCGTCGGAGACGTCCAGCACGGCCCGCACATGCAGCTGTGCCCCCGTGAGCGGCCGGTCCCCGACCGCCAGCAGCCGCGCACCGCCCTCGTCCGCGATCCGCACCAGCCGCCCGGCCGGACTCCAGCACGGCACCCCGGGGTAAAGATCAAGCCAAATTCGATCTTCGTCGGCGTGCACCATCCGGGTCGCGCCCGACTCCGGGTCCACCGCGAGAATCAGCTGGCTGCGCTGGTCCCGCGCCTGGACGAGCAGCAACGGCGCGCCCGCCGCTGACCAGTGCACACGTGCCAGATACGGATACCGCGCCCGGTCCCAGGCGACCTCCGTGCGCGCCCCGTCCAGACCGATGACGAACAGCCGTACGTCCGCGTTGCCGGTGCCCGCCGCCGGATACGCCACCCGCTGCGGTTCGCGTTCCGGATGCGCCGGGTCGGCGATCCACCACCGGTCCACGGGCGTGTCGTCCGCGCGCGCCACGAGCAGCCGGTCCGACTCCGGCGCCCACCAGAAACCGCGCGAGCGCCCCATCTCCTCGGCCGCGACGAACTCGGCCAGTCCATATGAGACATTTTCCGATTCCGGCTCGGCGAGCGCCCGGTCGCCGTCCCCCTCCGCGCCCACGACGCGCAGCGCACCCTGCGCGACGTAGGCGACATACCGCCCGTCGGGCGACGGACGCGGGTCGATCACCGGCCCGGGCACGGGCAGTTCACGCGCCGTCCCGGCCCGCAGCTCGGCCGCGAAAAGCCGCCCTGACAAGGCGAAAGACGCCAACTCGACGGCCGTGTCGGTGGCGTACCCGACGATGCCGGCGCCACCCTCCCGGCTGCGCTCACGCCGTGCGCGCTCCTCGGGCGAGAGGTCCTCCGAGGAGCCGCCCAGCAGGGCGCGCGGGTCGGCGGCCACGCGCTCCCCGCCCTCCTCCGTGTCGAGGACCCACAGCGAGTTCGCCCGGTCCGTACCGGAACCGGAGCGCAGGAACACGACTCGTGAACCGTCGGGCGCCACAGTGAACGAACGCGGCGCGCCGAGCGTGAAGCGCTGGGTACGGGCGTGCCGTCGGGGGAAGGAGTCAGGCTCGGTCGTCATGCCCTGACCATATTGGCCATGCGCCCCCTTGTGCGGCCGTGCGCCGATCGATGCGCACGGACGGATAGTTATGATCAATGTCGCATAGTGGGTATGAACCTGCTGGCTGCTGTACGGATTTGATGCCCCCATAGTCCGACCCCCCCCGCGCCCTCGTGGATCTTTGGAGGTGAGCCGCCGTGGCACTCTCGATTTCGGCGGTGGTGCTGCTGGCGATCATCGTCTTCCTGCTGATCAAGAAGTCAGGTCTGAAGGCCGGGCATGCGGTGGTGTGCGTGCTGCTCGGCTTCTACCTCGCCTCCTCGACCGTCGCTCCCACGATCAACGAGCTGACGACCAACATCGCGGGCATGATCGGCAGCATCAAGTTCTGACCCCGGGACCTCGTAGGCTGGGGTCCATGACGGAACTGCCCGACCGGCGTCTGCTGCTGGTGCACGCGCACCCGGACGACGAGTCGATCAACAACGGCGCGACCATGGCCAGGTACGCGGCCGAGGGTGCCCACGTCACCCTGGTCACCTGCACCCTCGGCGAACGCGGCGAGGTCATCCCGCCCGAGCTCGCGCACCTGAGCGGTCCCGCCCTCGGCCAGCACCGCCGCCAGGAGCTCACCGCCGCCATGGCCGAGCTCGGCGTCCGGGACTTCCGTCTGCTCGGCGGCGCCGGACGCTACAGCGACTCCGGCATGATGGGCCTGCCCGACAACGACGACCCCGGCTGCTTCTGGCAGGCCGACGTCGACGAGGCCGCCGCCCGCCTCGTCGAGGTGATCCACGAGGTGCGCCCCCAGGTCCTCGTCACCTACGACGACAACGGCGGCTACGGCCACCCCGACCACATCCAGGCCCACCGCGTCGCCATGCGCGCCGCAGAGCTGACCGCCGAGTCGGGCCGGCCGATCCTCAAGGTCTACTGGAACCGGGTCCCCCGGCCGGTTGTGGAGGAATCCTTCGCCCGGCTCCGCGACGACCTGCCCGGCGCGCCCTTCACCAAGGCGGCCGACATCGACGACGTCCCGGGCGTCGTGGCCGAGGAGCGGATCACCACCGTCGTCGACGGCACCGCGCACGCCGCCGCCAAGGCCGCCGCGATGCGCGCCCACGCCACCCAGATCAGCGTGTCCGGGCCGTACTTCGCGCTGTCCAACGAACTCGCCCAGCCGATCCTCACGACCGAGTACTACGAGCTGGTGCGCGGCGAGCGGGGCCCCGGCGAACGGGAGACGGACCTGTTCGCCGGTGTCGAGGAGGCCTCATGAACGACCGGACTCCGATGCTCGCCCAGCCGATACGGCCGCCCTCCGCCGGACGGGCCGCCGCCTGCGTGGGGTTCTTCCTGCTCGGGGCCGTGATCGGCGCGGCCGGGGCGCTGGTGCAGCCCGCGTGGTTCCCGGGCGGGCTGCTGCTCGCCCTCGCCGGTGAGGCCGGGCTCGTCCTCGGTGCCGCGCGGATCACCCGCGGCCGGGCCGGGGGCGTCGCGGCGGCCGCCGGCTGGCTGCTCTCCGTCGTCCTGCTCACCGCCAGCCGCCCGGAGGGCGACTTCCTCTTCGCGGCGGACGGAGGCTCCTATCTCTTCCTGCTCGGGGGCATCGCTGTGGCTGTGATCTGCGCCACCCTCGGCCCGGGGCGGCAACCGGACGGCGACCCCGTCCGACTTGGGAAGTGACGTACCACTTCGCCAGGACGCACCCGTGGGGGTCCGGTGTGAGTTTCCCCAGCGGTCCTGGGATACGGGTGAGAAGTGGCCAGTATGGTGGTGCGCGCCGCCGAGCTGCCCGCGTGAGGTTGTGTCGGGCGGCGGAGCCAACCGGGAGAACCTGCCTTGAGTCGTGAAACTGACACTCCGTCCTCCGGGCCCAACGGGCGCGGCGGAGCCGCCTACCCGTCGGGTACGCCGCCGTACGGGACCCCGGCGGTCTCCGACGGCGGTACGGACGCGGACCGTTCGGCCACGCGGCCGGAGGAACGCAAGACCGAGACCACGCTGACGACCCGGATCCGGATCAACATCCCCGGGTCACGGCCCATTCCGCCGGTGGTGGTGCGCAAGCCCGTCGCGGACGCGGAGGGCTCCGGCGACACCAGGGCCGGTTCCGGCGCGGGCGATGAAGCGACGGCCCCGGGCGCCGCCACGCCCAGAAGCACCGGCACGGTCGAGCCCTCTGCCGAGGCCGGCCGGTCCGGCCAGCCGGGTCCGTCGGGCCAGTCCGGCGAGGACAAGCCGACCAGTGACTGGTTCGCGCCCCGTAAGTCCGGCTCGGGCAAGCCCGGGCAGGGCGGTGGCTCCACCAACGGTGCCGGTGTGCCGGGCGGTTCGGGCCCGGCGGCGGGTGGTTCCGGCGCGAGTGGTTCTGGCGCCGGCAGGCCCGGAGGTGTGGTCGGTTCCATGAGCAGGCCGGGCGGCTCGCGGCCCGGCGGCACGAACGGCGCGGGGCTTCCCGGCGGGGCGACCGGCGGCCCCGTCGCGCCCGGGCACGGCGGCGGCACGGGCTCCTTCGACGTCACCGAGGCACTGGCGGCGGGCCCGCTCGGCAACGGTTCACGTCCGGCCCCGGGCAGTGACGGCGGCGAGACGCGCCGCGACGACCTGCCGTACTTCTCGGAGAACGACCGCCTCGGCCAGGGCGGCCAGAACGGCCAGAGCGGTCAGATCGGCCAGGGCGGCTACGGCGGCCAGGGCGCTCCCCCCGGCTACGGCGACGCGGGCGGCCCCGGCGGCCCCGGCCCGCAGGGCCCGGCCGGCCCGACCGGCGGCCCGGTCACCGGCGACGGCCCGCTGGCCCCACCGTCCGGCGGACCTGGCGGCTTCAACGAGCCCGGTCGCTCGGGCGGCCCTGGCAGCTTCGAGGATCCCGGCAGGCCCGGTGGTCCCGGCGCTTTCAACGAGCCTGGCCGTTCGGGTGGTCCTGGCGGCTTCAATGAGCCGGGCGGCCTCGGTGGTCCTGGTGGCTTCGACGAGCCCGGTCGTTCGGGTGGTCCTGGCGGCTTCGACGGTCCCGGCGGCCCCGGTGGTCCTGGCGCTTTCAACGAGCCCGGTCGCTCGGGTGGTCCTGGCGGCTTCAATGAGCCGGGCGGCCTCGGTGGTCCTGGTGGCTTCGACGAGCCCGGTCGTTCGGGTGGTCCTGGCGGCTTCAACGAGCCCGGTCGTTCGGGTGGCCCTGGCAGCTTCGAGGATCCCGGCAGGCCCGGTGGCCTCGGTGCCTTCGACGAGCCCGGCCGCCCCGGGACGCCCGGCGGTCCCGGAGGCCCCGGCGCCTTCAACGACCCCGGCCGTCCGGGCGGCCCCGGCGCACCTGCCGGGCCTGGTGCGCCCACCGGCCCCGGAGCCATAGGCGGCCCCGCCGGCACGGGCGGACCCGGAGGACCGGCTGGTACGGCCAAGCCCGGCGGCCCCGGCGCGCCCGGAGGCCTTGGTGCCCCCGGAAGCCCCGGCGGCCCCGGCGGCCCGGGCGGAGCCCCCGGCCCCGCCGCTCCCACCGGCCACGGCCCCGGCGGCGGGATGAGCGACGACACCGCCATCCTCACCCCGCAGAAGCCGGCCCCCGAGCCTCCGGACGGCCACGGCTACGCGGCCCGCCACGACAACGTCTCGGGACACACCGTCACCAGCGGCATCCCCGTCGTACCGCCCGGCGCGGCCTCGCCGTTCGGTCCGGGCGCCCCCGGTGACGGCCCGGTGCCCCACACGGCCCCGAAGCTGCCCGAGCCGGTCTCCCCGCCCCCGGCGAGCTCCTCGAAGGCGCCGAAGAAGAAGGGGCGCAACAAGCTCGTGCTGCTCGCCGCCGGCCTGGTGGTCGTGGCCGGTGGCGTGTACGGCGCCGGACTGCTGATGAACCGCACCGACGTGCCCAAGGGCACCAGCGTGCTCGGCGTGGACATCGGCGGCACCACCCGCGACGGCGCGGTCAAGAAGCTCAACGACGCCTTCGACGGCCGTGTGGGCAAGCCGCTGAAGCTGTCGGTGGAGGGCAAGACCGTGTCCCTCGACCCGGACAAGGCGGGACTCCAGTTCGACATGGACGCCACGGCCGACGCGGCGGCGAAGAGCGACTACAACCCGGTCTCCGTGATCGGCTCGCTCTTCGGCAACCACCGCGTCGTCACACCCGTCATGCCCGTCGACGAGGAGAAACTGCACGCCTCCCTGGAGAACGCCGCCGGCGGCTCCGGCGCGTCGACCGACGGCACGATCAAGTTCGAGGGCGGCAAGGCCGTGCCCGTGTACGGCAAGACGGGCAAGGGCATCGACGTGGCCAAGGCGACCGCCGCGGTGGAGGAGGCGTACCGCACCCAGGTGGAGACCGGCACCCCCGGCACGGTGAACCTCCCGACCACCACCCGGCAGCCGACGGTCTCGAACGCCGAGGTCGACCGGGTGCTGAAGGACTTCGCGCAGCCCGCGATGTCGGCCAAGGCCATCGTGCAGACCGACGCGGCGCACAGCATTCCGTTCGGCGCGCTGTCGCTGCCGAAGATCCTCAGCTTCAAGGCCGTCGACGGCAAGCTCGTGGACACGTACAACCTCAAGGCCCTCCAGGAGGCGTACGGCACCACGTTCGAGGGCGTGAAGATCGAGGGCGCGAGCGGCAAGCGCGATGTCACGCCGCAGGACGTCGTCACCGCGCTGCGCAAGGCCCTGCGCGGCAAGACGCCGGCGGAACGCACCGCGGTCATCGACACCACCCCGAACTGACCTCCGGCCGCCCGGCCGCACGAAGCCCCTGCCCACACCGGACAGGGGCTTTCGTCGCTGTCACCCGAGAGGCATGACATCTGTCACGCGGCACTCCGGACGCCCGGCACTGCCCCCGCCCACCCCCCCGAAGCCACGATGTCCGTATGACATCGACAGCGCCGGTGGTCGGATTCGACCAGGTGAGCAAGACGTACGACGCAGTCCGGGCCGTGGACGGACTGACCCTGGCCCTGCGCCCGGGTCAGACCGTGGCGCTGCTGGGCCCCAACGGCGCCGGCAAGTCCACCACCCTCGACCTGCTCCTCGGCCTCAAGAAGCCCGACAGCGGCACGGTCCGCCTCTTCGGCACCAGCCCCCGGGACGCCATCGTCGCCGGGCGCGTGGGCGCCATGCTGCAGAGCGGCGGGCTGATGGACGAGGTCACGGTCACCGAACTCGTGCGGCTCGCCTGCGATCTGCACCCCAAGCCGTACCGGCCCTCCGAGGTCCTGTCCCGCGCCGGCATCGAGCAGATCGCCGACCGCAAGGTCAACAAGCTCTCCGGCGGCCAGGCCCAGCGCGTCCGCTTCGCCCTCGCCACCGCCGGCGACAGCGACCTGATCGTCCTGGACGAGCCCACCACCGGCATGGACGTCACCACCCGCCAGGCCTTCTGGGCCACCATGCGCGAGCAGGCCGACCAGGGCCGGACCGTGCTCTTCGCCACCCACTACCTCGAAGAGGCCGACGCCGTCGCCGACCGGGTCCTCGTCCTGCACCGCGGCCGGCTCCTCGCCGACGGCACGGCCGCCGAGATCAAGGCCAAGGCGGGCGCCCGCCGCATCTCCTTCGACCTCGCGGACACCCTCGACGAGGCCGCCCTGCGCGATCTGCCCTTCCTGACCTCCCTGACGGTCTCCGGCCGGACCGTCCGCATCCAGTCCACCGACGCCGACGCCACCGTCCACGCGCTGTACGGCCTCGGCGTCTACCCCCGCAACCTCGAAGTCGCCGGGCTCGGCCTGGAGCAGGCCTTCGTCGCCATCACGACCGCCGAGGAGGCGAAGTCGAAGTGAACAGCCTGATCAAGCTGGAACTCACCCGAGCCCTGCGCAACCGCAAGTTCCTGTTCTTCTCCGTCATCTACCCCGCGGTCCTGTTCCTGATCATCGCGGGCAACGCCGACAGCACCACGAAGGTCCCCGGCAGCGCCCTGACCCTCCCGACCTACATGATGGTCTCGATGGCCTCCTTCGGAGCCCTCACCGCCGTCCTCATGGGCAACAGCGAACGCATCGCCAAGGAGCGCGAAGGCGGCTGGGTACGGCAGCTGCGCCTGACGACGCTGCCGGGCCGCGGCTACGTCCTCGCCAAGACCGCGAGCGCCGCCGTCGTCAGCCTGCCGTCCATCGTCATCGTCTTCGCCGTCGCGGCGATCGTGAAGGACGTACACCTGGACGCCTGGCAGTGGCTCGCCCTCACCGGCGCGATCTGGGCCGGCAGCCTGGTCTTCGCCGCGCTCGGCGTCGCCCTCGGCTACCTCGCCAGCGGCGACGCGGTCCGCCCGATCACCATGATCACCTACTTCGGCCTGTCGATGCTCGGCGGCCTGTGGATGCCGACGACGACCTTCCCGGGCTGGCTCCAGGACATCGCCGAGTGGCTCCCGACGCACGCGTACGCTGCCCTGGGGCAGGCCATCGAGCAGAGCCGGGCCCCGCACGTCCAGGACCTCGTCGTCCTCGTCGTGTCGTTCGCCCTGTTCGCGGGCGGCGCGGCCTGGCTGTACCGGAAGGACACCCTGAAGGCGTGAGCGGCAACGGGTTCGGTATGGGGCAGCGCCCGGTGAACCGCAGGCAGCGGGTGGTGAAATCGCTGTGGACCGGTATCTGGCTGGTCTACCTGAGCGCACCCGTCACCGACCTGCTGCACGGCGGCCACAGCACGGGGGTCCGCGTCCTCGGCTGGATCGGCCTGGCCGCCTTCGTCGCCTGGTACATGGTGCTGGTCTTCCGCACCGGCCGGGGCGAGCGCAACGACCTGGTCCTCGGCTCGCTCGGGGTCCTCGCCGCCCAGTCCGCGCTCCTCGCCCTCACCCTGGGCCGCGAGTGGCTGGTGCTGTTCGTGTACGTCTCGATCGCGTCCGGCGCGGCCCTGCCCCTGCGCATGGCCCGCTGGACCATCCCGGCCGCGTGCGCGCTGCTGACCGCCGTCGCGCTCGCGGTGCCGGGCGGCCGGTCCTACCTGGCGAGCCTGCTCATCCCGGCCCTGCTCGGCGGTTTCGCGATGACCGGCGTACGCGAACTCGTCCGCACCACCATCGCGCTGCGCGAGGCCCGCGCCACCGTCGCCCAGCTCGCCGCCAACGAGGAGCGCCTGCGCCTCGCCAGGGACCTGCACGACCTGCTCGGCCACTCCCTCTCCCTGATCACGCTCAAGAGCGAGCTGGCCGGCCGCATGCTGCCCGACCACCCCGGCAAGGCCGCCCAGCAGGTCGCCGACATCGAGCAGGTCAGCCGCCAGGCCCTGGTCGACGTACGCGAGGCCGTCACCGGCTACCGCCGCCCCCGGCTCAGCGCCGAACTCGCCGGTGCCCGGGTCGCCCTGACGGCGGTCGGCGTCACCGCCGACCTGCCCGACGAACCGGATCTCAACGGTGTCCCCGAGGACAGCGAGTCCGCTCTCGCCTGGGCGCTGCGCGAGGCCGTCACCAATGTCGTACGGCACAGCGGCGCCCGCCGCTGCGCGGTCGAGCTGCTGCATCGCCAGACCCTAGACGGCCCGGTGCTCGAACTCGCCGTCGAGGACGACGGTTCCGGTGGCGCGGGGGACGGCCACGGCAACGGCCTCACCGGCCTCACCGAGCGCCTCGCCAAGGCGGGCGGCACCCTGGAGGCCGGTCCGCTCAAGCACGGGTTCCGCCTGGTCGCCCGCGTGCCCTCGGCCGGACCGGCGGACGTAGGATCCCCGGCATGAGCCGCACGATCAAGGTCCTGCTCGCCGAGGACCAGTCGATGGTCCGCGAGGCCCTGGCCGCCCTGCTCGGCCTGGAGGAGGACATCGAGGTCGTCGCCCAGGTGGCCCGCGGCGACGAAGTCCTGGACGCGGCCCGCGAACACGCCGTCGACGTGGCCCTCCTGGACATAGAGATGCCCGGCGCCACGGGCATCGAGGCCGCGGCCCGCCTCCACGCCGACCTCCCGGACGTCAAGCTGGTGATCCTCACCACCTTCGGCCGCCCCGGCTACCTCCGCAGCGCGATGGAGTCCGGCGCCGACGCCTTCCTGGTCAAGGACGCCCCCGCAGCCCAACTGGCCGAGGCGATCCGCAAGGTCCTCACCGGCGAACGCGTCATCGACCCCACGCTCGCGGCAGCGGCCCTGGCAGAAGGCGCCAACCCGCTGACGGACCGGGAGCGAGAAGTCCTCCGAGCAGCGGCGGACGGCTCCACCAACGCCGAACTGGCAGCGTCCCTGCACCTCTCCCAGGGCACGGTCCGCAACTACCTCTCCACGGCCATCCAGAAACTGGCAGTGAGAAACCGAGCGGAGGCGGTCCGGGCAGCTCGTGAAAAGGGCTGGCTCTGAGGGCGTCAGTTGAGCATCGCCCTGGCCGCCTGAGCCTCCCCCCGCACTCGCTCCGCGGCCCCCTCATCCACCGCCCGCACGACCTCCGCATAGGCCTCCAACTCCACGGCCCCACCCAGAAAATCCCCCCGCCCCACCAGCAACTGCGCCCGCTCGTACCGCAACCGAGCCGGATGCGAGGGCAACAGCAGCGACAACTCCACCGCCCACAACGCCACATCGGACCGCTCCGGCCGGGCCGCCGCCCACGCCCGCACGTTGTTCAGGATCCGCAGCACCACATCCAGCGGATCGGCCGGCCGCAGCATCGACGGATCCAGGTGCGTCCCCGTCGCCCCCGCGACCAGCAACTCCGCGTCCGCTCCCGTCAGCACCCGCCCCCCGTCGAACGGATCGGCGAGCACCTGCCCCTCGTCCGGCCCGAACCCGACGACGAAATGCCCCGGCAGGGCCACCCCGTACACCGGCGCCCCGGCCCGCCGGGCCACCTCCATCCACACCACGGACAGCAGGATCGGCAGCCCGCGACGCCGCACCAGCACCTCGTGCAGCAGCGAGGACTCCAGGCGCTGGTAGTCGGCCGGGGTGCCGTGGAACCCCATACGGTCCCCGAGCAGCTCCCGCAGGGCCACCGCCCACGCCTGCGGCCGGCCGGGCCGGTACGGCAGCAGCCCGGCCAGCCGGTCCAGCTCGACCTGCGCGGCGTCGATGCCTGCCTCGTCCAGCCCTCCGTCCGCCGCCGCGCCCACCAGCAGGCACAGCGTCGACAGATCGGGCCGCTCGGACCGGGCCTCTTCGGCGAACCGCCGCCGCAGCTCGGCGGAACGCTCCGGGGACGGGGGGTAGGGGGAACGCATAGCTGGCTCGTGCCCTCTCACGACGATCGGTCACCTACCGGGAACCCGGGCATCCGGCTCCCGGTAGTGGTGGTAGGCGTGGTGCGCGGCGAAACCCATCCCGGCGTACAACGCCCGCGCTCCCTCATTGTCGGCCTCGACCTGGAGCCACGCTGCCGACGCGCCCTCGTCCAGGGCCCGCCGGGCCAGCGCCGCCATCACGGCCGTGCCCAGCCCCTGCCGCCGCAGCTGCGGATCGACCTCGACGGCGGCGAAGCCGGCCCACCGCCCGTCGACGACACACCGTCCGATGGCGTCCGGAGCCGCCGCCCGCTCCGCACCGGGCACGGTGGCGAACCACACCGAGGGACCGGCGCCCAGCACCCGCAGCGCGACCTCGCTCACGCCCTTGCGCTGGTACCGGGCGAGCCACGCCTCGTCGGCCTCCCGGGACAGCGCGACCCCCGACGGCTCGGCGAGGTCGGCGACCGGCGCCAGCGGCCCGACCCACAGCTCGGCCGTCACCTCACGCACCCAGCCCCGCTGCTCCAGCTCCGCGCACAGCAGCTCCTGCGTGCCCTCGGCGCCGGTCGCGGTCTGGACGTAGGCGGGCAGGCCGCGCTCGCCGTACCACCGCCGCACGGCGTCGAGAGCCTCGTCCAGGGACACGCCCGGGTCACCGAGCGGCAGCACGGAATTCGCCCGGCGTGTGAACCCGGACGCGGCCCGCAGCTCCCAGTCCCCGAGCCGCTCGCTCTCCACGGGCCGCCAGGCCCGCGCGGCGACCCGGGCCAGCTCCTCGTAGGAGGCGGCCGGACCACGGCGACGCGCCGGCGCCGCGGGGACGAGCTTGCCCGCGACCAGCGCGGATTCCGCGATGCGGACGCTCTCGCCGCTCTTGCGTGTGATCAGCAACACACCTTTGTTCCATGATGTGAGAACTCCGACCGTGTCGGTGAACTTCTCACCCGGAGCAGCATGTTCGATCATGCTCCGTACGGAGACCCGTTTGCCCACGTCAGCGGCGGTGATACGGACCTCGAGTCGCCCGGCGGCTGAGATTTCCACTGGTCAGTTCACCCCTCCTGTTCGGATCATGCCCAGGAACGGAGATACTAGGGGCGGGCATCGACGACGCCGCGCTCCCGCGCGCCAGGCGGCGGAGCCTGAGGAGGCCCGCCAGCGCCCTATCGAGGAGGAACGACAGCGTGACCTACGTCATCGCGCAGCCTTGTGTCGACGTCAAGGACAAGGCGTGCATCGAGGAGTGCCCGGTCGACTGCATCTACGAGGGCTCCAGGTCCTTGTACATCCACCCGGACGAATGCGTCGACTGTGGTGCCTGTGAGCCGGTCTGCCCGGTCGAGGCGATCTTCTACGAGGACGACACTCCGGAGGAGTGGAAGGACTACTACAAGGCGAACGTCGAGTTCTTCGACGAACTCGGCTCCCCCGGCGGCGCCAGCAAGCTGGGCCTGATCGAGCGCGATCACCCCTTCATCGCCGCGCTGCCGCCGCAGGCCTAGTCACCGCAAGCGGCCGGCACACCCGTGCCGCCTCGGTCCCGTACGGCCCGACCACGCCCTGGTCGCCGTACGGGGCCGAGGCGTTTGCCGCGCGACGGCTCGTCCGTACCAGAAAGTGAGCCAGAAACCGTGTCCGCAGTCTCCGACCGTCTCCCCGCTTTCCCCTGGGACAAGCTGACGCCGTACAAGGCCACGGCCGCCGCCCACCCGGACGGCATCGTGGACCTGTCGGTCGGCACTCCGGTCGACCCGGTCCCCGAGCTGGTCCAGAAGGCGCTGGTCGCCGCGGCCGACTCCCCGGGCTATCCGACCGTCTGGGGCACGCCCGAACTGCGCGACGCGATCACCGGCTGGGTCGAGCGCCGTCTCGGCGCCCGGGGCGTCACCCACCGCCACGTCCTGCCGGTCGTCGGCTCCAAGGAGCTCGTCGCCTGGCTCCCGACCCAGCTGGGCCTCGGCCCCGGCGACCGGGTGGCCTATCCGCGCCTGGCCTACCCGACGTACGAGGTGGGCGCCCGCCTGGCCCGCGCCGAGTACGAGGTCTACGACGACCCGACGGAGCTGGACCCCGAGGGCCTGAAGCTCCTCTGGCTGAACTCCCCGTCCAACCCGACGGGCAGGGTCCTGCCCAAGGAGGAGCTCACCCGGATCGTCGCCTGGGCCCGCGAGCACGGCATCCTGCTCTTCTCCGACGAGTGCTACCTGGAGCTGGGCTGGGAGGCCGACCCGGTCTCCGTGCTGCACCCGGACGTCAACGGCGGCTCGTACGACGGCATCGTCGCCGTCCACAGCCTCTCCAAGCGCTCGAACCTGGCCGGTTACCGGGCGGCGTTCCTGGCCGGCGACCCAGCGGTCCTGTCGCCCCTGCTGGAGATCCGCAAGCACGGCGGCATGATGACGCCGGCACCGACCCAGGCGGCGGTGATCGCGGCCCTCGGCGACGACGAGCACGTCCGCGTCCAGCGCGAGCGCTACGCCGCCCGCCGCGCCCTCCTGCGCGAGGCCCTCCTCGCCCACGGCTTCCGCATCGACCACAGCGAGGCCAGCCTCTACCTGTGGGCCACGCGGGGCGAGTCCTGCTGGGACACGGTGTCCCACCTGGCCGAACGCGGCATCCTGGTCGCCCCCGGCGACTTCTACGGCCCGGCGGGCGCCCAGTTCGTCCGAGTGGCCCTGACGGCAACGGACGAGCGGGTAGCGGCAGCGGTCCAGCGCCTGTAACGGCCGGCAACGCCGAGCACCGGCCAAGACACCCCAGCTGTACCGACACGACCGAGGGGCCCAGGGAACTCCCTGGGCCCCTCGGCCGCTGAGATCCGGCGTCAGCCGACCGGCAGACTCTTGACCGGCAGCGAGTCGGCCGACGGCACCCCGCCCTTCGTCAGGGAGTCCGTCGGCAGACCGCCCTGCGCCGAACCAGCCGCGTCACCGACGATCTGCCCGGCCGAGCCCGCCGCGTCACCGGCGGCCTTCTGCGCGACCGGCGTGGTCTTCTTGACCGCCTTGCCGCCGGTCTTGCCCGCGGCCGGCACCGCCTTCTTGACGGTCTTGCTGCTGTCACCCGCGGTCTGGGTGACGTTCTGCGCCGCGCCGTCGACGGTGTTGCCGACGTTCGCCCCGTCCAGGGCGGTCAGCCCGCCGAGGTTCGGGGTGGCCGGCAGCTCGGGGGCCGCGCTGGCGGAGCCGGCCGCACCGACCCCGGCAGCCGCTCCCGCAGCGACGATCAACGCGGCACGGGCGATCCGGCGGGTCAGGGGGAGGGACATGGTGCTCCTTCGACGGGAGGAAACGGTGAGGTTGTGAAGTGTCCGACCGGGTCCGGTAGTTGATCGACTGGCTGTTGATCGCCCCGGCTCGGACGCAGTGACTACCGCTCGAAGCCCGCGAAGGTTGCGGCGCCGCAACGTAAAGAGTTGGCAATGCGTCGCATTATCGCCTGCGGATAAAAACGGGCAAAGAGGCCCCCACCGGAAACCCCGCCGAATCCTTCCAGCTCTTTGTTTCCAAGGGTTCTCACGGTGTCCGGGTGAGAACGCCAATACCTGCGCACCCGGTCCCCGTCACGCCGTGCGGGTAGCTCCCAGGGGTGAAGACCCGCACCCTTGCGCGATCTAGCCCATGGTCACGATGCGGACCGCGTCCGCGTCCCGCTCCGCACCCGCCGTGCCCTTCGCGCCGGCCTGACGCCACTCGCTGGCGGTGTTCCCGGCGACCCACTCCCGCCCCGCGTACGTGACGCGTGCGATGTGCAGCTCGGAGGCGTTGGCCACGGCCCAGTGCGCCAGCTGCCAGCCGCGCTGCTCCACGCTCTGCCCGCCGGCGGCACTCGTGTCGGCGGTCACGGGCAGCGTCATGGTCCGCCCGTCGGACCCGCCCGTACCGCTCGGGGAGGGCGCAGGCAGGGCCGCCGACGAGCGGCCCACCTCCGCACCGGCCGGCTCCAGCACATCGCGCCCGAAGTCCCGCACCAGCGCCGCACGCACCCCGTCCGGGCCGGCCGCCCGGGTCGCGGCCGGGCGGCCCTCGCAGGTCAGCGTGGCCGCGGAGTGCCCGGTGAGAGCCGCCGCGAGCAGCGCCGCGTCCGGCTCGTGCTTGGCGTAGGCCTGCGGGAAGCCGCTGCGCTGCACGCGCTGCGCGGCGTCGGTGAGGGGCAGCCGCGTGTAGCCGGGCACCTTGACCAGGTGGTCGAAGAACTCGCCGGCCGAGTACGCCGGGTCCAGGATCTCCTTCGGCGTGCCCCAGCCCTGCGAGGGCCGCTGCTGGAACAGGCCGAGCGAGTCCCGGTCGCCGTGTTCGATGTTGCGCAGGCCCGACTCCTGGAGAGCGGTCGCCAGCGCGATGGTCACGGCCCGCTCCGGCAGGCCGCGTCCGTCGCCCACGGCGGCGATCGTCGCCGCGTTCACCGCCTGCTCGGGCGAGAAGTCGTACGACGCCCCGTCGCCCTTGCCGGAGACGACTTTGCAGCCCGGCTCGCCCGCGCCCCCGGTGACGTACTGCACCACGAGGTAACCGGCGATCGCGAGCAGGACCACGAACGCGGACCCGCATCGGAAGAGGCGGCCGCGACGTTTGGGAGAGGACGGCTCTGACACGCCGTACAAGGTACTGGAGAGTACGGAGTGCCTTGTGCCAGGTGTGGACAGTGGGCACCGGCATGGCGCGTTAGGGTCGACGGCATGGCCGACACCTCCCTTGACCTCACGCTGGACGCCGCGGAGCTCACCGCCCGGCTCGTCGACTTCCGCTCCGAGAGCGGCACCGAGAAGCCGCTCGCGGACGCGATCGAGACCGCGCTGCGCGCGCTGCCCCACCTGACGGTCGAGCGGTTCGGCAACAACGTCGTGGCCCGGACGGACCTGGGCCGCCCGGAGCGGGTGATCCTGGCCGGTCACATCGACACCGTCCCGATCGCGGACAACGTCCCCTCCCGGCTCGACGAGGACGGCGTCCTGTGGGGCTGCGGCACGTGCGACATGAAGTCGGGCGTCGCGGTCCAGCTGCGCATCGCGGCCACGGTCCCCGCCCCCAACCGCGATCTGACCTTCGTCTTCTACGACAACGAGGAGGTCGCCGCGGAGCTGAACGGCCTCAAGCACGTCTCCGAGGCGCACCCCGAATGGCTCCAGGGCGACTTCGCGGTCCTCCTGGAACCCTCGGACGGCCAGGTCGAGGGCGGCTGCCAGGGCACGCTGCGGGTGCTGCTGAAGACCAGGGGTGAGCGGGCCCACTCGGCGCGCGGCTGGATGGGCTCCAACGCGATCCACGCGGCCGCCCCGATCCTCGCCCGGCTGGCCTCCTACGAGCCCCGCCGGCCGGTGATCGACGGCCTGGAGTACCGCGAGGGCCTGAACGCGGTGGGCGTCACCGGGGGAGTGGCCGGCAACGTGATCCCCGACGAGTGCGTCGTCACCGTCAACTTCCGCTACGCGCCCGACCGCACGCCCGAGGAGGCCGTGGCCCACGTCCGGGAGGTCTTCGCGGACTGCGGTGTGGACGAGTTCGAGGTCGTCGACCACAGCTCGGCCGCGATGCCGGGGCTGTCCCACCCGGCGGCGAAGGCGTTCATCGAGGCGGTGGGCGGCACCCCGATGCCGAAGTACGGCTGGACGGACGTGTCCCGCTTCTCGGCCCTGGGCGTTCCCGCGGTCAACTACGGCCCGGGCAACCCCCACCTGGCGCACAAGCGGGACGAGCGCGTGGAGACCGCGAAGATCCTCGCGGGCGAGGAGCGTCTGCGCACCTGGCTGACGGCGTGAGCGGCCGGAACGTCATCGTGTTTACGCCGCTCGATCGCGGACATGCTCACGTCCCTCGTTCGTAACCCGCGTAGATCTACGCTGAGGCGGAACGACCGGCACGACGGAGGGAGCGCACATGGCGACCGGCAACCCCGAGGGGAAGAAGCAGCCGCCGGACGAACAGCGCCTGGGCCCGGTCCTCCGGAGGCGGAGTCAGGTCCAGGCCAGCACCACCGACCAGCGGCTGCTGGACGCGGGCGGACCCTCCGACTGGGTCCACACCGACCCGTGGCGGGTGCTGCGCATCCAGTCGGAGTTCATCGAGGGCTTCGGCACGCTCGCCGAACTCCCGCCCGCGATCAGCGTCTTCGGCTCGGCCCGGACCCCGGAGGGCTCGCCCGAGTACGAGGCGGGCGTCCGGCTGGGCCGGGGCCTGGTGGACGCGGGCTTCGCGGTCATCACGGGCGGCGGCCCGGGCGCGATGGAAGCTGCCAACAAGGGCGCCGTCGAGGCGAGCGGCATCTCGGTCGGCCTCGGCATCGAGCTGCCGTTCGAGCAGGGCCTGAACCAGTACGTCGACATCGGCCTGAACTTCCGGTACTTCTTCGTCCGGAAGATGATGTTCGTCAAGTACGCCCAGGGCTTCGTGGTCCTGCCCGGCGGCCTCGGCACCCTCGACGAACTCTTCGAGGCCCTGACCCTCGTCCAGACCCAGAAGGTCACCCGCTTCCCCATCGTCCTGTTCGGCAGCGAGTACTGGGGCGGCCTGGTCGACTGGCTCCGCCACACCGTCATCGCCCAGGGCAAGGCCGCGGAGAAGGACCTCCTGCTGTTCCACGTCACGGACGACGTGGACGAGGCGGTGGCCCTGGTGTCGAAGGAGGCGGGCAGGTAGCGGCGAGCCGGGGGGCCAGGGGGCGGAGCCCCCTGGTACCTCTGGGCAACGCCCTAGGTGTATTGACCCGTGAGGTTGGGGACGCGGCTGGCGGGTGGTTTGCCTGCGAGCGCTGTGTGTCCGCGGTGGTGATTGTAGGTGTGCA
>NZ_JBIBJD010000008.1:0-197291 GCF_042958445.1 Streptomyces sp. NPDC007991
ACCGGTGTGAAGTTCTTCAACTGGATCGGCACCATGTGGAAGGGCTCGCTGTCCTTCGAGACACCGATGCTGTGGGCGACCGGCTTCCTCATCACCTTCACCTTCGGTGGTCTGACCGGTGTCATCCTGGCCTCGCCGCCGATGGACTTCCACGTCTCCGACTCGTACTTCGTGGTGGCCCACTTCCACTACGTCGTCTTCGGCACCGTGGTCTTCGCGATGTTCTCCGGCTTCCACTTCTGGTGGCCGAAGTGGACCGGCAAGATGCTGGACGAGCGCCTCGGCAAGATCACCTTCTGGACGCTGTTCATCGGCTTCCACGGCACGTTCCTCGTCCAGCACTGGCTGGGCGCCGAGGGCATGCCGCGCCGGTACGCGGACTACCTCGCGGCCGACGGCTTCACCGCGCTGAACACGATCTCGACGATCAGCTCGTTCCTGCTCGGCATGTCGATCCTGCCGTTCTTCTACAACGTGTGGAAGACGGCCAAGTACGGCAAGCCGGTCGGCGTCGACGACCCGTGGGGCTACGGCCGCTCCCTGGAGTGGGCGACCTCCTGCCCGCCGCCGCGGCACAACTTCATCACCATGCCGCGGATCCGCAGTGAATCCCCGGCGTTCGACCTGCACCACCCGGAGATCGCCGCCCTCGACGCGCTCGAGAACGTCGGTCACGGCGAGAAGGCCATCGCTGGTGGCAAGGAGGCCGGCAAGTGAAGATCCAGGGCAAGATGTTCATGTGGCTGAGCGTCTTCGTCCTCGCCATGGCGGTCGTCTATGGCGTGTGGTCGAAGGAGCCGGCCGGTACCACGGCCCTCTTCCTGGCCTTCGGCCTGTGCATCATGATCGGCTTCTACCTCGGCTTCACGGCCAGGCGGGTCGACGTCGGTGCGCAGGACAACAAGGAGGCGGACGTCGCGGACGACGCCGGCGAGGTCGGGTTCTTCAGCCCGCACAGCTGGCAGCCGCTCTCCCTGGCCATCGGTGGCGCCCTCGCCTTCCTGGCCATCGCGATCGGCTGGTGGCTGCTGTACTTCTCGCTGCCGATCGTCCTGGTCGGAATCTGGGGCTGGGTCTTCGAGTACTACCGCGGTGAGAACCGCACCCAGTAACACGAGCCGAGCGCTCCAGGGGCCCGGACACTCCGCACGGAGCGTCCGGGCCCCTGCTTCTGCCGCAATCCATGTCACTCGAACGAGTCACTCGGCGTGCCGCGGTTGACGTGGCTTCCTAGCGTGAGCTCATGAGCCACACAGCGATCTCCCGCCCCGTCGTCAGTTGCACGCTGCTGGTGATAGCCCTCTGCGCGGGCGTCACCGCCTGCGGCTCCGACGGCAACCCCCTCTCCCACCGCCCCTACGACGCGGCGGACCAGATCTCCTTCAACGCCCCCTCGGAGGGCCGCAAGAAGGCAGACCCGGACAAGCCCCTGGAAGTGGTCGCCGAGGACTCCGACGGGCGCATCACGGACGTCACGGCCCACGACGCCGCCGGACGCTACGTGGCCGGCGAACTCTCCGCCGACGGCGGCCGCTGGCACAGCACCACACCGCTCGCCGCCAACGCCAGCTACACGGTCCGGGTGAGCACCGAGGACGAGGACGGGGCGCCCGGCCGCAAGGTCCTCACCTTCGACACCGGCAAGACCACCGCCAACAAGCGCCTGAACGTCACCTTCGGCCCCAAGGCGGGCACCTACGGCGTCGGCCAGCCCATCACGGCCCAGCTGAGCCGCCCCGTCAAGGACAGGTCCCAGCGGGCCGTCGTCGAAGGGGCCCTGAAGGTCTCCTCCATGCCCGCCGCGGAGGGCGCCTGGCACTGGGTGGACGACAAGGAGCTCCACTACCGCCCGAAGGACTACTGGCCCGCACAGGCCACCATCCAGGTCCGCAGCAACCTCGAGGGCATCAAGATCGGCGACCGGATACGGGGCGGCACGGCCAAGCCGCTGACGATCACCACCGCCGACAAGGTCATCGCCGTCACGGACGCCGCGGCCCACCAGATGACGGTCTACAAGAACGACGAGATCGTCCGGCAGATCCCGGTCACCACGGGCAAGCCCGGCTACGAAACCCGCAATGGTGTCAAGGTCGTCCTGGCCAAGGAGGGCACCGTCCGCATGACCAGCGCGAGCATCGGCGCCTCGGACTTCTACGACCTGGTCGTCCACCACTCCGTACGGGTCACCAACAGCGGCGAGTACGTGCACGCCGCCCCCTGGTCCACCGGCTCCCAGGGCTACGCCAACGTCAGCCACGGCTGCACCGGCATGAGCACCGAGAACGCCGCCTGGTTCTACGACACCGTCCGCGAGGGCGACGTCGTCAAGGTCATCAACTCCGGCGGCGACACGATGGCCCCCTTCGGCAACGGCTTCGGCGACTGGAACCTCGAGTGGAAGCAGTGGCGCACAGGCAGCGCCCTCACCGCCGGCACCCCAGAGGGCCCCACAACAGCCGACAGTGCCCGCCTGCGCCCGCAGAGCGCCTGACCTCGAGGGGCGCGGGGAACTGCGCGACAAGCCACACACCACCCGCGCCCGCCGAACGACGAGGACCTTCGAGCTCCTAGGCGTTCAAAGCCGCCCTCTCCCGCAGCAGCGAAGCCAGGGCCGTGGCGAACTCCACCGGCTCCACCGGCAACGTCACCGCCGACTCGGCGCGACTCCAGGTCGCGAGCCACGCGTCCTGCGGCCGCCCCATGAGCAACAGCACCGGCGGACAGTTGAACACCTCGTCCTTGATCTGCCGGCAGAGCCCCATGCCCCCCATCGGCACGGCCTCACCGTCCAGCACACAGACATCGATCCCACCCCGGTCCAGCTCCTTGAGCACCGCACCCGGAGTCGCGCACTCCACGAACTCCACCACAGGAACGTCCGGCGCCGGCCGCCGTCCCGTGGCGAGCCGCACCTGCTCGCGGGTGTTGGAGTCGTCGCTGTAGACCAGCACCGTGGCGGTCGGCTGCATTGTTCCTCCGTGACGTCAGCGTCGTAAGGACAGGCCCGTTGGGCCGGATGCTACTCCCTTGAACACCACGTCAACACCGGTACGACCGGGTCAGACACTCCGAACGGCACCCCCCGGAGTGAGGGCGGGATAAGCGACCGACATAATGTCGGTCGTGGCGACAGCAACGACAGTAGAAACCGGGCACGCGCACCCGTCGGTCAATCGGCCGAACCTCACCAGCGTCGGAACCATCATCTGGCTGAGTTCCGAGCTGATGTTCTTCGCGGCCCTCTTCGCGATGTACTTCACCCTGCGATCGGTGACGGGTCCCGATCACTGGAAGGAGATGGCTGCCCATCTCAACTTCCCGTTCTCGGCGACGAACACCACGATCCTGGTGCTCTCCTCGCTCACCTGCCAGCTCGGCGTCTTCGCCGCCGAGCGCGGTGACGTGAAGAAGCTGCGGATGTGGTTCATCGTCACCTTCGTGATGGGTGCGATCTTCATCGGCGGTCAGGTCTTCGAGTACACCGAGCTGGTCAAGGACGCGGGCCTGTCCCTGTCCTCCGACCCGTACGGCTCGGTCTTCTACCTGACCACCGGCTTCCACGGCCTGCATGTGACGGGCGGTCTCATCGCCTTCCTGCTGGTCCTGGGCCGGACCTACGCGGCCCGGAGGTTCACCCACGAGCAGGCGACCGCCGCGATCGTCGTGTCCTATTACTGGCACTTCGTCGATGTCGTCTGGATCGGCCTCTTCGCCACGATCTACATGATCAAGTAGCGGGACCGCAGCGCGCGCCCGACGAGGCACGCATCCCAGAAGCACCGACGCAGAAGATCCTGACACCGGGGTAATCCGTGAAAAAGCTCTCCGCACGACGACGCCACCCGTTGGCGGCGGTCGTCGTCCTACTCCTCGCGCTGCTCTTCAGCGGGGGGCTGTACGCCGTGTTCGCACCCACGAGCAAGGCTGAGGCCGACGAAACCGCCCAGTCACTCACCATCGAGGAGGGCAAGAAGCTCTACTCGGTCGGCTGCGCCAGTTGCCACGGCACCGGCGGTCAGGGCACCTCCGACGGGCCGAGCCTGGTGGGTGTCGGCGCCGCCGCCGTCGACTTCCAGGTGGGCACCGGCCGTATGCCGGCCGCCACCTCCCAGGGCCCGCAGGTCCCGAAGAAGAAGAACATCTACAGCCAGGCCGAGATCGACCAGCTCGCGGCCTACATCGCCTCGCTGGGCGCCGGTCCTGCCATCCCGACCGAGGAGCAGTACGGCCCCCAGGGAGCCGACATCGCCAAGGGCGGTGAGCTGTTCCGCACCAACTGCGCGCAGTGCCACAACTTCACCGGCAAGGGCGGTGCGCTCACGCACGGCAAGTACGCGCCGACCCTTGAGGGTGTCGCCCCGAAGCACATCTACGAGGCCATGCAGACCGGCCCGCAGAACATGCCGTCCTTCCCCGACACCACGCTGTCGGAGAAGAACAAGCAGGACATCATCGCGTACCTGGACGCGGTCAACAGCAGCACGTCCGAGAGCCCCGGCGGCCTCGAGCTCGGCGGCCTCGGGCCGGTCAGCGAGGGCCTGTTCGGCTGGATCTTCGGTCTCGGCGGGCTGATCGCCGTCGCCGTGTGGGTCGCCGCCCGGACCGCAAAGGCCAAGAAGTCATGAGTAGCCAAGACATTCCAGAAGAGAACCTGCCTGCCGAGCAGTCCGAGCAGAGCGCAGGACATGACGAGCACGGGGCGCTGACCCCGGCGGACGAGCACCCGTTCGCCGACCCGGGTCTGCCTCCCCACGAGCACCGGATCCAGGACGTCGACGAGCAGGCCGCCAAGCGGTCCGAGCGCTCGGTCGCCCTGATGTTCACGGTGTCGATGCTGGCCACCATCGCCTTCATCGCCTCGTTCGTGGCGATCCCGGTCGACAAGTCGGTCTACATCTTCCCGCTGGGCCACATCAGCGCGCTGAACTTCGCGCTGGGCCTGACGCTCGGCATCGCGCTGTTCTGCATCGGCGCGGGCGCGGTCCACTGGGCCCGCACCCTGATGTCGGACGTGGAGATCGCCGACGAGCGGCACCCGATCGAGGCGGAGCCCGAGGTGCGCGAGAAGGTCTTCGCGGACTTCAAGCAGGGCGCCAAGGAGTCCGCGCTCGGCCGCCGCAAGCTGATCCGCAACACCATGTTCGGCGCGCTCACGCTGGTGCCGCTCTCCGGTGTCGTGCTGCTGCGCGACCTCGGCCCGCTGCCCGAGGACAAGCTGCGTCACACGCTCTGGTCCAGGGGCAAGCTGCTCGTCAACATGAACACGAACGAGCCGCTGCGTCCCTCCGACGTCGCGGTCGGCTCGCTGACCTTCGCCAAGCCCGAGGGCCTGGAGGAGCACGACCACGACTTCCAGAACGAGATCGCCAAGGCCGCCCTGATGATCGTCCGGATCCAGCCGGAGAACATCAAGGACAAGCGCGAGCTCGAGTGGTCGCACCAGGGCATCGTCGCGTACTCGAAGATCTGCACCCACGTCGGTTGCCCGATCTCCCTGTACGAGCAGCAGACGCACCACGTGCTCTGCCCCTGCCACCAGTCCACCTTCGACCTGTCCGACGGTGCCCGAGTGATCTTCGGTCCCGCCGGTCACGCCCTGCCGCAGCTGCGCATCGGCGTGAACGACGAGGGCTACCTCGAGGCGCTCGGCGACTTCGAAGAGCCCGTCGGTCCTGCCTTCTGGGAGCGCGGATGAGTAACAAGGACGACCGCCGCAAGGCGCCCGCCGGAGAGCGGGTCGCCGACTGGGCCGACGGCCGCCTGGGGATCTACTCCCTGGCCAAGGCCAACATGCGCAAGATCTTCCCGGACCACTGGTCCTTCATGCTGGGTGAGATCTGCCTCTACAGCTTCATCATCATCATCCTGACGGGTGTGTACCTGACGCTGTTCTTCCACCCGTCGATGAACGAGGTGGAGTACCACGGCAGCTACGTCCCGCTCCAGGGGCAGCTGATGTCGGAGGCGTTCGCCTCCACGCTGGACATCAGCTTCGACGTCCGCGGCGGTCTGCTCATCCGGCAGATCCACCACTGGGCGGCGATCATCTTCCTCGCCGGCATGTTCGTGCACATGATGCGCGTCTTCTTCACCGGCGCGTTCCGCAAGCCGCGCGAGATCAACTGGCTGTTCGGCTTCCTGCTGTTCGTCCTGGGCATGTTCACCGGTTTCACCGGCTACTCGCTCCCGGACGACCTGCTCTCCGGCACCGGTGTCCGCTTCACCCAGGGCGCGATCCTGTCCGTGCCGATCGTCGGCACGTACATCTCGATGTTCCTGTTCGGCGGGGAGTTCCCGGGGACCGACTTCGTCGCCCGGTTCTACTCGATCCACATCCTGCTGCTGCCGGGCATCATGCTCGGGCTCGTGGTCGGCCACCTGATCCTGGTCTTCTACCACAAGCACACGCAGTTCGCGGGTCCCGGCCGGACCAACAAGAACGTGGTCGGCATGCCGCTGCTGCCGGTCTACATGGCCAAGGCCGGAGGCTTCTTCTTCCTGGTCTTCGGTGTCATCGCGGCCATCGCCGGCCTCGTGACCGTCAACCCCATCTGGGTGCTGGGCCCCTACCGGCCCGACCAGGTGTCGACGGGCGCGCAGCCCGACTGGTACATGGGCTTCGCCGAGGGTCTGGTCCGCGCGATGCCGGGCTGGGAGATCAACCTCTGGGGTCACACGCTCGTCCTGGGCGTGTTCATCCCGCTGGTCCTCTTCGGTCTGTTCCTCGGGATCATCGCCCTCTACCCGTTCATCGAGTCGTGGGTCACCGGGGACAAGCGCGAGCACCACATCCTGGACCGGCCGCGCAACGCCCCGACGCGCACCGCCTTCGGTGTCGCCTGGGTCACCGGCTACATGATCATGCTGATCGGCGGTGGCAACGACATCGTCGCCACCCACTTCCATCTGTCGATCAACTCGGTCACCTGGTTCGTCCGGATCGGGTTCTTCCTCGGACCGGTCGTCGCCTTCATCATCACCAAGCGCATCTGCCTCGGCCTCCAGCGCCGGGACAAGGAGAAGGTGCTGCACGGCCGCGAGTCGGGCATCATCAAGCGCCTGCCGCACGGTGAGTTCATCGAGGTGCACGAGCCGCTCAGCCAGGAGCAGATGTACACGCTCACGGCGCACGAGCAGTACCAGCCGGTCGAGATCGGCCCGACGGTCGACGAGAACGGTGTCGAGCGCAAGGTGAAGGGCTCCGAGAAGCTGCGCGCCAAGCTCAGCGATTCCTACTACGGCGAGGGAGCCCAGATCCCGAAGCCGACCGCCGAGGAGTACCGGGAGATCACGAGCGGCCACGGCCACCACTGATCACTGCTTCGCCACGCCACACAAGGGCCCCGTCCGGTGTTCGGACGGGGCCCTTCGCGGTGCCCGGGGCTGGATAGGGTGGACCTCGTTGAGACTGTCGTCCCGTAGTGCGGGACGCCTGACCCTGGAGCGGCTTATGAGCGCTGTGACCCCCGCTGGAGGCGACACCGCGGCGGGCCGCTCCTGGCCCCTGCTGTTGAACGGTCTGCTGGACCGCCGGGACCTGACCGCCGACGACACCGCGTGGGCGATGGACCTGATCATGCGCGGCGAGGCGACGGACGCCCAGATCGCCGGACTCGTGGTGGCGCTGCGGGCCAAGGGCGAGACCGTCGAGGAGATCGCCGGGTTCGTCCGGGCGATGTACGAGCACGCGAACGTGATCGAGGTTCCCGGTCCGGCCGTCGACATCGTCGGCACGGGCGGCGACGGGGCGAAGACGGTCAACATCTCCACGATGTCGGCGATCGTCATCGCCGGCACGGGCGCGAAGGTCGTCAAGCACGGCAACCGCGCGGCGTCCTCGGCGTCCGGGGCGTCGGACGTGCTGGAGAAGCTCGGCGTCAACCTGGAGCTGCCGACGCACCGGGTGGCCCAGGTCGCCGAGGAGGCCGGGATCACCTTCTGCTTCGCGGCGAAGTTCCACCCGGCGATGCGCCATGTGGGCGCGGCCCGCGGCCAGTTGGGCATCCGGACGATCTTCAACGTCCTCGGTCCGCTGACCAACCCCGCGAAGGTGCGGGCCCAGGCCGTCGGTGTCGCCGACCCGCGCATGGCACCGATCGTCGCGGGCGTCTTCGCCGAGCGCGGCCACTCGTCCCTGGTCTTCCGGGGCGACGACGGCCTCGACGAACTGACCACCACCGCCACGTCCAGAGTGTGGGTCGTGCACGACGGCAAGGTGACCGAGGAGGCCTTCGACCCGCGCGACGCGGGCCTCGAACTCGTCCCCGTGGAGGCCCTGCGCGGCGCCGACGCCTCCTACAACGCGGAGGTCGCCCGCCGTCTGCTGGACGGCGAGACGGGCCCGGTGCGCGACGCGGTCCTGCTGAACTCGGCGGCGGCGCTGGTCGCCCTGGAGCCGACCGCAGCCCCGCTGGCCGAGCAGCTCCGCGCCGGGATGGCGAAGGCGGCCGAGTCGATCGACTCGGGGGCGGCGAAGCGGACGCTGGAGCGCTGGGTGGCCGCGAGCAACGCGTAGCGGATTCCGTACGGCGTCCCGCGATCCGGACTCGGGTTGCGGGACGCCGATCTTTTCGCATACGTTCCTGATCAGGTCATGAGTGACAGTCATGAGGCCCCGGCCGACTGTCCGGCAACCCTCCGTCCGTGGCGGGGTGCCCCGGGTGAAGACCAGGCCGCAGGCAGCGAGGTCTGTGGCAAGCGCGTGACGAGGAGTCTCTCGTGAACCAGCGAATGCGATAGGGCCGCAGAGCCCCGCCTCCGCATCCCTCTTTCCTTCACCCCCCGCTTGGAGCCGTAAGCGCTCGCGGGCGGATTCCACCTGCCTTCACGGGAGTTCACCCATGTCCGTCTTCACTGTCGCCGCCGACCCGTCCGTGTGCGCCCCCCTGCCCGTTCTGGGCCGGGACGTCACCGTCCCGCTCGTCACCGGCGGCGAGGTCACCTATGCCGCGCTCGACTACGCCGCCAGCGCCCCGGCGCTCCAGCGGGTCTGGGACGACGTCGCCGCCTACGCGCCGTACTACGGCAGTGTCCACCGCGGAGCCGGGTACCTGTCCCAGCTGTCGACCGACCTGTTCGAGAACGCCCGCAGGACCGTCGCGGAGTTCCTCGACTGCCGGGGCGGTGACCAGGTGGTCTTCACCCGGTCCACCACCGACTCCCTCAACCTGCTCGCCGCCGCGCTCCCGGCCGGCTGCCAGGTCTTCGTCTTCGAGACCGAGCACCACGCCTCCCTGCTGCCCTGGCGCGACGCCCGCGTCACGTACCTCGACGCCCCGCGCAGCCCCCGCGAGGCCGTCGAGACCCTGGAGCGCGCCCTCGCCGGCCGTGACCCGTACGGCCCGGCCCTCGTCTGCGTCACCGGAGCCTCGAACGTCACCGGCGAGCTGTGGCCCGTACGGGAACTCGCGGCGGCCGCGCACGCGCACGGCGCCCGGATCGTGCTCGACGCCGCCCAGCTGGCCCCGCACCACCCCGTGTCCGTCAAGGACCTCGACGTCGACTGGGTCGCCTTCTCCGGGCACAAGCTCTACGCGCCCTTCGGCTCCGGGGTGCTGGCGGGGCGGGCCGACTGGCTGCGCGAGGCCGAGCCGTACCTCGCGGGCGGCGGCGCCAGCCGCAAGGTCACCCGGCGCACGGACGGGGGAGTGGACGTCGAGTGGCACGACGGCGCCGCCCGTCACGAGGCCGGATCGCCCAACGTCATCGGCGCCTACGCCGTCGCCTCCGCCTGCAAGGCGCTGACCGAGGCCGGCTTCGACACGCTCGTCGCCCGTGAGCAGTACCTGGTCGGGAAGGTGCGCCAGGGGCTCGCCGACGTCCCCCAGGTGCGGTTCCTGTCCCTGTTCGGGGACGACGCCCCGCGCGTCGGTGTGCTCTCCTTCGTCGTCGAGGGCTGGAACAGTTCGCACTTCGCCGCCGCGCTCTCCGCCGAGTACGGCATCGGCGTGCGGGACGGGCTGTTCTGCGCCCACCCGCTGGTGCGCACACTGCTCGGCAGCGACCCGCAGACGCAGGGCGAGTGCGGGTCGCCCGATGCCGCGCCCGGTGAGAAGTCCCTCAACGCCATCCGGGTCAGCTTCGGCGCGGGCACGCCGGACGAGCACGTGGAGCGGTTCGTGCGGGCCGTGCGGGAGCTCGTGACGGACGGGGCGCGGTGGAACTACCGCACGGAGGACGGGCGCTGCGTGCCGGACACCTCCGCCTGAACCGCGTTGAGGGTCAGGGGGAGCCGAGTGCCGAGGACGATCATCCGCAGGGCGCGTTCCGTGGCGTCGGTGAGCAGTTCGCTCGCGCGCAGCAGTGCCTCGGCCAGCTCCATCGGGGCGGGCAGGATGCCGTGGCAGGCGTCCACGCCCGGCACCTCGTGCGCGCCCTCGCCGAGCGTGCCCGCCAGGGCCAGGACCGGGCGGCCGTAGAGCTTGGCCCGGCGGGCCACCTCGGCGGGGACCTTGCCGCGCGGCGTCTGGTGGTCCAGGGCGCCCTCGGCGGTGACGACCAGGTCGGCACGGGCCAGCCGGGCGTCCAGGTCGAGGTGGTCCAGCAGTACGTCGAAGCGGGGCAGGAGCCGGGCGCCGAGGGCGGCGAGGCCGGCGCCCAGCCCGCCGGAGGCCCCGGTTCCGGGACCGTACCGGAGATCGGTGTCCGGGACGGCGACATCGCGGGTGAGGACGAAGGCCCAGTTCTCCAGTCCGGCCGACAACTGCTCGACCTGCTCGGGCGTCGCACCCTTCTGCGGGCCGAAGACCCGGGCCACGCCCCGTTCACCGCACAGCACGTTGAACGGGTTGCAGGCGACGAGCAGCTCCACCTCAGCCAGGCGGGCGTCCAGGCCTCTGGAGTCGATGCGGTGCAGCCGCGTCAACTCCCTGCCCCCGAACGGGAGTTCCTCGCCCTGCTCGTCCAGCAGCCGGGCCCCGAGCGCCTGGAGCGCGCCCGCGCCGCCGTCGGAGGTGCCCGAGTCGCCGCAGCCGACGAGGATCCGCCGCACGCCCCGGTCGAGCGCGGAACGGATCAGTTCGCCGACGCCGTACGTGGTGGTGGCGCCCGGGTCGCGCAGGTCGCGCGGGACGAGGGAGAGGCCGGCGACCGCCGCCATCTCCACCACGGCGGTGTCCCCGTCGCCCAGGAGGGCGAAGTGGGCGGCGACGGTCTCCCCGACCGGGCCGGTGGCGGGCGCGGTGACGAGCCGCCCCCCGGTCGCGGCGGCCAGGGCGACGGCCGTGCCCTCCCCGCCGTCCACCAGCGGGACGAGGTCGAGCTCGGCGCCGGGCAGGACCCGGCGCACGCCCGTGGCGATGGCCTCGGCGGCGGCCTCGGCGGACAGGGACTCCTTGAAGCCGCTGGGGGCTACGACGACACGGGTCAGCATGGATGGGGCTCCTTAACGGGTGACGGACACGCCGAGCAGCGGCCACACCGCGACGGCGAAGAGCAGGACGAGCGCGGCGGTCAGCGGTGCCAGGACGGCGGACAGCCGCAGCAGGTCGGGCGGGGTGTAGGTGGGGGTGCCGGGGACCTGCGCGAAGAGCGTGACCGGCTTGGCGGAGGCGGGCAGCGTGTGGCAGAAACCGGCGGCGGCGGTGGAGGCGAGCGCGGCGGCGACCGGGTTGACCCCGACGCCGACGGAGGCGGCCACGACGAGCGGGACCAGGACCGAGGAGCGGGCCGAGCGGGACTGGAGGACCAGGTGGGCCGCCGTGCTCACCGCGATCACGACCGCCAGGAACACCACCGGGGTACCACCCGTCGGCAGTCCGGAGACCAGCCACTTCGCCGCTCCGGAGTCGGCGAGCGCGACGCCCATCGCCATCGTCGCCGCCATGAACAGCAGCAGCGACCAGGGGACGGTCTTCAGCGCGTCCTTCAGGCGTACGGTGCCCAGGGCGGGCGAGGAGGCGATGACGGCGCCGGTCAGCGCCACCAGCGCGGGCGGCACCCGGTGCAGCGGCTCGCTGCACCACAGCAGCACCACCGTGGCCATGAGCAGGGCGCAGCGCTTCTCGGCCTGGCTCCAGGGGCCGGTCACCGGCTGCTCGCTGTGTCGCTGGATCTCCTCGGGCGTGATGTGGACCGGCCCGCGGCGGTCCGAGCGCCGGGTCGTCGTCAACAGGACCAGCTCGGCGGCCAGGTGCGAGGAGGCCACGGCCAGCGGCAGTCCCAGCAGCAGCCACTGTGTGAAGCCGATGTGCTGCCCGGTCGCCTCCCACAGCACCGACACGGTGATCAGATGCGCGCCGGCACCGATCAGGGTCGCCACCGCCGACAGAAGGATCACGGTCGGGAACAGCAGCGCCAGCATCACGACCAGTCGCTTCCGGTCGGCGAGGACCTTGGCGAGCGCGAGGAACACCGGCAGCGCGAGCGCGGCCCGGCCGGAGGTGGCGGGCACCGCGAACGCCGTGACGACCAGGGCCGCCGTCGTCAGATGCACGAGCTGCCGTACCGTGCGCGCCCCGCTGACCAGGAACACCGCCGCCCGCCCGGCGAGCCCGGTCCGGCTCACCGCGGCCGCCAGTACGAACGCGCAGATCAGCAGCCAGACCGTGGCGTCCCCGAGGGTGCCGAAGAGGGTGTCGCTGCTGATCACCCCGGTCACCGTGAGGGCGAGCCCGGCGCCCAGGGCGATATAGGTGTCGTCGATCGGCGTCCCGATCCAGGCGCAGGTCGCCAGCACGAACACGACGAGCGTGAGACGGGCGTCGCCACTCAGTCCCGGGAAGTTCTGGGGGACCGCGAGCAGGGCGCACAGCGACAGCGCCACGCAGAGGGCGGTGAGAGCTCGGGGGTTCCATGTCACGTCATCGAGGATCCGCGGCGGCGGTGAGCCGACCATGAGCCTCACATGAAGGAGTTTTCACATGCGTTCAGGGGCGCGGGGAACCGCGCGAACAACCACAACGAACCCGCACCCCGCAACGGCGCCCGAGTGCCGCTACGGCAACCGGTACCCCATCCCCCGCACCGTCTCCACCCGCTCCGCCCCCAGCTTCTTCCGCAGCGTGCGCACGTACACGTCCACGATGTTGGACCCCGGATCGAAGTCGTACCCCCACACATGGGACAGGATCTGCTCCCGGGACAGCACCTGCCCGGGATGCCGCAGGAACAGTTCCAGCAGCACGAACTCACGGGCCGTCAGATCCACCGTCCGCTCCCCGGACCGGGCACGCCGCGTACGGAGATCGAGGCTCAGGGAGCCCGACCTGAGTACCGTCACCTCCGGCGCCCGCGCGGCCGTGCGGAGCCTGAGCCGCACCCGGGCCAGCAGCTCCTCGAAGCGGAACGGCTTGGTCATCCAGTCGTCGGCGCCGCCCTCCAGCCCGGCCACCGTGTCCCGTACGGAGTCCCGCGCGGTCAGCACGATCACCGGCACCGTCACCCGCGCCTCGCGCAGCTCGCGCAGGATCGTGAAGCCGTCCCGGCCGGGCAGCCCGATGTCCAGGACGACGAGGTCGAAGCCGCCGGTCAGGGCGTACTCACAGCCCGCGTCGCCGTCCGTGACGACGGTCGTGGTGAAGCCGTTGGAGCGCAGGCCCTTCTCCACGAAGGAGGCGATGCGCTCCTCGTCCTCGACGATGAGGATGCGGTTCACGTGGGGTCCCCTTCCGGTGCCCGGGATGCGTGCAGGACGAGGGCGAAGGTGGCGCCGCCTCCGGGCGTGTCGCGCAGCCGTACGTGCCCTCGGTGGCCTTCGGCGATCGCCTTGACGATGGACAGCCCGAGCCCGGCGCCGGAGCCCCGGGCGCCGCGGCGGGCCGTGCCGCGCCGGAAGCGCTCGAAGATCACCTCGGTGTCCTGGGGCTGCACACCCGGCCCCGAGTCGGCGACGTACAGCTCCAGGTGCCGGCCGTCGGTGCGGGAGCCGATGCGGATGGTCTGGCCGGAGGTGGTGTGCTGTACGGCGTTCTGCGCGAGCTGCACCATCGCCTGGGTGATCCGCTGCGGGTCCAGCCCGGCCTCCAGGTCGGCGACCTCGGCGAGCTGCCAGTCGCGGTCGCCGAGCGTGCGGGCCTTGACGTAGACGTCGGCGGTGAGTTCGGCGACCTGGACCGGCTCGGGGGAGACGAAGTCGGGGCGTTCGGCCTTGGCGAGCAGCAGCAGGTCCTCGACGATGCGGCTCATCCGGTCCAGTTCGTCGGTCACCAGCCGGACCGTCTCCTCGCGTTCGGCCGGGTCGTCGCCCATCACCTCCAGGTGGCCGCGCACGATGGTGATGGGCGTGCGCAGCTCGTGTCCCGCGTCGTCGACGAACTCGCGCTGGGCGGCGAACGCCCGCTCCAGCCGGTCGAGCATGCCGTTGAACGTCTCGGCGAGGGCCGCTATGTCGTCGTTGCCGTGCACCGGGATCCGTTGGGTGAGGTCCTGCTCGGTGAGCTGCGCCGCCGCGGTGCGCACCACCCGCACCGGCTTGAGGATCCGCCCGGCGACCGCCCAGGCGATACCGACGGTCAGCAGCAGGGCGACTCCGGAGATGACGAGCAGCGTGCGGAACACGCTGTTCACGCGGGCCAGCTCGCGCTGGGGGTGGAAGGCGACGACGAACGCGGCGTCCGGCTCCCGGCCCTGCTGGGCCACGGTGACCTTGGCCCACCGGATCTCGCCCTCCGGCCGGTGCAGCACGCCTGAGGACGCGGCCGACTCGAAGATGCCGCGTCTGGCGGCGGGATCCTCGTGCAGGGGCAGGGCGACGGGCAGGTCGTGCCGCTGGCGGATCTGCCGGGGCGTGCCGTCCGCCCCGCGGACCAGACCGATCAGCTCCTCGTCCGCGTCGGGGTTCTGCCGTTCCAGGAACACCGTCAGCAGCCGGTCCGCGTCGGTGAACGGCCGGCCCGTGCGCGGATCCCCGCCCCGCTCCTCGAAGTTGGCGAACTCGCCGGTCTCCTGGGCGAGCAGGCCGTTGATCCGGTTGTCGACGTCCCGCAGCAGGAACGAGCGGGTGGTCATGGCGACGGTGGCGAGCGCGACCGCCATCACGAGCAGCAGCCAGAGCAGGATGCGGACCCGGGCGGAGACCCGCCGGCGGCGCGGGTCAGTTGTCGGAGCCGGCGCCGTCGTCGTCGCCCGGCCCGTCGTCCCCGGTTCCCCGGCCGCGGTCGTCGTCGTCATCGTCACTCGCTGAGCTGTCGGTCACCGGGGGCCGCGAGACGACCTCGTCGCCCGGCGTGGGCTTCGGGGTGGGCTTCGGCGTGGGGCTGATCGTGGAGGTGGGGGGCGGTGTGCTGCGGTCCAGCTCCACCCGCTGGGACGGGACCTTGGGCGCCTCGGGGCTGTCCGCGAGGGCGTAACTGGTCGCGGCGATGCCCAGCGGGATCAGCACGACCGCGGAGAGGGCGGCCATACGACGGGAGAATGCCATGTGCCCGATCCTGCGGACGGAACCCGGGGCGCATGATGAACCCCGGATGAAGATCTCTTCATCCGGGGTCCGGCAGGCGGGACTTCGCGGACACGCCCTAGTTGTCCAGGCCGATGGAGAACGCCGCCTCCAGGTCGTGCTGCGAGTACGTACGGAACGCCACGTGCGTGTCGGTCCCCTCCACCCCGGGGATCTTGCTGATCCGGCCCGGGATGACCTCCGCCAGGTCCTCGTGGTCCTTCACCCTGACCATCGCGATCAGGTCGTAGGTGCCGGTGACGGAGAAGACCTCGCTGACGTTGTCCAGCGCGGCGATCGACTCCGCGATCTCGGGGATCCGGTCCACGCTGGTCTTGATGAGGACGATCGCGGT
Source organism: Streptomyces sp. NPDC007991 (assembly GCF_042958445.1). Lineage (NCBI taxonomy): Bacteria > Bacillati > Actinomycetota > Actinomycetes > Kitasatosporales > Streptomycetaceae > Streptomyces > Streptomyces sp. NPDC007991. Next base: position 15,735 of record NZ_JBIBJD010000008.1, read on the forward strand.
GATCACGGCTGGTTCTCTCCCTCGGGGGCCGGAGCAGGGGCGGGCTTCACTCTAGTAGGGCTGGTGGGACGGCCGTAGCGGACCGAGGCGTAGGCGAAGCCCAGGCCGAAGCCCACCAGGTGGGCGAGGTAGGCCACGCCCGGCCCGTCCGGGGCCCGCCCGGCGGCCAGCCACTGCAGCGCCGCCCAGAACGGCAGCACGACCCAGGCCGGGAAGCGCACCGGCAGGAAGAACAGGAACGGCAGGAGACTGGTCACCCGGGCCCGGGGGAACAGGTAGAGGAACGCACCGAGGACCGCCGAGATCGCCCCCGAGGCGCCGACCAGGGACTGCGCGGAGTCCGCGTTGGCGGCGGCGTAGCCCAGCAGGGCGAGATAGCCGCAGCCGACGTAGAACAGGGTGAACTGCACCCGGCCCATCCGCTCCTCGGTCATCGCCCCGAAGACGTAGAGGAAGAGCATGTTGCCGAGCAGGTGCACCCAGCTGCCGTGGACGAAGAGGGCCGTCGCCGGGGTGAGGGCCGGTCCGGCGGACCCCTCGAACAGTTCTGCGGGGATCACGCCCCAGCGCCGGAAATAGGCCCGCTGCGCGGCGAGCAGCTCGTCGCCCGTGCCGTACGCCGGACCGAGCCCCGAGGCGGGGCCGGCCAGGAAGACCGCGCAGCACAGGGCGATCAGTGCGTACGTCACCGGCGCCGACGACCCCCGGACCCATCGGCCGGCCCGGACGATCGGCGCACTCCACTTGCTGATCATGGCTACAGAGCATGACGTAACCGGACGCAACGTCACAGACCGCCTCGCCGCCGTGGACGCGTGGGCGGCGGGGACCCGCCAGGCCGTAGGGTTACGAGCCACACGCACCGGGGATGCCGGTGGCGTCACGGACACTAGAAGGAAAGAGAACAGGCCACGATGACGGTTCCCCTGCCGACCGCCGAGACGCGGTGGCGCTGCACCCTCTGCGGCAACCTCACGAGGTTCGACGTGACCCGCTCGTCGAAGGTCGTCGAGTACGTCCACCTCGACCTGGCCGGAGAGCCGAAGGTCGAGGAGCGCGAGGTGCTCAGTGAGACCATCGAGTCGGTGCGCTGCCGCTGGTGCAACGCGATGGACCAGGTGGAACTCGTGGACAGGCCGGGTGCCGGCTCCTGAGGATGGGGCCCCGCACGGAATTGGGGTGTGACGGATGGTGGAGACCACAGGCGGGGGGCCGGGCGACGGCGCCGCTGAGGTGCTCGACCGTCCGCTGCCCGACGGCGTGCGCCGCAGGGTCGTGCAGATCGTCTCCGACGGTTTCGGCTCGCTGACGGTCGGGGAGCTGCCCGCGCAGCTCAGGCAGTACGCCCGGTTCGCCCCGAACCGCCGGGCCAAGTTCGCCGGCAACGCCATGGCCGCGGCGCTGGAGACCGACCCGCTGTTCCGGCAGCGCATCGGGGAGAAGCTCAGAGAGACCCAGCCGGAACTGACCGGCGCCCTCGACTCAGGCTCCCCGCCCCCGGCCGCGGACCCGCTCGACGTGGCGGCCGCGGCCTACGTACTGCGGCCCCTCGGCTGGGTGAAGCTCGTGACCGCCGCCGGCGAGGAGGCCCAGCGGGCCGACGCCGAGCGGGCCGACGAGGAGAACCGGGCCGAGCTGGAGCGGCTGCGCACCGAGCTGGCCCGGGCCCGCGACCACACCAGGGCCGAGACGGAGCGGCTGCGCACGGAGCTGGATTCGGCCAAGAAGGAAGCCGAGTCGCTGCACCGCAAACTGCGTGCCGCCCTCAGTGACGTCAAGCGCGGCCAGGCCGCCCTGCGCAAGGCGCACGGCGAGATCGAGGCCGTCCGTGCCGAGGGGCAGGCCCAGGTGTCCGCCGCCGAGAGCGAGAGCCGGCGGCTCAAGGCCCGGCTGGGGGAGACCGAGGCCGCCCTGGAGGCCACGCGCCGGGCCGCGCGCGAGGGCCGCAGCGTCGAGGACATGCGGGTACGGCTGCTGCTGGACACCCTGCTGGACGCCACCCAGGGGCTCCGGCGCGAACTGGCCCTGCCGCCGGTGTCCGTGCGGCCCGCCGAGACCGTGGACGCCGTCGAGCCGGGCCGGATGAGCCCCAAGGACATCGCCGCCCGCGCCCTGTCCGAGGACGACCCGCAGGTCCTCGACCAGCTGCTGGCGCTGCCGCAGGCCCATCTCGTCGTCGACGGCTACAACGTCACCAAAACGGGTTATCCGCAGATGCCGCTGGAGAAGCAGCGCCTGCGGCTGCTGGGGCAGCTCTCGCAACTCGCGGCGCAGAGCGGCGCCGAGGTCACGTGCGTCTTCGACGGGGCCGAACTGGCCGCGCCGGTCCTGCTCGCGCCGCCGCGCGGGGTCCGGGTGCTGTTCTCGAAGCCGGGCGTCACCGCCGACGAGCTGATCCGCCAGCTGGTGCGCGCCGAACCGCCCGGCCGGCCGGTGATCGTCGCCTCCACCGACCGCGAGGTCGCCGACGGCGTGGCCCGCGCGGGCGCCCGCCCGGTGGCCTCGGCGATGCTGCTGAAGCGCCTTTCGCGGGGCTAGCGGTCATTCACGCCGTTCGTAACTTACGGGCTCGATGCCCGAATTGATGGCGCCTGTGTGCCACGTTGCGTCAAGTGTGACTCACCGCCTGTGAGTCAAGGTGAAAAGATGGCTCACCGTGACGCAATTTTTCAGCTGAGGATTTGAACTGATCACAGGAAGGTCACTAGGGTCGGGCCGAACCTCCGCTCGGGTGATCACTCATCGGGAGAGACGGCGGAGGGGCCAGAAGGAGCTTTTCACCCGTGGCGTCCCACCGTCGTCCCAAGCAGCCGAGCCGCGCACGTGTGACCGTGTTGACCACCGCCGCCGCCGCTGCCGTCGCCTTCAGCTCGCAGGCCGCCAACGCCGCCCCCAGCGAGAAGCCGAGCAAGGACGAGGTCAAGGCCAAGGTCGACAAGCTCTACGAGCAGGCGGAGCAGGCCACCGAGAAGTACAACGGGGCCAAGGAGAAGCAGGAGAAGCTCCAGAAGGAGATCTCCACCATCCAGGACAACGTCGCCCGCGGCCAGGAGGAGCTCAACGAGCTGCGCGACAGCCTGGGCCTCGCGGCCGCGTCGCAGTACCGGACCGGCTCCATCGACCCCTCCGTCCAGCTCTTCCTCTCCGCGGACCCGGAGGACTACCTCGACAAGGCCTCCACGCTCGACCAGTTGAGCAGCCAGCAGGTCGAGGCGCTGAAGAAGGTCCAGGAGAAGCAGCGCGAACTCGCCCAGGAGCGCGCCGAGGCCTCCGAGAAGCTCAAGGACCTCGCCTCCACCCGCACCGAACTCGGCAAGAAGAAGAAGGAAGTCCAGAGCAAGCTCGCCTCCGCGCAGAAGCTGCTCAACAGCCTCACCGCCGCCGAGAAGCAGGCACTCGCCGCCGAGCAGGACCGCGCCAGCCGCGACAGCCAGCGCGACGCCCTCACCGGCAACATCCCGCCCGGCTCCGGCCGCGCCGCCGCTGCCTACGCCTTCGCGCAGAGCCAGCTCGGCAAGCCCTACGTCTACGGCGCCACCGGCATGAGCTCCTACGACTGCTCCGGCCTCACCTCCCGGGCGTACGCGGCGGCCGGCGTGCAGATCCCGCGTACCTCCGAGGCGCAGGCCCAGATCGGCACCAAGATCTACTCGGTCAGCCAGCTCAAGGTCGGCGACCTGGTCTTCTTCTTCAACGACCTGCACCACGTCGGCCTCTACGCCGGCAACGGGCAGATCATCCACGCCCCGCGCACCGGCACGGTCGTCCGCTACGAGTCGATGGACACCATTGGCGGCCCGTTCATGTTCGGCGTCCGCGTCTGACCCCGGCGCCCGGGAGCCCCTGGCGTCTCCAAGATCAGGACACGGTGTCCGCCGTTCAGGCGAATCACGGCAATCTCGACTGAGCCCACGCCCCGCCGGTGACCTGCGTCACTTGCGGGGCGTCGTGCCGCACACCCACGGATGGTCGTTGGCGGCCCCGCGTCGCGGGGCTACTGTCTGCCGCGTTTCCTAGTCCGCCAGCGGAAGGAGAGCGGCTTCCCGTGGGGTCCCATCGCCGCCTTGCACCGTCCGGGTCCGACCGGGGCGCCAGTGTCACGGTCAGTTTCCTCTCCGTCGCGGCCGCCGCCCTGGGCGCGGTACCGGCCGTGGCCGCGCCGTACGACGACGCCCGGGCCACCGTGGACCTCCTCTACGAGCAGGCCGAGAAGGCGACAGAGGCCTACAACGAGGCCGACGAGCGCGCCGACCGGCTGCGCGACGAGGTCGGCACCGCCCGGGACCGGATCGCCCGGCAGCAGCAGCGCGTCAACTCCATGCGGGAGTCGCTCGGTTCGCTCGCCGGCGCCCAGTACCGGTCGGGCGGCATCGACCCGTCCCTCGCCCTGCTGTTCTCCGACGACCCGGACGACTACCTCGACAAGGCCGCCCGGCTCGACCGCGTCACGGCCCGTCAGGCCGGTGAGCTGAAGGAGCTTCGCCAGGCCATGCGCGAACTCGCCCAGGACCGCGAGGTGGCCGCGGAGAAGCTCCGCGAACTGGAGAAGAGCCGCAAGGCCGTCGCCGCCCACAAGAAGACCGTCGAGCACAAGCTCGCCACGGCCCGTCGGCTGCTCGACTCCCTTCCGGACAGCGAGCGTGGCGCCTACGGCCGCGCCTCCCGCTCCGGCCGCGACGGCATTCCCGGCCTCGACGGTGCCACCGCCGCCTCGGGACGCGGGGCCGCCGCCGTCGCCGCCGCCCGCAGCGCGCTCGGCAAGCCCTACATCTGGGGCGCCAACGGCCCCTCCGGCTTCGACTGTTCGGGCCTGATGCAGTGGTCGTACGCGCAGGCCGGGGTCTGGCTGCCGCGTACCTCGCAGGCCCAGCGGTACGCCGGCCGGCAGGTCCCGCTGTCCGAGGCGCGCCCAGGCGACCTGGTCGTCTACCGGGGCGACGCCAGCCATGTCGGGATGTACATGGGCAACGGCCAGGTCATCCACGCGCCCTACCCCGGCGCACCCGTGCGCTACGACCCGGTCGGGATGATGCCCGTCTCGTCGGTCACCAGGGTCTGACCGGCGCGGGCCGGCGCCCGTACGATCGGGACCGTGGCTGGTCGAAGGTCGGCGTCCCCGGTGGTGGCGCTCGTCGTGCTGCTCGTCGTCCTGACCGGATGCGGCGGCCGGTCCGCCGCCGACAGCGCCACGGCGGACGTCCAGCGGCTCCTCGACCGGCGGTCCGCCGCGCTCCTCGGCCACGACGAGCGGGCCTACGCGCGCACGGGCAAGGACGCGGATTTCTCCCAGGTGCGTGCGCTGCCCCTGGCCGCCTGGTCGTACCGCGTGACCGCCCTGCGCCGCACCGGCGACACCGCCACCGCCGACGCCGAACTGCGCTACCGCGTCGCGGGCTACGACCGGGCGCCGGTGACCGCCGGCCGCACCCTGCGGCTGAGCCGCGACGCGGACGGGCAGTGGTCCGTCGACGCGGACCGGCCCGCGAGGAAGTCCGCGCAGCAACTGTGGGACCAGGGCGCCGTACAGGCCGTCCGGGGCGAGCGCAGCCTGGTCCTCGGCGTCGGACAGTCCGGCCGGTCGCTGCGCGGCTTCGCGGACCTGGCCGACCGTGCGGTGCCCGCCGTCTCCGAGGCGTGGGGAACGGACTGGGGCCGGCGCGTCGTCCTGCTCGTCCCGAAGTCGCTGGAGGGGATGGCGGGGCTGCTCGGCTCACCGGCCTCCTCCTACCGCGGGATCGCGGCCGTCACCACGGGCGAGACGGGCGCACCGGCGCGGGCGCCCGCGGACCGCGTCATCGTCAACCCGGACGCGTTCGCACTCCTCGGCACCCTCGGCGAGCAGGTCGTCGTCACCCACGAGACGACCCATGTCGCCACCCGCGCCCACACCACCCCCGCCACCCCGCTCTGGCTGTCCGAGGGCTACGCGGACTGGGTCGGCTATCGCACCGCCGGCCGCACCGCGCCCGAGGCCGCGCCCGAACTGTCCCGCGCCGTCACCCAGGACCGGATCCCGTCCGCCCTCCCCGACGACAGCGACTTCGGCTTCACCGGCGACGCGAGCCGCCTCGCCCGGGCCTACGAGAGCGGCTGGACGGCATGCCGGCTGATCGCCGACCGCTGGGGCGAGACCCGGCTGGGCGCGTTCTACCGGGCCGTCGGGGAACACCGCAAGCGGGCCGGGGCGGTGGAGGAGGCGATGCGCGAGGTACTGGGGACGACGCCGGAGGCCTTCACGGCACAGTGGCGTGACTATCTGCGGGACCAGCTGGGCTGACCGCCCGCGGTCTCACTCAACCCGGCTGTTCGAGCAGTGCGACGGCCTCCCGCAGCCAGGCCCGTTCCGCTTCGCCCGTCGCCCGGGCGACCCGCAGCATGCCCTGGCGGAACAGGTCGTCGGCCTCCTCGGCGCGGACCGGCTTGCCGGACGCGTAGAAGAAGCTCGACGGCGTCTCGAGGAAGTCCAGCCGGCGGCGCAGCACCGCGGCCTGCTCATGCCGGTCGGGGAGGTGGCGCAGGAACGCCAGGACCGTGTTGAAGCGGACCTGGTCGGTGATCTCGGTCTGCTTCGGACGGCGCAGCCGCTCCCGCAGCTCCTCGCGGCCCTTGCCGGTGAGGGCGAGGGTCCGGCGGGGGGCCGCGCCGGCGCCGGGCTCGGTGCGCTGGTCGAGCAGGCCCGCCCCCACCAGGCGGGTGATCGCCGGGTAGAGCGCGCCGTCGCTCACCGGCCGGACATGGCCGGTCAGCGCCTTGATGCGCTCCTTGAGCTCGTAGCCGTGCAGCGGTTCCTCGGCCAGGAAGCCCAGGATCGACAGCTCCAGCATGATCCTCCTCGTCCTCCTTGCGGGGGCGTGAGATCACATGTTACCTCTAACCGAGCTACCTCGAATCGAGGTTACTGGTCTCAGGGGGACAGTCACTGTGAACGCCCACCGCGAGCAGCTCCTCCGGCTCGCCCGCCCCGTCTACTTCTCGCTCCTGGCGTCCGTCGCCGCCGGGATCATCAACACCGTCTGGGTCGCCCGGCTCGGTGGTCCGGCCGTGGCCGCCGTGGCCGTGGCGACCACCACGGAGAACGTGCTGCTGGGCATCGCCCTGGTCTTCGGCTCCGGCACGACCGTGCTGGTCGCCCACGCCCGGGGCGCCCGCGAGCCCGCCGCCGTCCGGGCCGCCGTGCGCGGCGGCTGGGCACTGTGGGCACTGGTGACGCCCCTGGTGGTGGCGGGCGGCCTGCCGGCGCGCGAACCGCTGGCCCGGCTGGTGCTGGGCGAGGCCGACAGCGCCGCCCTCCCGTTCGCCGTCGCCTACTTCACGCTCTCCATGCCCGGCATGGCCGTCTTCTTCGCCCAGCAACTCGTCGACGGCATCCTCAAGGGCACCGGCGACACCCGGACCCCGATGCGGCTCGCCCTGCTGTCGAACGGCCTGATCCTGGCCCTCGACCCCTTCCTCATCCACCTCTACGGCGTCCAGGGCGCCGCCGCGTCCACCGTGCTGTGCCGGACCGTGGCGCTGGGAGCCGGGCTCGTCGCCGTCCGGCGCACCGCACTGCTGCGCAGCGCCCGCGGCGCGGCACCGGCCGAGCCCCTGGCCGTCTCCCTGCGCCGGACGCTGACGACCGGCCTGCCCATGTCCGCCGACTTCACCGTGCGGCAGACGGGCGCCCTGATCCTGGTCGCGATCGTGGCCCGGCTCGGGGTGACGGCGGTGGCCGCGTACTCGATCGCCTACAAGGTCATGTACGTGGCGACCATGGCCTTCTACGCCGTCCGCCAGGCCGCGTCCATCCACACCGCGCACACCCGTGGCGAGGGGAGCGACGCGCGGCGGGAGATCGGGCGCCAGGCCGTCCTGCTCTCCGGAGCCATCGGCCTCGCCGCGGCCGTCCTGCTGGCCGTCACCGCCCCGTGGCTCATGGCCGCCTTCGGCGCCGGAGGCGGGGTCGCGGGCCAAGGCGTGCTCTTCTTGCGCTGCGTCGGGCCCTACCTGCTGCTGATGGCCGGCCTCATCGCGCTCGGCGGGGTCTTCGAGGGCGGCGGGGACGCCCCGAAGCTGCTGCGTGTGACCGTGCTCGGGACCGCGGCACAACTGGCCCTCGCGTACGGCCTGACGGGGCTCGGGCTGCCCGGTGTGTGCCTCGCGCTGGCGGTGGCGGCGGCGGTGCAGTGTGCGCTGGCGGGCTTGCTGTTCCGGCGGGCCCCGGCTCAGGTGGAGACCGGGGCCTCGTCGGTGCGGGTGGTGGGCTGAGCGGGCACGGGAGCGGGGGCCGTGCGCGGTACCGTCGCCTTCCACAGGGCGCGGGCCGCGAGGAGCGCGGCGGCGACCAGGAGGCCGTTGCGCAGGAACAGCAGGGTCAGGCCGAGGCCGTCGCTGGCCACCACGTTGGCGAAGTAGAGCGGGAACTCCAGCACCGTCACGAAACACGCCACCAGGACGAGCCCGACCGGCAGCCGCATCCGGCTCCCGGGGAAGTACAGGCAGACCGCGGCCAGCCCGACCAGCCACACCATGTACTGCGGGCTGATCACCCGGCTGGTGGTGGTGAACATCAGCACCGCCACGAAGGCCGCGTCGGCGACCGTGTGCTCCTCGAAGGTCCGGGCGAGCAGCCGCCACAGCACCAGCCAGCCGAAGGCCGCCCCCGTCAGGAACAGCGCGCCCGTGCTCACCTCGCTCACGTACGGCCCGAGGAACTCGATCGAGCCGTAGTTGAGCCGCACCTCGCCCCGCCAGCCGAAGTGCCGGGCGACATGGAAGACCAGCGCACCCAGTGACTCCACCTCGGTGCCCCGGTCCCGCTGGGAGGTCAGGAAGGTGAACGCTCCCGGCGCGGCCAGGGCGCACACGCCCGTCACCGCGACGCCGGTGACCAGGGCCGACACCCAGGAGGCGGGCCGGCGGACCGCCAGCAGGAGCATCGCCGGCCAGACCTTCAGCAGCGCGCCGAACGCGGCCAGCACCCCCATCACCCTGGGGTGCCGGGCGCCCGCGAGCAGCGCCGCCACGGCCACCGCCGTGACCATCACGTCGTAGCGCGCGTACACCGTCGGCCCGAGCAGCGGCACCCCCGCCACCCACACCCAGGCGCCGCGCAGCGACCTGCCGGGGCGCCGGCCCGCGTACGCCAGCAGGGCCAGGACGGCCAGGTCGGTGACGCAGACCAGCACGAAGAACGCGGTCGCGTAGGGCAGGAAGGGCAGCAGGCCGGGGGAGAGGATCGCCAGGGCGGCGGCGGGCGGGTACTGCCAGGTGACATCGTCCCGGGGGAACGTTCCGCCGCGCAGGACGTCGTACCAGCCCTGGTAGATCACGGACACGTCGCTCGTCACGTCCGGGCCCGGGAAGACGTACACCTTCAGCACGAACAGCAGCAGCACCAGTCTCGTGAGCCCCCAGGCCACCAGCAGCCATATCAGGGACCGCTTCGCGCCCGTCGTCCTCACCGAATCCCCGCCTGTCCGCGTGCCGTGTCGAGGAGGCCATGATGTCCCCGACAGCTGTGAGCGTGCCACACCTGCCGGCGCGCATGGCCGTGCGGGGCGGTTCGGTAGGGTCGGCGGCGTGCGCAAGACCCTGATCGTGACGAACGACTTCCCGCCCCGGCCGGGCGGCATCCAGGCGTTTCTGCACAACATGGCGCTGCGGCTGGACCCCCAGCGGCTGGTCGTCTACGCGTCGACCTGGAAGCGGAGCCGGGAGGGCGTCGAGGCGACCGCCGCCTTCGACGCCGAGCAGCCCTTCACCGTCGTACGGGACCGCACGACCATGCTGCTGCCGACGCCGGGCGCCACCCGGCGGGCCGTCGGCCTGCTGCGGGAGCACGGGTGCACCTCGGTGTGGTTCGGGGCGGCGGCCCCCCTCGGCCTGATGGCACCGGCGCTGCGCAGCGCGGGCGCCGAACGGCTGGTGGCCACCACGCACGGCCACGAGGCCGGCTGGGCGCAACTGCCGGCCGCCCGGCAGCTGCTGCGCCGGATCGGCGACTCCACGGACACGATCACCTACCTCGGCGAGTACACGCGCTCCCGGATCGCCGGCGCGCTGAGCCCGCAGGCGGCCGCGCGGATGAGGCAGCTGCCGCCGGGCGTCGACGAGAAGACCTTCCACCCCGGCTCGGGCGGCGACGAGGTACGGGCCCGACTGGGCCTGACGGACCGCCCGGTCGTGGTGTGCGTCTCCCGGCTGGTCCGGCGCAAGGGCCAGGACACCCTGATCCGGGCCATGCCCCGGATCCTGGCGGCCGAGCCGGACACCGTGCTGCTGATCGTCGGGGGCGGCCCGTACGAGAAGGACCTCCGCAGGCTGGCCCAGGACGCGGGCGTCGCCGCCTCCGTCCGCTTCACGGGCCCGGTGCCCTGGTCGGAGCTGCCCGCCCACTACGGCGCCGGCGACGTCTTCGCCATGCCCTGCCGCACCCGCCGCGGCGGCCTGGACGTCGAGGGCCTCGGCATCGTCTACCTGGAGGCGTCGGCGACCGGGCTGCCCGTCGTGGCCGGCGACTCGGGCGGCGCCCCGGACGCGGTCCTGGACGGCGAAACGGGTTGGGTGGTGAGAGGCGGCTCCTCCGAAGACGTAGCCGACCGCATCACCACCCTCCTCGGCGACGCCGAGCTGCGCCGCAGAATGGGCGAGCGAGGCCGCGAGTGGGTCGAGGAAAAGTGGCGCTGGGACCTCCTCGCGGAGCACCTGAAAAACTTGCTGTAGGTGCCTCAGGGGCGCGGGGCTGTATCGATGTGCGGCTCCGCCGCGTGGGCGCGACAAGCCACACACCACCCGCACCCGCCCACAAGGATCAAGCGGCACCCCACTAGGCGGAACCCCAACTACCGCCGATGCTGCACCCATGACATCAAACCTGACGCATCGTCACCTGACAAGACGTCAAATTCTCGGCATGGCCGCCCTCCAAACCGCAGCCACCCTGGGATTCACCCGCATCGGCCTCGACTCCGCCCGAGCGGCGCAGCCCGACGCGGTCGACACCGCCCCCGCCATCGTCATCGGCTCCGGCTACGGCGGCGCCGTAGCCGCCCTCCGTCTCGCCCAGGCCGGCATCCGCACCCTCGTCCTGGAGATGGGCCGGCTCTGGAACACCCCCGGCCCCGACGGAAAGATCTTCTGCTCCACCCGCACCCCGGACCAGCGCTCCATGTGGTTCCGCACCCGTACCGAGGCCCCCCTGGGCACCTTCCTCTGGCTGGACGTCGTCAACCAGGACATCGGCCGCTACCCGGGCGTCCTGGACCGCGTGCACTTCGCACAGATGTCCGTCTACGTCGGCCGGGGCGTCGGCGGCGGCTCACTCGTCAACGGCGGCATGGCGGTCACGCCGCCCAGGGCCTACTTCGCCGAGCAGTTCCCCACCGTCGACGCCGACGAGATGTACGGCACGTACTTCCCGCGCGCCCGCGCGGCCCTCGGCGTGAACACCGTCGACCCGGCCTGGTTCGAGTCGACGGAGTGGTACCGCTTCACCCGTGTCTCCCGCCGCCACGCCGAGGAGGCCGGCCTGCGGACCACCTTCGTGCCGAACGTCTACGACTTCGGCCACATGGCGCGCGAGGCGGCCGGCACCGCCCCGAAGTCGGCCCTCGCCGGCGAGGTCATCTACGGCAACAACCACGGCAAGCGCAGCCTCGACAAGACCTACCTCGCCACCGCGCTCGGCACCGGCCACGTCACGATCCACACCCTGGAGAAGGTCCGAGCGATCAGCCGGGCGCCGGACGGGAGCTACGTCCTGACCGCCGACCGCGTCGACGAGACCGGCCGGGTCGTCGAGACCAAGGAGTACGGCTGCAGGTACCTCTTCCTCGGCGGCGGCAGCCTCGGCACCACCGAACTGCTGCTGCGCGCCCGGGAGACGGGCACCCTGCCCGATCTCGACCCCAGCGTCGGCGCCGGCTGGGGCACCAACGGCAACGTGATGCTCGGCCGGGCCAACCACCTGTGGGACACGGTCGGCGCGAACCAGTCGACCATGCCGGTCATGGGCATCGACGACTGGGCCAACGCCGCCAACCGCGTGTTCGCCGAGATCGCCCCGCTGCCGGCCGGGCTGGAACACTGGGTGAGCCTCTATCTGGCGATCACCGGGAACCCGCAGCGGGCGTCCTTCTCGTACGACACCGGCTCGGGTGAGGTGCGGCTCGGCTGGACGGCCGCCCACAGCGCGGTCTCCGTCGCCATGGCCAAGAAGCTGTTCGACCGGATCAACGCGGCCAACTCGACGATCTACCGCTACGACCTGTTCGGATCGAGCAGCAAGGTCTTCGCCGACGACTTCACCTACCACCCGCTCGGCGGCTGCGTACTGGGCCGGGCGACGGACGACTACGGGCGTGTGAAGGGCTACCGCAGGCTCTACGTCACCGACGGCTCGCTCGTGCCCGGGTCGATCGGGGTCAACCCCTTCATGACCATCACCGCGCTCGCCGAACGCACGATGGCGCGGGTCCTCGCCGAGGACACCGCGCCATAGACGACCCCGTGGGTCACTTCGCGTAGATCGCCTCGACCTCGTGCGCGTAGTCCTTCGCCACCACGTTCCGCTTCAGCTTCAGTGAGGGCGTCAGGTGGCCCGACTCCTCCGTGAACTGGGAGGACAGAATGCGGAACTTCCGCACCGATTCCGCCTTCGACACCGCGGCGTTGCCGTCGTCGACCGCCGCCTGGATCGCGGCCAGCAGGTCCGGGTCCTCGCACAGCGACGCCGCGGTGGAACCCGCCGGCTTGCCGTGGTCCGCGCACCAACGGCCCAGGAACTCCTCGTCGATGGTGATCAGCGCGCCCACGAACGGCCGCCCGTCGCCCACCACCATGCACTCCGCGACCAGGGCGTGGGCCCGGATGCGGTCCTCGATGACGGCCGGGGCGACGTTCTTGCCGCCCGCGGTGACGATGATCTCCTTCTTGCGGCCGGTGATCCTCAGGTAGCCGTCCTCGTCGAGGGTGCCGATGTCACCGGTGTGGAACCAGCCGTCGGCCAGCGCCTCCGCGGTCGCGCCGGGGTTGTTCCAGTACTCCTTGAACAGGTGCTCGCCGTGCAGCAGCACCTCGCCGTCGTCGGCGATCCGCACCACCGAGCCGGGCAGCGGCTGGCCGACCGTGCCGATCTTCTGCCGGTCCCAGGGGTTGAACGCGGTGGCCGCGCAGGACTCGGTCAGGCCGTAGCCCTCCAGGACCGTGAAGCCGATGCCGCGGAAGAAGTGGCCGAGGCGCTCGCCCAGCGGGGCGCCGCCGGAGATCGCGTACTCGCCCCGGCCGCCGAGGACCGCGCGGAGCTTGCTGTAGACGAGCTTGTCGAACGTCCTGTGCTTGATCTTCAGGCCGAGGGACGGGCCCGAGGGGGTGTCCAGCGCCTTGCTGTACGCGATCGCCGTGTCGGCGGCCTTGTCGAAGATCTTGCCCTTGCCGTCGGCCTGGGCCTTGGCGCGCGCCGAGTTGTAGACCTTCTCGAAGACGCGCGGCACCCCGAGGATCAGGGTCGGGCGGAACGCGGCCAGCTCGTCCGTGAGGTTCTTGATGTCCGGGACGCAGCCGAGCTTGATCGGCGCCATCATCGGCGCGATCTGCACGAGCCGCCCGAAGACGTGCGCGAGCGGCAGGAAGAGCAGCACCGAGCACTCGCCCGTGCGGAACAGCGGACGCAGCCGCTCCACGATGTTGCCGCACTCGGCGAAGAAGCTGCGGTGGGTGAGCACACAGCCCTTGGGGCGGCCGGTCGTGCCCGAGGTGTAGACGATGGTCGCCGGGTCGTCGGCCTTGGCGATCGAGCTGCGCTCCTCGACCGTCTGGTCCCTGACGTCCTGCCCGAGCCGGGCCAGCTCGTCGATGCCGCCGCCCTCGATCTGCCACACGTGCTTGAGCGCTGGCAGACGGTCGCGCACCGACTCGACGGCGGCCGAGTGACCGTCCGACTCCACGATGCACGCGGTCGCGCCCGAGTCGCCGAGGATCCACTGCACCTGCTCGGGCGAACTGGTCTCGTACACCGGCACGGTCACCGCGCCCGCGCTCCAGATCGCGAAGTCCAGCAGCGTCCACTCGTACCGGGTGCGGGACATCAGGCCCACCCGGTCGCCCGGCTCGACCCCGGCGGCGATCAGCCCCTTCGCGGCGGTGTGCACCTCGGCGAGGAAGGCGGTGGCCGTGACGTCCTGCCAGGTGCCGCCGACCTTGCGGGCGATGACGGCGACGTCCGGGTGCTGCGCGGCGTTTCTGCGGACGATGTCGGTCAGATTGCCGTCCGCAGGGACCTCGTACAAAGCCGGAAGGCTGAACTCGCGCAAGACTGCTGCTCCTCATAGGGCGCCGGCGCCACGACGTTGTGTGATGCGACGGTCCGGTCCAAGGCTCGGGCAGGTGCTCGGGCATTCACTTGTTGAAATGCAGAGCACGACTGGACTGCCCGGACGTTACCCGCCGGTATGGGTTCTCCGACAGGGGGTCCCATCGAGATGTTCGCTGCGTCACACAGTTGGGTATTCCTTCGCGCACAGTAGTCCACGTACTAACTGACTGGCCAGTAACCGCAGGTAGAGCCGCCACTGTTCACAACTGCGCCGCTCGACCTACCCTTGATCACCATGGCACCCACACCAGCCGGAAACCGCAGGACGCGCGTGCACGTGGTCAGTGACGTGCACGGCAACGCCCGTGACCTGGCCAGGGCCGGCGAGGGCGCCGACGCCCTGATCTGTCTGGGCGACCTCGTCCTCTTCCTCGACTACGCCGACCACTCGCGCGGCATCTTCCCCGACCTGTTCGGCGTGGAGAACGCCGACCGCATCGTCGCGCTGCGCACCGCCCGCCGCTTCCAGGAGGCGCGGGAGTTCGGGGCCCGGCTGTGGGCCGGCATCGGCGCGGACCGCGCCTCGGTGATCGAGAAGGCGGTGCGCAAGCAGTACGCCGAGATGTTCGCCGCGTTCCCCACCCCTACGTACGCGACCTACGGCAATGTCGACATGCCGCCCCTGTGGCAGGAGTACGCCGGCCCTGGCACGACCGTCCTCGACGGCGAGCGCGTCGAGATCGGCGGCTGGGTCTTCGGCTTCGTCGGCGGCGGCCTGCGCACGCCGATGCGGACGCCGTACGAGATCGGCGACGAGGAGTACGCGGCGAAGATAGAGGCGGTCGGCGAGGTCGACGTGCTGTGCACGCACATCCCGCCCGAGGTTCCCGAACTGGTCTACGACACCGTCGCGCGCCGCTTCGAGCGCGGCAGCCGGGCCCTGCTGGACGCCATCCGCCGCACCCGGCCCCGCTACTCCCTCTTCGGACACGTCCACCAGCCGCTGGTGCGGCGGATGCGGATCGGGGCGACCGAGTGTGTGAACGTGGGGCACTTCGCGGGGACCGGGACACCGTGGGCGCTGGAATGGTGAGGATGCCCCAGGTCGGATGAGATCGGCGGGTCCCGTGCGCGGTAGCCTTCACGCTGCACACGCTTGCGTACGACGACCTCATACCGGCCCGTATCTGGAGGAGCCACGGCGATGGCGGAACACACCAGCTCGAGCATCACCATCGAGGCGGCCCCGGCCGACGTCATGGCGGTCATCTCCGATTTCGCCCGCTACCCGGACTGGACCGGCGAGGTGAAGGAGGCCGAGGTGCTCAAGACCGACGAGCGGGGCCGTGCCGAACAGGTCCGGCTCGTCATGGACGCGGGTGCGATCAAGGACGACCAGGTCCTCGCGTACACCTGGACCGGCGAGAACGAGGTCTCCTGGACCCTGGTCAAGTCCCAGATGCTCCGCTCCCTGGACGGCACGTACCTGTTGAAGCCGGCGGGGGCGGGGGGTACGGAGGTCACGTACGCGCTGACCGTCGACGTCAAGATCCCCATGCTCGGCATGATCAAGCGCAAGGCGGAGAAGGTCATCATCGACCGGGCGCTGGCGGGCCTGAAGAAGCGCGTGGAGTCGGGCACGTAGGGGTCGCGCCGTAGCAGTGCCTGCGCCGTGCCGGGTGCGGGGCCGTGGTGGCTGGTCGCGCAGTTCCCCGCGCCCCCGGGGTGCCTTCAGCACCCACCCGGCCTGAGCGCCAAGGCCCGGTACCGTTCACCTCCATGCGCACCATCCTGATCACCGGCCCCGGCGGCAGCGGCCGTACCACCCTCGCGGCCGCGACCGCCCTGGCCGCGGCAGCGCAGGGCACCCGCACCCTCGTCCTCGGCACCGACGCGGCCGACACCCTCGGCGCCGTCCTGGGCACCCGCACCGGCCCCGAGCCGGTCGAGGCCGCACCCCGCCTCACGGCCTGGCGCCCCGACCCCGCCCAGGACTTCCGCACGGATTTCACCGCCCTCCAGGACCGCGCCTCCTCCGCCCTCGACCTCCTCGGCGCCTCCCGCCTCGACCCCGAGGAACTCAGCCCCCTCCCCGGAGCCGAGGAACTCGCCCTCCTGCGCGCCCTGCGCGACGCCGCGCTGTCGGGGTCGTACGACCTGCTCGTCGTCGACCTGCCCCCGACCCCGCGGGCCCTCGCCCTGCTCGCCCTGCCCGAGGAACTCCGCCGCTACCTGCGCCGCCTGCTCCCGCCCGAACGGCAGGCCGCCCGCGCCCTGCGCCCCGTCCTGGGCCGGCTCGCCGGCGTCCCCATGCCCGCCGAGTGGCTCTACGAGAGCGCCGCCCGCTGGGACCTGGAGCTGGCCGCCGTCGAGGCCGTCGTCGCCGACCGCGACACCGTCGTACGCCTGGTCGCCGAGCCAGGCCCCGCCGGCGCCGACGCCCTGCGCGCAGCCCGCCTCGGACTCGCGCTGCGCGGCCTGCGCACCGATGTCGTGGTCGCCAACCGCGTCCTGCCCGAGGCGTCCCCGGACACCTGGCTGGCCGGACCGGTCGCCCAGCAGCGCAAGACACTGGACGAGTGGCGGGAGTCGTACGACGTCCGGACCGTGGCCCACCTCGGACGCGACCCCGTCGGCGCCGACGACCTGGCCGCCCTCGCCGTACCCGGCGCCGACCCGGACGCGCCCGTCCCGGCGGTCGAGTGGCCGGTGGCCGACCGGCTCGGTGAGGACGGGGTGCTCGTCTGGCACATCCCGCTGCCCGGCGCCCTGCGCGAGGAACTGGACCTCGTCCGGCGCGGCGACGAACTCGTCGTCACGGCGGGGCGGTTCCGCCGTATCGTTCCGCTGCCCTCCGCGCTGCGCCGCTGCACCGTCGACGGGGCCGCCCTGCGCGAGGGCGAACTGCGCATCCGCTTCGCGCCCGACCCGAAGCTCTGGCCGCAGACGCGGTGAGAGGGGGTGGGAGAGGGGGTAACGTCGGAGGGACGAACCGTAGTCAGGAGTCCGTCATGAGCGAAGAGCTCCCCCCGTCCGACGCCGCCCGCGACGAGGCCGCGGACGAGGTGCGGGCGACCGACGCCGACGCCTGGGCGACCGCGTGCGCCGAGGACCTCGAAGCGGAGACGGCCCGCCGCCGCGCCGCGTACGGCCCGCCCCCGGGCTCCGCGGCCGAGGAACTGAAGAAGCTCGTCCACGCCGTCGCGGACAAGCTGTCGGGGATCCAGTCCCCGCTGTTCGGCGCCGTCGCGGGGCCCGCCGCCGAGCAGGTCGTCCGCCAGGTCGTCCAGCAGGCCAAGGCCGCCGTGGAACCCGTCATCGAACGCAACCCGGACGTCTTCGACCACCTGGCCGCCGCCGGGAACGAGTTGCTCGCCGCCTACCGCTCCGCCGTCGAGTCCCAGGAGCGCCGCTGGACCGGCCGCGACGACCGGATCGACCCGCGTGACCTCGACGAACGCCATGACCGGGGCGACGACGCCGGTCCCGGGGAGCGCATCGACCTGGACTGAGCCCCGCCTCCTCGTCACGAGCCCCGACCGGCGTGCCGCCGCCGGTCCTGCCCAGCGTGCGGACGACAGCGAACCCGACGGCGTGCCTCGGGTACCGTTGGCCGTAGCGGGGCTCGACCGAAACTGAGGGATTCATGGGACTCACCATCGGCGTCGACATCGGCGGCACGAAGATCGCGGCCGGCGTGGTCGATGAGGAAGGCAACATCCTCTCGACCTTCAAGGTGCCGACCCCGGGCACGCCTGAGGGCATCGTGGACGCCATCGCCTCGGCGGTGGAAGGCGCACGCGTCGGGCACGACATCGTCGGCGTGGGCATCGGCGCGGCCGGCTATGTGAACCGGCAGCGCTCCGAGGTCTACTTCGCGCCCAACATCCACTGGCGCAACGAGCCGCTCAAGGAGAAGGTCGAGGCCCGTGTGGGCCTCCCGGTGGTCGTCGAGAACGACGCGAACGCCGCGGCGTGGGGCGAGTACAAGTTCGGCGCCGGCAAGGGCCACCGCAACGTCATCTGCATCACGCTCGGCACCGGCCTCGGCGGCGGCATCATCATCGGCAACAAGCTGCGCCGCGGGCACTTCGGCGTGGCCGCCGAGTTCGGCCACATCCGCATGGTGCCGGACGGCCTGCTGTGCGGCTGCGGCTCGCAGGGCTGCTGGGAGCAGTACGCCTCGGGGCGTGCGCTGGTGAGGTACGCCAAGCAGCGCGCCAACGCCACCCCCGAGAACGCCGAGATCCTCCTCGGCCTCGGCAACGGCTCGCCCGACGGCATCGAGGGCAAGCACATCTCCATGGCCGCCCGCCAGGGCGACCGCGTGGCCGTCGACTCCTACCGCGAACTGGCCCGCTGGGTCGGCGCGGGCCTCGCCGACCTCGCCTCCCTCTTCGACCCCTCCGCCTTCATCGTCGGCGGCGGACTCTCCGACGAGGGCGAACTGGTCCTGGGCCCGATCCGAAAGTCCTACAAGCGCTGGCTGGTCGGCGGCAACTGGCGCCCGGTCGCCGAGGTCCGCGCGGCGGAACTGGGCAACAAGGCCGGGCTGGTGGGCGCGGCGGACCTGGCGAGGGAACCCGACCCGATCATGTAACGCCTCGTTTTGTGTTTTCAGGGGCGCGGGGCTGTGTCGATGTGCGGCTTTGCCGCGTGGGCGCGAACAGCCACGAACAACCGGTACTCGCGCACAACCCCGCGCCCCGAGCCATGGGGCGTAAATTGATCACATGCCCCTGCTCCCCAACTCCCGTACCGAACCCGACGGTTCCGCGGTCATCAGGGTCCTCGGCTACAACATCCGCTCCATGCGGGACGACACCGACGCCCTGGCCCGTGTCATCCGCGCTTGCGAACCCGACCTGGTCCTGATCCAGGAAGCCCCCCGCTTCTTCCGCTGGCGCAAGAAACTCGCCCGTCTGGCCCGCGCATCCGACCTGGTCGTCGTCACCGGGGGCGCCACCACCACAGGCCCGGCGATCCTCAGCTCGCTCCGGGCGAGCGTCGAACGCACGGAGGACGTTCTCCTGCCCCCCACCCCCGGCCTGCACCGCCGCGGCTTCGCCACGGCCGTCGTCCGCTTCGCCGGCACCCGCCTCGGCGTGCTGAGCTGTCACCTGTCGCTGCAGAAGGACGAGCGCTACGCCCAGGCCGGCATGCTCCTGGACCGGCTCGCGGGCCTGGGCGTGGAGCACGCGATCGCCGGCGGCGACCTGAACGAACGCCCCGACGGCCCCGCCTTCCGCCGGCTGGCCGGCACCCTGACCGACTGCCGGGCCGCGTCCCCCTGGGGCGGCGAGTACACCTGGACCCCCGCCGACCCCTACCAGCGCATCGACGCGATCTTCGCGACCGAGGGCATCGAGGTGCTGGGCTGCGGTGTGCCGTCCGCACAGCCTGGGGTGACCGAGGCAGACCTGAGGGCGGCCACGGACCATCTCCCGGTCCTGGCCGCCCTCAGAGTGCCCGCTTCCTAGACGATCGCACCCCGCCCCGGGTCGTCGTCCTCCTCGTCATCCGTCCGCATCCGCATCACCAGCGTCGCGAACCCGCCGAGGAACCCGCCGATGCCCAGCGTGGTCAGCCACCAGGTCATCTCCCAGCCGAGCAGCACGGCCAGCAGGAGCAGCACCGGCCCGCCCAGCACACCGAGCCAGGCGAACTTCGCGGTCGGGTCGGCGGACGGCAGCGGGGGCGGCTCCGGCGGCACGAAATGCCCCTCGTCGTCCTCGTCGAAGTCGTCCTCGGCGGGCTCGGGCGCCGTGTAGTCGCGCGGGCCGACGCCGGGCGCGAAGGAGACGGAGCCGCCCAGCGGCTTGGCCGGCTTGTCGCCGGATCCCTTCGGCTCCGGGCCGTCCGGCTCGCCGGGCTTCGCGGCCTCCGCGGGGGCCGACGCGGCCTCCGCGGGCGTGTCCAGCCGGTCGCCCCGGTCGCCCCGGCCGTCGTTGGTCGGAGGCTCCAGCAGCGCCAGGTCCTCGACCGACTTGAACGGCTTGGCGCCCGGCGGGTCCGGCGGTTCCTCGCCGTACCCGGCGACGATCGCCGCCCAGGCGGCCTCCTCGTCGAACGGGACGCCCTTCTCGTCCGGCTCGCGGCCCTCGCGGTCGGAGTCGTGCTCAGCCACCTGCGGTCGTCCCTTCCTTGCCGAGACCGGGCTCCTTGCCGAGGCCGGACGCGAGCCGGCTGATGAAAGCTGTGCTCTCCTCGAAGATCCGGTCCGCGTCATGGTCCAACGTGGCGACGTGGTAGCTCTGTTCCAGGAGGACCTCTTTCACGTCGGTCGACGAGATGCGGCTGAGGACACGGGCCGAGTCGGCCGGCGGCACCACATGGTCCTGCGGGCTGCGCAGCAGCAGCACCGGCTGGGTGACCTGCGGCAGCTCGCGGTCGGCGACCTGGAAGAACTGGCGCAGGGAGTGCGCGGCGTGCAGCGGCACCCGGTCGTAGCCCAGCTCCCTGCTGTCCGGCTTGGCGATGTCGCTGGCGATGCCCTTGGTCGCGGGGACGAGGTGGCGGAGCACCGGCAGGGCGTGCGCGGCCAGGCCGTGCACCTTGTTCGCCGGGTTGACGACCACCACTCCGCTGACGGCGTCGCCGTGCCGCGCGGCGAGCCGCAGGGCCAGGGCGCCGCCCATGGACAGACCGGCCACGAACACCTGCTCGCGGCGCTCGCACAGGAGGCGCAGCTCGTGCTCCACCTCCGCGTACCAGTCCTGCCAGCCGGTGATCCGCAGGTCCTCCCAGCGCGTGCCGTGCCCGGGGAGCAGCGGCAGCGAGACGGTCATGCCGCGTGCGGCGAGATGCTCCGCCCAGGGGCGCAGCGACTGCGGTGAACCGGTGAAACCGTGGCAGAGGAGCACGGCGGTTTCCCCGCCCTCGTGGTGAAACGGCTCGGCTCCGGCAAGGACCGGCACCTTCGGCCTCCTGGTCATGAGAAGGGACGGACACGATCACGGAATGTCACGGAACGTCATGGCAGGGGACGCACGGCGTTCGCGGGACCTTCACGGTACGCGACGGCACTGACACCGACCAGGGCCGTCGGCGCCTTTGACGGCGCGCCGGGTTATGGTCTGATCGACACATACAGGAGGCACTCGGTTGTTGTACGGCGCGATGAAGGTCGCTGTTGGGGGACCGCTGAAGGTCGCCTTCAGGCCGTGGGTGGAAGGCCTGGAGAACATTCCCGCCGAGGGCCCCGCGATCCTGGCGAGCAACCACCTGTCCTTCTCGGACTCGTTCTTCCTGCCCGCGGTCCTGGACCGCAAGGTCACGTTCATCGCGAAGGCCGAGTACTTCACCACGCCCGGGGTGAAGGGCCGGCTGACGGCCGCCTTCTTCAAGGGAGTCGGCCAGCTGCCCGTGGACCGCTCCGGCGCGCGCGGCGCGGGCGAGGCCGCCATCAAGAGCGGCATAGAGGTACTGGAGCGCGGCGAGCTGTTCGGCATCTACCCGGAGGGGACGCGCTCGCCCGACGGGCGGCTCTACCGCGGCAAGCCGGGCGGCCTCGCGCGCGTAGCGCTGGCGACCGGCGCGCCCGTCATCCCCGTGGCCATGATCGACACGGAGAAGATCCAGCCGCCCGGGAAGGTCATGCCGAAGCTGATGCGCCCCGGCATCCGGATCGGCAAGCCCCTGGACTTCAGCCGCTACCAGGGCATGGAGCACGACCGGTTCGTGCTGCGCGCGGTGACCGACGAGGTCATGTACGAGATCATGAAGCTCTCCGGCCAGGAGTACGTCGACATGTACGCGACGGCCATGAAGCGGCAGCTCGCGGAGGCGGCGAAGGCGGAGAAGGAAGCCGAGAAGGCGGCGAAGGCCGCGCTCGCCCGTGCGGAGAAGGAACAGGCCGGGAAGGAACACGCCGAGAAGGAACAGGCGGACCAGGAAAAGCCCGAGCGGGACGAGCCGGAGAAGAGGCGGACGGAGCCCTAGTCGGGGCTCGTCCGGGGGGCGGGGGAGATGGCCGAGCGCGAGCGAGTCATGAGGATGTCGGTCGAGCAGCCGCTGTGGCGTGCGCTGACCGCCTACCGGGTGCTCACGATGCTGTACGCGGTCGGCCTGTTCGCCACCGCCTACGAGGAGTTCGTCCGGCCCTGGGTCGCCGTCGCCTACTACGCCGTGCTGGCCGTGTGGACCCTGGCCACCCTGCCCCGGGTCGCGAACGCCGCCCGCTGCACCAAGCGGTTCCTCGCCGCCGACCTCACCATCGCCGTCGCCGGCATCCTGCTCACACCCGTCGCCGACACACACGAGCGGGTCCTGGCGGGCGGCCCGACCCTGCCGTCGATATGGACCGCCGGTTCCGTCCTGGCCTTCGCCGTCAAGGGCGGCTGGCGCTGGGCGGCCCTCGCCTCCAGCCTCGTGGCCGCCGCCAACCTGGTCGAGCGTGGCAGCCCGGCCCGTGACACCGTCCACAACGTCATCCTCGTCTGCATCGCCTCCATCGCCATCGGCTACGTCGTCGAGGTCGCCCGCGCCTCCGAGCGCACCCTCGCCCGCGCCCTGGAGATCGAGGCCGCCACCCGTGAGCGGGAGCGCCTGGCCCGGGACATCCACGACAGCGTGCTCCAGGTGCTGGCGATGGTGCAGCGGCGCGGCGCGGTGATCGGCGGCGAGGCGGCCGAGCTGGGCCGGATGGCCGGTGAACAGGAGGTCGCGCTGCGCACCCTGGTCTCCGGCGGACTCGTGCCCGTCTCCCGGCTCTCGGAGGACGCCGCCGAGGGAGCCGTCGTCCGGGCCGTCGACGAACAGCCGGAGGAGAGCGGCCCCGTCGACCTGCGCGCCCTGCTCGCGCCGTACGCCGGCGCCAAGGTCAGCCTCGCCGAGCCCGGCGCGCCCGTACCGCTGGCGCCGGCCGCCGCCCGGGAGGTGGCCGCCGCTGTCGGGGCGGCCCTGGACAACGTCCGCAAGCACGCCGGGGAACAGGCGCGCGCGTGGATCCTCGTCGAGGACGAGCCGGACGAGGTGATCGTCACCGTACGGGACGACGGACCCGGCATCCCGGAAGGGCGGCTCGCCCAGGCCGAGGGCGAGGGGCGGCTCGGCGTCGCCCTGTCGATCCGCGGCCGGCTGCGCGACCTCGGCGGCAGCGCGGAGCTGATCTCGGTGCCGGGACAGGGCACGGAGGTCGAACTGAAGGTACCGAAGGACGTGACAACCGTACGGGGGAAGGCGGAGCAGCGATGACTCAGACCACTGCGGACCGGCGGGACCCGATCAAGGTCATGGTGGTCGACGACCACCCCATGTGGCGCGACGCGGTCGCCCGTGACCTGGCCGAGTCGGGCTTCGAGGTCGTCGCCACCGCGGGCGACGGCGACCAGGCCGTGCGCCGCGCCAAGGCCGCCGCACCCGAGGTCCTGGTGCTCGACCTGAACCTGCCCGGCAAGCCCGGCGTCCAGGTCTGCAAGGAGGTCGTCGCCGCGAACCCCGCGCTGCGCGTCCTGGTGCTGTCCGCGAGCGGCGAGCACGCCGACGTCCTGGAAGCCGTGAAGTCCGGCGCGACCGGCTATCTGCTGAAGTCGGCCTCCACCGAGGAACTCCAGGACGCGGTCCGCCGCACGGCCGTCGGCGACCCCGTCTTCACCCCCGGCCTCGCCGGGCTGGTCCTCGGCGAGTACCGCCGCCTGGCCTCCGAACCCGCCCCCGCCCCCGACACCGGCGAACCGGACGCGCCCCGGCTCACCGACCGCGAGACCGAGGTACTGCGCCTCGTCGCCAAGGGCCTGAGCTACAAGCAGATCGCCGAACGCCTGGTCATCTCCCACCGCACGGTGCAGAACCACGTCCAGAACACCCTCGGCAAGCTCCAGTTGCACAACCGCGTGGAGCTGGTCAGATATGCGATAGAGCGCGGACTCGACGACGAGTGAGACCCACGCCACACTGACCCTTCGCCAGGCACCTGCTGCGAAGGGACATGCCATGCGGGTCGGAGTACTGACCGGAGGCGGCGACTGCCCCGGACTCAACGCCGTCATCCGGGCCATCGTCCGCAAGGGCGTACAGGAGTACGGCTATGACTTCACCGGCTTCCGGGACGGCTGGCGCGGTCCACTGGAAGGTGTCACCGTCCGCCTCGACATCCCCGCCGTGCGCGGCATCCTGCCCCGCGGCGGCACCATCATCGGCTCCTCCCGGACCAACCCCCTGAAGGAGCGCGACGGCATCCGCCGGATCAAGGAGAACCTCGCCGCGCTGGAGGTGGAGGCGCTCGTCGTCATCGGCGGCGAGGACACCCTGGGCGTGGCCGCGCGGCTGTCCGGCGAGTACGGCTTGCCCTGCGTGGGCGTGCCGAAGACGATAGACAACGACCTGTCCGCCACGGACTACACCTTCGGCTTCGACACCGCGGTCGGCATCGCGACCGAGGCCATCGACCGGCTGCACACCACCGCCGAGTCCCATATGCGGGTCCTGGTCTGCGAGGTGATGGGCCGGCACGCCGGCTGGATCGCCCTGCACTCGGGCCTCGCCGGCGGCGCGAACGTCATCCTCATCCCCGAGCAGCGCTTCGACGTCGAGCAGGTGTGCGCCTGGGTGACGTCCCGTTTCCGGGCGTCGTACGCGCCGATCGTCGTCGTCGCCGAGGGGGCCATGCCCAAGGACGGCGACATGGTCCTCAAGGACCGGTCGCTGGACTCCTTCGGGCATGTCCGCCTGTCCGGTGTCGGCGAGTGGCTCGCCAAGGAGATCGAGAAGCGCACGGGCAAGGAGGCCCGCACCACGGTCCTGGGCCACATCCAGCGCGGCGGCACCCCCAGTGCCTTCGACCGCTGGCTCGCCACCCGCTTCGGCCTGCACGCCATCGACTGCGTCCGCGACGGCGACTTCGGCACGATGGTCGCCCTGCGCGGCACGGACATCGTCCGCGTCCCCCTCGCGGACGCGACGGCCCGTCTGAAGACGGTGGACCCGACGCTGTACGAGGAGGTCGGTGTGTTCTTCGGCTGACCGTCCGTGCCAGGTGCCGGTCGGGACCGCGCGGCCCCGACCGGCCCCGGGCTACACCGAGGGCGCGCTCGTGCCCCGCAGCTGCCCCACCAGGTCCCGCACGACCGCCGCGCCGCAGAGGGTGAGCACCGACTCCGGGTGGAACTGCACTCCAGCGAATCCGGGCCCGCGCAGCGCGTGCACCTCTCCGTTCGCCGCGTGGCTGACCTCCACGCCGTGCGCGGCCAGCTCCTGACGGGCGCCTTCGTCGCAGCGCGCCACGAAGCTGTTGTAGAAACCGACCGTCTCCGGCCGCCCGAACAGGTCGATCGTCGTCTGCGCCCCCTGGTACGGCACTTCCTTGCGGACGATCTCCAGCCCCAGCTCGGCCGCGATCAGCTCGTGCCCGAGGCAGACGCCGAGCACACCGTGCGGGTGATCACGGACGACCTCGGCGGTGAGGTCGCGCAGGAACCGCATCTTGGGATCGGTGAGGTCGCAAGGGTCACCGGGGCCCGGGCCGAGCACGACCGGGCCCTCGTGCGCGAGCACCGCCTCGCGGAGCCCGTCCTCGTCGTACCGCCGGACGGTCACCTCCAGCCCGCCCGACCGCAGCACATGCGCGAGCATCGCCGTGAAGGTGTCCTCGCCGTCGACGACCAGGGCGTGTCCTGTGAGCTCCTCGGACGGCTCCTGCATCCGCAGCCAGAACGGCGCGAGCGAGGCCCGGCGCCCGTCGAGCGCGGCCCGCACGCGTGGATCGTCGGCCAGCCGGGGCCGTACGGACTCCTCGCGCTGCCGGCCCGGCCGTACACCCAGCGCCGTCAGCACCCCGGCCGCCTTCGCGTGCGTCTCCGCGACCTCGCCCGCCGGGTCGGAGCCGCGCACCAGCGTCGCGCCCACCGCCACCCGCAGCCGGCCGCCGGCGTCGATGTCGGCCGTGCGGATGAGGATGGGGGAGTCGAGGGTCTGGGCGCCACCCGAGTCCCGCCCGAGGAGGGCCAGCGCACCGGCGTAGTACCCGCGCCCCGCGACCTCGTGCCGCTCGATGACCCGGCAGGCGTTCTGCACCGGCGAGCCCGTCACGGTCGCCGCGAACATGGTCTCCTTCAGCACCTCACGCGCGTCCAGCGAGGACTTGCCGCGCAGCTCGTACTCGGTGTGCGCGAGGTGCGCCATCTCCTTCAGCCGGGGCCCTACGACGACCCCGCCCCGGTCGCCGACGGTGCACATCATCTTGAGCTCCTCGTCGACGACCATCGACAGCTCCTCGATCTCCTTGCCGTCGGCGAGGAAGTCCAGCAGGTGCTCGGGCGTCGGCCCCTCGGCGGGGTAGCGGTAGGTTCCGCTGATCGGGTTCATGACGACCGTGCCGCCGGACATCCGCACGTGCACCTCGGGGCTCGCCCCCACCAGCGTCCGGTCCCCGGTGTGCACGACGAACGTCCAGTACGCGCCCCGCTCGCCCTCCAGCAGCCGCCGGAACAGCGCCAGAGCGTCGGCCCGGCCGAACCCGGGGATCTCCCCCTGGTACGTCCGCCGGATGACGAAGTTCGCTCCCTCGCCCCGCCCGATCTCCTCCCGCAGCACCCGCCCGACGATCTCCGCGTACTCCTCGTCACCGACGTCGAAACCGCCGCCCTCGACCCGCACGTCGTGTCCCGGGAGCTGCTCCAGGGCATCGGCGAGCGGGACGGCGTAGGACTCCACGGGGGTCAGCACCGACAGTGGCGTGCCGTCGTCGCGGACGTCGAAGCCGCGCTCGCGGATCTGCCGGAAGGGGACGAGCGCCAGGCCCTCGTCGGGGAGGTCGGCGAGGCGGTCGTAGCTGGTGACCGGGCCGATGAGGACCTCGATCAGGTCCTGGTCGTGGCCCGGGGTGCGGCGGCGGAGCAGGGCGAAGGGGCGGGGCTCGTGCGGCAGCTGTGTCAGGTCCATGGTTCCTCCGGGGCTGTCGATCGACGGCGATCGATGTCGGTGAGGAGCGGACCTAGGGAAACGCCGAAGGCCGCCCCTGGGGCGGCCTTCGCGAAGTCTGTCGTACGCGCAGTCAGTGGGCCGCCGGATGAGCGGTCCACCACCAGGTCTGGATCGAGTGCGCGAACATGGCAGGCACCCTACCCCATGCCCGAGACCCCGTGTCCGAGTCGTGTACCCCGTGTCTCAATTGCTGGGCATGGGCCAGGACGCCCGACACGACCCCGTAATGTTGGGGCCGTGACCGTGAACGCTAAGACCAGCACGAGTGCTGGCAACACCTGGCGAGACCTGCCCGCGGCGCAGCAGCCCGAGTACCCCGACACCGAGGCTCTGCGCGCAGTCGTTGCGGACCTCGAGTCGTATCCGCCGCTCGTCTTCGCGGGCGAGTGCGACCAGCTGCGCGCCCGGATGGCGGCCGTCGCCAAGGGAGAGGCGTTCCTCCTCCAGGGCGGCGACTGCGCCGAGGCGTTCGACGGGGTGTCCGCGGACCACATCCGCAACAAGCTCAAGACGCTGCTCCAGATGGGCGCCGTGCTGACGTACGCCGCGTCCG
Organism: Streptomyces sp. NPDC007991; assembly: GCF_042958445.1. NCBI lineage: Bacteria > Bacillati > Actinomycetota > Actinomycetes > Kitasatosporales > Streptomycetaceae > Streptomyces > Streptomyces sp. NPDC007991. Next base: position 43,502 of record NZ_JBIBJD010000008.1, read on the forward strand.
TGCCGGTCGTGAAGGTCGGCCGTATCGCCGGCCAGTACTCCAAGCCGCGCTCCAAGCCGACCGAGACCCGCGACGGCGTGACGCTGCCGACGTACCGGGGCGACTCCGTCAACGGCTTCGACTTCACCGAAGAGGCCCGCATCCCGGACCCCGAGCGGCTGAAGCGGATGTACCACGCCTCGGCCTCCACGCTGAACCTGGTGCGCGCCTTCACCACCGGCGGCTACGCCGACCTGCGCCAGGTGCACGCCTGGAACCAGGACTTCGTGAAGTCGTCCCCGTCGGGGCAGCGCTACGAGCAGCTGGCGCGCGAGATCGACAACGCGCTGAACTTCATGCACGCCTGCGGGGCCGACCCGGAGGAGTTCAAGACCGTCGAGTTCTACTCCTCGCACGAGGCGCTGCTGCTCGACTACGAGTCCGCCCTGACCCGGGTCGACTCGCGCACCGGGCAGCTGTACGACGTCTCCGCGCACATGGTGTGGATCGGCGAGCGCACCCGGCAGCTGGACCACGCGCACATCGAGTTCGCCTCGAGGATCCGCAACCCGATCGGCATCAAGCTGGGTCCGACGACCACGGCCGAGGACGCGCTGCAGTACATCGAGCGCCTCGACCCGGAGCGTGAGCCGGGCCGGCTGACCTTCATCGTCCGCATGGGCGCCGACAAGGTCCGCGACAAGCTTCCGGAGCTGGTCGAGAAGGTCACCGCCTCGGGCGCCACCGTCGCCTGGGTCACCGACCCGATGCACGGCAACACCTTCGAGGCGGCCTCCGGGCACAAGACCCGTCGCTTCGACGACGTGCTCGACGAGGTCAAGGGCTTCTTCGAGGTCCACAAGGCGCTCGGCACCCACCCGGGCGGCATCCATGTGGAGCTGACCGGCGACGACGTCACCGAGTGCGTGGGCGGCGGCGACGAGATCTTCGTCGACGATCTGCACCAGCGCTACGAGACGGCCTGCGACCCGCGGCTCAACCGCAGCCAGTCGCTGGACCTGGCGTTCCTCGTGGCCGAGATGTACAGGGACCAGTAACGGGTCCGCCTGTTACCCGGGCATGGACTGGGGCGCGGATCACACGATCCGCGCCCCTCTCCGCTTTTCTGCCTCCCACCCGGCGGGTAAGGTTAGGTTAGCCTCACCGATCAACGGGGACGGCGCCAAGGATCGAACCCGCCCTGGAGGTGAACCGCGTGTACGTCTGCAGTTGCTTCGGGATCACCGAGCAGCAGGTCAAGCAGCACGCGGACGGCGGCGCCTGCACCCCTCGGCAGATCGCGTCCGCCTGCAAGGCGGGCACGGACTGCGGGTCGTGCGTACGCCGCATCCAGGCACTCCTCGGCAGGGGTTCGTGCCCTCGTCGTGAGCTGGCGGACCGGAGCGAGCCGGTGCTCGCGGAACTGGAAGACGCCGCCTAGAGCCGCAGGGGTCCGGCTAGCTAGGCTGCTCGATCTGCTGCGCGATGTACAGCGCCTCGCCGATCTTGTCGATGAGCTCCAGCTGCGTGTCCAGGTAGTCGATGTGGTGCTCCTCGTCCTCGAGGATCGACTCGAAGAGGTTCGCGGACGTGACGTCGCCCTTGCCGCGCATCACCTCGATACCGCGCCTGAGGCGGTCGATCGCCTCGACCTCGACCTGCCGGTCCGCCTGGAACATCTCGGTGACCGTCTGGCCGACCCGGACATGGAAGAGCCGCTGGTAGTTGGGCAGACCGTCCAGCATGAGGATGCGCTCGGTGATCTTGTCCGCGTGTTTCATCTCGTCGATGGATTCTTCACGCGTGTACTTGGCCAGCTTGGTCCAGCCATTGTTGTCCTGGATCCGGTAGTGCAGCCAGTACTGGTTGATCGCCGTCAGCTCGCCGGTCAACTGCTCGTTCAGGAATTCGAGGACCTCGGGGTCGCCCTGCATCGCAGAGGCTCCTTCCGCGCGGGGGGAACTGGCAGGTTGCGCCGCATGATTCCATCGGCGACGAAGATCGTCCAGTAAGTCTTCACTTACTAAGTAAGGGCATGCTTAGTCCTCATTGCCCGTTTTGGGGTTGCCCTGGTCGGGGGCATCACCGGGGGTCTGTCAGGATGGAGGCATGGGTCAGCCGGTGGGACACGAATCGGGAGAAGGGCGCGATCCGGCAGGAGCGACGCAGCCCGGACTTCCGCCGGGACAGCGGGTGCAGCGCGGCTGGCCGGTCACGCACTACGGGCCCGTCCCCAGGTTCCGGCCCGAGCGCTGGGAGTTCAGGGTCTTCGGCGCCACGGCGGACGGCGGCAAGCACTGCTGGACCCACGAGGAGTTCACGGCCCTGCCGTACACCACCGTCATGGCCGATCTGCACTGCGTCACCAAGTTCAGCATGCTGGGCGCCGAGTGGGGCGGTATCCCCGCGCGCACGATCCTCGACATCGCGCCGCCCGCGGACGACGTCACCCATGTGATGGTGTGGGCCGAGTACGGATTCAGCTCCAACCTCCGGCTGTCCGACTTCGCCTCCGAGCACGTCCTGTTCGCCACCCACAAGGACGGCGAGCTGCTCACCGCCGAGCACGGCTTCCCGCTGCGCCTGATCGTGCCCCACCTGTACGCCTGGAAGGGCCCCAAGTGGGTGCGCGGCGTGGAGTACATGACCGCCGACCGGCGCGGCTTCTGGGAGGAGCGCGGTTACCACAACATCGGCGATCCATGGCGGGAACAGCGCTACTCGTACCAGGAGGGGCCGGGGGACGGCCCCGGCCTCTGACGCCTTCGAGGTCGTTCAGCAGTCGCGCAGCTTCTTCAGCCGCTCCACGTCCGCCGCGTGCCCCTCCTTGCCGCCCGGTGTCTCGATGATCAGCGGCACGCCCTCGGTCGCGGGGTGCGTCATCAGGGCCCGGAACGGATCCTCGCCGATGTGGCCGACACCGATGTTCTCGTGCCGGTCCTTGTGCGCGCCCACCACGTCCTTGGAGTCGTTGGCGTGGATCAGCTTCAGCCGGCCCTCGCCCACCGTGTCCACCAGCAGGTCCAGTGTCCGGTGCATGCCGCCGGGGCCGGTCAGGTCGTGCCCGGCGGCGAAGATGTGGCAGGTGTCCAGGCACACGCCCAGCATCGGATGCGCGTCCAGCGCCTCGAAGTACGGGCCGAAGTCCCAGGTCCGTGAGCAGAGCGAGGCGCCCTGCCCGGCCGTCGACTCCAGGAGCAGGAACGGGTCGTCGTCGTGGGTCAGCTCGTCGAGCAGCGGAAGCAGATGCTCCCGTACCTGCTTCAGCGCCACCGACCGCTCCCGGCCGCCGGTCGCGCTGCCGGTGTGCACGACCACGCCCAGCGCCCCGATCTCCCGTCCGCGGCGCAGCGAGTGCCGCAGCGACTCCACCGACCGCTCCACGGTCGCCTCGGTGTGCGAGCCGAAGTTGATCAAGTAGGGGGCGTGCACGTACGCCGGGACCGACTCGGCCTCGCACGCGGCGCGGAACGCCTCGTCCTGCTTCGGATTGCCGACTGGAGTGGCCCAGCCCCGCGGGTTGGCGACGAAGACCTGGACGGTCTCGGCCTTCAGGTCACGGGCGTAGGTCAGGCCGACGGAGTGCAGGCCACCGGCCACGGGGACGTGGCCGCCCACAGGGTTGCGGGAGGGGCCGGAGGACAGCTGATGGTTCACCCGTTCAGGGTGTCATGCGCCCGGCCCCGTCCCGTCCACGGGCTCCCTGCCCGCATCCGTCACCTGATCTTGATGGTGATCGTCGAGCCCTTGGGAGCGGTCTCGCCGCCCTTCACGGACTGGTCCTTCACCGTGTCGCCGAACAGGCCGAGCAGTCCGCGGTCCTCGTCGACCTGGAACCCGGCGCTCCGCAGCTCCCGCGTGGCGTCGTCGACGCTGTCACCGACCACGTCCGGGACCTCGATCATCTCGGGGCCCTTGGACACCGTCAGCGTCACCGTGTCACCCTCGGCCGCCCGGCCGCCGGGTTTCGGGCTCTGCCGGGCGACCTGGCCCTTGCCGAACTCGGAGGAGGTGACCCGCTCGGCGGCGACCTTCACCTTGAGACCGGCGTCAATCAGCTCGGCCCTGGCGTCGGCCAGGTCGTCACCGGTGACGTCGGGGATGTCGATCGGGCTGCCCTTGCTCACGACGAGCGCGACCGCCGAGCCCGCGCGCACCTTGGTGCCGTCCGCCGGCCGCGCGGAGATCACCGAGCCCCTGGGCACGTCCTCGCTGAACTCCCGGGTGACCATGCCCGGCTCCAGCCCGTCGTCCCTCAGCTGGTCCTGCGCCGTGCCCAGCTTCCGGCCCGCGAGGGCGGGCACGCGCACGGTCTCGGGGCCGTCGGAGATGGTGAACGACACGGAATCGTTGAGGCGGATACGGGAGCCCGGTTCAGGGTTGGTGCCGATGATCGTGCCGCGCTTGACGGTGTCGCTGTGGGCGTGGCTGACCTTGCCGACCTCGAGCCCGGCATCCTTCAGCCGGTCCTCGGCCTGCGCCTGGGTCTTCGCCAGCAGCGGGGGCACCTTGGTGAACTGGCCGGAGTTGATGTACCAGATGCCGGCGCCGAGTCCGAGCACGAGCAGGACGGCGGCGACGATCGCCATCGGACCGCGCCGGGGACCCGAGCGGCGCCGGGACGGCGGGGGCGGAGGGGACTCGAAGCGGCTCGTGCGGTTGATCGCGGCCGCGGAGCCCTCCTCCTCGTCCTCGTTGACGGGCAGCGGTCGCGGCGTGGCCGGCACCCGCGGGATCACGCTCGTACGGTCGTCCGCGTTGACATGGTCCGCCGCGAGCGCCTGCGGCGGCACCGCGTCCAGCTGCTCCACCGTCAGCCGGCCGCGCCCGTCACGGACCTGCGCGAGCAGCGCCACCGCGTCGTACGGGCGGATCTCCGGGGTGCGGGCGGTCGCCGAGGCCACCATCTCGTCCAGCTCGTACGCCAGACCGGGCACGGCGGCCGAGGGCGGCGGGACGTCCTCGTGCAGATGCTTGTAGAGGATCACGGCCGGGGAGTCCCCGTCGTGCGGCTTGTCGCCGGTGAGCATCTCGTACAGCATCACGCCGCACGCGTACACGTCGACGCGGGGGTCGGCGGTGCCGCTCTCTATCTGCTCGGGGGCGAGGTACGAGACCGTGCCGAGGACGGTGCCGGTGGTGTTCGTCACCGTGTCGACGGCCCGTACGAGGCCGAAGTCGGCGACCTTGACCCGGCCGTCGTCCCCTATCAGGACGTTCTCGGGCTTCATGTCCCGGTGCACGAACCCGGCGCGGTGCGCGGCGCCCAGCGCGGCCAGCACCGGCTCCAGGATGTCCAGGGCGGCACGCGGCTGCAGGGCCCCGCGCTCGCGCAGCACGTCCCGCAGGGTGCAGCCCGCGATGTACTCCATGGCGAGGTAGACGTAACCGCGGTCGGTGCCCTGGTCGAAGACCTGCACCACGTTCGGGTGCGCCAGCCGGGCCACCGACTTCGCCTCGCGGATGAACCGCTCGACGAACGAGCCGTCGACCGCGAGCGAGGGGTGCATCACCTTGAGGGCGAGGACCCGGTCGAGCCGGGTGTCCACGGCCCGGTAGACCGTGGCCATCCCGCCGACGGCGATCCGCGCGTCGATGCGATACCGGCCGTCGAGCACCTGCCCGGCCAAGGGGTCCTGAAGGGTCGTGTCCACGCAGGCGAGTGTACGAGCCATGACTGACAGCTCCATTCGCCCCGTCAGTTTCGGAGCGCGACTGAAGCGGACCTGTGACGTGTGTCCCACCCGGCTCCGGGCAGTCGTGCCTCTCCCAGTGCAAGGACCCCTTAAGGGCCTGGGTGGTGCCCCCAGGGCGGCACCACCGCCGGATCACTGGAAAGCAGGCCGCTCCGGATCCAACCTGGCCAGCCCTTCCACCGGCGAGGACGCCTCCGCGAAATGCCGTCGTGGAATACGCCCGGCGCGGTACGCCAACCGCCCCGCCTCCACCGCATGCCGCATCGCGTCAGCCATCAACACCGGCTCCTGAGCCCGCGTCACCGCCGAGGCGAGCATCACACCCGCACACCCCAGCTCCATCGCCAACGCCGCGTCCGACGCCGTACCGGCCCCCGCGTCCAGAATCACCGGCACACGCGCGTGCTCGACGATCAGCTGGAAGTTGTGCGGATTGCGAATTCCCAGCCCGGAGCCGATCGGCGAGCCGAGCGGCATGATCGCCGCGCAGCCGGCGTCCTCCAGCTTCCGCGCCAGCACGGGGTCGTCATTGGTGTACGGCAGCACCGTGAACCCGTCGTCGACCAGCGTCTCGGCCGCCTCCAGCAGCTCGATCGGATCCGGCAGCAGCGTGCGCTCGTCGGCGATGACCTCCAGCTTGACCAGGTCCGTACCGAGGGCCTCGCGCGCGAGCCGGGCCGTGAGGACGGCCTCACCGGCGGTGAAGCAGCCCGCGGTGTTGGGCAGGACGCGAATGCCGAGCTTGTCGAGGACGGACAGCACCGAGCCGTGCACCGAGGCGTTCACCCGGCGCATCGCGACCGTCGTCAGCTCCGTCCCGGACGCGACCAGCGACCGCTCCAGCACGTCGAGGCTGGGCGCTCCGCCCGTACCCATGATCAGGCGGGACGTGAAGGACGTACCACCGAGGACAAACGGATCGTCGGCCATGATCAGCCTCCTTGGACGGCGGTGAGGACTTCCACGCGGTCCCCCTCGGTGAGGGGCGTGGACGGCCACTGCGCGCGCGGGACGACGGTTTCGTTCAGGGCGGCGGCCACGCCGGACGGTGCGGCGGTGAGGGACTTCACGACGGCGTCGAGAGCCGTGCCGGGCCGGACGTCCCGGGGCTCCCCGTTGACGGAGATGTTCATGCGGGCTGCTCCGTGAGTGCGGTGGCGGTGCTGAAGCGCTTCGGCGTGAAGGGCCGGGCCTCCTCGGGGAGTTCGCCCGTCGCCAGCGCGTGCGCCAGGGCGTCGCCGGTGACCGGCGTGAGCAGGACGCCGTTGCGGTAGTGCCCGGTGGCCAGCAGGAGCCCCTCCAGCCCGGTCGGGCCGAGCAGGGGCGCGTTGTCGGGGGAGCCGGGGCGCAGTCCGGCCCGGGTCTCGGTCAGGGGCAGCTCGGTGATGCCCGGGACCAGCTCGTGCGCGTCACGCAGCAGCTCGTACACGCCGCCCGCGGTCACGGTGGTGTCCCAGCCCAGCTCCTCGCTGGTCGCCCCGACGACCAGCTCGCCGCTCTCGCGCGGCACCAGGTAGACATGGCTGCCGCGTACGACCGCGCGCACGGTCCGGCTCAGGAACGGCCCGTGCCGCTGCGGCATGGTCAGCCGTACGACCTGCCCCTTCACCGGCCGCACGGGCGGCAGCACCTCCTCCGGGACGCCCGCGAGCCGCCCGCTGAGGCTGCCCCCGGCCAGTACGACCTGCCCGGCGTCCAGCGGGGTGCCGTCGTCCGTGACGACGCCCGTGGCCCGGTCCCCTACGACGGTGAGCCGCTTGGCCCACGCCCGGTGGAAGACCACACCGGCCCGCTCGCACGCGGCGACCAGCGCCCCGGCCAGCCGCCGCGGGTCGATCTGGTGGTCCCCGTCGACCCGCAGCCCGCCGCGCACGCCCGGCGCGAGCATCGGCTCCAGGCGGCGGCACTCCCGGCCCGACAGCCACTGCGACTCCAGGCCCGACTGCTGCTGCAAGGCGTGCAGTTCGCGCAGATGGGCCCGGTCGTCGGCGTCCAGCGCCACGGCGAGCGTGCCGCACCGGCGGTAGCCGAGGTCGTGGCCGGTCTCCTCGGTGAGCTCGGCCGCGAAGTCCGGATAGCGCCGGGCGGAGGCCAGATTCAGCCCGAGCAGGGTCTGCTCGCCGTAGTGCAGTTCCGTGACGGCGGCCAGCATCCCGGCCGCCACCTGTGCGGCTCCGCCGCCCGGCTCCGGGTCCACCACGGCGGTGGCGAGCCCGCGCTGCGCGGCCCGCCACGCGGTGACCAGGCCGATGATCCCGCCCCCGACGACGAGGACGTCTGAGGTTCGCGTACGCGACATGGGCGTCCAGCCCCTCCCTTCGCCGGCATGACCCGGATCAGGTTCGTACGGTCGGAGGCCGCCAGCCTCCCTCTCAGCCCGGTGCGTCCGGGCTCCCGCGAGTGCCTTACGTTGGCCACCCACCCTAGCCCGATGCCGTACGCCGCAGTAAGGGAGCCACCGCCATGGCCCGATCCCTCGACGGAGTGGTCCTCGCCCCGGTCGCCGACCAGGCACCCGGCCAGGTGGGGACCCGCACCCGGTTCACGTACCACGAGAAGGACGGTGAGATCTGGGCCGAGTACGCGGGCGGCGACGTCGTACGCGGACATCTCGTGGGTACCCGGGAAGGCGACAGGCTGGATTTCCGGTACGTCCAACTCAAGGGGGACGGCACCACCTCCTGCGGGCACTGCGTGTCGACGGTCGTGGAACTGTCCGACGGGCGGGTGCGGCTGGAGGAGAGCTGGCAGTGGGAGTCCCAGGCGGGCAGCGGGACGAGCGTTGTGGAGCAGGTCACTGCGGTGAGCACTGACTGACAAAATGTCAGTTGTCTATGGTGATCAGGTGAGCGAGCAGACGCAGGAACCAGGTTCGTCCGCGCCCCGGCGCGTGGTCGTGGCGGGTGCGGGCATGGCCGGTGTCCAGACCGCGGTCGCGCTGCGCGAGCAGGGCTTCACCGGCACCGTGAGCCTGATCGGCGCCGAGCCCCACCAGCCCTACGACCGGCCCCCCTTGTCCAAGGCCGTGCTGCTCGGCAAGGCCGAGGGCTCCGCCTTCGACGTCGACTTCGAGGCCCTCGGCATCGAACTGCGGCTCGGCTGCGAGGTGCGCGGCCTGCGCCCGGGCGACCACGAGCTGGACACCGAGGACGGGCCCGTGCCGTACGACGTCCTGGTCGTCGCCACCGGCGCCGAACCGATCCGGCTGCCCGGGGCGGAGGGCGTTGCGGGCGTGCATCTGCTGCGCACCCTGGACGACGCCGAGCGGCTGCGGCCGGTGCTGGCCGGACGGCAGGACATCGTGGTCGTCGGTGCCGGCTGGATCGGCGCGGAGTTCGCCACGGCCGCGCGCGAGGCGGGCTGCGCGGTGACCGTCGTGGAGGCCGCCGACCGGCCCCTCGCCGGGGCGCTGCCCGCCGAGGTCGCCGCGCCGATGACCCGCTGGTACGCCGACGCGGGCGCCGTGCTGCGGACGCACGCGCGCGTGGAGCGCGTGGAACCCGGCACGGTGATTCTCGACGACGGCTCGCGGCTGCCCGCGGACGCGGTGGTCGTCGGCATCGGCGCCCGTCCCGCCACGGCCTGGCTGACCGGCTCCGGGATCGAGCTGGGCGGCGACGGCGAGATCGTGGCCGACCAGCACCTGCGTGCGTCGGTGCCCGACGTGTACGCGGTCGGCGACTGCGCCTCCTTCCCCTCGGGCCGGTACGGCGAGCGCCTGCTGGTGCACCACTGGGACAACGCCCTCCAGGGGCCGCGCACGGTCGCCGTGAACATCGTCGGCCGGGCCTCGGGGGAGACCCCGGCGGTGTACGACCCCGTGCCGTACTTCTGGTCGGAGCAGTTCGGGCGGTTCGTGCAGTACGCCGGGCATCACGCGGCCGCCGACACGACGCTGTGGCGGGGCGACCCGGCCGGACCGGCCTGGACGGTCTGCTGGCTGCGCGGCGACCGGCTGGTCGCGCTGCTGGCGGTGGGCCGGCCCCGGGACCTGGCGCAGGGCCGCCGCCTGATCGAGTCGGGCACGCCCATGAACCCGGCCTTGCTGGCGGACCCGGCGAGGCCGTTGAAGGCGGCGGCGGCATAGCGGTCGAGGCGCGCGGGTCCGCCCAGGTGGGCGGTCCCGACTTCCGACTGTCAGTGGGGGATGGCAGGCTGGTTTCCGTGACCGAGATTGACGCAAAGATCGATGCTCTCGTCCCTGCCTGGCTCACCCTCCCCGACATCGCCGAACAGCTCGGCGTCGAGGTGACGCGCGTGCGGCAGCTGGTCAAGGAGGGCCAGCTCATCGCCGTACGCCGCGGTGAGAACCGCGCGCTGCACGTCCCCGCGGCCTTCATCGACGGGGACAAGGTCGTCAAGGGCCTGTCCGGGACCCTGACGCTCCTGCGGGACGACGGCTTCACGGTCGAAGAGATGCTGGAGTGGCTCTTCACCCCCGACCCGAGCCTGCCCGGCACACCGGCCCAGGCCCTGAGCGAGAACCGCGGCACGGAGGTGAAGCGCCGCGCCCAGGCGCTCGCGGTCTGACCCGACCACGACCGAACAACGGTCCGGTGCCGTGCGAGCGGCCCGGACTCGAACAACCGCCCGGTGTGTGGGCCGGGGCCCGTGGGGCGACCCGTGGGGCCCGGCCACAGGGTGGCTTGCGCCCGGCAGGGGCGGTGGGGGCCGGGTGTCTGGTGCCCTGCCGCATGCGGTGCGCAGAGGCGCCGTACCCGCCTGCCCGCCCGCCGCTGACGGGGGCGCCCCGGCGCCTCGTCATGCCACCGTCACGGGTGCGCCTCGCGCGGGTACGCCACCATGGGCACACCCGCACCCGTACGCCACCACCCAGGGGGACGACCCGCATGGCCGCCACCACCGGCACCACCGCCACCACCCGCGCCCGGCTCGCCGACGCCCGGGTCTACCTCTGCACCGACGCGCGCAAGCGGCAGGGCGATCTCGTGGAGTTCCTGGACGCCGTCCTGGCGGGCGGCGTCGACATCGTGCAGTTGCGGGACAAGGGCATGGAGGCGGCCGAGGAGCTGGAGCACCTGGCCGTCTTCGCCGAGGCCTGCGCCCGGCACGGCAAGCTGCTCGCGGTCAACGACCGCGCGGACGTCGCCCACGCCGCCGGCTCCGACGTGCTGCACCTCGGCCAGGGCGACCTCCCCGTCCCCGCGGCCCGGGCGATCCTCGGCGACGACGTCCTGATAGGCCGCTCCACGCACGCCGAGTCCGAGGCCGCCGCGGCCGCCGTCCAGGACGGCGTCGACTACTTCTGCACCGGCCCCTGCTGGCCAACCCCCACCAAGCCCGGCCGGCACGCCCCCGGCCTCGACCTCGTCCGGTACACCGCCGCCCTCGGCACGGACCGGCCCTGGTTCGCCATCGGCGGCATCGACCTCGGCAACCTCGACCAGGTCCTGGAAGCCGGAGCCCGGCGTGCCGTCGTCGTACGGGCGATCACCGAGGCCGACGATCCGGGCGCGGCGGCGGCCGAATTCGCCAAGAGGCTGCGGGAGCAGCGGGAGACCGCTGTGTAGGCCCCTTTGTCCAAGGGGTGGACAACAAGCGCACAAATCAGGCAAAAGTCCGGGGTCTGGTTGGGGGACCGACCGCCCCTGGCTAACCTGCCGGTATGGCCCTCGGCACCGCATCCATCAGGTCGGACCACGCGCGCACCGTCCGAGACATGCTCGCGACCGGCAAAACGACGTACTCGTTCGAGTTCTACGCCCCCAAGACCCCGAAGGGCGAGCGGAACCTGTGGAACGCGCTGCGCCGGGTCGAGGCGGTGGCGCCCGACTTCGTCTCCGTGACCTACGGCGCGGGCGGCTCCACCCGCGCGGGCACGGTCAAGGCGACCGAGGCGATCGCCTCCGACACCACTCTCACGCCCATCGCGCACCTCACGGCGGTCGACCACTCCGTGGCCGACCTGCGCAACATCATCGGCCAGTACGCCGACGCCGGGATCCGCAACATGCTCGCCCTGCGCGGCGACCCGCCCGGCGACCCGATGGGCGAGTGGGTGCCGCACCCCCGGGGGCTCGCCTACGCCGCCGAACTCGTCGAGCTGATCAAGGCGTCGGGTGACTTCTGCGTGGGCGTCGCCGCCTTCCCGGCGATGCACCCCCGCTCCGCCGACTGGGACACCGACGTCCGCCACTTCGTCGACAAGTGCCGTGCCGGCGCGGACTACGCCATCACGCAGATGTTCTTCCACCCGGAGGACTACCTCCGGCTGCGCGACCGCGTCTCGGCCGCTGGCTGCGACACCCCGATCATTCCCGAGGTCATGCCGATCGCCAGCGTGCGTTCGCTGGAACGGATCGGGTCCCTCACCAACGCCGCGTTCCCGGCCGCCCTGAAAGAGCGGATCCTCACAGCAAAAGACGATCCGGCCGCTGTACGCTCCATTGGTATCGAATTCGCCACGGAGTTCTGTGCGCGGCTGCTCGCCGAGGGTGTGCCCGGCTTGCACTTCATCACGCTCAACAACTCCACGGCGACGCTGGAAATCTACGAGAACCTGGGCCTGCACCACCGACCGCAGGCCTAGACCGTTCGCACCGGTATACGACACACTGCGTAGCGGCGACTGGGAGAGGGGCGTACATGGGCTGGGCGGTCCTCTACATCGCGTTCGGCATCGTCGCGCTGTGGCTGCTGGGCGAGGTGCTGCTGCAGTACAAGGCGCGGCTGCGCTGGCGGCTGCTGGCCTTCGCCGGTTTCCTCGGTGTCGTGGTCGGTGTGCTGATCCCGTCGGTCATCGTGATCGGGCTGGGTGCGGCCGCCTTCGCGGTCGGGCAGACGTACGTCACCCTGTCGTTCCGCAGCGGCTTCTCGGCCGGCTGGGCGATGAACGCGCCGATGCTGGGCGGCGGCAGGAGCCGCCGCGGCGAGCGCGGCCGTCAGGACCCGAGCCTGGAGGTCTCCGGCATGGAGGCGGCCGACGGCGGCTACGGCGACGAGGGCGCCGACTACCGCCGCGACACCGCCGCCCCCGCCTACGGCCAGGACGACGACTACGACCGCGACGACGTCTTCACCCCGTCCCGCCCGGTGCACCCGACGGCCGCCGAGACCACCGCCGTCTACGAGCCGCAGCCCGTGCCCGACGACACCGGCTCCTACGGCGTGTACGGCGACACCGGGTACCAGCAGGGCCCGCCCCACGACCAGTACGCCGCCACGGCCCAGGGCACCGACCAGCCCTACGCCTACGACTACTCGGGCTACGGCCAGCAGCAGGGCTACGACGCCACGGACCAGCAGCAGTACGCCGCCTACTCCGACCCGTACATCGGCACGCCGACCTACGGCGGGGCCTCGTACGACACGTCCTACGGCGATCAGCAGTACTACGCCCAGCAGGGCTACGGCCAGGACCAGTACGCCGGCACCTACGGCGGCGAGACCCCGCCCGGCGGCGTGTGGGTCCCGCAGCAGCGCACCACCGACGAGTACGGCCAGGAGCTGCCGCCGGAGCAGCAGCCGTACCCGTACCAGGGCAATGGGCAGCAGCAGACGCCCGGGAACGGCTTCGACGAGCAGTACCGTTTCTGAAGCCTGAACGCCGCCGGGGCGGCGCGCTCACTGAGAGCCCCGGAACTCCGGTCCCTCCACGATCAGTCCCGCCACCAGCGCGCCCGACATACCGGCATGCGGCAATCCGCCACCGGGATGCGCCCAGCCGCCGACGGTGAACAGGCCGGGCACACGCGTGCCGTTGGACGGATGCAGCAGCCGCCCGCCGTCCGCCGCCAGGGCGGGCACCGGCACCGCTCCGCCCTCCGCCCCGGTCGCCCCGGCGATGTCGGCCGGGGTGCGCACCTCGTGCCAGAGGAGGCGGTCGCGCAGGTCCGGTACGGCGCTTTCGGCGACCGTGATCATGTTCTCGGTGAGGGCGTCGCAGGGCTCGCCGGGCCGCGCGGGCACCACCGTCGTGAGGGTGACCGCCTCGTGGTCCGGGTCCGGGACCAGTCGCGGGTCGTCGGGCCGCAGGACCGTGACTGTGGGACGGGGGCTGTGCGTCGCGGTACGGGGGCTGTGCGCCGTCGTGCCGAACAGGGCGTCCAACTCGGCCTCGCGGTCCGCCGCGTGGACCACCGTGCGGTGTGCCGTGCCCTCGGGGCGGGCGCCGCGCAGGGCGAGCAGCACCGTGACCCGGCTCGCCACCGGGGGCTGCGGCGGCACGTCGCCCTCCCCCCGCACCACGGCCTGGGCCGACAGCCGGTCCAGCGTGCCGGGCGCGACACCGGCGACCACGAAGTCCGCCTCCGTGACCGTGCCGTCGGCGAGTTCCACCCCCGATGCCCGGCCGTCCTTCTCCAGCACCCCGGTCACGTCGGCGCCGAAACGGAACTCGACCTTTCGGGCCACGCACCGCTCGTACACCGCGCGGGCCAGCTCGCGCAGACCGCCGCGCACGTACCAGGTGCCGAAGGCGTGCTCCAGGTACGGCAGTACGGCCGCGCTCGCCGGGGTGGTCCGGGGGTCCAGGCCGTACGCCAGGGCGTGGCTCTCCAGGAGCGCGGTGAGCCGGGCGTCCCGCAGCTCCCAGGCACCGACCTCGGCCAGCGTGCCGGCCCTGCGGGTGCGCAGCAGCCGCTTGTGGGGCACCGCCGGGTAGGGCTCGCGCTCGGCCAGCACCTGCCAGTTCGGCCACAGCGGCTCCTCCAGGAGCGGCCGGCGCGTGCGGTCCCAGGCCTCGCGGGCCCGCACCAGGAAGTCGCCCCACCGCTTCCCGGCCCCGGCACCGAGCGCCTCGTCCAGGGCCCTCACGACGCCCGCGCGCGAGGCGTTCGGCAGACAGACCCGGGTGCCGTCCGCGAACACGTGCCGGGACGACGGGTCGACCTGGACCAGGTCGACGCAGGCCTCCAGCGGTTCCTTGCCGGTCTTGACGAACAGATCGCGGTAGACGGCGGGCAGCGGGAGCAGGCCGGGGCCGGTGTCGAAGGAGAACCCGTCGCGCTCGAAGCGGCGCAGCGCTCCGCCGTAGGTGTCCGTCCGCTCGTACACCACCACCCGGTGGCCCGCGACGGCCAGCCGGGCGGCCGCCGCCAGCGCGCCCATCCCGGCGCCGATCACCGCAATCCGTGCCATGCCAGGGACTTTATCGGCCCCCACTGACAGCCCTCGCGCGGCCGCCTTTCGGGTACGGGCGCGGAGGTGATCGTGACCAGCGGGCCACGGAGCGTTCTGGGGCCGCGTGCGCAGGGCTGAGTACCCGTACCTAGGGAGGGAGTTGAGTAGGCGCGCGGATGGGAGAGGATCTGCGAGAACGAGAGAGTGGAGGCACGGAGAGGGGGCCACGGCCCCGGTACCGGCGACACGGGGCGCCGGAACGGGACCGGGCCCACGATCCGCTCCTTCCGCCGACGCCGTCGGCGGGAGCGAGGCACGGGGGAGAACCGGGGGACGACCGAACGGGGGTCCTGCGGGGGGAACGTACGGGGGAGCAGGAAAACGGGGGAGCGAGGAAGGCGCCGGTTCGAGGTGGCCCGCGGGGGACGCGGCCACAGCGGACCGGCGCTTTCATATTCGCGTCGGGGCGCGGTCAGCGGCAGCGCTCAGGGCGGGTCCTCGGCGGAGCCGCTCGGGGCGTGCCCTCGGCGGAGCCGCTCGCGTCGGGCCTTCAGCGGCAGCCGCTCACCCGTCCCTGGAGCAGCCGGGAAAGCGCCGCGTGGACATCGTCCAGGGAGCGTTCCGGCTGGAAGGACTTCCAGTCCAGCGCGGCCACCAGGACCATGCCGACCAGTGCCGCCGCCGTCAGCGGGACGTCGATCTCGTCGCTGAACTCGCCGCCCGCCACGCCCGCGCGCAGCACGTCCTCCACGACCGCGACGGCCTGCTGCCGGACCACCATCAGCGTCGACTGCCAGGCCCGGTTCGTGCGCCACAGTTCCGCCACGTACAGCTGCGTGAAGGCCGGGTAGCGGTCGATGAAGACCAGCCCCGCGCGGACCATCGCGTCCAGGGCGTCGACCTTGGTGCCGCCCTCCCGGGCGGTCCGCTCGGCCGCTTCCCGCAGGGAGGCGGTGAGGAGGCCGACCCCGTGCCGCAGCAGTTCCTCGAAGAGGACGGACTTGCTCGCGAAGTTGTAGTAGACCGTGCCCTTCGCGACCCCGGCACGCTCGGCGATCTCGTCCACGGTCGTGGCGGAGAAGCCCTGCTCGGCGATGAGCGTGACGGCCGCCTCGTAGAGCTTCTGCCGGGTGGCCTCGCGGCGCGTGCTGCCGCCCGACGCGGCACTGCTGCTTTCCATGGCCCTGATTGTCACAGGAACCTTTCCGGGAGATGTCACCGAAGGGCGGCACCGGGATGTCACCGCAGGGCTCACAGGCTCAGTTCCGGGTGCAGCCGGTCCAGCGTCCACACCTGGCGGCGGCGGGCCGCCACGGCGGTCAGCGCGAGGGCGCCGGCGGTGAACGCCGTCAGCACCACGCACGCGTGCCACACCGGTTCCAGACCGCCGCCCGTGATCAGCCGGCGCAGTGCCTCGACGACGTAGCTCATCGGCAGGAACGGGTGGAGCGCGTTGAAGAAGCCGGGGCTGGTCTGCACCGGGTAGGTGCCGCCCGCCGAGGTCAGCTGGAGCATCAGCAGGGCGAGGACGAGGATCCGCCCCGCCGCCCCGAAGCGCGCGTTCAGCCACTGCACGATCGCCGCGAAGCACGCCGTCACCAGGAACAGGAAGCCCACCGTCCCGGCCGCCCGCGCCATCTCCAGGCCGACCGCCCAGTGCAGCACCGACATCAGGGCCACCGTCTGGAGCACCCCGATCGCCACCACCGGCAGCCAGCCGGCCAGCGCGATCCGCCATGCCGGGGCGCCCGCGGCGAGCGCGCGCCGGTTCATCGGCGCGATCAGCATGTAGGCCACCATCGCGCCCACCCACAGCGACAGCGGGATGAAGTAGGGGGCGAATCCGGTGCCGTAGTTGGGCGCCTTGTGCAGGTCCTGGGAGGCGAGCCGCACGGGGTCGGCCATGACCTCGGTGCGCTGGTCACGGTCCTGCTTGTCGTAGTCGGGGATCCGCTCCGCGCCGTCGTGCAGCCCGCCGGCGAGCTTGCCGGAGCCGTCGACGAGCTTGAACATGCCGCCGCTGAGGTCGTCCGCGCCCGTCTTCAGCCGGCCGACGCCCTTGTTCAGGTCGACGGCGCCGGTTTTGGCCGTGCCGAGCCCCTTGTGCAGCTTCTTCGCGCCCGCGGCGACCTCGGCCGCCCCGTCGTTCAGCTTGTTGATCTTCTTCACGGCGTCATCGAGGTCCTCGGAGAGGTGCGGCGCGCGCTCGGCGAGGGCTTCGGACTGCTTCTGGAGAGCGGCGAGGTTCTTGTCGAGCTTCGTCAGATCGCCGTTCTGGTCCGCGATCAGCGTGTTGACGTCGCCGGCGATGACGGCCACGTCGGCCGCCGCGTCCTTGGCCTTCCTCAGGTCGGCACAGGCGGCGTCGGGCAGGACGGGGTCGTCGCAGCGCCTGGCGTAGACGCCGTTCAGTGTGTCCGACGCCGTACGGGCGCCCTTGGCGGCGGTCGGGGCCGTCTTCGCCAGGGTGTCCAGGTGCTTGCGGACGGCACCGGAGGAGTCGGCGACGAGCCGGGCCGTGTCCTCGATGGTCTTCTCGTTGCCCTTGAGGAAGGGGCCGACCTTCCCTGCGGTCGTGTTGACCCGGTCGGCGAGTTTCTGCGTGCCGTCCGCGACCTGCTTCGAGCCGTCCTCCAGGTCGCCCGCGCCCGTGTGGAGCTTCTTCAGGCCCGTGGACAGCTTGCCGCTGCCGTCCTTGGCGTCCTTCAGGCCGTCGGCGAGGTCCTTGGAGCCCTTCTCGGCCTTGCCGATGCCGCCCTTGAGCTGGTCGGCGCCCTTCGCCGCCTTCACGGTCTTGCCGTGGATGTCGGAGAACGAGACGAAGATCCTGTCCAGGAAGGACCGCGACGTCTTCGTGGAGGCGGCCTGGCGCACCTCGCTGAACACCGTCCGGGAGATCTGCCCGACGATGTAGTTGTTCGCGTCGTTCGTGCGCACCTGGAGGGCGCCGGTCTCCGGGGAGTTCCCGGAGCTGGAGGCGATCCGCTCGCTGAAGTCGGCGGGCAGGGTGAGCGACAGGTAGTAGGTGCCGTCCTCGACACCCCTGCGGGCCTCGGCGGCGTTCACCTCGTGCCAGTCGAAGGTCTTGCTGTCGTGCAGGCCCTTGGTGATGTCGTCGCCCGCCGTGATCTTCTTCCCGCCGGCCGTCGCCCCCTTGTCGTCGTTCACGAGCGCCACGGGGATACGGTCCAGACGGCCGTACGGGTCCCAGAACGACCACAGGTACAGCGCGCCGTACAGCAACGGCAGCACCAGCAGCGCGACCAGCGCGGCGCGCGGCAGCTTGCCCCGGCCGAAGCGGCGGAGCTCAAGCGCGGCCAGTTTCGGCGAACGCATCGGCCTTCTCCTCTCCCTGGCCGGCCTTTTCGTCCTCGGCGGCCGGGTCGTCCTGGTTCACCTCGGTGGACACCCTGACGGCGCCCTCGGGGGCCTCACTGCACACCGCCACGACCGTCGTCCCGGCGCCGGTGAGAGACCTGAGCAGGGACCAGATCTCGTCCCGCTCGCCGTCGGAGAGCTTGAGGTCGGTGTCGTCGACCCCGAGCAGCCGGGGCCGGCCGACGAGCGCGAGAGCGAGGGACAGCCGCAGCGCCTCCGGACGCTCCAGATCGCGTACGGCGGTACGGGGCCCCTTGGGCAGCGCCTCCAGGTCGAGGCCGACGGCGGCCAGTGCCGCGTCGACGCGCTGCCCGGCCTCGGCCGCCCGCTCTCCGCGGGGCCGCAGCAGCCCGCGCAGGGAGTCGCCGAACCGCCGCTGGAGCAGGGCCCGTTCCCGCAGGTGCTCGCCGACGGTCAGGGCCGGGTCGAGCTCACTGACCCCGGGCACATGGGCCAGGGCACTGACCCGGCGCACCGCCGACAACTGCTTGGGGAGCCTGGCCCCGCCGACCGCGGCGGTGCCCTCCGCGATCTTCATGCGCCCGGTCAGCGCGAGCAGCAGGCACGTACGGCCGGACCCGGACGGGCCCTCGACCGCGACGAGCGATCCCGGCTCGGCGTCGACGGAGATCCCGCGGAACGCCCACCCGCGCGGCCCTTTGACTCCAAGGCCCGCGGCGGCGATCCGCGCCCCTCCCACTCGTTCCCCCACGAGTCTCCCTCGTTCGGTCGGAGAATTTGAACTGACTGGTCAGTGCAAAAACTACTCCGAACCTACGATCGAAGCAAAACCGCAGGTCAGAACGGATTGTCAGTGCCATACCTCACGATGGGTCACATACGGCACTCCTAGCCGGACGTGCCGTCACACAGACGACAGGAGGTTCGTCATGGCCAGCTACCACGCAGCAGCCGCCCGCCGGCGCCGCGCCACCGGCCCTGCCCCCTCACTGACCGGACCGGCGAGCGACGTGCACCCCGTCCTGCGCCGGGCCACGGCCCCGCCCGCCGCCCTCGACCTGCTCGCCCAGGCCCACGCCGCCCTCGACGAGGCCGCCGCCCTCGAGACACCGAACGAGCGCTACGCGACGGCCCACCTCGCTGCCCTGCGCACCGCCGCCGCCGTCCTCGCGGCCCGGGGCCGGCCGGAGACCTCGCCCCGGGCCCGGGCCAAGATCAGGAGCGCCTGGGAAGTGCTCCCCGAGATCGCACCCGAACTGTCCGAGTGGAGCGCCCTGTTCGCCTCCGGCGCCCGACGCCGCGCCCGGGCCGAGGCGGGCATCCAGGACGCGGCCGGCAGCCGGGACGCCGACGACCTGATACGGGACGTGGCGATGTTCCTCCGCCTCGTCGAGCGCATGCTGGTTCTCCAGCCGGTCCTCCCGCAGCCCCGCCCGGACCAGGACCGGCCCGGGGAACCGGGTCAGGGGCGGGACATGCCGGACGCGGGCTGAGCGGGCGGGCTGAGCGGACACCAGCGGTGCGTGTCCGCCCGGCCGTGCCGACGCGTGTCCGGGTGAGTGCCGGGCCATGCCGGCCGGCAGGCCGGAGGCAATAGGGTGGGGGACGCCTGAAGTCTTCCCTCCCCGTCGCCGGGGCCGGGGAGGACGTCCCGTTCGCTCCGCCGCGCAAGAGGCGGTGCCGCGCCGAGGAGTCAACTGCCGTGTCGGACCCGATGCGCCCCCGCGCCTCACTCCGTACCGCCGTGGTCTGGGAGGTCCTCCAGGACGCCCTGGACCGCCGGGTCAAGGCCACGGGTCGGGAGTCGCTGGACGTCCTGGACACCGGGGGCGGCAGCGGCAAGTTCGCGGTGCCCGTCGCCCGTCTCGGCCACCGGGTCACCGTCGTCGACCCCAGCCCCAACGCGCTGTTCGCCCTGGAGCGCCGCGCCGCCGAGGCGGGAGTCGCCGACCGGGTGAAGGGCGTGCAGGGCGACGCCCACGGCCTCTTCGACGTGGCCGAGCGCGGTGGCTACGACGTGGTGCTGTGCCACGGCGTCCTGGAGTACGTGGACGACCCGGCCGAGGGCGTCCGCAACGCGGTGGCCGCGCTGCGTGCGGAGGGCGTCCTCAGCCTGCTCGCCGCCGGTCTCGGCGGTGCGGTGCTGGCCCGGGCCCTCGCCGGCCACTTCAAGGAGGCCCGGCAGGCGCTCGACGACCCGAACGGTCGATGGGGCTCGGGTGACCCCGTCCCGCGCCGCTTCACCGCCGAACAGCTCACCGGGCTGGTCGAGGGCGCGGGCCTGCGGGTCGGCGCCGTGCACGGCGTGCGGGTCTTCGCCGACCTCGTGCCCGGCGTCCTCGTCGACACCGAGCCCGGCGCCCTGGAGGCGCTGCTGAAGCTGGAGGAGGCCGCCGCCGAGCTCCCCGCCTTCCACTCGGTGGCGACGCAGCTTCATGTGCTCGGCGAGGCCCCTGAGCCCGGTGAGACCGGCGAGGCGATCGAGACTGGTGGGTCTGCCTAGGCCTGAGCTCCTCCTGAGGTACCGCCGCTGATCAGCGCCTTGGCTGTGCATGGAGTACGCCACAGGCCCCCCGAACGGCGGCTTGGCGCCGTATGATCGAGGGAGACCGTTCCGGCATGACGGGTCGGCCGCCGGGGAATGGAAGCCTCAGCGAGCCGGGTCGTCCATGGCGGATTCCGGTTGGCCAATTGGCGCAGAGGGGCGGGTTTCACGGGGGCGATTCCCTGCCTATCCTGAAGAGACCCCCCGGGTCGCCCCGGCGACTGCACGATGAGGAGGACTCCGTGCCGCTCTCGGAGCACGAGCAGCGCATGCTCGAGCAGATGGAGCGAGCGCTGTACGCCGAAGATCCCAAGTTCGCGTCGGCGCTTGAGGGAAGCGGGCTGCGTACGTACACCCGGCGGCGGGTCTACCAGGCGGTCGCGGGCTTCCTCGTAGGTATTGCGCTCCTCATGGCCGGTATGGTCGCCAAGCAGGTCTGGCTCAGCGTTGTGGGCTTCCTCGTCATGCTGGGCTGTGCGGTGCTCGCCGTGACCGGCTGGCGCAAGGCCCCGAAGCCGGGCGAACAGGCGGCGGGGGCCGGGACCGGCGGACAGCAGGCCGCCCGCCGACAGGGCCGGCAACGGCGCTCCATGATGGACCGCATCGAGCAGCGCTGGCAGAAGCGCCGCGACGAGCAGGGCGGCCATTAGCCGAGCGCAGCTCTCCAGGACAAGCGAAGACATGAGTCAGGGGTGACCACCGACCAGGTGGTCACCCCTGACGCATGCGTACCGGGCCTGATGCCGTGCACCGAGCCCTGAGCTCCGCGTACCAGACCAGGTACCAGACCAGACGGGACTGCCTCCGTCCGTCAGCCCTGCTGGCCCGATGCCTTGCGCCACGTCGGCCGCAGCGCCACGGCACGTGCCCGCACGCGCGACCACCAGGCCGACACCGCCCACACCACGCCCACGGTGGAGCGCGGGACCAGGACCGCACGGAGCCTGGCACCACGGCCGGCCCCGGCGCTCAGGCCCGCTGCCGCACGGCGGACGTCGTCCGTGAGGCCCGCTGTCGGGCGGGGGTGCGGTGCGTACAGGACCTGCTCCACCGCGTTCGCCACCCGGTGCACCGAGGCCGCGGCCGTCGCGTCGAGGGAGCCCAGCCGGACGATACGGGCGGCAGCCTTGCGCGGCGTCTGCGACTCGTCCGGCGCGATGCCGAAGTCCCAGGCCGTGTCGGTCAGCTCCTGCCACACGGCCAGCGTGTGCGGCAGTGCGTCCGCCTCGCCGCGGCCGTGCGCCCCCAGCCGGACCGCTCGGGTCCGCCGGCGCCACAGCATCGGGGCCAGCGGGAGGGCCAGGACGGCGAGGCCGCCCAGGGTCCAGGCCGCGATCGCGTACCACCTCGGGCCGTCGTCGCCGGTGGGCAGCACCGCCTGCGGGGACTTGCTCGCGCACCCGCCGTCCAGCTTCTTCTGCTCCGGCGTGCAGCTTTCGCTCGTCGAGGGCGTCGGGGACGGCGCCGCGGACGACGTCTGGGACGGGCGCGCCTGGTCCGGCACCGAGCTGCCGGGGTTGTCCGGCAGGGTGTACTGCGGCATCGAACCGCGGTTGGGGGTCGGCTCGAAGCGGGTCCAGCCCACGCCCTCGAAGTACAGCTCGGGCCAGGCGTGGGCGTCGCGCAGCCCCACCGACACCGAGCCGTCCGCCTGCGGGGAACCGGGCGCGAAGCCCACCGCGACCCGGGCCGGTATGCCCAGGGAGCGGGCCATCGCCGCCATCGCGAAGGAGAAGTGCACGCAGAAGCCCTGCTTGTCCCTCAGGAAGCGGGCGATGCCCTCCGAGCCGCTGCCGACCTGTACCTGCGTGTCGTACTCGAAGCCGCCGGTCACGGCGAACCAGTCCTGGAGCTTGACCGCCTGGTCGTAGGGGTTGGCGGCGCCCGCCGTGACCTGGCGGGCGGTGCGGCCCACCACCGACGGCAGGGAGTCGGGCAGCTTGGTGAAGTCGCGCTCGATGGCCGCCGGCGCGGGTCCGGCCGAGGCCAGCTGATCCGCCGTCGGCTGCACGTCCAGGCTCTTGACCCGATACGTCAGCCCTCGGGTGTTCTGGCCGTGATCGCCGACCAGCGTCATGCCCAGGGGCTCGTACCGCCAGTTGCCCCGGATGCTGACGCCGCTCGGCGGGTACGGCATGGGCAGCCAGTCCTGGGCGTACCAGCCGGCCGCCGTGATCGTGCTGTCGACCTCTGTGCGCTTGACGTCGGGGCCGAGGCCGATCGGCGTCGGGAAGGCGCCGTCGGGCACGGCGGTGATGGAGCGCCGGGACGGCTTCCAGGTGGTGCCGTCGAAGTCGTCCAGGGACACGATCCGCAGATAGAGGTCCGAGACGTCGGCCATCTTCGTCTTCACGGAGAGGACCTGCCGGTCCTCGTCCACGTTCAGGTTGTCGCGCAGCGACACCAGCGGGTTCACGGCGGAGATCGTGCCGCCGCTGCCCGAGCCGCCGCCCGCGCCCGGGCCCACGGAGTCCAGCAGGCCGCCGTTCATCGCGGGCAGGGCGAGCGGCACCACCAGGGCGATGCCCAGCGCGACCACGCCGATGCGCCGGCCGGTGCGGACCGGGGCGATGGCGCCGCTCGGTTCCCCTCCGGCCGTGCGCGGGGCCCCGCCGAAGACCCGGCCCCACTGGGACAGCCGGTCCCGGCCCTCGGCCAGCAGCAGCATCAGATAGCCGGCCGCCGCGACCAGGAACCACAGCCAGTCCGTGCCCCCGTCGGACAGCCCCGCGGCCACCGAGTACAGCGCGAGCAGCGGCAGTCCGGCCGGGGCGGCGCTGCGGAAGGTCACCGCGAGGGTGTCCACCACCAGCCCGATGACCAGGACGCCGCCGATCAGCATCAGACGGATGCCGTCGGACTCCAGGGGCGCGGGGATCGCGTACCGCGCGATGTCGTCCCCGCCCTGCCGGAGCAGCAGCGCGAAACGGTCGAGGGCCTCCGGCCCGGGCACCAGCCCGGCGAGGGCCTGCTCACGGGCGAACACGAACGTCAGCAGCACCGCCGTGACCACGGCCTGGGCCGCCACCGTCAGCGGTCGCGCCAGCGGCACCCGGCGGGCCGCGGCGCCCACGCCCGCCTGCACGGCCAGCAGGAAGGCCGCCTGCACGATCCACGTCGCCGGTTTGACGAGGGGCAGCAGGGCGCACGCGGCCATCAGTGTGGCCGCCCACGCGCCCAGCGTCAGTCGTACCCGCCCGCTCATCACGGCCCCTCCCCGCCGCCCGCGACGGCCACGCCCCTGCGCTCTCGGTCGGCCTGCCGCCACAAGTCGTCCACTGAGGCTCCCCGCGGCACGCCGAGGGCCGTCCAGCCCGCCTCGCGCAGCATGCGCAGCCGCTCCCCGCTCCAGTCCAACGGACCGGGCACATCGCTCGGTTCCCGCACCCAGGTGTCGCTGTCCAGCACGAAGGCGACCGCGCCCGGGCTGCGCTGCCGCATCCGGCCCAGCACGGCCGCCTGCTCCTCGTCCAGGTCGCCGAGGAAGGCCACCAGCAACCCCTCGTTCCCGCCGCGCAGCACGTCGTAGGCCCGGGACAGACCCGCGCCGTCGGAGTGGTCGATCACCGCGAGGGTGTCCATCATCAGCCCGGCCGCGTCCGCCGACTCCTGGCTCGCGCCCGCGAAGCCGTCTCCCCCGTCGCCGGGCACCGCGTTGCCGGTGTCCGTCAGCAGCCGCAACGAGTAGCCCCGTTCCAGCATGTGCACCAGCACGGACGCGGCGCCCGCCACGGCCCACTCGAAGGCCGAGTCGGGGCCCGCGCCCTGGTAGGCGATGCCCCGGGTGTCGAGCAGCACCGTGCAGCGGGCGCGCTGCGGCTGCTCCTCGCGGCGCACCATCAGCTCGCCGTAGCGGGCGGTGGAGCGCCAGTGCACCCGGCGCAGGTCGTCGCCGTAGCGGTACCCGCGCGGGATCACGTCGTCCTCGCCGGCCAGCGCCAGCGAGCGCTGCCGTCCGTCGCCGTAGCCCTTCGCCTCGCCGCTGAGGCGCACCGGCGCCAGCGCCTCCACGCGCGGGATCACCGTCAGGGTGTCGTACGTCGAGAAGGACCGGGTCAGTTCGCACATGCCGAACGGGTCGGTCAGGCGCAGTTGGAGCGGGCCCAGCGGGTAGCGGCCGCGCAGGTCGGAGCGCACCCGGTAGGACACCTCGCGCCGGCCGCCCGCCTCCACCCGGTCGAGCACGAAACGGGGCCGGGGACCGAGCACGTACGGCACCCGGTCCTGGAGCATCAGCAGGCCCGTGGGCAGTCGCGAGACGTTGTCCATCCGCAGGTGGACCCGGGCCTCGCTGCCGGCCGGCACGCGCGCGGGGGAGAGGCGGCGGCTGCCCGCGACCCGGTAGCGCGTGCGGTACAGGACCGTCGCGCACACCAGCGGCAGCACCGCCAGCAGCAGGCCCACGCGCAGCAGGTCGCTCTGCCCGAGCACATACGCACAGACGGCGGCCGCGACGCCGGCGGCCAGGAAGGAGCGTCCGCGGGTGGTCAGACCGGCCAGGGCGGTGCGGATGCCGCTCTTCTCGCCCCGGTCGGTCTCCGCCTGCCCCGTCCCCGCGGTGGTCATCACAACCTCCGCGGCGGCTGCTGGGGATACGCCGGCACGCCCCGGCCCAGGCCGCCGAACCCGCTGGGCTGCTGGGGCGCGGCCGGCACCGGGGTGCGCTGGAGGATCTCCTCGACGACCTGCTCGGCCGTACGTCGGTTGAGCTGGGCCTGGGCGGTGGGCAGCAGACGGTGGGCCAGGACGGCGACGGCGAGTGCCTGTATGTCGTCCGGCAGCGCGTACTCCCGGCCGCTCAGGGCCGCGGACGCCTTCGCCGCGCGCAGCAGATGCAGCGTCGCGCGCGGCGAGGCGCCCAGTCTCAGGTCGGGGTGCGTGCGCGTGGCGCCGACCAGGTCGACCGCGTAGCGCCGGACCGGATCGGCGACGTGGACGCCGCGCACCGCCTCGATCAGTTTGAGGATCTCGTGCGCGTGGGCCACGGGCTGGAGGTCCTCCAGCGGCGAGACGCCGCCGTGCACGTCCAGCATCCGCAGCTCGGCCTCGGCGCTCGGGTAGCCGACCGAGACCCGGGCCATGAAGCGGTCGCGCTGGGCCTCGGGCAGCGGGTATGTGCCCTCCATCTCGACCGGGTTCTGCGTCGCCACCACCATGAAGGGGCTGGGCAACTCGTAGGTCTGGCCGTCGATGGTGACCTGGCGCTCCTCCATGGACTCCAGGAGCGCGGACTGCGTCTTGGGCGAGGCGCGGTTGATCTCGTCGCCGATCACGACCTGCGCGAAGATCGCGCCCGGCTTGAACTCGAAGTCGCTGCGCTGCTGGTCCCAGATGGACACACCGGTGATGTCCGAGGGCAGCAGGTCGGGCGTGAACTGGATGCGCCGCACCGAGCAGTCGATGGACCGCGCCAGTGCCTTGGCGAGCATCGTCTTGCCGACGCCCGGGACGTCCTCGATCAGCAGATGTCCCTCGGCGAGCAGTACGGTCAGCGAGAGCCGTACGACCTCGGGCTTGCCCTCGATCACGCCTTCCACCGACTCCCGCACGCGTTCCACCACGGCGGTCAGATCAGTGAGGCTCGCTCGATCGTCATAGGTCGTCACCCGGCCCTCCTCGGCCTTTCCCTTGCTCCCAGGGAGCACGGGATACCCCATTTTCCCGGGCCGACGCCCCAAGACGCGGGCCGGCCCACCCCGAACCACGGACACCACGCGTGGAAAGTTCCGCGTGACGCCACTCCCGCATTCTTGCTGCCGTTACCGATTCGTGTCACTCGACTGTGGATAACTGGCCGCGATATGTCGGCCTTGCGACCATTCGAACGTGTGACTGACAGGCTTTCGACAGCTCCTGCAGGTTGTGGGCGGGGCGGGCGGCCAGGTCAGGCGGCGGGGTCGACCTCGCGCAGCCGGCCGGTCTTCACGTCGAAGACAAAGCCCCGCACGTCGTCGGTGTGCGGCAGGAACGGCGAGGTGCGCACGCGCTGCATCGACTGCCGTACGTCCTGGTCGACGTCCCGGAAGGACTCCACCGCCCATGCCGGGCGCTGGCCGACCTCGGTCTCCAGCTCGTTGCGGAAGTCCTCGGTGAGGCTCTCCAGGCCGCAGCCCGTGTGGTGGATGAGGACGATGCTGCGCGTCCCCAGCTTGCGCTGGCTGATGGTGAGGGAGCGGATCACGTCGTCGGTGACGACGCCGCCCGCGTTGCGGATCGTGTGACAGTCGCCCAGTTCGAGACCGAGCGCCGCGTGCAGGTCGAGGCGGGCGTCCATGCAGGCCACGACGGCGACGTGCAGCACGGGCCGGGCGTCCATGCCCGGATCGGTGAAGTCGGCGGCGTACCGGGCGTTGGCGTCGACCAGGCGGTCGGTGACCGTGTCGCCGCCGGTCGGGGCGTTCTCCGAGGCTGTGGGAACCGATGCAGAAGTCGTCATATCCATGACGTTACTGGTCACACCCCGTCCGAGCCTCTTGTGAGAGTGGACAAAGAATGCCAGCCAGACTGTGGTGTGAGGTAACCCACAAGGGTGGTGTGCCGGCGGTCGCGACGCGCAGGCCGGTTGATTGACCGGAAGACAGGGTGGACTAAAGTGACGCGAAGCGGGAGGCGAGACTCTCCCCGCTGGACTGTTTTCCCCGGAGACCCCGGCGACGACCGGAGATCTCCCCACGTGCGCGGCGCGTACGTACGGCTCGGCCTCCTCCCGCTCCCGGTCGGCTGACGCTTCCGGCGCCGGCGGGCCTCCCCTTCACGAGCGGGCGGGGACCCGGCGGTGCGTAGGGGCCGCGCCGGATCTGAGAGGGCCCAGGACCAATGGGGCGCGAAGCGCATTCGAATGAGGGTGGTGGCGGGCGACAGGAGGGACAGAGCCGACATGTCCCGGTGATGCTCCAGCGGTGCCTGGATCTGCTGGCACCCGCCCTGGAGGGCCCGGACGCCGTGGTCGTCGACTGCACCCTCGGTCTCGGCGGCCACAGCGAGGCGCTCCTGGAGCAGTTCCCCGGCGTCCGTCTCGTCGCCCTCGACCGTGACAAGGAGGCCCTGCGCCTGTCCGGTGAGCGCCTCGCGCCCTACGGGGAGCGCGCCACCCTCGTCCACGCGGTGTACGACGAACTCCCCGAGGTGCTGCGCAAGCTCGGTATCGCGCGCGTGCAGGGCGTGCTGTTCGACCTCGGAGTCTCCTCCATGCAACTCGACGAGGCCGACCGCGGCTTCGCCTACGCCCAGGACGCCCCGCTCGACATGCGCATGGACCAGACGTCCGGAGTCAGCGCCGCCGAGGTCCTCAACACGTACCCGCCGGGCGAGCTGGTGCGCATCCTCCGGGCGTACGGCGAGGAGAAGCAGGCCAAGCGGATCGTGTCCGCGATCGTGCGCGAGCGCGACAAGGAGCCGTTCAGCACCAGCGCGCGGCTGGTCGAGCTGATCCGGGACGCGCTGCCGCAGGCCGCCAAGCGCACCGGCGGCAATCCGGCCAAGCGGACCTTCCAGGCCCTGCGCATCGAGGTCAACGGCGAACTCGCCGTCCTGGAGCGGGCGATCCCGGCGGCCGTGAAGGCGCTGGACGTGGGCGGGCGGATCGCCGTGCTGTCGTACCACTCGCTGGAGGACCGGCTGGTCAAGCAGGTGTTCGCGGCGGGTGCCGCCACCACGGCGCCGCCCGGGCTGCCCGTCGTGCCCGAGCGCTACCAGCCGCGGCTCAAGCTGCTCACGCGTGGTGCCGAACTCCCCACCGAGGAGGAGATCGCCGAGAACCGGCGGGCGGCACCGGCACGGCTGCGCGGCGCCCAGCGCATCAGGGAGGACATCGAGTGAGCCACGTGCAGGGCGGGCGGGTGTCCCGGACCCGAGGGAGCGTGAGTGAGCAGTAAACCCGAACTGAAGGGGAGGGCGGCGCGTCTCGCGCAGCTCTTCCCGACCGGCCCCGGGCAGGCGGCCCGCACCCCCTTCGTCGTCCTCGTGGTCTTCCTCCTCGGCGGTGGTCTCATCTGCCTCCTGGTGCTGAACTCGGCCCTCAGCGAAGGCGCGTTCAAGCTCGACGACCTCCAGCGCCAGACCAAGAGCCTCACCGACGAGGAACAGGCCCTCCAGCGGGACATCGACGCCTACTCCGCTCCCGAGGCCCTCCAGCGCCGCGCCCGCGAACTCGGCATGGTCCCCGGCGGCGACCCCGCCTTCCTCGCCCCCGACGGCACCGTCAAGGGCGTCCCCAGCCCCGCCCCCGGCGTCCGGCAGACCTCCGCCCACATCCCCCTGGTCCTGGCCCCCGAGGCCATGCCCAACGGCTCCACCCCAACCTCCGGCAGGTGACGGAAGTGACCGACAGGGAACCCCCGCGCCGTCGTGTGCCGGGCCTCGCCGGGCCCGGCTGCCCTCCTGGTCCCGGCGTCCGTCCGCTCCTCGGCGCGGCTTGTGCTTCTCGGCGCGCGGTGGGGCGGGTTTCCGGCCGGGTGACGGGGGTGCCTGCCGGGCAGTCGCCGCACTGCCCGGTGTCCGGCCCCGCCAGGGCCGCCGGTCCCGAGGCCCGCGGCTGGCGCGATGCGCCCCTTGCAGCCGCGGAGCGGCCGTCGCCGACCGCCACCGACGCTACTGGGCGCGGTCCGGGGCCGCGCGGGATCGCCGATGGCGCTGTCGGGTGCGGTCCGGGTCTGGGGTTGGTCGCCGTCCGCGCTGCCGGGTGCCGACGACCGGGTCCGGGGTTGGTCGCCGTCCGCGCTGTGGGGCGCCGTCCGGGTCCGCGCGGGATCGCCGATGGCGCTGTCGGGTGCCGACGACCGGGTCCGGGGCTGTTCGCCGTCCGCGCTGTGGGGTGCCGTCCGGGTCCGGGGTTGGTCGCCGTCCGCGCGCTGGGGCGCGGTCCGGGTCCGCGCGGGATCGCCGATGGCGCTGCCTGGTGCCGACGACCGGGTCCGGGGCTGTTCGCCGTCCGCGCGGTGGGGTGCCGTCCGGGTCCGGGGCTGATCGCCGACCGGGGCCGTTGGACCGTCGACTTCCAGGCGCAGTTGGCCGCGCTCGACCCGGCGGCGCTCAGGGCGCCGGACGGCGCGGGCAGGTGCCTTTCCCGTCCGGGTCCGGTCGCCGTCCGCGCTGTCGGGTGTCGCCCCAGCCCGCGTCCGACCGGTGCCGCAGCCGCCGGTTCCCAGCCCACCCCGACCCCAGGCAGGTGACGGAAGTGACCGACAGGGAACCCCCGCGCCGTCGTGTGCCCGGGCCCGCCAGGCCCGCCAGGCCCGCTCGGTCCGATGGCCGGCGTCGTCCCGGGCCCGGGGCCCGGCCGGCTCGTCGCCCGGGGCCGGCGCGGCCGGCGGCGCCCAAGCATCTCCGGCTGGGCAGCCCGCGCCCCCGGCTGCGTCTGGTCGGGCTCGCGCTGACGCTGGTGCTGATCGCCTTCGTCGTACGGCTGTTCCAGGTGCAGGCCGTCGACGCGAGCACGTACGCCGCCAAGGCCGAACAGAACCGCTACGTCGGGCAGGTCCTGGCCGCCGACCGGGGCGAGATCACCGACCGGTCCGGTGTGGCCCTGGCGACCAGTGAGGACGCCTACGACATCACGGCCGACCCCACGATGTTCGCCCCCGACCAGCTGAAGATCGGGGACGGGCCCGAGCAGGCGGCCGCGCTGCTCGCGCCGATCCTGGGCCAGGAGCAGGAGACCCTGGTCAAGAAGCTCCGGCCGAAGAACAAGGCACTGCGTTACGTCAAGCTCGCCTCCCGCCAGACCCCGCAGGTCTGGAAGCAGATCAAGGACCTGAAGTCCGCGCTCGCCCAGAAGGAGCAGACCGACAAGTCCGCGCACAACGTCCTCGGGGGCGTCTTCTCCGTCGCCACCAGCAAGCGCGTGTACCCGGGCGGTGACCTCGCCGCCGGGATACTGGGCTGGGTCAACGGCGAGGGCAAGCCCGGCGGCGGCATCGAGCTCCAGCTGAACAAGCAACTGGCCGGCAAGGACGGCAAGATCCGCTACGCCCAGTCCGGCGGCCGGCTCGTCCCCACCGCGGGTTCCACCGAGACACCCGCCGTGCCCGGCAGCGATGTCGAGCTCACCATCGACCGCGACATCCAGTGGGCCGCCCAGAAGGCCATCAGCGACCAGGTGAAGGAGTCCGCTGCCGACCGCGGCTACGTCATCGTCCAGGACACCCGCACCGGGCAGGTTCTGGCCATGGCCAACTCGCCCGGGTTCGATCCCAACGACCTGTCCGACGCCGACCCCGCGGCCCTCGGCAACGCGGCCCTCCAGGACGCCTTCGAGCCCGGCTCCACCGCCAAGGTCATGTCGATGGCGGCCGTCCTCCAGGAGGGCGCCGCCACCCCGCTGACCCACGTCGTCGTGCCCAACCGGCTGCACCGCGGCGACCGGCTCTTCAAGGACGACATCAACCACCCCACCTGGCACCTGACGCTCAACGGCGTCCTCGCCAAGTCCAGCAACATCGGCACCATCCTCGCCACCGGACAGCTCGGCAGGACCCAGACCCAGTCCAACAAGGTCCTCTACGACTACCTGCGCAAGTTCGGCCTCGGCAACTACACCGGCCTCGGCTTCCCCGGCGAGACCAAGGGCATCCTCGCCCCGCCCGACAAGTGGTCGACCTCGCAGCAGTACACGATCCCTTTCGGCCAGGGCGTCTCCATCAACGCCATGCAGGCGGCGTCGGTGTACTCGACCATCGCCAACGGCGGCGTCCGCGTCGAACCCACGCTCGTGCGCGGCACCAAGGGCCCCGACGGCCGCTTCACCCCGGCCCCCAAGCCCGAGAAGACCCGGGTCGTCAGCGCCAAGACGGCGAAGACCCTCGCCCGGATGCTGGAGTCGGTCGTGGACGACGAGGAGGGCACGGGCGCCAAGGCGCGCATCCCCGGCTACCGCGTCGCGGGCAAGACGGGCACCGCCAACCGCGTGGATCCGGCCACCGGCAAGTACAAGGGCTACACGTCGTCGTTCGCCGGATTCGCGCCCGCCGACAAGCCCCGCATCACCGTCTACTGCGCCATCCAGAACGCCACCCAGGGCAACTACTTCGGCGGACAGATCTGCGGCCCCGTCTACAAGCAGGTCATGGAGTTCGCGCTGAAGTCCCTCCAGGTCCCGCCGACCGGGGCCAAGCCCGCGAGGCTGCCCGTCACGTTCAAGAACTGAACCGGCCCCGAGGACTGGACGCCCTCCCCGAGAACCGAACCGCCCCCCGAGAACCGACCCCCCCGAGAACCGAACCGACCCGCCAAGCCCCTGATCAGCACCGAGCACCACCGAGCCACCAGGACCGCAGCCGTGACAACGATCACCCCCGATCCCGGGAACCAGAGCTCCCCCCGCCCCTCACTTCGCCCGCAGGCGGGTACGCCCGGTACGCTCACCGCCGTGCCACACGCTGATCAGTCCCAAACCACCCAGAAGGGCCATCCCGTGACATACCCCGGGCCGCCCAGGCCGGCGCAGGTCTCCGCCACACCCCTCGCGGAACTGGCCGACCAGCTGGGTGCTCCAGCGCCGGAGGGCGCCGCCGACGTCACGGGCATCACCCACGATTCACGCGCCGTGCGCCCCGGCGACCTGTACGCCGCCCTCCCGGGCGCCCGCGTGCACGGCGCCGACTTCGTCGAGCAGGCCGCGAGCCTCGGAGCGGCCGCCGTGCTGACCGACCCCACCGGCGCCGAGCGCGCCGCCGCCTCCGGGCTGCCGGTCCTGGTCGTCGACACCCCCCGCGGCCGGATGGGCGAGCTGGCCGCCACGATCTACGGCCACCCCGGCCGGGACCTGCTCCAGATCGGCATCACCGGCACCTCCGGCAAGACCACCACCGCCTACCTCGTCGAGGGCGGCCTGAAGACGGTCAGGTCCACCGGCCTGATCGGAACGGTCGAGATGCGCATCGGCGACGAGCGCATCAAGTCCGAGCGCACCACGCCCGAAGCCACCGACCTCCAGGCCCTGTTCGCCGTCATGCGCGAACGCGGCGTCGAGGCGGTCGCCATGGAGGTGTCCAGCCACGCCCTGGTCCTCGGCCGCGTCGACGGCTGCGTCTTCGACATCGGCGTCTTCACCAACCTCAGCCCGGAACACATGGAGTTCCACTCCGGCATGGAGGACTACTTCCGGGCCAAGGCACAGCTGTTCACGCCGGAACGCGGCAAACTCGGCGTGGTCAACGTCGACGACGAGTACGGCCGCAGGCTGGCGAACGAGGCCACCGTCCCGGTCGTCACCTACTCCGCCGAGGGCCACCCCGACGCCGACTGGCGCGCCGAGGACGTCGAGGTCGGCCGTCTCGACTCGACGTTCACCGTCGTCGGACCCAAGGGCGAGCGGATCAGCGCCAAGTCGCCGCTGCCGGGCCCCTTCAACGTGGCCAACACCCTCGCCGCGATCGTCGCCCTCGCCGTCGCCGGTCTCGACCCGCAGGCCGCCGCCGACGGTGTCGCCGCCGTACCCGGCGTACCGGGCCGCCTGGAGCGCGTGGACGCCGGACAGCCGTACCTCGCCGTCGTCGACTACGCGCACAAGACCGACGCCGTCGAGTCCGTGCTGCGCGCCCTGCGCAAGGTCACCGAGGGCAAGCTGCACATCGTCCTCGGCTGCGGCGGCGACCGGGACAAGACCAAGCGCGAGCCCATGGGGGCCGCTGCGGCCCGGCTCGCCGACACCGCCGTACTGACCTCCGACAACCCCCGCTCCGAGGACCCCCTCGCGATCCTCGCCACGATGCTCCAGGGCGCGGCCTCCGTGCCCGCGCACGAGCGCGGCGAGGTGCAGGTCTTCGAGGACCGGGCCGCCGCGATCGCCGCCGCAGTCGCCCGCGCCGAGCCGGGCGACACCGTGCTGGTCGCGGGCAAGGGCCACGAGCAGGGCCAGGACATCGCCGGGGTGGTCCGTCCCTTCGACGACCGCCAGGTGCTTCGCGAAGCCATTCAGAAGACCCAGGGATGAATTCCCGCATGATCCAGGGGATGAACTTGTGATCGCCCTCTCCCTCGCCGAGATCGCAGAAGTCGTCGGCGGGCAGACGTACGACATACCGGATCCGGCCGTCCAGGTCACCGGCCCGGTCGTCCGGGACTCCCGCGAGGCGGGGCCGGGCAGCCTGTTCGTGGCCTTCGCCGGTGAGCGCGTGGACGGCCACGACTTCGCGGCGGCGGTCGTCGAGTCGGGAGCGGTGGCCGTGCTCGGCACCCGGCCCGTCGGCGTGCCCGCGATCGTCGTGGACGACGTCCAGGCCGCCCTCGGCGCGCTCGCCCGGCACGTCGTACAGCGCCTCGGTGCCACGCTCGTCGCCCTCACCGGCTCGGCGGGCAAGACCAGCACCAAGGACCTCATCGCGCAGGTGCTCCAGCGCAAGGCGCCGACGGTGTTCACGCCCGGCTCGCTCAACAACGAGATCGGCCTGCCCCTGACCGCGCTCAGCGCCACCGAGGAGACCCGGTTCCTCGTCCTGGAGATGGGCGCTCGCGGCATCGGGCACATCTCCTACCTCACGAGTCTGACGCCCCCGAAGATCGGCCTCGTGCTCAACGTCGGCAGCGCCCACATCGGCGAGTTCGGCGGCCGGGAGCAGATCGCCCAGGCCAAGGGGGAACTGGTCGAGTCCCTGCCGTCGGAGGCCGACGGCGGGACGGCCGTCCTCAACGCGGACGACCCCTACGTCCGGGCCATGGCCACCCGTACGAAGGCGAAGGTGATCCTTTTCGGAGAGTCCGGCGAAGCGGACGTGTCGGCTGAGAACGTGCGACTCACGGACACCGGACAGCCCTCGTTCAGGCTTCACACACCCTCCGGTGCAAGCGATGTGACCATGCGCCTGTACGGTGAGCACCACGTGTCGAACGCGCTCGCCGCGGCCGCCGTCGCCCACGAGTTGGGCATGTCCGCAGACGAGATCGCCGTCGCGCTCTCCGAGGCGGGCTCCCTCTCCCGCTGGCGGATGGAGGTCACCGAGCGCCCGGACGGCGTGACGGTCGTCAACGACGCCTACAACGCGAACCCCGAGTCCATGAAGGCCGCGCTGCGCGCGCTGGTGGCCATCGGCAAGGGGCGTCGTACGTGGGCGGTGCTCGGCCAGATGGCCGAGCTCGGGGACGAGGCTCTCGCCGAGCACGACGCGGTCGGACGGCTCGCCGTCCGGCTCAACGTCAGCAAGCTCGTCGCGGTCGGTGGCAGGGAAGCCGCCTGGCTGCAACTGGGCGCATATAACGAGGGTTCGTGGGGTGAGGAGTCGGTGCACGTGTCCGACGCACAGGCGGCGGTCGACCTGTTGCGCAGCGAGTTGCGCCCGGGAGACGTCGTACTCGTGAAGGCGTCCCGTTCGGTCGGCCTCGAGCGCGTTGCCCAGGCGCTGCTCGAGACCGGTGCCGAGGGTGAGGTTTCCGCCCGATGATGAAGCAGATCCTGTTCGCGGGAGTCATTGGCCTCTTCCTGACGCTGGTCGGCACCCCGCTGCTGATCAAGCTCCTCGCGCGCAAGGGCTACGGCCAGTACATCCGCGACGACGGCCCGCGTGAGCACGCCAGCAAGCGCGGGACGCCGACCATGGGCGGTATCGCCTTCATCCTGGCGACGGTCGCCGCGTACTTCCTGGCCAAGGTGATCACGGGCTATCTCGACCCGGACGTCGACGCGGCGCCGACCTTCTCCGGACTGCTGGTGCTCGGCCTGATGGTCGGCATGGGCCTGGTCGGCTTCCTCGACGACTACATCAAGATCGTCAAGCGGCGTTCGCTGGGTCTGCGGGCCAAGGCGAAGATGGCCGGCCAGCTGATCGTCGGCATCGCCTTCGCGGTGCTCTCGCTGCAGTTCGCGGACAACCGCGGCAACACCCCCGCCTCCACGAAGCTGTCGTTCATCACGGACTTCGGCTGGACGATCGGACCCGTGCTGTTCGTGGTCTGGGCGCTGTTCATGATCCTCGCGATGTCGAACGGCGTGAACCTGACCGACGGTCTGGACGGTCTGGCCACCGGCGCCTCCGTGCTCGTCTTCGGCGCCTACACCTTCATCGGCGTCTGGCAGTTCCAGGAGTCCTGCGCCAACGCGCAGACGCTGACCAACCCGGGCGCGTGCTACGAGGTGCGCGACCCGCTCGACCTCGCGGTGGTGGCCTCCGCACTGATGGGCGCCTGCCTGGGCTTCCTGTGGTGGAACACCTCACCGGCCAAGATCTTCATGGGCGACACCGGTTCGCTCGCGCTCGGCGGTGTGCTCGCCGGCCTCGCGATCTGCTCACGCACCGAGCTGCTGATGGCCATCCTCGGCGGCCTGTTCGTCCTGATCACCATGTCCGTGGTGATCCAGGTCGGCTCCTTCCGCCTCACCGGCAAGCGCGTCTTCCGGATGGCGCCACTTCAGCACCACTTCGAACTCAAGGGCTGGTCCGAAGTGCTCGTCGTGGTCCGCTTCTGGATCATTCAGGGCATTTGTGTGATTGTCGGACTGGGCCTCTTCTACGCAGGATGGGCAGCGGACAAGTGACCTCCCCGGAGCCCTTCGACTTCCAGGGCAAGCACGTCACCGTCGCGGGGCTCGGCGTCTCCGGCGTCCCGGCGGCCAAGGTGCTGCACGGCCTCGGCGCGA
The DNA here is from genome assembly GCF_042958445.1 of Streptomyces sp. NPDC007991. Lineage (NCBI taxonomy): Bacteria > Bacillati > Actinomycetota > Actinomycetes > Kitasatosporales > Streptomycetaceae > Streptomyces > Streptomyces sp. NPDC007991. The sequence goes on from NZ_JBIBJD010000008.1 coordinate 79,710, forward strand.
TCGTCACGGCCGTCAACGACGGCGCCGACGAGCGAGCCCGGGCGCAGGCCGCCGAGCTGGAGGCGCTCGGCATCACCGTGCGCCTCGGTGACGGCGACACCCTGCCCGAGGGCACCGAGCTGATCGTCACCGCGCCCGGCTGGAAGCCCGACAAGCCGCTGTTCGCGGCGGCCGAGCGGGCGAGCGTCCCCGTCTGGGGCGACGTCGAACTGGCCTGGCGCCTGCGCGGGCCCGACGCGGCCCCGTGGCTCGCCGTCACGGGCACCAACGGCAAGACCACCACCGTCCAGATGCTCGCCTCGATCCTGAAGGCCGCGGGTCTGCGCACGGCCGCCGTCGGCAACATCGGCGTCTCCCTGCTGGACGCCGTGCTCGGCGAGGAGCAGTACGACGTGCTGGCCGTGGAGCTGTCCAGCTACCAGCTGCACTGGGCGCCGTCGCTGCGCGCCCACTCGGCCGCCGTGCTCAACCTCGCCCCCGACCACCTCGACTGGCACGGCTCCATGGAGGCGTACGCCGCCGACAAGGGCCGTATCTACGAGGGCAATCGCGTCGCCTGCGTCTACAACGCCGATGCCACCGACAAGCCGTCCACCGAGGACCTCGTCCGCGAGGCCGACGTCGAGGAGGGCTGCCGGGCCGTCGGATTCACCCTCGGCACCCCCGCGCCCTCCCAACTCGGCGTCGTGGAGGGCATCCTCGTCGACCGCGCCTTCGTCGAGAACCGGCAGAAGAACGCCCAGGAGCTCGCCGAGGTCGCCGACGTCAGGCCGCCGGCCCCGCACAACATCGCCAACGCCCTCGCGGCGGCGGCCCTCGCGCGGGCCTACGGCGTGCCCGCCAAGGCCGTACGGGACGGCCTGCGGGCGTTCACCCCGGACGCCCATCGCATCGCGCACGTGGCCGACGTGGACGGGGTCGCGTACGTCGACGACTCCAAGGCCACCAACACCCACGCCGCACAAGCCTCGTTGGCGGCCTACGAGTCGATCGTGTGGATCGCGGGCGGGCTCGCCAAGGGCGCCACCTTCGACGAGCTGGTCGCCACGTCGGCGCCCCGGCTGCGCGGGGCCGTGCTGATCGGCGCGGACCGCGCGCTGATCAGCGAAGCCCTGGCGCGACACGCCCCCGAGGTACCCGTCGTCGACCTCGACCGGACCGACACTGGGGCGATGCGCGCGGCGGTCCAGGAGGCGCGGCGGCTCGCTCAGGCCGGTGACACGGTGTTGCTGGCTCCGGCCTGCGCCTCCATGGACATGTTCGCCAACTACAACAAGCGCGGGGACGCTTTCGCGGACGCCGTTCGCGAGCTCGGCTCCGCCGACGGCTGACCCGGGTCCGCCTCGCCCGGCGGCGCCGGGCGTATCTGGGAGGGACACGTGACACGGATGTGGCTGGTGCCCGAGCGGCCGGGGAAGGTTCGCAGCGGAACGTTCCCCTCCGGCAAGGCGGGGTGAGCGGCGATGCCCACCAGCCGCACCGGACGGCCTCCCGTCCCCCGCGCTCCCAAGCGCCCCGCCGCGCCCCGGCTCGCCCGCGAGAACCGCGTCCTGGCCTTCTACCGCCGTGCGCGCAGGGGCTGGGACCGGCCGCTGACCGCCTACTACCTCATCTTCGGCGGCAGTCTGCTGATCACCGTGCTGGGCCTGGTGATGGTCTACTCGGCGTCCCAGATCACCGCGCTCCAGATGTCGCTGCCGGGCTCGTACTTCTTCCGCAAGCAGCTGCTGGCCGCCGTGATCGGCGCCGGGCTGCTGTTCGTCGCCTCGCGGATGCCGGTGAAGCTGCACCGGGCCCTGGCCTACCCGATCCTCGCCGGCGCCGTCTTCCTCATGGTCCTGGTACAGATCCCCGGGATAGGAGTGTCGGTCAACGGCAACCAGAACTGGATCGCGGTCGGCGGCTCCTTCCAGATCCAGCCCAGCGAGTTCGGCAAGCTCGCGCTCGTGCTGTGGGGCGCCGACCTGCTCGCCCGCAAGCAGGACAAGAAGCTGCTGAACCAGTGGAAGCACATGCTGGTCCCGCTCGTGCCGGCCGCCTTCATGCTGCTCGGGCTGATCATGATCGGCGGCGACATGGGCACCGCGATCATTCTCACGGCCATCCTGTTCGGCCTGCTCTGGCTGGCCGGGGCGCCCACGCGCCTGTTCGCCGGAGTGCTGTCGATCGCCGCCGTACTCGGCCTGATCCTGATCAAGACCAGCGCGAACCGCATGGCACGCCTGCAGTGCCTCGGCGCCACCGAACCCCAGTCGGGACCGGTCGACTGCTGGCAGGCCGTGCACGGCATCTACGCCCTCGCCTCCGGCGGAATCTTCGGCTCCGGACTGGGTGCGAGTGTGGAGAAATGGGGCCAACTCCCCGAAGCCCACACCGACTTCATCTTCGCCGTCACCGGTGAGGAACTGGGCCTGGCGGGGACGCTGTCGGTACTCGCCCTCTTCGCGGCTCTAGGCTATGCGGGTATCCGCGTGGCCGGACGCACGGAGGACCCCTTCGTGAGGTATGCCGCGGGAGGCGTGACCACCTGGATCACGGCCCAGGCCGTGATCAACATCGGTGCGGTGCTCGGTCTGCTGCCGATCGCCGGCGTCCCCCTCCCGCTGTTCTCCTACGGGGGATCCGCCCTGCTGCCGACCATGTTCGCCATCGGGCTGCTGATCGCCTTCGCGCGCGACGAGCCCGCTGCGCGGGCAGCGCTTGCGATGCGGCAACCCCGCTTTGGTAGAAAACGGGGGGCTGGGGGAACCGGTTCCGGCCGGAGCCCCCGGAGATGGAACACGATGCGACGGCGCGCCTCGGCGGCGCGTTCGTCCGGAGAGCGGTGAATTTCGGTGCATGTCGTACTCGCCGGCGGAGGAACCGCGGGCCACATCGAGCCCGCGCTCGCCCTCGCGGACGCCCTGCGCAGGCAGGATCCGACCGTGGGCATCACGGCCCTGGGCACGGAGCGGGGCCTGGAGACCCGTCTCGTACCCGAGCGCGGGTACGAACTCGCGCTGATCCCCGCCGTCCCGCTGCCCCGCAAGCCCACCCCCGAGCTGATCACCGTCCCGGGCCGGCTGCGCGGGACGATCAAGGCGACCGAGCAGATCCTGGAGCGCACCAAGGCGGACGCCGTGGTCGGCTTCGGCGGCTACGTCGCCCTGCCCGGCTACCTCGCGGCCAAGCGCCTGGGCGTGCCGATCGTCATCCACGAGGCCAACGCCCGCCCGGGCCTGGCCAACAAGATCGGCTCGCGGTACGCCAGCCAGGTCGCCGTCTCCACGCCGGACAGCAAGCTGCGCAACTCCCGCTACATCGGCATCCCGCTGCGCCGCTCCATCGCCACCCTGGACCGGGCCGCCGTACGCCCCGAGGCCCGCGCCGCGTTCGGGCTCGACCCCAACCTGCCCACGCTGCTGGTCTCCGGCGGCTCCCAGGGCGCCCGCCGCCTCAACGAGGTCGTGCAGACGGTCGCGCCCTGGCTCCAGCAGGCCGGAATCCAGATCCTGCACGCGGTCGGCCCGAAGAACGAACTGCCGCAGGTCCAGCAGATGCCGGGAATGCCCCCCTACATCCCGGTAAGTTACCTGGACCGGATGGACCTCGCGTACGCCGCGGCCGACATGATGCTCTGCCGCGCGGGCGCGATGACCGTCGCCGAGCTGTCCGCCGTCGGGCTCCCCGCCGCCTATGTCCCGCTGCCCATCGGCAACGGCGAGCAGCGGCTCAACGCCCAGCCGGTGGTCAAGGCCGGCGGCGGCCTGCTGGTCGACGACGCGGAGCTGACCCCCGAGTGGGTCCAGCAGAACGTGCTGCCCGTGCTCGCCGACCCGCACCGGCTGTACCAGATGTCCCGCGCCGCCGCCGAGTTCGGCCGCCGGGACGCCGACGACCTGCTCGTCGGCATGGTGTACGAGGCGATCGCCGCGGCTCGTGCACACCGCTAGGACCGTATGACGGAAGGCAGGGGAGCGTGGCCGGATCGACCACCGCCGAGCGCGGTGAACGCCAGCGGGAGTCGTCCGGCCCGCCGCCCGTCAGGCGTCTGAGGCGACGTCACCTTCGTGTGATCGTCATCCTGGGACTCGCCCTGGTCTTCCTCGGCATCCCGACGGTCTGGCTGTTCTACGGCTCCGACTGGCTGCGCGCCGAGCACGTGTCCGTGTCGGGGACACGGGTCCTGACTCCGGATCAGGTCGAGGCGGCCGCCGACGTCCCCCTGGGGAAGCCGCTGATTTCCGTCGACACCGATGCGATCGAGACGCGACTGCGGCAAAAATTGCCCCGAATTGACTCGGTTGACGTGGTCCGTTCCTGGCCCCATGGAATCGACCTGAAAGTGGTTGAGCGGACTCCGGTTCTAGTGGTCCAAAAGGCCGGAAAGTTCGTCGAAGTGGACGATGAAGGTGTCCGTTTCGCCACGGTTTCCGAGGCGCCGAAAGGCGTGCCCGCGCTGGAATTGACGCTCTCCCGGTCCAGCTCCGCCGCCGCGAGCCTGCGCCGCTTCGGCGAGGCCCGGCTGGTGCGCGAGGCGGTGGGCGTCGCCCGTGCCGTCCCGGCCGCCGTCGCACGCGACACACGGACCGTCAAGGTCCGTTCCTACGACGACATCTCGCTGGAGTTGAAGGACGGCCGCACGGTCGCCTGGGGAAGCAGCGAGAAGGGTGCCGCGAAGGCCCGTACGCTCACGGCCCTGATGAAAGCCTCGCCCGGTGCCCGGTACTTCGACGTGAGCGTTCCCACCGCCCCCGCGTCATCAGGGAGTTGACGCACATCCGCGCAGGCCAGCACCCTGGTTGGGCAGTGCTACGGCTGATCACATAGGGTGAAAAGAAAAACGGGAGGTTCGGCGTGTTCGTTGAAGGAGCGCCACTTGTCGACTTAGTGTCCTGTTCAGAAGACTCCAAGGAACAGACACACTGGTAACCCTAAACTTCAGGGTTAGGGTTCGGGTCGGCGATACGGACCGTCCCATTCGGCATCAGTCGTCGAGTCGCGGGGCGCAGCGCGCCACGGTGATTCGGCGACACGTAACTCGAGGCGAGAGGCCTTCGACGTGGCAGCACCGCAGAACTACCTCGCAGTCATCAAAGTCATCGGTGTCGGCGGCGGTGGTGTCAATGCCATCAACCGGATGATCGAGGTCGGTCTCAAGGGCGTCGAGTTCATCGCCATCAACACCGACGCGCAAGCTCTGTTGATGAGCGACGCCGACGTCAAGCTGGACGTCGGCCGTGAACTCACCCGCGGACTCGGCGCCGGAGCCAACCCGGCCGTGGGCCGCAAGGCCGCCGAGGATCACCGCGAGGAGATCGAGGAGGTCCTCAAGGGGGCCGACATGGTCTTCGTGACAGCCGGTGAAGGCGGCGGCACCGGCACCGGCGGCGCGCCCGTCGTGGCCAACATCGCCCGCTCGCTCGGTGCCCTCACCATCGGTGTGGTCACGCGCCCGTTCACCTTCGAGGGGCGGCGCCGCGCGAACCAGGCCGAGGACGGCATCGCGGAGCTCCGCGAAGAGGTCGACACCCTCATCGTCATTCCGAACGACCGGCTGCTGTCCATCTCGGACCGCCAGGTCTCGGTGCTGGACGCCTTCAAGTCGGCCGACCAGGTCCTGCTCTCCGGTGTCCAGGGCATCACCGACCTCATCACCACCCCCGGACTGATCAACCTCGACTTCGCCGACGTCAAGTCGGTCATGTCCGAGGCCGGCTCGGCTCTCATGGGCATCGGCTCCGCCCGCGGCGACGACCGCGCGGTGGCCGCCGCCGAGATGGCGATCTCCTCGCCGCTGCTGGAGGCGTCCATCGACGGCGCCCGCGGTGTGCTGCTCTCCATCTCCGGTGGCTCGGACCTCGGTCTGTTCGAGATCAACGAGGCCGCCCAGCTGGTGAGCGAGGCCGCCCACCCCGAGGCCAACATCATCTTCGGCGCGGTGATCGACGACGCCCTCGGCGACGAGGTCCGGGTCACCGTGATCGCGGCCGGCTTCGACGGCGGCCAGCCCCCGGCCCGCCGGGAGAACGTGATCGGCTCCACCTCGGCCAAGCGCGAGGAGCCGGCACCGGCGCGGCAGACCGAGAGCCGCCCGTCCTTCGGTTCGCTCGGCAGCGTGACCCCGAAGGAGGACCCGGAGCCCGCGCCGAAGCCGGTCGAGGACATCCCGGTCGCCCCGCCGGTCCCGCCGGCGCCGCGGACCTACTCGGACAGCGCGGCCGAGGAACTGGACGTACCGGACTTCCTCAAGTGATCCTTCTGACGTGATAGGACAGCGCGAAAGCGTGAGCGGCGCCCACTTCGCCTTCACCGACCGGTGGGGCGGGGTGAGCGCCGCTCCGTATGAGGAGCTCAATCTCGGCGGCGCGGTCGGTGACGACCCGGACGCCGTACGCACCAACCGCGAACTGGCCGCCAAGTCCCTGGGCGTCGAGCCGGACCGGGTGGTCTGGATGAACCAGGTGCACGGGGCCGACGTGGCGGTGGTGGACGGGCCGTGGGGATCTTCGCCCGGGATCCCGTCGGTCGACGCGATCGTCACGACGCGGCGGGGGCTCGCCCTCGCCGTGCTCACCGCCGACTGTGTGCCGGTGCTGCTCGCCGACCCCGTCGCCGGAATCGCCGCCGCGGCCCACGCGGGCCGGCCCGGCATGATCGCCGGAGTCGTCCCGGCCGCGCTACGCGCGATGACGGAGCTGGGCGCCGAGCCCTCCCGGATCGTCGCCCGCACCGGGCCCACCGTCTGCGGCCGGTGTTACGAAGTGCCCGAGGCGATGCGCGCCGAGGTGTCCGCCGTCGAGCCGGCGGCATACGCCGAGACGAGTTGGGGCACGCCGGCGGTCGACGTGAGCGCCGGAGTGCACGCACAACTGGACCGGCTCGGAGTGCGTGACCGGGCGCAATCGCCGGTGTGCACGCTGGAGTCGGACGATCACTTCTCGTACCGCCGCGACCGCACCACCGGTCGGCTCGCGGGCTATGTGTGGCTGGACTGATAGGGCATGACGGACCGCAAGGATGAACTCGCCGCGAATCTGGCGAAAGTGGAACGGCGCATCGCCGACGCGTGCGCGGCCGCGGGGCGGGGGCGCGACGAGGTGACCCTGATCGTGGTCACCAAGACCTATCCCGCGACCGACGTGCGGACCCTCGCGGAACTCGGCGTGCGGCACGTCGCCGAGAACCGCGACCAGGACGCGGCGCCGAAAGCCGCCGCATGTATGGATCTGCCCCTTACTTGGCATTTTGTGGGTCAACTCCAGACCAACAAGGTGCGATCCGTGGTCGGATACGCGGACTTCGTGCAGTCCGTCGATCGTTCCAAGCTCGTCACAGCTCTGTCGAAGGAGGCCGTCCGCGCCGGGCGGGAGCTGGGGTGCCTCATCCAGGTCGCACTCGACGCCGGCGAGAGCGAGCGGGGTGAGCGGGGAGGCGTCGCACCCGCCGGGGTCGAGGAGTTGGCCGACCTCGTCGCGCGGGCGCCGGGGCTGCGGCTCGGTGGGCTGATGACCGTCGCGCCGCTCACCGGTGAGTACGCGGGTCGCGAACAGGCGGCGTTCGGGCGGTTGATGGATTTGTCGACTGACCTGCGCCGGAGTCATCCGGCTGCCACCATGGTCTCGGCAGGGATGAGTGCGGACCTCGAACAGGCCGTGGCGGCCGGAGCGACACATGTGCGCGTCGGCAGCGCGGTACTCGGAGTCCGCCCCAGGCTCGGGTAACGTCGCCAAGAAGTCGGACCACAGCAGAAAATATGGTCATTGCCGCCGAAAGGCGGATTCAAGGACCTCGTGGATCGCGGGCACTTGGCAGTCGTCAGCCGATCCACCACAGAGCGGAGGACTCAGAGCATGGCCGGCGCGATGCGCAAGATGGCGGTCTACCTCGGCCTCGTGGAGGACGATGGGTACGACGGCCGCGGATTTGACCCCGACGACGACTTCGAACCCGAACTGGACCCGGAACCCGAGCGGGACCACCGACGGCACGAGCCGTCCCACCAGCCACACGGCTCACATCAGCCCCAAAGGGACGAAGAGGTACGAGTCGTACAGCCGTCCGCACCTCGTGAACCGGCCGCCCGTTCCGCTTCGCTACCCGCGGAATCCGGCCGCCCGGCGCGTATCGCGCCCGTGGCATCCATCACACAAGAACGCGCAAGTCTGGAGAAGAACGCACCGGTGATCATGCCCAAGGTCGTGTCCGAACGAGAGCCTTACCGGATCACCACGCTCCACCCACGGACCTACAACGAGGCCCGTACCATCGGGGAACACTTCCGTGAAGGCACTCCGGTGATCATGAATCTGACTGAGATGGATGACACAGACGCGAAGCGACTTGTCGACTTTGCGGCTGGTTTGGTGTTTGGTCTTCACGGCAGTATCGAGCGGGTGACGCAGAAGGTGTTCCTGTTGTCGCCTGCTAACGTCGATGTCACGGCGGAGGACAAGGCCCGCATCGCAGAGGGCGGGTTCTTCAACCAGAGCTGAGACGTAACACCGGAAGCAGCAGCAACAGCAGGGCACAGGGGAGAGGGAAGCAACAGGTCATGAGCGTGGTTTTGGATGTCGTCTACATCGCGCTGATGTGCTTCCTCGTCGTGCTCATCTTCCGGCTGGTCATGGACTACGTCTTCCAGTTCGCCCGCTCATGGCAACCAGGCAAGCCGATGGTGGTCGTACTGGAGGCCACCTACACTGTCACGGATCCACCGCTCAAGCTTCTGCGGCGGTTCATTCCGCCGCTGCGTCTCGGGGGCGTGGCGCTCGACCTGTCCTTCTTCGTGCTGATGATCATCGTCTACATCCTGATCTCGATCGTGAGCCGGCTGTGAGCGATGTGAACTACGGTCTTGCCGAATGCCGACGACTACGTTGAGGTGAAGAGATGCCGTTGACCCCCGAGGACGTGCGGAACAAGCAGTTCACGACCGTCCGCCTCCGAGAAGGCTATGACGAGGACGAGGTCGATGCCTTCCTCGACGAGGTCGAAGCCGAACTGACCCGCCTGCTCCGCGAGAACGAGGATCTGCGCGCCAAGCTGGCCGCGGCCACGCGCGCTGCTGCCCAGAACCAGCAGAACATGCGCAAGCCTCCGGAGCAGCAGCAGGATCAGCAGCAGCAACAGCAGCAGCAGGGCATGCGCGGTCCTGGTGGTCCCGTACCCGCCGGCATATCGGGCCCGCCGCAGCAGCAGATGGGTGGCCCCATGGGTGGTCCGCCCCAGCTGCCGAGCGGTGCCCCGCAGCTGCCCGCCGGTCCCGGCGGTCAGGGTGGCCCGCAGGGTCCCGGCCCGATGGGCCAGGGTCCGGGCGGTCCGGGCCCGATGGGCCAGCCCCCCATGCAGCAGCAGATGGGTGGTCCGATGGGCGGCCCCATGGGCGGTCCGATGGGCGGCCCCGGTCAAGGAGGCCCCGGTGGCGACAGCGCCGCCCGTGTCCTCTCGCTGGCCCAGCAGACCGCCGACCAGGCGATCGCCGAGGCCCGTTCCGAAGCCAACAAGATCGTCGGCGAGGCGCGTTCGCGTGCCGAGGGTCTGGAGCGTGACGCCCGTGCCAAGGCCGATGCCCTGGAGCGGGACGCGCAGGAGAAGCACCGCGTCGCGATGGGCTCCCTGGAGTCCGCCCGCGCCACGCTGGAGCGCAAGGTCGAGGACCTGCGCGGCTTCGAGCGCGAGTACCGCACGCGCCTGAAGTCGTACCTGGAGTCGCAGCTGCGTCAGCTGGAGACCCAGGCCGACGACTCGCTGGCCCCGCCGCGCACTCCGGCGACCGCGTCCCTGCCGCCGTCCCCGGCGCCTTCCATGGCACCGGCCGGCGCGAGCGCCCCGTCGTACGGCGGTGGCAACCAGACGATGGGCGGCGGTCCCTCGCCGTCCGGTCCGTCCTACGGCGGCCAGCAGCAGATGTCCCCGGCGATGACCCAGCCGATGGCGCCGGTGCGTCCGCAGGGCCCCTCGCCGATGGGTCAGGCGCCCTCGCCCATGCGGGGCTTCCTGATCGACGAGGATGACAACTGACGGCCTGATGGCCAGTAGTACGGCGTAGACGTCGGCAGCGTTCAGGGCGGGGCCCCGGGTTGAACCCGGGGCCCCGCCTTTTGCCGCACGCGCCGCCTCTTTGTCGCACGAGCCGCCCCTTTGCCACACGCGTTCGTGCGCACACAACGCCGAAGGCCCGGTCCCGCCAAGATTTTTGGCGGGACCGGGCCTTCGGTCCGTGGCTTACCCCCTGTGGGTTACGCCTTGCGCAGGCGGAACGTCAGCGTCAGCCCCTCGTCCGTGAACGGGTCCCCGTAGCTGTCGTCCGCGTCGCCCTGGGCGAAGTCGGTCGCCAGGACCTCGTCGGCGATCAGGCCGGCGTGGTCGGTGAGGGCCGCGACCGTCGCCGGGTCCGTGGCGGTCCAGCGCAGTGCGATGCGGTCGGCCACGTCGAGGCCGCTGTTCTTGCGGGCCTCCTGGATCAGGCGGATCGCGTCACGGGCCAGGCCCGCACGGCGGAGCCCCTCGGTGATCTCCAGGTCCAGGGCGACCGTCGCGCCCGCGTCGGACGCCACGGACCAGCCCTCGCGCGGCGTCTCCGTGATGATCACCTCGTCGGGAGCCAGCGTGATGGTCTCGCCGTCGACCTCGACCGACGCCGTGCCCTCGCGCAGGGCCAGGGACAGCGCGGCCGCGTCCGCGTTGGCGACGGCCTTGGCCACGTCCTGGACGCGCTTGCCGAACCGCTTGCCCAGCGCGCGGAAGTTGGCCTTCGCCGTGGTGTCCACCAGGGAGCCGCCGACCTCGCTCAGCGTCGCCAGGGCCTCGACGTTCAGCTCCTCCGTGATCTGCGTGCGCAGTTCGGAGTCCAGCGTCTCGAAGCCCGTCGCCGCGATCAGGGCGCGGGACAGCGGCTGACGGGTCTTGACGCCCGACTCCGCGCGCGTGGCACGGCCCAGCTCCACGAGCCGGCGCACCAGCACCATCTGCTTCGACAGCTCCGGGTCGATGGCGCCGAGGTCCGCCTCCGGCCAGGAGGACAGGTGGACCGACTCCGGGGCGCCCGGGGTGACCGGAACGATCAGGTCCTGCCACACCCGCTCGGTGATGAACGGAGTCAGCGGGGCCATCAGCTGCGTCACCGTCTCGACGACCTCGTGCAGTGTGCGCAGCGCGGCCTTGTCGCCCTGCCAGAAGCGGCGGCGGGAGCGGCGCACGTACCAGTTCGACAGGTCGTCGACGAACGCGGACAGCAGCCTGCCGGCGCGCTGGGTGTCATAGGCGTCGAGGGCCTGGGTGACCTGGTCGGTGAGCGCGTGCAGTTCGGACAGCAGCCAGCGGTCCAGGACCGGACGGTCCGCCGGGGCCGGGTCGGCCTCGGACGGGGCCCAGCCCGTCGTACGGGCGTAGAGGGCCTGGAAGGCGACCGTGTTCCAGTACGTGAGGAGCGTCTTGCGGACGACCTCCTGGATCGTGCCGTGGCCCACGCGGCGGGCCGCCCAGGGCGAGCCGCCGGCCGCCATGAACCAGCGGACCGCGTCCGCGCCGTGCCGGTCCATGAGCGGGATCGGCTCCAGGGTGTTGCCCAGGTGCTTGGACATCTTGCGGCCGTCCTCGGCGAGGATGTGGCCGAGGCAGACCACGTTCTCGTAGCTGGACTTGTCGAAGACCAGCGTGCCGACCGCCATCAGTGTGTAGAACCAGCCGCGGGTCTGGTCGATGGCCTCGCAGATGAACTGCGCCGGGTACCGGGCCTCGAACAGGTCCTTGTTCTTGTACGGGTAGCCCCACTGCGCGAACGGCATCGAACCCGAGTCGTACCAGGCGTCGATGACCTCGGGCACGCGCGTGGCCGTCTTGCCGCAGCCGTCCTGCGGGCAGGCGAAGGTGACCTCGTCGATGAACGGGCGGTGCGGGTCCAGGTCCGACTGGTCGGTGCCGGTCAGCTCGGTCAGCTCGGTGCGGGAGCCGACGCAGGTGAGGTGGTCGTCCTCGCAGCGCCAGATCGGCAGCGGCGTGCCCCAGTAGCGGTTGCGGGACAGCGCCCAGTCGATGTTGTTGTTCAGCCAGTCGCCGTACCGGCCGTTCTTGACCGTGTCCGGGAACCAGTTGGTGTTCTCGTTCTCCGCGAGGAGGCGGTCCTTGACCTCCGTGGTGCGGATGTACCAGGAGGGCTGCGCGTAGTAGAGCAGCGCGGTGTGGCAGCGCCAGCAGTGCGGGTAGCTGTGCTCGTACGGGATGTGCTTGAAGAGCAGGCCGCGCTGCTGGAGGTCCTCGGTGAGCTTTTCGTCTGCCTTCTTGAAGAAGACGCCGCCGACCAGGGGGACGTCCTCCTCGAAGGTGCCGTCCGGGCGGACCGGGTTCACGACGGGCAGGCCGTACGCGCGGCAGACCTTGAGGTCGTCCTCACCGAAGGCGGGGGACTGGTGGACCAGACCCGTACCGTCCTCGGTGGTGACGTACTCGGCGTTGACGACGAAGTGCGCCGGCTCCGGGAACTCGACGAGCTCGAACGGGCGCCGGTACGTCCAGCGCTCCATCTCGGCGCCCGTGAACGTCCGGCCGGTGGTCTCCCAGCCCTCGCCTAGGGCCTTGGCCACGAGCGGCTCGGCGACGACGAGCTTTTCCTCGCCGTTCGTCGCGACCACGTAGGTGACCTCGGGGTGCGCGGCGACCGCGGTGTTGGAGACCAGCGTCCAGGGCGTGGTCGTCCACACCAGGAGCGCGGCCTCGTCGGCCAGCGGGCCGGAGGTGAGCGGGAAGCGGACGAAGACCGACGGGTCGACGACCGTCTCGTAGCCCTGCGCCAGCTCGTGGTCCGACAGGCCCGTGCCGCAGCGGGGGCACCAGGGGGCGACGCGGTGGTCCTGGGACAGCAGGCCCTTGTTGAAGATCTCCTTGAGCGACCACCAGACCGACTCGATGTACTCGGGGTCCATGGTGCGGTAGGGCTCGGTGAGGTCGGTCCAGTAGCCCATGCGGGTCGTGAGCTCTTCGAAGGCGTCCGTGTGCCGGGTCACCGACTCGCGGCACTTCGCGTTGAACTCGGCGATGCCGTACGCCTCGATGTCCTGCTTGCCGGAGAAGCCGAGCTCCTTCTCCACGGCGAGCTCCACCGGGAGGCCGTGGCAGTCCCAGCCGGCCTTGCGGGCCACGTGGTAGCCGCGCATGGTGCGGAAGCGGGGGAAGACGTCCTTGAAGACGCGGGCCTCGATGTGGTGGGCACCGGGCATGCCGTTGGCGGTGGGCGGGCCCTCGTAGAACACCCATTCGGGGCGGCCCTCGGACTGCTCCAGGCTCTTGGCGAAGATCTTCTGCTCGCGCCAGAAGTCGAGCACGGCGTGCTCGAGGGCGGGCAGGTCGACCTGGGCGGGCACCTGGCGGTACGTCGGCGATGTCATCAGCGGGCTTCCTCCGGCGGACTTGCTGCCTTCCGTCCGGAGGGACGAGAGCTACGTCTGTGCCTGCGCCGACTTCGGCGCGCTCCCGCGGTACCACCCTCCTTGGCCCTCCGGCGCGGGGTGTGCGCCGAGGAGCCCCCTCATTGGGGTCGCGATGCCGGTTCTACTGGCCGCCGCGCTCGGCGGCGGTTTTCTTCCGGCGGCTCCGGGGTGATCTTCACGTCGCGCTCGCCCCCGGGCTTCCACCGTCCCCGGGTCGCTCTGGGCTGCGTACGCCGCTACTCGTCCCCATCCACGCTTTTCGCTCCGCCCAGTGTACGGCGCCGGGGGACAGCGGCCGACCGCTTTTCGGGGCGGGCGGGGACAGAGGGGCGTAAGGGGCGGCTTTGTTGGCGGCGTATGGGTTTGATGACCTGAATGGAGTGGTATGGGTGTTCGGATCCCGGGACGTCCGGCTCGGCGGATTACCGGACGGGGAGCTGGGCACAACGGATGCAGGTTCGCTGCGCGGCGTGCGCGAGGCGGGCGAATCGGGCGGTGTGCCCCGTTGCCGCGGGACTCAAGTCGATTTATCGTCCCAGCACGATTCGCGAGCAAGATCACAATATGTGAAGGGGCCGCGGCCATGGTGGCGAAGAAGACCGCCGTACAGCAGCCGGCGTCCGGCAGGTCCGCGGAGGCCTCCGGCGGTGCGGCCAAGGACCTGGGCGGGAAGAAGACCACGCAGGGGGGCTCGGCGGGGCGGGCGGCGAAGGGGGCGGCCGGGAAGGCGACGGAGGGGACGAAGGCGGCTGTCAAGAAGACCAAGGCGACCGTCAAGAGGGTGACGGCCAAGAAGGCCGTGGCCGAGGAAGCGGTGGCCAGGGCCGGGAAGGCCGTGACCAAGAAGGCGGCGACGGAGCCTCCGGCGGGGAAGGCGGCGACCAAACCTCCGGTGGAGGAGGCGGCGGCTGAGAAGAAGGGGACGGTTGAGGAGGCGGCTGCCAAGGGGGTGGCTGCCAGGAAGACGGCGGTCAGGAAGACGACGGCCAGGAAAACGGCGGCCGAGGGGGCGGTCGAGGCGGCCGAGACGGCACCGGCGAAGAAGGCCCCGGCAGGGAAGGCAGCTGCCAAGGGAGCGGTGGCCAGGAGGACGGCGGTCGAGGCCGCGGTCGAGAAGGCGCCGGCGAAGAAGGCGGCTGCCAAGGAGGCGGCGGTCCGGAAGACGGCGGTCCGCAGGACTGCGGGCAAGAAGACGGCAGGCAAGGCCGCGGGCGAGAGAGCATCGGCCAAGAAGACGGCGTCCAAGGAGGCGGCGGCTGGGGCTGCGGTCGAGAAGGCCCCGGCCAGGAAGGCGGCGTCCAAGGAGGCCCCGGCCAAGGCTGCGGCCGAGAAGGCTACGTCCAGGAAGGCGGCGGCCGAGGAAACGGGGGCCAAGGCTGCGGCCAAGAAGGTCCCGGGCAGGGAGGCGGTGGCCGAGAAGGCTCCGTCCGGGAAGACGGCTGCCAAGGCCCCGGCCAAGAAGGCTCCGGGCAGGAAGGCGGCGGCCAAGGAGACCGCAGCCAAGGCCCCGGGCAAGAAAGCGGTAGCCGAGGAGGCGGCGGTGAAGAAGGCTGCTGTCGCAAGGGCGAAGGCTGCCAAGGCCGGTGCCGCGGAGAAGGCCGGTGCCGGGAAGAAGGGCGTCGAGGCCGAGGGCGTTCGCGCCGGAGGCGAGAGCACCACCAAGGGCGCTGTCGGGAAGGGCGCAGCCCGGACCGGCGCGGTCACACAGGACACGGCCGGGAGCAGCACGGCCAAGAAGGCGGGCGCGGCAAAGGCCGCGCAGCAGACGGGAGCGACGACCGTGGGTGCGAAGAAGACTCCTGGCGCGGCGACGGCGGCCAAGACCGCTGTTCCGAAGGCACGGGCGGCAGCGGCGGAGCCCGGTGAGCTCGCGGTCCGCCCGGGCGAGGACCCCTGGACGGAGGCGGAGGTCGAGGAGGCGCGCGCCGAGCTGACGTCCGAGGAGATCCGGCTGCGTGAGGAGATCACGTCGTCGGAGCGGTCGCTCGTCGGTCTGATGCGGGACTCCGGGGACGGCGCGGGCGACGACCAGGCGGACACCGGCACCAAGAACATCACCCGTGAGCACGAGCTGGCCCTGGCCGCCAACGCGCGCGAGATGCTCGTCCAGACCGAGCGCGCCCTGGAACGCCTGCACGCGGGCACCTACGGCCTGTGCGAGAACTGCGGCAATCCCATCGGCAAGGCCCGCATGCAGGCCTTCCCCCGGGCGACCCTGTGCGTGGAGTGCAAGCAGAAGCAGGAGCGCCGGTACTGACCGGCCGCCGAATGCCTCCTGAGCACGTGGGACGCCCGGCCTGTGCCGTACCCTCGTCCTCAGTCAGGCACCTAGGTTGAGGGACTCACGTGGCAGAGGCGGAGCGCATCATCGGTACGCCGGACACACCGGACGCGACCGGCAACGGGCGGGAGCGCCCCGACGAGGCGACGGCCGCCGGGGCGTCCGGCGCGGACGAGCCGGCGGCCGGGCGGCCCCGGGGCAAGCGCCGGATCGCGGTGCTGTTCGCGGTCGCCACGTTCGCGTACGCCCTCGACCTGATCAGCAAGATGATCGTGGTGGCCAAGCTGGAGCACCACCCGCCCATCGAGATCATCGGGGACTGGCTGAAGTTCGAGGCGATCCGCAACGCGGGCGCGGCCTTCGGCTTCGGCGAGGCCTTCACGGTGATCTTCACCGTGATCGCGACGGCGGTGATCGTGGTGATCGCCCGGCTGGCCCGCAAGCTCTACAGCCTGCCCTGGGCGATCGCGCTCGGCCTGCTGCTCGGCGGTGCGCTGGGCAACCTCACCGACCGGATCTTCCGGGCACCGGGTGTGTTCGAGGGCGCGGTCGTGGACTTCATCGCGCCCAAGCACTTCGCCGTCTTCAACCTGGCCGACTCGGCGATCGTGTGCGGCGGCATCCTGATCGTGCTGCTGTCGTTCCGGGGGCTCGACCCCGACGGGACCGTCCACAAGGACTGAGCCCCCGGGGGGCCCGCGAGAGGCCCGCGAGGGGTTTTCCACAGGCTCCGTACGGGGCTGTCGGACCCGTCCGGCATACTCGACGGGTGAGCACGATTCCCGAGATCCGTACCCTGCCCGTGCCCGACGGCCTGGAGGGCGAGCGCGTCGACGCCGCCATCTCCCGCATGTTCGGCTTCTCCCGGACGAAGGCGGCCGAGCTCGCCGCCGCGGGGAAGGTCGCGGTCGACGGATCGGTGGTCGGCAAGTCGGAGCGGGTGCGCGGCGGCGCCTGGCTGGAGGTCGAGATGCCGCAGGCGCCCGCGCCGGTGCAGGTGGTGGCGGAGCCGGTCGAGGGCATGGAGATCGTGCATGACGACGATGACGTGGTCGTGATCGTCAAGCCGGTGGGCGTGGCCGCGCACCCGTCGCCGGGCTGGACCGGCCCGACCGTCATCGGAGGCCTGGCCGCCGCCGGGTACCGCATCTCCACCTCCGGCGCCGCGGAGCGCCAGGGCATCGTGCACCGGCTCGACGTCGGCACGTCCGGGCTGATGGTGGTCGCCAAGTCGGAGTACGCGTACACGTCGCTCAAGCGCCAGTTCAAGGAGCGCACGGTCGACAAGCGGTACCACACCCTCGTCCAGGGCCACCCCGACCCGACCAGCGGCACCATCGACGCCCCCATCGGCCGCCACCCGCAGCACGACTACAAGTGGGCGGTCACCGCCGAGGGCAAGCCGTCCGTCACGCACTACGACCTGATCGAGGCCTTCCGCGCGGCGTCCCTGCTCGACGTGAAGCTGGAGACCGGCCGCACGCACCAGATCCGCGTCCACATGGCCGCCCACCGGCACCCCTGCGTCGGCGACCTGACGTACGGCGCCGACCCGACGCTCGCCAAGCGGCTCCATCTGACCCGCCAGTGGCTTCATGCGGTGCGGCTCGGCTTCGAACACCCCGGGGACGGGCAGTGGGTGGAGTTCGCGTGCGACTACCCGGAGGACCTGCAGAAGGCCCTGGACCAGGTCCGGGAGGAGACCTACGCATGAGCGTCCCCTCGTACGTGGTGCGCGTCGCCGAGGGCCCGGCCGACCGCGAGGCGTGCTTCGCGGTGCGCAAGGAGGTGTTCGTCGGCGAGCAGGGCGTGCCGGAGGACATCGAGTACGACGCGTACGACCCGGGGGCCGTCCATGTGCTGGCGGTCCGTGAGGACGGCGTGCCGCTCGGGACGGGGCGGCTGTTGCTCGGGGAGGCGGCCGTGGCGCAGACCGGAGCCGACCCGTCCGTGGGCTCTCTCGGCCGGCTCGCCGTGGCCGCCCACGCGCGCGGACTCGGTGTCGGCGCCGCTCTGGTGCGGGCCGTCGAGGACGCGGCACGCGCGCGTGGTCTCGCGGCCGTGGACCTGCACGCGCAGACGCACGCGCTGGGCTTCTACGAGCGGCTCGGCTACGAGCCGTACGGGCCGGAGTACGTGGAAGCGGGCATTCCACACCAGGGCATGCGGCGTTCGCTCTAGTGGGCATGCGGCGTTCGCTCCAGCGAGGACGCGGCGTTCGCTTTGGCCCGTCATGACGGATGCCGAAACGGTTTGTCCCCGGAGTTGCGTGGCAGGCTTGAGGTCAGTCGTGTGAACGTTTGACCTTCCGGAGCGCTGACCGTGGATCAGTTGGCCCTGCTGTTCGTGCTGCTGCTCGGGGCCGTGATCAGCGTCCCGGTCGGGGACCGGTTCAGCGTGCCCGCGCCGGTGCTGATGACGCTGCTGGGCATAGTCCTCGCGCTGCTCGACTTCGTACCGAACGTCGAGATCCCGCCGGATTTGATCCTGCCGCTGCTGTTGCCGCCGCTGCTGTACGCCGCCGTACGGCGCACGTCCTGGCGGCAGTTCGCGGCCAACAAGAGGCCGATCTTCCTGCTGGCCGTGGCGCTGGTGTTCGTCACCATGGCCTGTGTGGCCGCCGCGGCCAACGCGATCGTGCCGGGGCTGCCGCTGGCCGCGGCGTTCGCGCTCGGCGCGCTGGTCGCGCCGCCGGACCCGGTCGCGGCGACCGCCGTCGCCGGGCAACTGGGGCTGCCGCGGCGGCTGGTGTCGATCCTGGAGGGCGAGGGGCTGTTCAACGACGTGACGGCCATCGTCCTCTACCACGTGGCGATCGCCGCCGCCGTCAGCGGGACGTTCTCCCCCTGGAAGGCCGGGCTCGATCTCGTGCTGTCGGCCGTGGTGGCGTTGGCCGTGGGCCTCGCGCTGGGCTGGGGCGCGAACAAGCTGATGGAACTGCTCGGGGACGCGACCCTCCAGATCGGGCTGACCCTGCTGGTGCCGTACGCCTCGTACGTCCTGGCCGAGGAGATGCACGGGTCCGGGGTGCTCGCCGTGCTCACCACCGCGCTGTTCCTCGCGGAGTACGGCTCCGATGCCGACGACGTCATGACGCGGCTGGCCGGGCACACGTTCTGGAACATCGTCGACACGCTCGTCACCGGTGTGGCGTTCGGGCTGGTCGGACTGGAACTGCACAACGCGATCCACACGGCGTCCGGCCGGTGGGGCGAGTTGCTCGGCTGGGCGGCGGTGGTCGTCTGCGTGGTCGTGCTCGTACGGCTGTTGTGGCTGCTGCCGGCGACCTGGCTGACGAAGCGGCTGCACGCGCGGCGGGACTACGACGAGGACATCCCGGTGAGCTGGCGCGAGACCGTGGTGATGTGGTGGTCGGGGATGCGGGGGGTGGCCTCGGTCGCGCTGGTGCTGGCCATTCCGCTGGAGACCGACGCGGGGGCGCCGTTCCCCAGCCGGGACGAGATCATCTTCATCGCGTTCGGGGTGATCGTGGTGACGCTGGTGGTGCAGGGGCTGACCTTGCCGTGGCTGGTGCGGCGGCTGGGCGTGCGGGCCGACACGGACGTCGAGAAGGAGTTCGCGAAGGCGCTGGCGATCCGGGCGTCCAAGGCGGCCAAGCGCAGGCTCCGGGAGATCGAGGAGACCGAGGAGCTGCCGGAGGAGCTGTCCGAGCAGATGGTGCGGCGGGCGTTCGACATCGCGGTGCGGATCAGTCCCGCGGTGGCCGAGGACGAGCGGCGTGAGGCCTATCGGGAGCGGGCCCGGCGGCTGAAGCGGGTGCGGCGGATCCAGCAGGAGATGCTGAGCGCTGCGCGGCATGAGGTGCTGGCGGCGCGGAGTGAGCCGGGGGCGGATCCCGAGGTGGTGGACCGGGTGCTGCGGCATCTTGATGTGCGGTCCATGCGGTGACGTTTACGGTCCGGCTTTCCGTGGGTGGGGGTTGCTGTTCGGTTTGTTCCCCGCCCGCGCGACGCCCGTAGCTGTCGGCCCAGGGGTCCTGGTTTTTCGTGGGGACGCTCGCCGTCGGAGGCTGACGGGTTTCCAGGACTCCTGCCTCAGCGCTCCGGCCTCGCAGAGCCGTGGTAGCGGCGCTGCTGGTGTGGCACGCCGTTGTGGGACGGGGGCGGGGTCGCGTCCGCCGTGTTGACCCGGGGCAGGGCGTAGGGGTGCTCCGCGGTGAGCCAGTGGATCATCTGCTCGCGGACCGTGACCCGCACCGTCCAGATGTCGTCCGCGTCCTTGGCGGTCACCAGGGCCCGCACCTGCATGGTGTTCGGGGTGGTGTCCGTGACGCACAGGTTGTAGGCGCGGCCGTCCCAGGCCGGGCACTCGCGCAGGATGTCGCGGAGCTTCTCGCGCATCGCGTCCACAGGGGCCGTGTGGTCGACGTGCCAGAACACGGTGCCGGTCATCTGCGGCGTGCCGCGCGACCAGTTCTCGAACGGCTTGGACGTGAAGTACGACACCGGCATGGTGATCCGCCGCTCGTCCCAGGTGCGCACCGTCAGGAACGTCAGGGTGATCTCCTCGACCGTGCCCCACTCGCCGTCCACGACGACGGTGTCCCCGATGCGCACCATGTCGCCGAAGGCGATCTGGAACCCCGCGAACATGTTGCTCAGCGTGGACTGCGCGGCGACACCGGCGACGATGCCGAGGATGCCGGCCGAGGCCAGCAGCGAGGCCCCCGCCGCGCGGAACGCCGGGAACGTCAGCAGCATGCTCGCCGCGGCCACCACGCCGACGATCGCCGACACCACCCGCATGATGAGCGTCACCTGGGTGCGCACCCGGCGGACCCTGGCCGGGTCCCGCTGGGCCCGGGAATGGGCATACCGGCTGTACGACGTCTCGACGATCGCCGACGCGATCCGGATCACCAGCCAGGCGGTCGACCCGATCAGTACCAGCGTCAGCGTCTGGCCGATGCCCTCCCTGCGGCTCTCCAGCAGCTGTGCCTCGTCGTACGACCCTCTCAGCAGGGCCGCGAGCAGCACGAGCTGGTAGGGGATGCGGCCGCGGCGGAGCAGCCCCCACAGCGGGGTCTCGTGGTGGCGTTCGTCGGCCTTGCGCAGCAGGAAGTCGGTGGCCCAGCCGATCACCAGCGTGAGCACGACCGAGCCACCGACCACGATCAGCGGTCGCAGCAGGTTTTCCATGCCCCCGAACCTAACCGGCTCGCGGGGCACCTGAACATGTGACTTCGGCGGCGTCCTGGGTAATGCCGTGATCCCGGGCTGTCACACCCGGCTGGCACCATGGGCTCATGAACATCATGCTCTTTCACTCGACCCAGGGGCTGCGGCCCGCGGTGCTCCAGGCCGCCGACCGGCTGCGCGCGGCCGGACACGAGGTGTGGACGCCCGACCTCTTCGAGGGACGCACGTTCGACTCGGTCGAGGAGGGCATGGAGCACAACGAGAAGATCGGCAAGGACGAGCTGCTGAAGCGGGCCGTGCTGGCCGCCGCGCCCTACTCGGAGCGCGGGCTGGTGTACGCCGGGTTCTCGCTCGGCGCCTCCATCGCCCAGACCCTCGCCCTCGGCGACGACAAGGCGCGCGGGCTGCTGCTCCTGCACGGCACGTCGGACATCGCGCCGGGCGTCACGGCGGACGACCTGCCGGTCCAGCTGCATGTGGCGGAGCCCGACCCGTTCGAGACGGACGACTGGCTCAGCGCCTGGTACCTCCAGATGGGCCGGACCGGCGCGGACGTCGAGGTGTACCGCTACGCGGGGGCGGGTCACCTCTACACCGACCCCGACCTGCCGGACTACGACGAGGAGGCCGCCGAGGCCACCTGGCGGGTGGCGCTCGGCTTCCTCGAAACGCTTCAGACCGGGTCGTAGGTCCGTTCGACCTTCTGCGTGCCGCTGCGCGTGCGGTACGAGCGGGACCACGTGGCGGTCGCGTCGCGCTGCCGCCGGTCGGAGATCACGTAGTAGTCCATCTGCGCCCGCTCGGCCGTGATGTCCAGGACACCGAAGCCGTGGCGGTCGGTGTCGACCCAGTGGACGTGCCGGTTGGCGGCGCGGATGACGGGTGCCGCGACCGCCGAGACCGTGCCCTGAGGGACCTTGACCAGGTCGTCCAGGTTGTCGGAGGTGACCGAGGTGACGACGAACTCCGTGGCGGCCGACGGGGACAACGGATACGTACCGGCGTCCACCGGCACGTCGTTGGCCCAGGCCATGTGGATGTCGCCGGTGAGGAAGACCGTGTTGCGGATCGCGTGCGCGCGCAGATGGGCGAGGAGTTCGCGCCGGTCGTCGGTGTAGCCGTCCCACTGGTCGGTGTTGAGGGCGAGCCCCTCCTGCGGCAGGCCCAGCAGCTTGGCCAGCGGCTTCAGCAGGTCGGCGGAGAGCGAGCCGATGGCGAACGGCGAGATCATCACGGAGTTGCCGACCACCCGCCAGGTGGTGTCGGACGCCTTCAGGCCCGCCTTGAGCCAGTCGAGCTGGGCGCGGCCGGTGAGCGTGCGCTCCGGGTCGTCGACCTGGCCGTTGCCGACCTTGACCTGCTGCGAGCGGAACGAACGCAGGTCCAGCAGCGAGAGGTCGGCCAGCTTGCCGAAGCGCAGCCGCCGGTAGGTGGTGCCCGCGATCGCCGGGCGCACCGGCATCCACTCGAAGTAGGCCTGCTTGGCGGCGGCCTGGCGGGCGGACCAGGTGCCCTCGGCGCCCTCCGTGTGGTTCTCGGCGCCGCCCGACCAGGCGTCGTTGGCGAACTCGTGGTCGTCCCAGATCGCCACGACCGGGGCCGCCGCGTGCAGCGCCTGGAGGTCGGGGTCCGTCTTGTAACGCCCGTGCCGGACGCGGTAGTCGGCGAGGGTCACGATCTCGTGGGCCGGGGCGTGCGGGCGGACGACCGTGTCGCGGGTGCCGTACTCGCCGGTGCCGTACTCGTAGATGTAGTCGCCCAGGTGCAGCCACGCGTCCAGGTCGCCGCGGGCCGCGAGGTGGCGGTACGGGGAGAAATAGCCGGCCTCCCAGTTGGCGCAGGAGACCACGCCGAAGCGGAGACCGGTGACGGCCGCGTCGGCCGCCGGGGCGGTGCGGGTGCGGGCGGCGGGGGAGTCGGTGCCGCCGGCGGAGAAGCGGAACCAGTAGTCGGTGCCCGGCTCCAGGCCGCGGATGTCGGCCTTCACGGTGTGGTCGGAGGCGGCCGTGGCCGTGGTGGAGCCCCTGGCGACGACGGTGCTGAACGTCCGGTCCGTGGCGACGGTCCAGCTCACCTCGGTGTCCGGGCCGAGTCCGGAGCCGGGTATGGCCTCCGGGACCGGGGTGACGCGGGTCCACAGCAGGACGCCGTCCGGCAGCGGGTCACCGGAGGCCACGCCGTGCAGGAATGCGGGGGCCTGGTCGACGGCGCGCGCGGGCAGGGTCGCTGCCAGCGGCCCGGCCAGGACAGCGGTCGCCGCCGCGGCCTTGACGACCGTACGGCGGCGCGGGGTGCGGGAGTTGAGGTCCTCTGACGGCTTCGATGATCTGTATCGACTGGTCACGGACGATCAGGTTACTGATCGGTATGCACCAGAGCGGGCGAACTGAAGGAAGTTCGCCCGCTCTTCACGTGGTGGCCGGTCCCGGACCCGCCGTCACTTCTTGAGGGCCTCGCCCACCACCCTGTTGAAGTCGGCCACCGTCATCGGCGGCGTGCCCTGGTTGTCGGCGGTGAGCTGTTTGCCGTCCATGACGAAGCCCGGGGTGCCCGTGACGCCGTCCTTGTTGTCGTCGAAGGTCTTCGACATGGCCATCGCCCAGGCGTCGTAGGTGCCCTTCTCGACCGCGTCCTGGAACTTCTTGTTGCCCTTCAGCGCCGGGACGGTGTCAGCGACCTTGATGAGGTAGCTGTCGTCCTTGAACTTGTCGGTCGTCTCTTCCGGGTGGTACTTCGTCGAGTACAGCGCGGCCTTGTAGTCGAGGAACGCCTCCGGGCTGACGTTCAGCGCGGCACCCAGGGCGCTCAGCGCGTTCTTGGAGCCCTCGCCGTTGTCCTTGTTGTCGATGAAGGTGGCGCCGATGAACTGCATCTTGAACTTGCCGTCGTCGATGTCCTTCTTCACGGTCGAACCGACGGTCTGCTCGAACTGGGCGCAGACGGGGCAGCGCGGGTCCTCGTAGACCTTCAGGGTCTTCTTGGCCGACTCCTTGCCGATGACGACCGTGGTGCCCTTGGCGCCCGTGGTGTTGGCCGGGGCGACGACCTTGGCGTCCTTCTGGGCCTCCCAGTGCGTGGGCTTGTTGGCCTGGACGACCGCGTAGCCGATGCCGCCGGCTATCGCGAGGACGCCGACGATGGAGGCGGCGACGATGATCTGCCGCTTGGCCTTCGCCCGCTTCGCCTCGCGCTCGCGCTCGGCGCGCAGCCGCTCACGGGCCGCCGTCTTCGCCGTCTGGCTGTTCCGCTTGCTCATGGTGATGTTCTCCGTCGGGGACGCGCACAGGTCGTGTGCGGGATACGTAAGGGGGACTGCCGGTGCTCGAAAGGTGCCTCACGCGAAGGCGGGCGAGCACGGCGGTCCACGTCGTCCCGGACAGTGGGCGAGGATCCGCTCGCGGGCGGTGGGCGTGCGGTCGGCGGCCCGCGACGGCAGCCGGCGCCCGGCCGGGGCCCGCGTCACCGTCACCGCGGCGACCGCCAGCAGCAGCGGCCGGAACGTGGTCGCTCCCACGGCCCGCAGCAGCTGGGCCAGGGCCCGCTCGCCCCGGCGCAGCCAGACGGCGGCGGCCAGTCCCACGCCGATGTGTGCGCCGAGCAGCAGCCAGGCGGTGGCCGGGTCGGCGTGCGCCACCGCGGCGGCGAGCCGGTCGGTGCCGGTGGCCCCGGCCATCCGGGCCAGGGGCGTGCCGATCTCGCCGCCCCCGCACAGCACGTCCAGGCCGACCGACCGCAGCGGGCCGGCGACCGGGCCGCCCGACCGGCCGTAACAGGCGTGCTGTCCCGTGGTGAACACCGTGTCGGCGGCCAGTTCCAGCGGGATCAGCAGGGCCGCGATCCGTCCGAAGGAGCGCTCGCGGCCCGCCAGGGCGTACGCGATCACGAACACGGTGGCGCCGACCGCCGCCACCGTGCCCATCGGGAGCGGGACCTGGGACAGCAGCACGTGCGACGCGGTGCTGAGCGTCACGACCACTGCCGTGAACAGCGCCGCGCGTACGGCTCTGAGCTGGATCCCGGATATGTCCATAGCGAGAGAAGAGTCTGTCACGGGGGCCGGTAAGGGACCCCTAAAGGATGCCTGTGAGTGAGCCGACAGCCAAAGCCCCGGCTCAGGGGGTCCTTACAGACCCGGGATCCGGCCGTTGCGGAACAGGTCCACGAAGGTCTGGTGGTCGGCACGCGCGCGTGCGCCGTAGCTGTGCGCGAAGTCGATCAGGAGCGGCGCGAAGCCCTCCTCGTCCGCCGCGATCGCCGCGTCGATGGCCCGCTCCGTGGAGAACGGCACCAGGGACTCACCGGACTGGTCGTCCGCCGCCGAGTGCATCGTGGCCGTGGCCCGGCCGAGGTCGGCCACCACCTGGGCGATCTCCTCCGCGTCGTCGATGTCGCCCCAGTCGAGATCCACCGCGTACGGCGAGACCTCGGCGACCAGCTGGCCCGCGCCGTCCAGCTCCGTCCAGCCCAGCCACGGGTCGGCGTGCGCCTGGAGGGCGCGCTGGGAGATGACCGTGCGGTGCCCCTCGTGCTGGAAGTAGCCGCGGATCGCCTGGTCCGTGATGTGCCGGGAGACGGCCGGGGTCTGGGCCTGCTTGATGTAGATCACCACATCGTTCTCCAGGGCGTCGCTGTGGCCCTCCAGCAGGATGTTGTACGACGGCAGCCCCGCCGAGCCGATGCCGATGCCGCGCCGGCCGACGACGTCCTTCACGCGGTAGGAGTCCGGGCGGGCCAGCGAGCTGTCCGGGAGCGTCTCCAGATAGCCGTCGAAGGCGGCGAGGACCTTGTAGCGCGTGGCCGCGTCCAGCTCGACGGAGCCGCCCCCGGACGCGAAGCGGCGCTCGAAGTCGCGGATCTCCGTCATCGAATCCAGCAGCCCGAAGCGGGTCAGCGACCGGGCGTCACGCAGCGCGTCCAGCAGCGGGCCCTGCGCGGTGTCCAGCGTGAACGGCGGCACCTCGTCGCTCTTGGCGCCCGTGGCCAGGGCGTGGATCCGCTCGCGGTAGGCGACCGCGTAGATCGTCACCAGCTCGGAGATCTGCTCGTCGCTGAGCGCCTTCGCGTACCCGATGAGGGCGATGGAGGCGGCGAAGCGCTTCAGGTCCCAGGTGAAGGGGCCGACGTAGGCCTCGTCGAAGTCGTTGACGTTGAAGATCAGACGGCCGGTGGCGTCCATGTACGTGCCGAAGTTCTCCGCGTGCAGGTCGCCGTGGATCCACACGCGCGAGGTGCGCTCGTCCAGGAACGGCCCGCTGAGTGCCTTCCCGCCGCCGTGCCCGGCGTTCTCCTCGTCGAGATCGTGGTAGAAGAGGCACGCCGTGCCCCGGTAGAAGGCGAAGGCCGAGGCCGCCATCTTCCGGAACTTCACGCGGAACGCGGCCGGGTCGGCGGCCAGGAGCTCGCCGAAGGCGGTGTCGAAGACGGCGAGGATCTCCTCGCCGCGGTGCTCGTCGTCGAGCTGCGGGAACGACATCGCTGGGTGCCTCCTGGTGCGTACGTCTCGGGGCGGCAGGTCCGCCCTCCGGCTAACGTGCGGTGGTCTGCGGGAGTGCCCGCGACCCTCGCATGAAGGTACGCGGGTCAGGCCTCGCAGTGTCAGTGCCGAGGCATAGACTTCGACGCTGTCCCCCAGACTGTCCGCAGCCTGTCGGGCCCCATTCGACGTATGTTTTCCCTGGAGGCCGCAGCCGTGTCAAAGCCGCCGTTCACGCACCTGCACGTCCACACCCAGTACTCGCTGCTGGACGGTGCCGCGCGGCTGAAGGACATGTTCAACGCGTGCAACGAGATGGGCATGTCGCACATCGCCATGTCCGACCACGGCAACCTCCACGGGGCGTACGACTTCTTCCACTCCGCGCAGAAGGCCGGGGTCACCCCGATCATCGGCATCGAGGCGTACGTCGCGCCCGAGTCGCGCCGCAACAAGCGCAAGATCCAGTGGGGCCAGCCGCACCAGAAGCGGGACGACGTCTCCGGTTCCGGTGGTTACACCCACAAGACGATGTGGGCGGTGAACAGGACCGGCCTGCACAACCTCTTCCGCCTCTCCTCGGACGCGTACGCCGAGGGCTGGCTCCAGAAGTGGCCCCGGATGGACAAGGAGACCATCGCCCAGTGGTCGGAGGGGATCGTCGCCTCCACCGGCTGCCCTTCCGGCGAGGTCCAGACCCGGCTGCGCCTCGGCCACTTCGACGAGGCCCTCAAGGCCGCCGCCGACTACCAGGACATCTTCGGCAAGGACCGCTACTTCCTGGAGCTGATGGACCACGGCATCGAGATCGAGCACCGCGTCCGCGACGGTCTGCTGGAGATCGGCAAGAAGCTCGGCATCCCCCCGCTGGTCACCAACGACTCGCACTACACGTACGCGCACGAGGCGAGCGCCCACGACGCGCTGCTGTGCATCCAGACCGGCAAGAACCTCTCCGACCCCGACCGCTTCAAGTTCGACGGCACCGGCTACTACCTGAAGTCCACGGACGAGATGTACGCCATCGACTCCTCGGACGCCTGGCAGGAGGGCTGCGCCAACACCCGGCTGATCGCCGAGATGGTCGACACCACGGGCATGTTCGAAAAGCGCGACCTCATGCCCAAGTTCGACATCCCGGAGGGGTACACGGAGGTCAGCTGGTTCCGCGAGGAAGTCATCCGCGGCATGCACCGCCGCTTCCCCGACGGCATCCCGGACGACCGCATGAAGCAGGTCGAGTACGAGATGGACACCATCATCTCGATGGGCTTCCCGGGCTACTTCCTCGTGGTCGCCGACTTCATCATGTGGGCCAAGAAGCAGGGCATCGCGGTCGGCCCCGGACGGGGCTCCGCGGCCGGCTCGATCGTCGCCTACGCCCTCGGCATCACCGACCTCGACCCCATCCCGCACGGCCTGATCTTCGAGCGGTTCCTCAACCCCGAGCGCATCTCCATGCCCGATGTCGACATCGACTTCGACGAGCGCCGGCGCGTCGAGGTGATCCGCTACGTGACGGAGAAGTACGGCGCCGACAAGGTCGCCATGATCGGCACGTACGGCACCATCAAGGCCAAGAACGCGATCAAGGACTCCGCGCGCGTGCTGGGCTACCCGTACGCGATGGGCGACCGCCTCACCAAGGCCATGCCCGCCGACGTCCTGGGCAAGGGCATCAACCTCGACGGCATCACCAACCCCGAGCACCCCCGCTACTCCGAGGCGGGCGAGATCCGGGCGATGTACGAGAACGAGCCGGACGTGAAGAAGGTCATCGACACCGCCAAGGGCGTCGAGGGCCTGGTCCGGCAGATGGGCGTGCACGCCGCCGGCGTGATCATGTCCAGCGAGACCATCACCGACCACGTCCCGGTCTGGGTCAGGCACACCGACGGCGTGACCATCACGCAGTGGGACTACCCGAGCTGTGAGTCGCTCGGCCTGCTGAAGATGGACTTCCTGGGCCTGCGCAACCTGACGATCATGGACGACGCCGTCAAGATGGTGAAGTCCAACAAGGGGATCGACATCGATCTCCTGAGCCTCCCGCTCGACGACCCCACGACCTTCGAACTGCTCCAGCGCGGCGACACCCTCGGCGTCTTCCAGTTCGACGGCGGCCCCATGCGCTCCCTGCTCCGGCTGATGAAGCCGGACAACTTCGAAGACATCTCCGCCGTGTCGGCCCTGTACCGCCCGGGCCCGATGGGCATGAACTCCCACACGAACTACGCGCTGCGCAAGAACGGCCAGCAGGAGATCACGCCGATCCACCCCGAGCTGGAGGAGCCGCTCAGGGAGGTCCTGGACGTCACCCACGGCCTGATCGTCTACCAGGAGCAGGTGCAGAAGGCCGCGCAGATCATCGCCGGCTACTCGCTCGGCGAAGCCGACATCCTCCGTCGCGTGATGGGCAAGAAGAAGCCCGAGGAACTGGCGAAGAACTTCGTGCTGTTCCAGGAGGGCGCCCGCAAGAAGGGCTACAGCGACGAGGCCATCCAGGCGCTGTGGGACGTGCTGGTCCCCTTCGCCGGCTACGCCTTCAACAAGGCGCACTCCGCCGCGTACGGACTCGTCTCGTACTGGACGGCGTACCTCAAGGCGAACCACCCCGCCGAGTACATGGCCGCGCTCCTGACGTCCGTGAAGGACGACAAGGACAAGTCGGCCGTCTACCTCAACGAGTGCCGCCGCATGGGCATCAAGGTGCTCCCGCCGGACGTCAACGAGTCGATGTCCAACTTCGCGGCCCAGGGCGACGACGTGATCCTCTTCGGCCTCTCCGCCGTCCGCAACGTCGGTACGAACGTCGTCGAGTCGATCATCAGGTGCCGCAAGGCCAAGGGGAAGTACGTCTCCTTCCCGGACTACCTCGACAAGGTGGAGGCGGTGGTCTGCAACAAGCGCACCACCGAATCACTGATCAAGGCCGGCGCCTTCGACGCCATGGGGCACACCCGCAAGGGCCTCACCGCGCACTACGAGCCGATGATCGACAACGTGGTCGCGGTCAAGCGCAAGGAGGCCGAGGGGCAGTTCGACCTCTTCGGCGGCATGGGCGAGGCCGAGACCAGCGAGCCCGGCTTCGGGCTCGACGTGGAGTTCACCACCGAGGAGTGGGACAAGACCTATCTGCTCGCCCAGGAGCGGGAGATGCTCGGTCTGTACGTCTCCGACCACCCGCTGTTCGGCCTGGAGCACATCCTGTCCGACAAGGCAGACGCGGGCATCTCCCAGCTGACCGGCGGGGAGCACTCCGACGGCGCGGTCGTCACCATCGGCGGCATCATCTCCGGCCTCCAGCGCAAGATGACCAAGCAGGGCAACGCCTGGGCCATCGCCACCGTCGAGGACCTCGCCGGCTCGATCGAGTGCATGTTCTTCCCCGCCACGTACCAGCTCGTCTCGACCCAACTCGTCGAGGACGCCGTGGTGTTCGTCAAGGGCCGCCTCGACAAGCGCGAGGACGTGCCGCGGCTGGTCGCGATGGAGTTGCAGGTCCCCGACCTGTCGAACGCGGGCACCAACGCGCCCGTGATCCTCACCATCCCGGCCACCCGGGTCACCCCGCCGCTGGTCAGCCGCCTCGGCGAGGTCCTCAGTCACCACAAGGGCGACAGCGAGGTCCGGATCAAGCTCCAGGGACCGACCAAGACGACCGTGCTGCGCCTGGACCGGCACCGGGTGAAGCCCGACCCGGCGCTCTTCGGCGATCTGAAGGTGCTGCTCGGGCCGTCCTGCCTGGCGGGCTGACGGAGGCCGCGCACGGCTCTTGACGCGCGTGAGGGGCGTACCCGGTACCTGGTACGCCCCTCACGTAGGTGCGTGGGTCTCAACAACCCGTTCCGCGGATGTCAGTTGTGGCCGAAGCTGCGCTTCCGCTTGCGGGACGCCACGTCGCCGGGGGTCAGCTCGACCTCGGGCTGGGGCTCCGCCTCGGCCGCGGGGCGGCGGTCCGCCCGCTGCCCGCGCTCGGTCGGACGCTGCTGCTTACGGTCACGGTTCTTGTTCTTGGCCATGGTGATGCCTCCTGTGGGGGATCTAGGGGCCAGGGCCGGGACCAGATTCACACAGGCCGACAACGATCGCATGTCGGACAATTACCCTGCGTGACAGGGGCAGTCGGAGCAGGCCGGCGCGAAACGCCACGCCGAAGATCGAGTTCCGGCCGTTAACCTCCGCGCCGTCGGGCAGACTCGAAGCAAGCCCGAAGCAAACCTCCCGGGAAGAGGGTGAGTCGTGTGGACCGCTGCATCGTCCTGGTGGACGCGGGGTATCTGCTGGGGGCGGCGGCGAGTCTCCTCGCCGGGGAGCCCTCACGATCCCGGATCACCGTCGACCACACCGCCCTCATCCAGGGCCTGCGCGAACGCGCCGAGTCGGACACGGAGCAGCCGCTGCTGCGGATCTACTGGTTCGACGGCGCCCCCGACCGCGTCCCGCAGCCCGAGCACCGCAGGCTGCGCGTGATGCCCCGGGTCACCGTCCGGCTGGGCGCCCTGACCCGCAGCGACGGCCGCTGGGCGCAGAAGGGCGTGGACGCCGCGATGCACGCCGAGCTCACCGAGCTGGCCCGCAACCGCGCCTGCTCCGACGTCGTCCTCGTCACCGGGGACGGCGATCTGCTGCCCGGCATGATGGCCGCCAAGGAGCACGGCGTCGCCGTCCACCTGTGGGCCGTGCAGGCCGCCGACGGCGACTACAACCAGTCCGAGGACCTGGTCGCCGAGGCCGACGAGCGGCGCGTCCTGGACCGGACCTGGATCACCAAGGCCGTCCGCGCCAAGGAGCACACCGCCGTGTGCGCCCCGCAGCCGGCGCCCCGGCCCGAGATCGCCGCGATCCTCTCCGCCCCGCTGCCCGAGTCCGCGCTCGCCGCCGCGGCCGAGCGCCCCGCCCCACAGCCGCAGCACCCCGCGGCCGGCCCCGGGCACAACGGCGCGGAGGAACGGGCGCCCGCCGCCAAAGGCGTCCCCACGCCCAAAGACCTGGCCGCCCTGCGCGCCCCCGGCCCCCAGTCCGCCCAGCAGCCCGCCTCCGCCACTCTCCGCTGGTCCTCCGACAAGGGCTGGGTCGACCGGCCCACGGCCGAGCCCCCCGAGGCCGCCCTGATGCCGACGCTCGCCCAGCTGACCACGGCCGAGCAGCGGTGGGCCGACCGCGAGGAGGACATCACCACCGTCGGCGGCGACCCCTACGAGGTCGGGCAGGTCTTCGCCCGGCGCTGGGTCGAGCGCCTCGGCGACCAGAGCCACCTGCAGAAGCTGTCCGGGATGTACCCGCGCATCCCGCACCGCGTCGACGGGGAGCTGCTGCGCTACGCCGCCCGCTTCGGCCTGCTCGCCCACAAGGACGACCAGATCGACGAGCGCGACCGGTACGCCATCCGGGCCGGCTTCTGGAAGGAGATCGGCGTGCGCACGGGAGTGGAGCACGCCCCCGTCGGCGAATGAGGACTTTGCCGACGGATTTCCCGTTGTGGACCGACCCGAGAGCGGACCGGGGCTGTCGACCCCGTAGTCTCGTTGCTTGTGAGTAAGCGCGCGGCACAGGCATTTCGGCACGGTGGTGACATCGTGTGCGCGGTGCGCGGGCTGACCAAGACCTACCCGGCCGTCCGCGGCCGGCGCGGCGCGCCCGGAACACCCGAGGTCCGTGCCACGGACGACGTGACGCTGGACATCCGGCGCGGCGAGATCTTCGGCCTGCTCGGGCCGAACGGCGCCGGCAAGTCCACCCTCGTACGGCAGCTCACCGGGCTGATGCGGCCCGACCGCGGCAGCGTGGAGATCCTCGGGCACGACATCGTGCGCCACCCGGAGCGGGCCGCGCGCATCCTCGCCTACCTCGGTCAGGAGTCGACCGCCCTCGACGAGCTGACCGTGTCGCTCGCCGCCGAGACCACCGGGCGGCTGCGCGGCCTGGACGTCCGGCGGGCCCGGGCCGAGCGGGACGACGTCCTCGACGAGCTGGGGCTCGCGCCCCTCGCCGGGCGGCCGCTGAAGAAGCTTTCCGGGGGCCAGCGGCGCCTGGCGTGCTTCGCCGCGGCGCTGGTGGGGGAGCGGCCGCTGCTCGTGCTCGACGAGCCGACCACCGGCATGGACCCGGTGGCGCGGCGGGCCGTGTGGTCCGCCGTCGACCGGCGGCGGGCCGAGCGCGGGACGACCGTGCTGCTCGTCACCCACAACGTCATCGAGGCAGAGACCGTGCTGGACCGGGTGGCGGTCCTCGACCGTGGACGGGTGATCGCCTGCGACACCCCGGCCGGGCTCAAGGAGCAGGTCGCCGGTGAGGTGCGGGTGGACCTGGTGTGGCGGGACACGGCGCCGGTACACGTCCCCGAGGTGGCCGCGCTGCGGGACCGGGTCGTGGAGTCGGGCCGCCTGTGGACGCTCCGGCTCGGGCCCGAGGAGGCCAGGGCGGTCGTCGCCACCGTCACCGGAGGAGCCGCCTTCGCCGCCCTGGACGACTTCACGCTGGCCACGCCGAGCCTGGAGGACGTGTACCTGGCCCTGGGCGGTGCCGCGCAGCAGGGGCTGGTGAAGGCGTGAGGAGTATGAAGGCTTTGAGTACGCGGGCCGGTGCGTACGTACCGAGCACGTACGTACCGTGTGGATACGCACCGAACGCATACGTGCCGAACAGGGCGACTGCCGCAGTGGACCCGACGAAGGGGAGCAGCGCGACGTGAGTGTCGTACCCGCCGATGTCCTGCCGGGCAGCGCCCTGGCCGTGGACGAGCCCGCCGTGTGCGCGGCCGAGCTCGGACCCCGGGCGCGGCTGTGGCCGTCGCTGGCGGCCGTGTACCGGGCGCAGCTGTCCCGGGCGCGGGTCGCGCGGATCCCGCTGCTGTTCGTGGCGACGTTCCAGTCGGTCGGCATCATGGTCCTGATGCGCGGGGTCGTGGACGACGGGGCGGAGGCGCAGGCCGTCGTCGCCGGGTCGTCCGTGCTGGTGGTGGCCTTCGTGGCGCTGAACCTGCTCGCGCAGTACTTCGGGCAGCTGCGGGCCAGCGGCGGGCTCGACCACTACGCGACGCTGCCGGTGCCGCCGGCGGCGGTGGTGCTGGGCGCGGCGGGCGCGTACGCGTCGTTCACCGTGCCGGGGACCGTCGTGACGGCGGTGTTCGGCTGTGTGCTCTTCGGGCTGCCGCTGGCCCATCTGTGGGTCCTGGCGGCCGTGATCCCGCTGGCGGGCGCCGCGCTCGCCGGGCTGGGGGCGGCGCTCGGGCTGCTCGCGCCCCGGCCGGAGCTGGCCACGCTGCTCGGGCAGCTGGGCATGTCGGCGGCGCTGCTGCTGGGCGTGCTGCCGGCCGAGCGGATGCCGGAGGCGGTGCGGTTCACGCGGGACCTGCTGCCGTCGACGTACGGCGTGGAGGCCTTCGCGCGGACGTTCGGGCCGCGTCCCGACTGGGCCTTCGTGCTCGGTGACCTCGCCGTGTGCGGGTTGGTGGGTGTCGTCTCGCTGGCCGTGGCGACCTGGGCGTACCGCCGGGCGGCCGTGCGGTGAGCGGGGAGGGATCGTCCGGTGACGCGGGACACAGGCAGGCCTGGCACGATGGCAGGGTGACCGCACCACTGAATCCGCCACCGCCGCCGCATGAACGTTCCGCACAGGATGCGTGGCCGCCGCCGGGCGCCGGGTCCGGGGCGCACGGACCCCAGGCTCCCGGGTCTCAGCACGCCGAGTACGCCGCGTACACCGGGCACGGCTGGTACGGGCAGGACGGGCCGGGCATGAAGACGGAAGTGCGCGAGGCCGGCCTGGTCGCCGTGGCGGTGGCGCTCGGCGGGGTGCTGCTCGGTGTGCTGTGGTGGTGGCTCGCGCCACATGTGCCGCTGGTCGGGGACGTGGTCGAGGGGAAGTGGATCGTCTACCTGAAGGACACCGAGGGGGAGCAGGCCGTCGGGGTCGACGGCACGTTCGCCTTGCTCGGGCTGGCCTTCGGGGTTGTCAGCGCCCTGGTCGTGTTCCTGCTGCGGCGGCGCGGGGGTGTACCGCTGGTGGTGGGGCTGGCCGTCGGGGGGCTGCTCGGGTCGTTGCTGGCCTGGCGGGTCGGGGTGTGGCTCGGGCCCGCGGAGGATGTCGTCGCGCGTGCGCGGGATGTGGGGCGGGGGGTGACGTTCTCCGCGCCGTTGAAGTTGGGGGCGAAGGGGGCGTTGCTGGCCTGGCCGCTTGCCGCGCTGGTGCTGCACCTCGGGTTGACGGCGTTGTTCGGGCCTCGGGATCCGGAGCCGGAGTTCGAGCATGGGCCTTATGAGGCACCGCCTGCTGCGTAGGCACCCGGCACGACTGCCCGCAGGCTAGGCAGGCCGTCCGACGGGAGCGACTACCGCCTCCGTCAGCTTCCGCAAGTCCTCCGGGGACAGTTCCACCTCCAAGCCCCTCCGGCCCGCCGAGACGCAGATCGTCGGGTGGGAAGACGCCGACGCGTCCAGCACCGTCGGGAGCTTCTTGCGCTGACCCAGGGGGGAGATGCCGCCCCTGACGTAGCCCGTCGTGCGTTCCGCCAGGGCCGGGTCGGCCATCGTCGCGCGTTTGCCGCCGACCGCCGCTGCCAGGGCCTTCAGGTCCAGTTGGCCCGCCACCGGGACCACCGCGACCGTCAGCGCGCCGTCGATGTCGGCCACCAGGGTCTTGAAGACGCGGTCCGGACAGACGCCCATCGCCTCGGCCGCCTCCTCGCCGTAGGAGGGGTGGGCGGGGTCGTGGTCGTAGGAGTGGACCGTGAACTCCACGCCCGCCGCCGTGAGGGCGACCGTCGCCGGGGTACCGCCCGGCTGGTGCTGCTTCTTCGACTTCTTCGCCATGGGCGTCCGCTTCATCCGCTTCAGTTGAGACTCGTCGGGCCGCGCGTCAGGTCCGACGCCGGCAACGACGGCAGATTACGGATGATGGCCGTCTCGGAGCGAAGGAGTTTCAGCTCGTCGCGCAGGCGGGAGGCCGTGTCGGGCGCCTGGAGCAGGCGCTGCTTGCTGGGGGTGTCCAGCATCATCGCCGCGGCCACCAGATACGACACCACGCCGGGTTCGTCGGGCAGGTCGGCACCGGTCGTCAGGGACCGTTCCCGGGCGCCCGCCAGCCGCTTCTGGTACTGGCGGAAGGAGCGCAGCACCCCCTCGGCCAGCGGCGCCGCCTCGTCGCCGGGTTCCTCCGGCAGCGTCTCCAGCTCGGCCGTCAGGAACGGACCCGACGCCTCCACCGACAGCAGCCGCACCCGGGTCGTGCCGGTCGCCAGCACCTCGAAGGAGCCGTCGGTCCGCTCCCGGATCGTCGCCGCGTCCGCGATACAGCCCACCTTGTGGAACGCCTTGGCCGGGTCCGTGCCGAAGCCGGCGGCGGGCCCCCGCTCGGGCAGGGACGTCGGGTCGGGCATGCCGGGCGCGCTCGGGGCCACCTCGTGGCCGTCGCGGATCGCCACGACGGCGAACCGGCGCGGCTCGTCCTCCGGTGTCTTCAGCAGTTCGCGCATCATGGCGCGATACCGCTCCTCGAAGACGTTGAGCGGGAGCACGAGCCCCGGGAACAGCACCGAGTTCAGGGGGAAGAGGGGGAGCCGGACGGTGGTCACGACGTAAAAGCCTAATGGTCGCCGGAGCTGACTCGTCCGCCCCGGCCACTCCGTGGATGCCGGGCCGGCCGGCCGGCTGCCCCGGACAGCACGTCGTCGCGTATCCGCAGGAAGTGGCCGAGCGGGTCGTCCGACACCTGGTCCCAGGGGAACGAGGTGGCGTACGGGCCGTTCAGGCGCAGTTGTTCCCGGGCGTCCTGCCAGCGCTCCAGGCGCACCAGGACGAAGACGAGCAGGTTCCGCATCCGGGCCGGCCAGGGATCGGCCGCGGGCAGTCGCGGGGACAGCGCGATCGCCCGGTCGGCGGCGGCGTCCAGCCGTGCGCGCGGCAGCTCGGGCCCGCAGCCGTCGGTGAGGTAGCCGAAGGCCGCCCGCAGCGGGAGCGCCTGGACGAGCGCGTCGGCGGGCGCGTCCTGTGCGGCCCGGTCGGCGAAGTCGAAGCACTCCTGGTGCGAACCGTGCCAGGACGCGGCCAGATAGCGCAGGGCCGACTCGTGGCAGCCGTAGTGGTGCGGAGCGCGGCGGACGGCCGCCGCCCACAGTTGCTCGAAGTAGGTGTGCCCGGCCTGGGCGCCGCGCGCGTGGTCCAGCGCGAGCCGCCAGGGCACCGGGTCGGCGTGGTCGGCCCGGGCGGCGGCCGTGATCAGCGGGCTGATCTCGCGCAGCGCCTCGGCCCGGGCCGGTGACTGCCAGGCGCGGTCCACCGCCAGCTGGGCCCCGAGCAGCAGCGCGTCCGGGTCGTGCGGGGCCGTGGCGAGCCAGGCGTCCAGCCAGTCGGGGCGGGAGCGGGCGAAGGAGGCCAGCCGGGTCACGTACCGGTCGCGCCGCTCCCACTCGGCCGCCACCCGCGTCGCGCGCAGCAGCCCGGAGGCCGGTCCGTGGTCGCCGCGGGCGGCCGCGACCAGCGCCGGACTGAGCCGGGCGTCGGGGGCGTCGAGCAGCACCTCGTCGTCGGCGCGCGGCCTGCTGACGGGGTGGGACGCGGTCCTTGTCATCCGGCCCGGGCGGATGAACGGCAGCTGCATGGCCATGGTGCCGACCATTGAAAGTCCGCTGGTTATGGCGGCGCCAGATCGTTCGGCGAAATCGCGGAAAGTTGTACGCCCCACGGTCAAGAGAGCGTAAAAGTGTGACAGTTCAATAACGCTGGTCACACCCGCATCATCAGTTGCGCCGCAGCAGCCGCGTCGCCCCCGCCGCCACCGTCGTCGCCAGGATCCAGCCCAGCAGGATCATCGCCGTCGCCAGCCACTGCCAGCCCCCGCGCAGCTGCCAGAAGCCCACCTGGCCCAGGTCGATCACCGGCAGCAGCAGATCGAGCGTGAACAGCGTGGGGTTCCACTCCGGATGCTCGCCCTGCTTCAGCGGCGGATGCCCGGTCTGCGCGAAGGCGAGGGAGCCCGCCGCCCACAGCACCGCCATCCACACCGCGGCCCGGCCCGGCCGGTACCCGTAGGCGACCGTCCAGTCCTGCGCGTACCCCCACAGCTTGGCGGCCGGTGGCAGGCTCTCCCGGTGCCGGCGCTGCTTGGCGAGCAGCACCTCGCGGGCGTCCTCGTCCTCCCCGCCGGCCCGCAGCACGGCCGCGAGCCGCTCGTACGGCTCCGGGTTGTACTCGGCGGTCGCCGCCGCCACCCAGTCCAGCCGCTCGGCCAGCGGGAACGGCCCGCGTGGCACGAGGTTCTCGTAGGTGAAGCCGCCCATGTGCAGCCGCCCCGGGCCGGGCCAGGCGTCCGCCCGGTCCATCAGGTTGACGATCTTCGCCCCCGACAGCACGACACGCCCGCGCGCGGGATGCTCGCCGAGGAACCGCAGCTCCGGCGTCTGCACCCGGCGCAGTGACAGTTCCTGGTCGTCGGTGAGGGTGAATCCGGCCTGCTCGAAGTCGACCGCGTCGCCGAACCGCCCGTCGTCCAGCCGGATCCCGCCCTCGCACGAGAAGCGCTGGATCCGCGTCCCGCGCGCCGGGGTCATGCCGCTCATCGCCTGGGCGCCGACGCCCGCCGGGGTCAGGTACAGGCTGCGCTCTACGGTCAGCTGCGGGGCGTTGAAGGCGAGCCGCTCGCGGGGGTTGGCCAGGCGGGCGCCGCGCAGGCTCAGGGAGACGCCGATGGTGGCGGCGCGCAGGCTCAGCTCGCCGTGCGACTCCAGCAGCTCGGCCTGTAAGTCCTGGCCGACGGTCAGGCCGTCCGCGGCGATCGACCGGCCGCTGCGGTCCCGGTGCACGATCGCCTGGTTGAGCATCAGGTCCGTGCCGATCTGCGCGTCCGTGAGCCGGATGCCGCGGTGGAACCGGCAGCGCGGCAGATGCAGGTCGCCCTCCGTCTGCACCCGGGCCGCCTCCAGCCGAGGCACCGAGCAGTCCACCATCCGCACGGTCGTGAAGCGGGCCTCCGGCAGCAGCACGTCCTGCTCGAACCGGCACTGGCGCATCTCGACGTACGGCACCACCGTGCCGCCCGCGAGGTCCAGCGAGCCGCTGATCCGCACGCCGGCCAGCTTCAGCGAGGACACCCGGCCGGCCAGGGCGGGCGGGCCGTCCAGGAGCAGCCAGCAGACGATCCGGGCCCGCACGGTCCGCTCCTCGCCCCACGGGTGGCCGCCGTGCGGATCGTCCACCACCGGGTCGCCGCTGCTCAGGTCGTACACGCTGCCGTTGCGGAACGCCTGCCACATTCCGGCCTCGACCGCCGTCAGGTCCTCGGGCACATCCCCGGCACGCACGCCGGCCCCCTGCGTCACGTCTCTTCCTTCCTCCCCGGATACTCGCGGGTCAGGTGCTTCGTACACCTGTTCATGCCCGCTGAGTGACGCCCCGAACGCGAAACGTGAAGGGGATCTTCCGGGGTTCGGCGATGGTCTGTATCAGCCATTGATACGAGCGGACGGCGCGGGAATCGGGTCTGAGAGAATTGAGCACGTGATCTCCCGAATCGATCTGCGCGGCGACACCCTCCCCGAGGGCCCCGCCCTGCGTGACCTGCTGCCCCGAGCCGAGTTCGACGTAACGGCCGCCCTGGAGAAGGTGCGTCCGATCTGCGAGGACGTGCATCATCGGGGCGACGCGGCGCTGATCGAGTACGCCGAGCGGTTCGACGGGGTCAGGCTCGACCAGGTGCGGGTGCCGGCCGCCGCGCTCACGCGCGCGCTGGACGAGCTCGACCCGGCCGTGCGCGCGGCCCTGGAGGAATCCATCCGCCGTGCCCGGACCGTCCACCGCGAGCAGCGCCGCGCCACGCACACCACCCAGGTGGTGCCCGGCGGCTCCGTGACCGAGAAGTGGGTTCCGGTCGACCGGGTCGGGCTGTACGCGCCGGGCGGCCGGTCGGTGTATCCGTCCTCGGTGGTCATGAACGTCGTGCCCGCACAGGAAGCCGGCGTGGAGTCCATCGCGCTCGCCTCCCCGGCCCAGTCCGAGTTCAACGGGCTGCCGCACCCGACGATCCTCGCCGCCTGCGCCCTGCTCGGTGTCGACGAGGTCTACGCGGCCGGCGGTGCCACCGCCGTCGCGATGTTCGCCTACGGCACCGAGTCCTGCCCGCCCGCCACCATGGTCACCGGCCCCGGCAACATCTGGGTCGCCGCCGCCAAGCGCTACTTCACGGGCAGGATCGGCATCGACGCCGAGGCCGGCCCGACCGAGATCGCGGTCCTCGCCGACGACACCGCCGACCCGGTGCACGTCGCCTCCGACCTGATCAGCCAGGCCGAGCACGACCCGCTGGCCGCCGCCGTCCTGGTCACCGACTCCGCCGAGCTCGCGGACGCGGTGGACAAGGAGCTGGAGCCGCAGGTCGCGGCCACCAAGCACGTCGACGACCGGATCGTCCCGGCCCTGTCCGGCAAGCAGTCCGCGATCGTCCTGGTCGACGGCATCGACGAGGGCCTGAAGGTGGTCGACGCCTATGGCGCCGAGCACCTGGAGATCCAGACGGCCGACGCCGCCGCCGTGGCCGACCGCGTACGGAACGCCGGCGCGATCTTCATCGGCCCCTGGGCCCCGGTCTCCCTCGGCGACTACGCGGCCGGCTCCAACCACGTCCTGCCCACCGGCGGCTGCGCCTGCCACTCCTCGGGCCTGTCCGTCCAGTCCTTCCTGCGCGGCATCCACATCGTCGACTACACGCGCGACGCACTGGCCGAGGTCGCGCACCACGTGGTCACGCTGGCGGAGGCGGAGGACCTGCCGGCACACGGCGCGGCGGTCAAGGCGAGGTTCGACTGGAAGGTTCCACAGGGCAAGTGACAGGCATCGACGATCTCCCCGTACGGGACGAGCTGCGCGGCAAGTCCCCCTACGGCGCGCCCCAGCTGGACGTCCCCGTACGGCTGAACACCAACGAGAACCCCTACCCGCTGCCCGAGCCGCTGGTCGAGCGCATCGCCGAGCGGGTCCGTGAGGCGGCCCGCAACCTCAACCGCTACCCGGACCGGGACGCGGTCGAGCTGCGCACCAAGCTCGCCGAGTACCTGACCGACACGTCCGGTTACGAGGTCGGCCTCGCCAACGTCTGGGCGGCCAACGGCTCCAACGAGGTCATCCAGCAGCTGCTGCAGACCTTCGGCGGGCCGGGC
Source organism: Streptomyces sp. NPDC007991 (assembly GCF_042958445.1). Lineage (NCBI taxonomy): Bacteria > Bacillati > Actinomycetota > Actinomycetes > Kitasatosporales > Streptomycetaceae > Streptomyces > Streptomyces sp. NPDC007991. The sequence continues at coordinate 120,178 of NZ_JBIBJD010000008.1, forward strand.
CGCACCGCGATCGGCTTCGAGCCGTCGTACTCGATGCACGGGCTCATCGCGCGCGGCACGGGCACCGGCTGGATCTCGGGCCCGCGGGGCGACGACTTCACGATCGACCTCGCCGCCGCCGAGAAGGCCATCGCCGAGCACCGGCCCGACGTCGTCTTCATCACCACCCCCAACAACCCCACGGGCAACGCGGTCCCGCCCGGGACGGTCCTCGCGCTCTACGAGGCCGCGCAGGCGGCCAAGCCGTCGATGGTCGTGGCCGACGAGGCGTACATCGAGTTCAGCCACGGCGACTCGCTGCTGCCGCTGCTCGACGGACGCCCGAACCTCGTCATCTCCCGCACGATGTCGAAGGCGTTCGGCGCGGCCGGCCTGCGCCTCGGCTACCTCGCCGCGCACCCGGCCGTCGTCGACGCCGTCCAGCTCGTCCGGCTGCCCTACCACCTGTCGGCCGTCACCCAGGCGACGGCCCTGGCCGCCCTGGAGCACACCGGCACGCTGCTCGGCTATGTCGAGCAGCTCAAGGCCGAGCGGGACCGCCTGGTAAGCGAACTTCGCGCCATCGGCTACGAGGTCGTCGACTCCGATGCCAACTTCGTGCAGTTCGGCAGGTTCGAGGACGCGCACACGGCCTGGCGGAAGATCCTCGACCGGGGCGTCCTCGTCCGGGACAACGGCATCCCCGGGTGGCTGCGGGTGTCGGCCGGAACCCCCGAAGAGAACGACGCGTTCCTCGACGCGGTACGTGCACTGAAGAAGGAGCAGAGTTCATGAGCCGCACAGGACGCGTGGAGCGGACGACCAAGGAAACCTCGGTCCTCGTCGAGATCGACCTCGACGGCACCGGCAAGACGGAGATCTCCACCGGCGTCGGCTTCTACGACCACATGCTGGACCAGCTCGGCCGGCACGGTCTGTTCGACCTGACGGTGAAGACCGAGGGCGATCTGCACATCGACTCGCACCACACCATCGAGGACACCGCCCTCGCCCTCGGCGCCGCCTTCAAGCAGGCCCTCGGCGACAAGGTCGGCATCTACCGCTTCGGCAACTGCACGGTCCCGCTGGACGAGTCCCTCGCCCAGGTCACCGTCGACCTGTCCGGCCGCCCCTACCTCGTGCACACCGAGCCCGAGAAGATGGCGCCGATGATCGGCGAGTACGACACCACGATGACCCGGCACATCCTGGAGTCCTTCGTCGCCCAGGCCCAGATCGCGCTGCACGTGCACGTGCCCTACGGGCGCAACGCCCACCACATCGTGGAGTGCCAGTTCAAGGCGCTGGCCCGGGCCCTGCGCTACGCCTCCGAGCGCGACCCGCGCGCGGCCGGCATCCTCCCCTCCACGAAGGGCGCCCTGTGAACGGCATCTCGACCCTGCTGATCGTCGTCGGCCTGTTCCTCGTCGGCGGCATCTACTCCTTCGTCAAGCAGAAGATGCCCAAGGGCCTGATCGTGCTGCTCTCCATCGGCGCCGCGATGTGCCTGGCGGCCGGTGTCGTGAGGCTGGAGGTGTGGAATTGAGCGCCTCCCGCAAGAGTGTGGTCGTCTTCGACTACGGCTTCGGCAACGTCCGCTCCGCCGAGCGTGCCCTGGCGCGCGCGGGAGCCGACGTCGAGATCACACGCGACTACGACAAGGCGCTGAACGCCGACGGGCTGCTGGTGCCGGGCGTCGGCGCCTTCGCCTCCTGTATGAAGGGCCTGCGCGAGGCGCGCGGCGACTGGATCGTCGACCGACGCCTGGCCGGCGGCCGCCCCGTCATGGGCATCTGCGTCGGCATGCAGATCCTCTTCGCGCGCGGCATCGAGCACGGCGTGGAGACCGAGGGCCTCGACGAGTGGCCCGGCTCGGTCGAACCGCTCCAGGCCGAGATCGTGCCCCACATGGGCTGGAACACCGTGGAGGCGGCGGCCGGCTCACGGCTGTTCGCCGGCCTGGACGCGGACGCGCGCTTCTACTTCGTGCACTCCTACGCCGTCCACGACTGGTCGCTTCAGACCCACAACCCGGCGATGCGGGCCCCCATGGTCACCTGGTCCACGCACGGCAAGCCGTTCGTCGCGGCCGTCGAGAACGGCGCCCTGTGGGCCACGCAGTTCCACCCCGAGAAGTCCGGCGACGCCGGAGCCCAGCTCCTCACCAACTGGATCGGAACACTGTGAGCAAGCTCGAACTCCTCCCCGCCGTCGACGTCCGCGACGGCCAGGCGGTCCGCCTCGTGCACGGCGAGTCCGGTACGGAGACCTCCTACGGCTCGCCCCTGGAGGCCGCCCTCGCCTGGCAGCGCTCCGGCGCCGAGTGGCTGCACCTGGTCGACCTGGACGCCGCGTTCGGCACCGGGAACAACCGCGAGCTGATCGCCGAGGTCGCCCAGGCGATGGACATCAAGGTCGAGCTGTCCGGCGGCATCCGCGACGACGACACCCTCGCCGCCGCCCTGGCCACCGGCTGCACCCGCGTGAACCTCGGCACGGCCGCCCTGGAGACCCCCGAGTGGGTCGCCAAGGTCATCGCCGAGCACGGCGACAAGATCGCGGTCGGTCTCGACGTCCGCGGCACCACCCTGCGCGGCCGCGGCTGGACCCGCGACGGCGGCGACCTCTACGAGACGCTGGAGCGCCTCGACAAGGAGGGCTGCGCGCGGTACGTCGTCACCGACATCGCCAAGGACGGCACGCTCCAGGGCCCCAACCTGGAGCTGCTGAAGAACGTCTGCGCGGCGACGGACCGTCCGGTCGTGGCCTCCGGCGGTGTCGCGTCGCTCGACGACCTCCGAGCGATCGCCGAGCTCGTCCCGCTCGGTGTCGAGGGCGCGATCGTAGGGAAAGCGCTGTACGCGAAGGCGTTCACCCTGGAAGAGGCATTGGAGACTGTGTCGTCATGAGTGATGCCGTACGGCGCGTGCAGAGCGGAAGTCCCTGGGAAGAGAGTTTCGGTTTCGCGCGCGCCGTGGCGGCGGGCGATCGGGTGCTGGTGGCGGGCACGACACCCTTCAAGGGCGATGTGCTGTACGGGGAGGGCGACCCGTACGAGCAGGCCAAGGCGGCTTTCACCAGCGCCCTGGAGGCGATCGGCGAGTTCGGGCTCGGTATCGAGTCCGTGGTCCGGACGCGAATGTATCTGGCACACACGCGCGACCTCGACGAGGTGGGCCGGGCTCACAAGGAGCTGTTCGACTCCGTGCGCCCCGTCGCGAGCTTCCTCGTGGTGGACGGCTTCGTCGACCCGCGCGTCCTGGTGTCGGTGGAACTAGAGGCATTCAGAGGAACGGTGGATTCATGACCCTGGCGGTCCGAGTCATCCCCTGCCTGGACGTGGACAACGGCCGGGTCGTCAAGGGCGTCAACTTCCAGAACCTGCGCGACGCGGGCGACCCCGTCGAGATGGCCAAGGTGTACGACGCCGAGGGCGCCGACGAGCTGACGTTCCTGGACATCACCGCCTCGTCGGGCAACCGCGAGACGACGTACGACGTGGTGCGCCGCACGGCCGAGCAGGTGTTCATCCCGCTCACGGTCGGCGGCGGGGTGCGCACCGCCGAGGACGTGGACAAGCTGCTGCGGGCCGGCGCGGACAAGGTCGGCGTCAACACGGCCGCGATCGCCCGCCCGGAGCTGATCCGGGAGATCGCCGAGCGCTTCGGCCGCCAGGTCCTGGTCCTTTCGGTGGACGCCCGCCGCACCGAGTCCGGCTCCTTCGAGGTGACCACCCACGGCGGCCGTCGCGGCACCGGCATCGACGCCGTCGAATGGGCGCACCAGGCCGCCGAGCTGGGCGCCGGCGAGATCCTGCTCAACTCCATGGACGCGGACGGCACCAAGGACGGCTATGACCTGGAGATGATCCAGGCCGTGCGGGGGCACGTGACCGTCCCGGTCATCGCCTCCGGCGGCGCGGGCAAGCTGGCGGACTTCCCGCCGGCCATCGCGGCGGGCGCGGACGCGGTGCTGGCCGCGTCGGTGTTCCACTTCGGGGACCTGCGCATCGGCGAGGTCAAGCAGACGCTGCGGGAGGCGGGCCACCCGGTGCGGTGACCCACCCCTCAGGACCCGACCGGCTTCAGATCCCGAGCTGCTTCGTCTCGTGCAGCTTCGCGATCGCGTCCTCGTCGCCGTCCAGCTCGACCTCGGCCTTGCTCTGCCGGCCGTAGGAGAACAGCACCAGCTCCGAGGGCTCACCCGTCACCGTGACCACCGGCGCGCCCCGCTGGGCGACGACCGTCTGGCCGTCCGGGCGGCGCAGCACCAGGCCCGTCGGGACGCCGCGCCCCATCAGCCGGGCCGTGCGCTCCAGCCGGGACCACAGGGCGTCCTGGAAGACCGGGTCGAGCTCGCGCGGCGACCAGTCGGGCTGGGCGCGCCGGACGTCCTCCGTGTGGACGTAGAACTCGATGGTGTTCGACATCTCGTCGACCTGCTTGAGGGAGAAGGGCGAGAATCGCGGCGGCCCCGTACGGATCAGCTGGATCAGCTCCTCGTACGGCTTGTCGGTGTACTCCGCCATCACCCGGTCCAGGCGCGGCGCGAGCTGCTTGATCAGTATCCCGCCGGCGGCGTCCGGGCGGCGCTCGCGCACCACCACGTGCGCCGCGAGGTCCCGGGTGGTCCAGCCCTCGCACAGGGTGGGCGCGTCCGGGCCCGCGGTCTCCAACAGATCGGCGAGGAGAAGTCGTTCACGCTTGGCATGGGTCGACATGCGGCCCAGCCTACGACCGCCGATCAGGTCCGCACAGTGGACACTCCACCTGGCCTGTCAGTGGCGCGCGGCACAATGGTCGGCATGACCAGCACGTCCCCCCGGCCCAGCCGTCTCGCCCCGGAGATCGCCGCCCGCCTCAAGCGCAGCGCCGACGGCCTCCTGCCCGCCATCGCCCAGCAGTACGACACCGGAGAGGTGCTGATGCTCGGCTGGATGGACGACGAGGCGCTGCACCGCACCCTGACCACCGGCCGGTGCACGTACTGGTCCCGCAGCCGCCGGGAGTACTGGGTCAAGGGCGACACCTCCGGCCACTTCCAGTGGGTGAAGTCCGTGGCGCTGGACTGCGACGCCGACACCGTCCTCGTCAAGGTCGACCAGGTCGGCGCCGCCTGCCACACCGGCGCGCGCACCTGCTTCGACCAGGACGTGCTCCTCAAGGACGGCGGCTCCGACGCCCCCGCCTCGGATCAGTAAGGTCAGCGGCCATGGACCTCGAGACGTTCCGCAAGCTCGCCACCGACCGGCGGGTCATCCCGGTCACCCGCAAACTCCTCGCCGACGGCGACACCCCGGTCGCGCTCTACCGCAAGCTCGCCGCGGAGCGCCCGGGCACCTTCCTGCTGGAGTCCGCGGAGAACGGCCGCTCGTGGTCCCGTTACTCCTTCGTGGGCGTGCGCTCGGCGGCGACGCTGACCGAGCGCGACGGACAGGCCCACTGGCTCGGCGCCCCGCCCGTCGGCGTCCCCGTCGACGGCGACCCCCTCGCCGCGCTGCGCGCCACCATCGAGGCCCTGCACACGCCCCACCAGGACGGCATGCCCCCCTTCACCGGCGGCATGGTCGGCTACCTGGGCTACGACATCGTCCGCCGCCTGGAGAAGATCGGCCCCGGCGAGCGCGACGACCTGAAGCTGCCCGAGCTGACCATGCTCCTCACCAGCGACCTGGCCGTCATGGACCACTGGGAGGGCTCGGTCCTGCTGATCGCCAACGCGATCAACCACAACGACCTGGACACCGGCGTCGACGAGGCCCACGCGGACGCCGTGGCCCGGCTCGACGCCATGGAGGCCGACCTCTCCCGCGCGGTCGCCCAGCCCCCGGCCGCGCTCCCGCCCTCCGAGCTCCCCGAGTACACGGCGCTGTGGGGCGGCCCCGACTTCCAGGAGGCCGTCGAGGACATCAAGGAGCGCATCCGGGCCGGGGAGGCCTTCCAGGTGGTCCCCTCCCAGCGCTTCGAGACGCCGTGCACGGCGAGCGCGCTGGACGTCTACCGGGTCCTGCGGGCCACCAACCCGTCCCCGTACATGTACCTGTTCCGTTTCGACGGCTTCGACGTCGTCGGCTCCTCCCCCGAGGCCCTGGTCAAGGTCGAGGACGGCCGGGCCTTGGTCCACCCCATCGCCGGCACCCGCTGGCGCGGCGCCACGCCGCAGGAGGACCAGGCCCTCGCCGACGAGCTGCTCGCCGACCCCAAGGAGCGCGCCGAGCACCTCATGCTCGTCGACCTGGGGCGCAACGACCTGGGGCGGGTCTGCGAGCCCGGCTCGGTCGAGGTCGTCGACTTCATGTCCGTCGAGCGGTACTCGCACGTGATGCACATCGTCTCGACGGTGACGGGCCGCGTCGCCCCGGGCCGCACGGCCTTCGACGTCCTCACCGCCTGCTTCCCGGCCGGCACCCTCTCCGGCGCCCCGAAGCCGCGCGCGATGCAGATCATCGACGAACTCGAACCGTCCCGGCGCGGGCTCTACGGCGGCTGCGTCGGCTACCTCGACTTCGCGGGCGACTCCGACACCGCCATCGCCATCCGCACGGCCCTCCTGCGTGACGGCACCGCGTACGTGCAGGCCGGCGCGGGCATCGTCGCCGACTCCGACCCGGTCGCCGAGGACACGGAGTGCCGCAACAAGGCGGCGGCGGTCCTGCGGGCCGTGCACACGGCGAACCGGCTGGGAAAGGCCTGAGATGAACCCCGGGTGACGGTTCGCCCGGGGTTCAGGCGATAGTGGAGTACGTGACTGCCGCACCTCACCCCCGTTCCGAAGCCGCCGGATCCGCCCGGGCCGGCCGACTGAGCCTCGCCGTCGCGCTGCTGTGCGGCGCGCTCGGCGCGGCCGTGGCGCTGCTCGCCACCCGGCAGCGCTGGGCGGAGGGCACCGCGACGGTGGCCGGCGGCGCCTTCCCCCTGACCGCCAAGGGCAGCGACGTCACGGGCGTACCCGCGGCGCTCGCCGTGGTCGGCCTCGCCGCCCTCGTCGCCGTCTTCGCCGTCCGCCGGGCCGGCCGCTTCGTCGTGGCCGGGCTGCTGGCGCTCTCCGGCGCGGGCATCGTCGCCGCCGCCGTGCTCGGCGCGTCCGACAGCTCCGCACTCGACGAGCAGGCCGCCCAGGCCTCCGGCGACACCTCCGCCTCCGTGGACACCCTCAGCCACACCGCCTGGCCGTACGTCGCGGCCGTCGGCGGCGTCCTCATCCTCCTGGCCGGTCTGCTCGCCCTGCGCTACGGCCGGCTGTGGCCCGCGATGTCCGGCCGCTACGAGCGGGGCGGCACACCCCGGTCACGCCGCAAGGCCCCTGCCGTCGACCCCGACCGTCCCGAGGACCTGTGGAAGGCACTCGACCGGGGCGAGGACCCGACCGGGGCGTGAGCCCACCCGGCGGAGCGGGGGACACCCCCGCTCACGGCGGGCGTGCGCGTGCGGGACAATGGGCCTGAGCGTCCTGCTCAGACACGCACACAGCAACGAGGAGCAAGCAATGGCGGGCAGCAGCCACGGTCACACCCCGGCCGCCTGGACCGGTGTCATCATCGCCTTCATCGGTTTCTGCGTCGCGGGCGCGTTCATGGTGATGGACCAGCCCGTGGGCTTCTGGGCGGGCATCGTCGTCGTGCTCCTCGGCGGTGTCGTCGGCGGCATCATGCGGATGATGGGCCTCGGCCAGCCCAAGGACCTGCACCAGCCGCACGCGACCACGGGCGACCGCGAGCCCGCGCGCGCCGAGGGCTGACCCCCGCGGAGCACCGCGTCGTCGTATCAGTCGTACGAGGGGCGGCCGGCACTCGGGTGCCGGGGCCGCCCCTCACGCGCGCACCGGGCACAATGCGTACCGTGAACGCCTACAGCCGAAGGGTGACGCACAGCGTCCCGGGCCGCCTGGCCGCCCCCGCCGGGGTGCTCGCGGCCGTCGCCGCCGCGTTCGCCTACGTGGGCGCGGTCGACCCCAGCGAACCCGGCCACTACCCCGTCTGCCCGCTGCTGCGCTACACCGGCCTGTACTGCCCCGGCTGCGGCGGACTGCGCAGTGCGCACGCCTTCGTCCACGGCGACGTCCCGGCGGCGCTGCACGCCAACGCGCTCGCCGTCCTCGGCTATCTGGCCTTCGCCGTGCTGTGGACCGTATGGGTGGTCCACGCGGCGCGGGGGCGCCCGATGCGGTTCGACCCGCGCCCGGGGCTGGTGTGGAGCCTCGGCGCGTTGCTGCTGGTCTTCTCCGTTGTCCGGAACCTGCCCTTCGGTGGCTGGCTCCATCCTTGATCAACTGGCGGATGTCCAGGTAGTGGACCGGGCGTCAACCGGATGCGAGGCCTTCGCCCCGGTGCGGATACCATCGCAGTGACCATCGGTTTTCGATCGGTCGCTGGAATTGTCAAGAGTCTGGAAGGGGGCCGCTCGCGTGAGTGTGCTCGACGAGATCATCGACGGAGTCCGTGCCGACCTCGCGGAGCGGCAGGCGCGCGTCAGCCTCGACGAGCTCAAGGAGCGTGCGGCGAAGGCTCCCGCGGCCAAGGACGGCGCGGCCGCACTGCGTGGCGACGGCGTCAAGGTCATCTGCGAGGTCAAGCGCTCCAGCCCCTCCAAGGGCGCGCTGGCCGCGATCGCCGACCCGGCCGGACTCGCCGCGGACTACGAGGCGGGCGGCGCGGCCGTCATCTCCGTCCTCACCGAACAGCGCCGTTTCGGCGGCTCGCTCGCCGACCTCGAAGCGGTCCGCGCCCGGGTGGACATCCCGGTCCTGCGCAAGGACTTCATCGTCACGTCGTACCAGCTGTGGGAGGCCCGCGCCTACGGTGCCGACGTCGTCCTGCTGATCGTCGCCGCCCTCGACCAGCCCGCCCTGGAGTCCCTCATCGAGCGTGCCGAGTCCATCGGGCTCACGCCGCTCGTCGAGGTGCACGAGGAGGACGAGGTCGAGCGCGCGGTCGACGCCGGCGCCCGCGTGATCGGCGTCAACGCGCGCAACCTCAAGACCCTCGAGGTCGACCGCGGCACCTTCGAGCGTGTGGCACCGGAGATCCCCGACCACATCATCAAGATCGCCGAGTCCGGCGTCCGCGGCCCGCACGACCTCATCGCCTACGCCAACGCCGGCGCCGACGCGGTCCTGGTGGGCGAGTCCCTCGTCACCGGCAAGGACCCCAAGACGGCGGTCTCGGACCTGGTGGCGGCGGGCGAACACCCCGCACTCCGGCACGGCCGGGGCTGATCTCCCGCTAGGCTTGCCCCCGATGACTCTCACCATGACGACCGTGGACCGGTACGCCCGCCTCGCGCGCGGCTGCCGCCCCCGCGGCTGCCGAGCCCCCGCGCGCCGCGTCCACGGCCGCCGGGTCCGCTACGTCATCGGTGACGAGCCCGGGCAGGTCAACGGCATGCGATGGCAACAGCGCCCCTTCAGGGGCGCGGGGAACTGCGCGACCAGCCACGGCGCTCCCGCAGTCAACTGACAATCCCCGCCCCCACGGCGATTAGTGATCCACACACACTCACCGTGAGGTATTCGTATGCCCAGCCAGTTCTTCATCCCCGACCCCGAGGGTCAAACGCCCAACCCCGAAGGCTACTTCGGGACATTCGGCGGCAAGTTCATCCCCGAGGCCCTCGTCGCCGCAGTCGACGAGGTGGCCGTCGAGTACGACAAGGCCAAGCACGACCCGGAGTTCGCCAAGGAACTCGACGACCTCCTGGTCAACTACACCGGCCGCCCGTCGGCCCTCACGGAGGTGCCCCGGTTCGCCGAGCACGCCGGAGGCGCCCGCGTCTTCCTCAAGCGCGAGGACCTCAACCACACCGGCTCCCACAAGATCAACAACGTCCTCGGCCAGGCCCTGCTCACCAAGCGCATGGGCAAGACCCGGGTCATCGCCGAGACGGGCGCCGGCCAGCACGGCGTCGCCACCGCCACGGCCTGTGCCCTCTTCGGCCTCGAGTGCACGATCTACATGGGCGAGATCGACACCCAGCGCCAGGCCCTCAACGTCGCCCGCATGCGCATGCTCGGCGCCGAGGTCATCGCCGTGAAGTCCGGCAGCCGCACGCTGAAGGACGCGATCAACGAGGCGTTCCGCGACTGGGTCGCCAACGTCGACCACACGCACTACCTCTTCGGCACGGTCGCCGGACCCCACCCCTTCCCGGCCATGGTCCGCGACTTCCACCGCGTCATCGGCGTGGAGACCCGCCGCCAGCTCCTGGAGCGCGCGGGCCGCCTCCCCGACGCGGCCGTCGCCTGCGTCGGCGGCGGCTCCAACGCCATCGGCCTCTTCCACGCCTTCATCCCGGACGAGTCCGTCCGCCTCATCGGCTGCGAGCCGGCCGGGCACGGCGTCGACACCGGCGAGCACGCGGCGACCCTGACCGCCGGCGAACCCGGCATCCTGCACGGCTCCCGCAGTTACGTCCTCCAGGACGACGAGGGCCAGATCACCGAGCCGTACTCGATCTCCGCCGGTCTGGACTACCCGGGCATCGGCCCCGAGCACTCCTACCTCAAGGACTCCGGTCGCGGTGAGTACCGCGCGGTCACCGACGACGCGGCCATGCAGGCCCTGCACCTGCTGTCCCGCACCGAGGGCATCATCCCGGCCATCGAGAGCGCCCACGCGCTGGCCGGTGCCCTGGAGGTCGGCAAGGAGCTGGGCAAGGACGGGCTGATCGTGGTCAACCTGTCCGGCCGCGGCGACAAGGACATGGACACCGCCGCCCGCTACTTCGGTCTGTACGACACCGACGCCGAAGTCGCCGCCGACGCGGACACCGACACCGCCGAGATCGAGGGGGACGCCAAGTGAGCGGCAAGATCCAGCTGTTGACCGACACCCTCGCAGCGGCGAAGTCCGAGGGCCGGTCCGCCCTCATCGCCTACCTCCCGGCCGGGTTCCCGACCGTGGACGGCGGCATCGAGGCGATCAAGGCCGCCCTGGACGGCGGCGCCGACGTCGTCGAGGTCGGTCTGCCGCACAGCGACCCCGTCCTCGACGGGCCCGTCATCCAGACCGCCGACGACATCGCCCTGCGCGGCGGTGTGAAGATCGCCGACGTGATGCGCACGGTCCGCGAGGCCCACGCGGCCACCGGCAAGCCCGTCCTCGTCATGACGTACTGGAACCCCATCGACCGCTACGGCGTCGAGCGGTTCACCGCCGAGCTCGCCGAGGCGGGCGGCGCCGGGTGCATCCTGCCCGACCTGCCTGTCCAGGAGTCGGCGCTGTGGAGGGAGCACGCGGAGAAGCACGGCCTCGCCACCGTCTTCGTCGTCGCCCCCAGCAGCAGGGACGAGCGGCTCGCGCAGATCACCGCGGCGGGCAGCGGCTTCGTCTACGCCGCCTCCCTCATGGGCGTCACCGGCACCCGTGAGTCGGTCAGCTCGCAGGCCGAGGACCTGGTGGCACGCACCCGCGCCACCGGCACGGACCTGCCGGTCTGCGTCGGCCTCGGCGTCTCCAACGCCACCCAGGCCGCCGAGGTCGCCGGCTTCGCCGACGGCGTGATCGTCGGCTCGGCCTTCGTCAAGGCCATGCTGGACGCCCCGGACGACGCGGCCGGTGTCGAGGCCGTCCGCACCCTGGCCGCCGGCCTGGCGAAGGGCGTGCGCGGGCAGGCGTAAGAAGGCGCGTAGTCATACGGGTCCCTCGTACGGGTGGACCTGGGGCCGGGGAGGCGCGGTGCGCCTCCCCGGTTCGTTTCCGGGATGTGAGCGAGAAGAACCATGAGGGAAAGCGCACCGCCCGGGAGAAGCTGGCGGTGGAGCGCGAGAAGCAGAAGGCCTCGGAGAAGCGCCGCCGCGCGCTGATCGTGGGCGGTGCCGTCGTGGCCGTCCTGGGACTCGCGGCGGTGATCGGCGTCATCGCCGCCAATGCCGGAAAGGACGACGACAGCGAGGCGGCGGGCCCGGTCGTGGCGCCCTCGGGGGCCCAGGGCAAGGACGGCCTGGCCATCCCGGTCGGCAAGGAGAGCGCCAAGTCCACGCTCACGGTCTGGGAGGACTTCCGCTGCCCGGCCTGCAGATCCTTCGAGTCGGTGTACCGGCCGGTGATCCACGAGCTGACGAACGCCGGCCGGCTGAAGGCCGAGTACCACCTGGTCACCCTCATCGACGGCAACCTGCGCGGCACCGGCTCCCGCAACGCGGCCAACGCCGCGGCCTGCGCCCAGGACGCCGGGAAGTTCCCCGCGTACCACGACGTGCTCTTCGACAACCAGCCCCCGGAGACCGACGACGCCTACGCCAGGAACGCCAAGCTGATCGAGCTGGCCGGCAAGGTCGACGGCCTGGACTCCCCCGCCTTCCGCAAGTGCGTCGAGGGCGGCACGCACAACGCCTGGGTCACCAAGTCCCACCAGGCGTTCGCCAAGGGCGGCTTCTCGGGCACGCCGACCGTCCTGTTGGACGGCAAGAACATCTACCAGGACCGGACGATGACCCCGGCGAAGCTGAAGCAGCTGGTGCAGGAGCAGAACAAGGGGTGACGGCTTTTCTCACTTGCCTGTTATGGACCCGTAGCCGGGCTGCCTGCCGCGGCCCGGGTCCGGCACGGTAGCGTCGACCTTGCCATGGAACTTGCCTTCATTCCCAGCCCGTCACGCGGGGTGCTGTACCTCGGCCCCATTCCGCTGCGCGGCTACGCGTTCTGCATCATCATCGGCGTCTTCGTTGCCGTCTGGCTCGGCAACAAGCGCTGGATCGCCCGGGGCGGGCGGGCCGGCACGGTGGCCGACATCGCGGTCTGGGCCGTGCCCTTCGGCCTCGTGGGCGGCCGGCTCTACCACGTGATCACGGACTACGAGCTGTACTTCAGCGAGGGCCGTGACTGGGTGGACGCCTTCAAGATCTGGGAGGGCGGTCTCGGCATCTGGGGCGCGATCGCCCTGGGCGCGCTGGGCGCCTGGATCGGCTGCCGCCGCCGTGGCATCCCGATGCCGGCGTACGCCGACGCCGTCGCGCCGGGCATCGCCCTCGCCCAGGCGATCGGCCGCTGGGGCAACTGGTTCAACCAGGAGCTGTACGGCAAGCGCACCGATCTGCCGTGGGCCCTGGAGATCACGTCCTCCGCGGACGGCCGGGTGCCGGGCACATACCACCCGACGTTCCTGTACGAGTCGCTGTGGTGCATCGGCGTCGCGCTCCTGGTCATCTGGGCGGACCGCCGCTTCCGGCTGGGCCACGGCCGGGCGTTCGCGCTGTACGTCGCCGCGTACTGCACGGGCCGGGCGTGGATCGAGTACATGCGCGTCGACGACGCCCACCACATCCTGGGTGTCCGGCTGAACGTGTGGACCGCGATCCTGGTGTTCCTGCTCGCGGTCACCTACCTCGTGCTGTCGTCGAAGAAGCGGCCGGGCCGGGAAGCCGTGGTGGAGCCCGGTGCGGAGGCGTCCGCCGCTGAAGCCGACGGCGACGACGGGTCCGCCGGCGAGGGCAAGGAAGCCGACGCCAAGGCCGACGACGAGGCGAAGGCCGACGAAGAGCCGAAGGCCGATGACGAGGCCAATGACGAGGCCGGGTCGGCGAAGAAGAGCTGACCGTCCGCCGTACGAGACCGAGGGCGCCCGTGGATTCGCGGGCGCCCTCGGTGTTCTGCGGGTGGGGGCGGGTCAGCGGCGGCGTGCCAGGGACAGGGTGCGCTGGGCCGCCGTCACCACCGCCGTGTCGATGAAGCGGCCGTCCGGGAGGGCCTGGGCGCCCTGGTGCGTCGCCGCCGCCTTGACGATCGTCTCCGCTCGCTCGATCTCCTCCTCGGTGGGGAGGAAGGCCCGCTCGATGACCGGGAGCTGGCGGGGGTGGATCGCGGCCCGGCCCAGGAAGCCCAGGGCGCGGCCATGGGCGCAGGAGGCGGCCAGCCCTTCCAGGTCGCGGACGTCCGGGTGGACCGACTGGGCCGGCGGCGGCAGGCCCGCGGCCCGGGCGGCCACGATCACCCGGGAGCGGGACCAGTCGAGCCCCTCGTCGTCACATCCGCCCAGGTCGGCCCGGAGGTCCGTCTCCCCGAGAGAGACGCCCCGCAGGGACGGGTGGGCCGTGGCGACGGCGTACGCCTGTTCCACGCCGAGGGCCGTCTCCAGGACGGCGTACAGGGGCAGCCCGGCGGGGACGGCGTGCCGGGCGATCCGGACGACCTCGGCGGGTGAGCCGATCTTGGGGAGCCGCAGGGCGCAGAGGCCGCGAGCCGGGGTGAGGGTGGCGAGGTCCTGCCCGGCCCAGGGGCTGTCCAGGGCGTTGACGCGGACGTGGACCGGGACCGGCGGCTGCTCGGTGAGCAGCTCGGCGGTGGCGGCACGGGCGTACGCCTTCCGGTCGGGGGCGATGGCGTCCTCCAGGTCGACGACGACGATGTCGGCGCCGGCGGTGAGGGCCTTGGCCACCACGTGGGGGCGGTCGCCCGGGGCGTACAGCCACGTGAGGGGGAACGCCGTCACAGGACGCCCTCCGCGCGCAGCGCCGTGAGGTCGGCCGGGGTGAGGCCCAGTTCGGTGAGGACCTCGTCCGTGTCGGCGCCGTGGGGGCGGCCGGCCCAGCGGATCGCGCCGGGCGTGGCGGAGAGCCGGAAGAGGACGTTCTGCATGCGCAGGGGGCCCAGCTCCGGGTCGTCGACGGTGGTGATGGTGTTCAGGGCCTGGTACTGCGGGTCCGCCATCACGTCCCGGACGTCCTGGACCGGGGCCACAGCCGCCTCGGCCTTCTCGAAGGCCGCCAGGACGTCCGCGCGGGTGCGTGCGGCGATCCAGGAGCCGACCGCCTCGTCCAGGACGTCGGCGTGGCGGGCGCGGCCCGCGCCCGTGGCGAACCACGGCTCGTCGATCAGTTCCGGGCGGCCCACCAGGCGCAGCACGCGTTCCGCGACCGACTGGGCCGACGTCGAGACCGCGACCCAGGTTCCGTCCGCGGTGCGGTAGACGCCGCGCGGGGCGTTGTTCGGGGAGCGGTTGCCGGTGCGGGGCTGGACGTGTCCGAGCTGGTCGTACCAGAGGGGCTGGGGACCGAGGGCGGCCAGGATCGGTTCGATCAGGGCCAGGTCGACGACCTGGCCCTCGCCGGTCCTGTCCCGGGCGGCGAGGGCCGTCATCACCGCGTACGCGGTCGTCAGGCCCGCGATGGCGTCGGCCAGGCCGAACGGCGGGAGCGTCGGGGGCGCGTCCGGTTCGCCGGTGATCGCGGCGAAGCCGCTCATCGCCTCGGCGAGGGTGCCGAAGCCGGGGCGGTGGGCGTAGGGGCCGAACTGGCCGAAGCCGGTGACGCGGGCCAGCACCAGACGGGGGTTGGCGGCCGACAGCTCCGGCCAGCCCAGGTCCCACTTCTCCAGGGTGCCGGGGCGGAAGTTCTCGATGATCACGTCGGCGCCGGCGGCGAGGCGCAGGAGGGTGGTGCGGCCGCCGGGCTTCGACAGGTCGAGGGTGATGGTGCGCTTGTTGCGGCCGAGCATCTTCCACCACAGGCCCACGCCGTCCTTCGACGGGCCGTGGCCGCGGGACGGGTCCGGTTTCGCCGGGTGCTCGACCTTGACGACCTCCGCGCCGAAGTCGCCGAGCAGGGTGGCGGCCATCGGGCCGGCGAAGAGTGTGGCGAGGTCCAGGACGCGGAGGCCGGTGAGGGGCGCGGTCATGAGCGGTGGGTCTCCCGGTGGGTGAGATGGGCGAGGGTGTCGAAGCCGGTGCCGTTGAAGTCGCCGATGGAGGTGGACAGGCGGTTCTTCAGCGGGGCCGTCCAGCGGTCGGGGAGTGCCGCGGGGTCCCCTGCCAGCAGGCCGGCGATGCTGCCGGCGGTCGCGCCGCCCGAGTCGGTGTCCCAGCCGCCGCTCACGGCGCGGCAGACCGAGCCGGAGAAGTCGCCGTCGGCGTGGGTGAGGGCGGCGACGACGAGGGCGGTGTTGGGGACGGCGTGCACCCAGTGGTGGGCGGCGGCGTGGGTGGCGTGCAGGATGTCGACGACTGTTTCGAAGTCGCGGTGTTCCCGGGCCAGTTGGATGGCGTGATGGACGGCCCGGGCGAGGCGGGAGCGGGGCGGGACGACGGTGAGGCCGGTGCGCAGGCAGGTGTGGACGTCGTGTTCCCCTGTCGCGGCCTTCGCGATGGTGGCCGCGGTGAACATCGCCGCGTAGACGCCGTTGGCGGTGTGGGTGAGGGTGGCGTCGCGGTGGGCCTGTTCCGCGGCGGCGGCCGGGTCGCCGGGGTTGGTCCAGCCGTGCACGTCGGCGCGGATCAGGGCGCCGATCCATTCGCGGAACGGGTTGCGGTGGCGGGCGGTGTGCGGGGGTTCCAAACCGGTGAGGAGGTTGCGGTAGGCGATGCGTTCGGCGGTGAAGGTGCGTCCGGCGGGGAGTTCGTCGAGCCAGGTGCGGGCCACGTCCGTGGTGGTGAAGGACCTGCCGTGGCGTTGCAGGAGGATGAGGTTGAGGAGGGGGTAGTTGAGGTCGTCGTCCTCGGGCATGCCGTCGATGTTCTCGGCGAGGGAGGTTTTCGCCGAGCGGCGGTTCCAGGGGTGTTTCCGGAGGAGGTCTTCGGGGACGCCTCGGGCTGTGAAGTAGGTGGTGAGGGGCCAGTTGCCGGTGGACTTGGCCAGTTGGCGGATGGCGTCCAGGGGGAGCTTCTCGACTGGTTTGCCCAGGAGGCAGCCCGCGGCTCTGCCCAGCCAGGCGGATTCCAGGTGCGACTGTTTTGTGACTGGACGCGGGACCCCCATCGCCCCGGCGGCACGACTGCCCGCAGGCTGAGGCATTGACCAATCCGGGCACAGGGACTGGATCGCTGCCAGGTCCGTCGGCTCGTCGTCCGCCAAGGCGCTGGGCAAGTCCGCCAGTTCGTCCAGGAGGTCTTCTGCCAGTTGGCGGAGGTAGCGGGAGGCGGGGGTGGAGGACGCGCCTGCTGTGAGGGGGGCCGGGGGGCCGCCTGCCGCTCTCCAGCGGGCCGCGATCGCTTTCGGCTCGCGGCCGTCCTGGGTCGCCTGGTGGAGTTCATGGCCGATCAGATCCTCCGGCTGGACCCAGGTCAGGCGGAGCATTCCGGGCCTCCGAGGGATGCGAAGGCCTCTTCGTGGGCGCGGCGGCGGGAGGTGTCCCGGGCGAAGATCTCGCGGGTGACGGCCGTGAGGGTCGTGGCCGGTTCCCAGAGGTCCAGGCGGCTGGCCTCGGCGACCGTCTTGGCCCAGTCCTGGGGGATGGGGGAGCCGAGGGCACCCGCCAGGGCGCCGGCCATCGTGGCGATGGAGTCGCAGTCGCGGCCGTAGTTCACGGCGCCCAGGACCGCGTGGCGGTAGTCGCCCCTGGCCACGAGCAACATGCCCAGGGCGACGGGGAGTTCCTCGATCGCGTGGAGGCGGGAGGGGCGGCGGGCGCCGAGGGAAGGGGCGCGGTAGTCCGGGCCGACCGTGTCGTAGGGGGCGACCGCCTCGCGCAGGGGGGCCAGTGCCGACTCGAAGTCCGTGTGGCGGGAGGCCTCCTCGCAGACCCGCTCGATCGCGGTGCGCGTGCCGTCCTTCGCCAGGGACAGGCAGGCCGACACGACCGAGTCCGTGGTGGCCCCCGGGCTGCATGCCGCCGCGACCGCCGCCGCCAGGACGCCCGCCGCCTCACGGCCGTAGGACGACTGGTGCGCGCCGGCGATGTCGAGGGCCTCGGCGTAGGCCGCCCGCGGGTTGGCGGCGTTGACCAGGCCGACGGGGGACATGTACATCGCCGCACCGCAGTTGACGATGTTGCCGGTGCCGGCCTCGCGCGGGTCGGCATGGCCGTAGTGGATCCTCGTCACCAGCCATTTCTCCGCCAGGAAGACGCGGTGCAGGGGGAGGGCCTCGGTCTCCAGTTCCGGGATCCAGCGGGGCTCGGTCATCAGGTCGGGGACGAGGTGGTCGGCGATCGCGTAGGCGTCGAGGTGGTCGCGGACCCGGGCGTAGACGCGGATCAGGGCGTGCGTCATCAAGGTGTCGTCGGTGACGTGGCCGTCGCCCTTGTGGTACGGGGCGAGAGGGCGGGCGGTGCGCCAGTCGTCGCCGTGCCAGGGGCCCACGATGCCGTGGACGCGGCCACCGTGGCGTTCCAGGATCTGCTCGGGCGAGTAGCCCTCGACGGGGCCGCCGAGGGCGTCGCCGACGGCGGCGCCGACCAGGGCTCCGGTGATCCGCTCGTCCAGTGTGGCGTTTTGGTGTGGTTTGGGCTGCATGGCCGCATCATCCACCGGGGCGGTCCGGTTGTGCGGCTTCCAGGAGTCCGGCGAGTTCCACGAGGTCCGTGCCGGTGAGGCGGGGCAGGACGCAGCCGGAGAGGGTGCGGCAGGTCTCCCGCCAGGAGGCCGGGATCGAGGCGCCGCCGCCCAGCGCGCCGGTGAGGGCGCCCGCCAGGGCCGGGGCGGAGTCCGCGACGCGGGACAGGCAGGCCGCGGCGGGAACCGCCTCCGCGATGCGGCCGCGCGCGGCTGTGGCCAGGGCGAGGGCGACCGGGACCGTTTCGGCGGCGGCGATGCCGTAGCTGTAGACGTGGTCGACGATCTGGTGTTCCAGGGGCGGGACCAGGGCGAAGGCGCTGTCCGCGGCGGCCGTGAGGTGCAGGGCGTGCCGGGCGTTGCGGCCGATCTCCGTCTCCTCGGGCAGTTCGGTGAGCGCGGCGGTGACGCAGGCGTGGACGTCCGCGCCGGCCAGGGCGAGGGCGAGGGCCGCCGCCATCGCCCGGGCGCCGTGCACGCCGTCGCCGTCCTGGGTGTAGCGGGCGTCGAACTCGGCGAGGTCGGCGGCGCGCCGGGGGTCGCCCGGGTGGGCCACGGCCAGGACGCACGCCCTCACGCAGGCGGCGTCGTCGAAGTAGTGGGGGTTGTCGTGGCCCGTGGCGGGCGGGCGCAGGCCGGTGGCGAGGTTGCCGAGGCCGGCGCGGACGGAGATACGGGCGCGCAGGGGGAGGACGGCGGACTCGATCTCGGGTGCGCGGTCCGCTGCGGCGGCTACTTCGCAGGCGATGGCGTTCCAGGTGAGGTCGATCGCGGCGCGGATGCGGCGTTCTCGGCTGAGGTCGTTCAGGACGGTGTCGTCGCCTGCGCGCAGGAGGGCTTCCGCGGCGAAGGCGGCCCATTCGGCGTCGTCCGAGGGGCCCAGGCGGAGGGGTTCCGGGGGCTGGTTCAGGGCGATGGGGACGGGGAGGGTGGTGGTGGCGTTGTGTTCGGCGAAGGTGTCCAGTTCGCGGGTGAGGCGGCGGGTCCAGTCGGGCATGCGGGCGGCTCGGTGGCGGGCGGCGGGCCAGCCGGCGGCGTCGCCTGCGGCGAGTCCGAGCAGGAGGCCTTCGGCCTTTCTGTCTCCCACCAGCGCACCGCCCGTGACTGTCACCTGAGGGGTCCTGGTCTCCCGTGGGGCGCCTTCGCCGTCGGCGGCCGCGGGTGGTCTTACCGGGGCCGCGGCGCCGGCCGCTGCCGCCGGATCGTGCCGCGTCATGCGGGGGCCTGCGTTCCGTCGCCCGCCAGGACGAAGTCCGTCGGCCCGGGCTCGTCGCCGTGCGCCGGGGCCCAGGGCGTCAGCAGGTCCGCCACGTCCAGGACGTGGTAGCCCGCCATCGCCGGCAGGCACCGGCCGCGGACCGGGCCGATGGGGGTCGTCCAGGCCTCCGGAATCGCCGAGACACCCCGCGTCGCACCGGCCAGCGCGCCCGCGACCGCCGCCGTCGTGTCCGCGTCGCGGCCCATGTTGACCGCCGTCAGGACGGACTGTTCGAAGTCGCCGTCGGCCGCCGCGTACGCGCCGAAGGCGAGGGCGACCGCCTCGGGGGCGAGGTCCGTCCACGGGTAGCCGCCGATGACGACCGCGGAGCGGACCGCGCGTTCGCCGCGGTGGGCCACCGCCACCGCGCGGCGCAGGCAGCGGGCCGTCCAGGAGTCGTCGGGAACGACGGCGAGGGCGGCGGCCACGACCGCGATCGGCTGGGCGCCCGCCATCGCCGCCGCCACGCCCGCCGCCACCGCCTGGCCGCCGTAGATGCCCTCGCCGTCATGGCTCACCGAGCCGTCGATCGCCGCCAGCCGGGCCGCCTCCGCCGGGCGGCCCGGCGCGAACACCCCGAAGGGGGCCGCGCGCATGGCCAGACCGTCGCTCCAGGCGTGCCGGTGCTGGGCGGAGATGGGGGCGGCCAGGCCCCGCCGGAGGTTCTCCAGCGTGCCGCGTTCACTGAAGCCGGCGCCACGGAAGGGGCCCTCGTCGCGGTCGGCGATCCACTCGTGCCAGGCCGCCTCCACATGCGCGGGGGTCAGGGCCGAGCCGTGCCGGGCCAGCAGGAGGCCCGAGAAGATCGCGTACTCGGTGTCGTCCGTGCCGGCGGGATGCTCGGCGACGTAGCCGGTGATACGGCCCCACCGCGCGCGGATCTCGGAGGGCTTCAGGTTCTCGGCCGGGGCCCCGAGCGCGTCACCGACGGCCAGGCCCAGCAGGGCGCCGCGTGCGCGTGCGCGCAGTTCGGTGGCGTCCCCGGGCGCCGGTACGGAGGAGATGCAGGCGATCGATGCCATACGGAATGTGTCCCACTCCGGCGACCGCCCCGAGCCTAGGGACCCCCAGCATCACCCGGTCGACATCTGTGCAAGATCGTCATCAAGTGAGCGTCACGCGGTAAAACCGCAGGTTAGCGCAGCCTTTCCTTGCTGGCGGAGTCGGAATTCACGGCGTACTTTGTGTGTTGTAAAAATCTGGAACTCGTCCAGAGAAGCTGGTTCGGCTAGGGGATCGGGGATTTTTCATGGCCATCATCGAGACCGAGGCGGCGCTGCACGAGGCGCACCGGGACAACCACACCCACCGGGACGTCAACGGCGGCTGGCTGCGTCCCGCGGTGTTCGGTGCGATGGACGGCCTCGTCTCCAACCTGGCCCTGATGACCGGTGTCGCGGGCGGCTCGGTCGGTCAGCACACCGTCGTCCTCACCGGACTCGCGGGCCTGGCCGCCGGTGCCTTCTCCATGGCCGCCGGCGAGTACACCTCCGTCGCCTCGCAGCGCGAGCTCGTCGAGGCCGAGCTGGACGTGGAGCGGCGCGAGCTGCGCAAGCACCCGCAGGACGAGGAGGCCGAGCTCGCCGCGCTCTACCGGTCGCGCGGGGTCGAGCCGAAGCTGGCCGACGAGGTCGCACGGCAGCTGTCGAAGGACCCCGAGCAGGCGCTGGAGATCCACGCCCGGGAGGAGCTGGGCATCGACCCCGGCGATCTGCCCTCGCCCACCGTGGCCGCGGTGTCGAGCTTCGGCTCCTTCGCGCTGGGCGCGCTGATCCCGGTCCTGCCGTATCTGCTGGGCGCGAGCAGCCTCTGGCCGGCCGTGCTGCTGGCGCTGCTCGGGCTCTTCCTGTGCGGCGCGGTGGTGGCCCGGGTGACGGCACGCACCTGGTGGTACAGCGGGCTGCGGCAGCTGTTCCTGGGAGGCGCGGCGGCGGGTGTGACGTACGCCCTGGGCGGCTTGTTCGGGACGGCCGTAGGATAGCTCGGCTCGGAGTTATGCGAGGGGCCGCATAAGTAGCCGTTACTTGCTGGTTTCGAATGCGCAACCACCGGGCATGAGCCGTAAGCGCTGCGGGCAATGAGGCCCGTGGACGCGCTCAGCGGGCTGGGCGAAGACGCCCGTCCCGCCTCCGGGCCCGACGGGTATCGATCTCACCCGGTCGTTCCGTACAGGCCCCCCATAGCTTCCACCGTCGGTGCGGTACCCCCGCCGCAAGCCGCCGGTGTCCGCATGTTGGAACGGATTATCCCGGTTCCCGAGAACCGCTCCATCATGTAACCTGCACGAAATTTTGCGATCACGCGAGGGCCAACGTCGTCCCTCGGCACTTTGCATATGCCAGATGACGACGACGGGAGAGCCGATGCGTACGCCGCGCCAGCCGTCCCAGCATTCCGCGAATGGCCAGAACTGGTCCTTCATGGATGCTCGCCCTGCTGCGCAGGGTATGTACGACCCCCGCAACGAGCACGACGCCTGCGGCGTCGGCTTCGTCGCCACCCTTACCGGCGAGGCGTCCCACACCCTGGTCGAGCAGGCCCTGACCGTCCTGCGCAACCTCGAACACCGCGGTGCCACCGGCTCCGAGCCCGACTCCGGCGACGGCGCCGGCATCCTGTCGCAGGTCCCGGACGCCTTCTTCCGTGACGTGGCCGGATTCGAACTGCCCGCGGCCGGTGCCTACGCCGTCGGTACCGCCTTCCTGCCGGAGGACTCCGCCGCCGACGCCGTCTCGCGGATCGAGACGATCGCGGCCGACGAGGGCCTGACCGTGCTCGGCTGGCGCGAGGTGCCGGTCGCTCCCGAGCTGCTGGGCGCCACCGCCCGGTCGACCATGCCGGTCTTCCGGCAGATCTTCGTCAGCGACGGCGTCTCGGAGGGCATCGCCCTCGACCGCAAGGCCTTCGTGCTGCGCAAGCGGGCCGAGCGCGAGGCCGGTGTGTACTTCCCGTCGCTGTCCGCGCGGACCATCGTCTACAAGGGCATGCTGACCACCGGCCAGCTGGAGCCCTTCTTCCCGGACCTGTCCGACCGCCGCTTCGCCTCCGCGATCGCGCTCGTGCACTCCCGGTTCTCGACGAACACCTTCCCGTCCTGGCCGCTGGCCCACCCGTACCGCTTCGTCGCCCACAACGGTGAGATCAACACCGTCAAGGGCAACCGCAACTGGATGGTGGCCCGCGAGTCGCAGCTCGTCTCGGACCTGTTCGGATCAGACGAGAAGGCCATCGAGCGGATCTTCCCGGTCTGTACGCCGGACGCCTCCGACTCCGCCTCCTTCGACGAGGTCCTCGAACTCCTGCACCTGGGCGGACGTTCCCTGCCGCACTCCGTGCTGATGATGATCCCGGAGGCGTGGGAGAACCACGACTCCATGGACCCCAGCCGGCGCGCCTTCTACCAGTTCCACTCCAACCTGATGGAGCCCTGGGACGGCCCGGCCTGTGTCACCTTCACCGACGGCACCCAGGTCGGTGCCGTGCTCGACCGCAACGGCCTGCGCCCCGGCCGCTACTGGGTCACCGACGACGGCCTCGTCGTCCTCGGCTCCGAGGTCGGCGTCCTCGACATCGACCCGGCCAAGGTCGTCCGCAAGGGCCGCCTGCAGCCCGGCCGCATGTTCCTCGTCGACACCGCCGAGCACCGCATCATCGAGGACGACGAGATCAAGGCCGAGCTCGCCGCCGAGAACCCGTACGCGGAGTGGCTGGAGGCCGGCGAGATCGAGCTCTCCGACCTGCCCGAGCGCGAGCACATCGTCCACACCCACGCCTCGGTCACCCGCCGCCAGCAGACCTTCGGCTACACCGAGGAGGAGCTGCGCGTCCTCCTCGCGCCGATGGCCAAGGCCGGTGCCGAGCCCATCGGCTCGATGGGCACCGACTCGCCGATCGCCGCGCTGTCGGACCGCCCGCGCCTGCTCTTCGACTACTTCACCCAGCTGTTCGCGCAGGTCACCAACCCGCCGCTGGACGCCATCCGCGAGGAGCTCGTCACCTCGCTGCGCTCCTCACTGGGCCCGCAGGGCAACCTGCTCGACCCGAGCGCGGCCTCCTGCCGCAGCGTCGTGCTGCCCTTCCCGGTCATCGACAACGACGAGCTGGCCAAGCTCATCCACATCAACGCCGACGGCGACATGCCCGGCTTCAAGGCCGCGACCCTGTCCGGCCTGTACCGGGTGCACGGCGGCGGTGACGCGCTGGCCGCGCGGATCGACGAGATCTGCGCCGAGGCCGACGCCGCGATCGAGAACGGCGCCCGGCTGATCGTCCTGTCGGACCGCCACTCGGACGCCGAGCACGCGCCGATCCCCTCGCTGCTGCTCACCGCGGCCGTCCACCACCACCTCATCCGCACCAAGCAGCGCACCCAGGTGGGCCTGCTGGTCGAGGCCGGCGACGTCCGCGAGGTCCACCACGTCGCCCTGCTCATCGGCTACGGCGCCGCCGCCGTCAACCCGTACCTGGCGATGGAGTCCGTCGAGGACCTGGTCCGCGCCGGCACCTTCCTGCCCGGCGTCGAGGCCGAGAAGGCCATCCGCAACCTCATCTACGCCCTCGGCAAGGGCGTGCTGAAGGTCATGTCCAAGATGGGCATCTCGACCGTCGCCTCCTACCGCGGCGCCCAGGTCTTCGAGGCCGTCGGTCTCGACGAGACCTTCGTCGAGAAGTACTTCAACGGCACGGCCACCAAGATCGGCGGCGTCGGCATCGACGTCATCGCCAAGGAGGTCGCCGCCCGGCACGCCAAGGGCTACCCGGCCTCCGGCATCGCCCCGGCGCACCGCGCGCTCGACATAGGCGGCGAGTACCAGTGGCGCCGCGAGGGCGAGCCGCACCTGTTCGACCCGGAGACGGTCTTCCGCCTCCAGCACTCCACGCGCTCCGGCCGCTACGACATCTTCAAGAAGTACACCGAGCGCGTGAACGAGCAGTCCGAGCGGCTGATGACGCTCCGCGGTCTGTTCGGCTTCAAGTCCGACCGGAAGCCCATCCCGATCGACGAGGTCGAGCCGGTCTCCGAGATCGTCAAGCGGTTCTCGACGGGCGCCATGTCGTACGGCTCCATCTCGCAGGAGGCGCACGAGACCCTCGCCATCGCCATGAACCAGCTGGGCGGCAAGTCCAACACCGGTGAGGGCGGCGAGGACCCGGAGCGCCTGTACGACCCGGCCCGCCGGTCGTCCATCAAGCAGGTCGCCTCCGGCCGCTTCGGCGTGACCTCCGAGTACCTGGTCAACTCCGACGACATCCAGATCAAGATGGCCCAGGGCGCCAAGCCCGGCGAGGGCGGCCAGCTGCCCGGCCACAAGGTCTACCCGTGGGTCGCCAAGACGCGGCACTCGACGCCGGGCGTCGGCCTCATCTCGCCGCCCCCGCACCACGACATCTACTCCATCGAGGACCTGGCCCAGCTGATCCACGACCTGAAGAACGCGAACCCGCAGGCGCGGATTCACGTCAAGCTGGTCTCCGAGGTCGGTGTCGGCACGGTCGCCGCGGGTGTCTCCAAGGCGCACGCGGACGTCGTCCTCATCTCCGGCCACGACGGCGGCACCGGCGCCTCACCGCTCACCTCGCTGAAGCACGCGGGCGGCCCCTGGGAGCTCGGTCTCGCCGAGACCCAGCAGACGCTGCTGCTCAACGGCCTGCGCGACCGCATCGTCGTGCAGACCGACGGCCAGCTCAAGACCGGCCGCGACGTGGTCATCGCCGCGCTGCTCGGCGCCGAGGAGTTCGGTTTCGCGACCGCGCCGCTCGTCGTCTCCGGTTGCGTCATGATGCGCGTCTGCCACCTGGACACCTGCCCGGTCGGCATCGCCACGCAGAACCCGGTCCTGCGCGAGCGGTACACCGGCAAGGCCGAGTACGTCGTGAACTTCTTCCAGTACATCGCCCAGGAGGTCCGCGAGATCCTCGCCGAGCTGGGCTTCCGCTCCATCGAGGAGGCCGTCGGCCACGCCGAGACCCTCGACGTCACGCGGGCGGTCGACCACTGGAAGGCACAGGGCCTGGACCTGGCCCCGCTGTTCCACGTGCCCGAGCTGCCCGAGGGCGCGGTCCGCCACCGGCTGATCGCCCAGGACCACGGTCTGGAGAAGGCGCTCGACAACCAGCTGATCAAGCTCGCCGCGGACGCCCTGTCCGCCTCGGACGCCACCGAGGCCCAGCCGGTCCGCGCACAGGTGCAGATCCGCAACATCAACCGCACGGTCGGCACCATGCTCGGCCACGAGGTGACCAAGAAGTTCGGTGGCGCGGGCCTGCCCGACGACACCATCGACATCACCTTCACCGGCTCCGCCGGCCAGTCCTTCGGCGCGTTCGTGCCGCGCGGTGTCACGCTGCGCCTGGAGGGCGACGCCAACGACTACGTCGGCAAGGGCCTGTCGGGCGGCCGGATCGTGGTCCGCCCGGACCGCGCGGCCGACCACCTCGCCGAGTACAGCGTCATCGCCGGCAACACCATCGGCTACGGCGCCACCGGCGGCGAGATGTTCCTGCGCGGCAAGGTCGGCGAGCGGTTCTGCGTCCGCAACTCCGGCGCGACGGTCGTCTCCGAGGGCGTGGGCGACCACGGCTGCGAGTACATGACCGGTGGTCACGCGGTGGTGCTCGGCGAGACGGGCCGCAACTTCGCGGCCGGTATGTCCGGCGGTATCGCGTACGTCATCGACCTGGACCGCGACAACGTCAACGTCGGCAACCTGGACGCGGTCGAGGCGCTGGACGACACCGACAGGCAGTGGCTGCACGACGTGGTCCGCCGCCACCAGGAGGAGACGGGCTCCACCGTCGCCGAGAAGCTCCTGGCCGAGTGGGACACCGCCGTCGAGCGCTTCAGCAAGATCATCCCCAGCACGTTCAAGGCAGTGCTCGCCGCCAAGGAAGCCGCCGAGCGAGCCGGTCTCTCCGAGACCGAGACCCACGAGAAGATGATGGAGGCGGCGATCAATGGCTGACCCGAAGGGCTTCCTGAACCACGGGCGCGAGGTCGCCAAGTCCCGCCCCGTCGAGGAGCGCGTCAAGGACTGGAACGAGGTCTACGTCCCCGGCTCCCTGCTGCCGATCATCAGCAAGCAGGCCAGCCGCTGCATGGACTGCGGCATCCCGTTCTGCCACAACGGCTGCCCGCTGGGGAACCTGATCCCCGAGTGGAACGACTACGCCTACCGCGAGGACTGGGCCGCCGCCTCCGAGCGGCTGCACGCGACGAACAACTTCCCGGAGTTCACGGGCCGGCTGTGCCCCGCTCCCTGTGAGTCGGCGTGTGTGCTCGGCATCAACCAGCCGCCGGTCACCATCAAGAACGTCGAGGTCTCGATCATCGACAAGGCGTGGGAGACCGGGGACGTCGCCCCGCAGATCCCGGAGCGCCTGTCCGGCAAGACCGTCGCCGTCATCGGCTCCGGCCCCGCGGGCCTGGCCGCCGCCCAGCAGCTGACCCGGGCCGGACACACGGTCGCCGTCTACGAGCGCGCGGACCGCATCGGAGGCCTCCTGCGGTACGGCATCCCCGAGTTCAAGATGGAGAAGCGGCACATCAACCGCCGCATCGAGCAGATGCGCGCGGAGGGCACCCGCTTCCGCACCGGCATCGAGATCGGCCGCGACCTGAAGGCGACGGACCTGAAGAAGCGCTACGACGCGGTCGTCCTGGCCGTCGGCGCGACCACGGCCCGTGACCTGCCGGTGCCCGGCCGCGAGCTCAAGGGCATCTACCAGGCCATGGAGTACCTGCCCCTGTCGAACAAGGTCCAGGAGGGCGACTACGTGGCGCCCCCGATCTCGGCCGAGGGCAAGCACGTCGTGGTCATCGGCGGCGGCGACACCGGCGCCGACTGCGTCGGTACGGCCCACCGCCAGGGCGCGGCCTCCGTCACACAGCTGGAGATCATGCCCCGCCCGAACGACGAGCGGCACCCGGTCAACCAGCCCTGGCCGACCTTCCCGATGCTCTACAAGGTCACCTCGGCCCACGAGGAGGGCGGCGAGCGCGTCTACTCGGTCTCGACGACCCACTTCGAGGGCGACGAGGACGGCAACGTGCAGTGGCTGCACCTCACCGAGGTGGAGTTCATCGACGGCCGGCTGACCCCGAAGCCGGGCACCGAGCGCAAGATCCCCGCCCAGCTCGTCACCCTCGCCATGGGCTTCACCGGCACCGACCGGGAGAACGGCCTGGTCGAGCAGTTCGGCCTGGAGCTCGACGAGCGCGGCAACATCGCCCGCGACGACGACTACCAGACCAACGTGCCGGGCGTGTTCGTCGCCGGTGACGCGGGCCGCGGCCAGTCGCTCATCGTGTGGGCGATCGCCGAGGGCCGCTCGGCGGCGCGCGGGGTGGACCGCCACCTCACGGGCGCCAGCGAGCTGCCGGCACCGATCCGCCCGACGGACCGTGCGCTGATGGTCTGACGGATCACCGAAGAGACGTCCCGTACAAAGGCGTACGGAACACTGACGGCGCCTGCCCCACAGTCCCCGACCGGACGAACGGGCAGGCGCTGTCGCCTTTCCCCCTACTTTCCGCCGGGCACGACCCATGTGACGATCACCGCGGCAGCGACGCACAGGACACCGGCCAGGGCGAGCCAGCGCGCGCACTCCACCAGCAGCCAGATGGTCTTCGTCCGCTTCTTCTCGTATCGCAGCAGCCTGCCCGCCTCCAGCAGGATTTCCTCACCGGGCCGTCCGTGCACGGCCAGAACGCCCAGCCAGGAAGCGGCGATCAGGGCGAGGAACCCGGCGATCAGCAGCCCGGTCACCCACCAGCGCGGCGTGTCCGCCAGCTTGCTCAGATCCTCCTGGCCCTTCAGCACGAACACCGCGGCGAGCAGGCCGGTGAGCGAGGCGAGGAAATTGCGATACCCCTCGGCCTGATGCAGCGCCGCCTGCAACTGCCGCTCCGGAGAGGCCATCTCGCGGCAGCGGCGGTCCGCGTCGCGGAGCTGCTGCGGCGTGGGTGTGAAGGTCATGGCGTCGC
This sequence comes from Streptomyces sp. NPDC007991, assembly GCF_042958445.1. Taxonomy (NCBI): domain Bacteria; kingdom Bacillati; phylum Actinomycetota; class Actinomycetes; order Kitasatosporales; family Streptomycetaceae; genus Streptomyces; species Streptomyces sp. NPDC007991. Next base: position 148,598 of record NZ_JBIBJD010000008.1, read on the forward strand.
CCCGGACTGCCCGGGCGAGGGCGGCGCCGCGATGGTCAGCAGGGCCCCGCAGCCCCGTGGCTCGCTCGCGGGGCGGTTCATGTGCAGGGTGCGGCACTCGCACAGGGTGTGGAACGACTGGGGCCCCGGCTCCTCACGCCGGCCGAAGAAGCCGCCCTTGGCGACCGGGGGCTGCCCGAAGGGCCAGGTCCTCGTCATCGGGCAGGTGCAGACCGGGCAGGTCCCGGAGGCTTCGTACCGGGCGTCGTCGCCGTTCCTGCGCACGACCCACCGGAAGGTGAGGACGGGGGCGTGGACGGCGTCGGGGTCGTACTCGATCGGGGGCGTCACTCGGCGGTGCCTTCCGGATGAGGGGCTTCGCAGGGGAGTTCCAGGCAGAAGAGGGCCGCGTACCGGGCCAGTCGCTCGCGCACCTGGCTCTCGGGCAGGTCCGTCTCCTCCGCGCTGAGCGTGATGTGGTCCTCGGAGACGGTGCCGGCCAGGGCGGGGGCCCGGCCGGTGAGCTGCTCGGTGAGGATGATCAGATCCTGCCAGTCGGGGACGCGGTCGGCCACCTCGCCCTCGGGCCTGCCGACGGTGACGTCCAGGCCGAGGCAGGCGAAGGGGGCGTAGCGGTCGTACGTCCTGCCGAGGGTCCAGTCGAAGCGGCCGGCGGTGCGGACGAGTTCGAGGGGGCCGAGGACGCAGGTCTCGTCGTCGATGCCGAGGAGACCCGGGCCGAAGGCGGCCATGTCGAAGAGGTCGGGTGTGTGGTCCCGTACGGCCGCGGCCCCGGGGGTGTCGGCGGCGCAGGGGGGCGGCGGGCCGCCGAGCGGCTGGAACCGGGTGAGGTGTTCGATGGAGGCGGCGAGCGTGCGGCGCGTGATGTAGGCGTGGCGCAGCAGTCGCGAGAGCCGGAGGGCCGGCAGGAATCGGCCCGACGGTTGCGTCAGGAGCGCACCGACGTCTTGGGAGGTCGCTTGCAGGTCCAGGACCGCGGGGTCCGGCCGGGAGACGGAGACGGGCAGGACCTGGTCCTGTCCGGTCAGCCTCCGCACGATGTCGCCGATGGGGCGTCGCTCCGTGGCACTGAGCTGGACGAGGACCGCGGGTGTCACGCCCTGCTCGTCGAGATTCCTGCCGGACAACGCGACCGAATGTCCACGGGTGAGGGGGTGGTCCCAGACCTCCAGTTGCCGCAGGGTCTCCTCGATGCGGTCCTCGAATCCCGGGGCGAGCAGGCCCGCCGAGTTCAGGCGCCGCAGGACCTTGTCGATCTCGTCGAGGTCGATCTCGGACCGGGGCGACAGGGTCGGGGTGCGTGAGGCCCTGCGCGTGATGACCCTGATGAACTCCCAGGGCGAGACCCCGGCGCCACGGCGACGGATCGTAGTGAGTACTTCGGCCGCCAGGGAGGAGGGGATCCAGTCGGCCACCTCGGCGGGCGGCTCGTCGGCGCGAATCCCGGTCACCGGCGTGAGGGCGTTCAGACGTGAGGCCGCTTCACTCGGCGGGATCTGCAACTCCGCGGCCAGCACGAGCAGATCGTCGATGCGGAGATCGTCGCCACGCCGTCGGGTCACGTCCAGGCGGCCACCGACCGAGCGGACGAACAGGGAACGCTCCATCGCATTGAGCGGACCGTGCTCGATGGCGGCGGGCGAGAGGTCCTCCCGCAGCGAGAAGCCGAGCGGCTCGAACCGCCGGACACGAGCCGCCAGGTCGCTGACGGGCACTCCCGATTCACCCCGGACGAGAAGATCGACGACCCCCAGCTCACCGGGCCACACATGCAGTTCCTCGTCCAGTTCCTGGCTCACCAACAGCGCAGCGTCACCCCGCGTGGGGACCTCGGCGGCCAGGTCGGCGTCCAGGACGGGCGGGGGCGGCAACTCGGGCTGCCAGGCCCGGAGTTCCTCCAGGAGGGCGACCGCGTCTGCGAGGGGCAGGCGGTGTCGCGCGGCGATCAGCAGGAGCGGAGCGTACAGGGCCGGCTTGTTCCAGTGCCCCTCACGCAGCATGGAACGCCACATCCCGGACAGTTCCACCAGTTCCCTCGTGGGCCGCGCCGTCCGAAGTCTGCGGATGTCCGTCGCGGCAGGAACCTCCATACCCAGGATCGCGTAGCGGCGGAGGGCCTTCAGGGGCTCAGCCGACGGCATGTGTGTCAGGTATGCGGCCCGCAGCACCGTCTGCCATCCGCGCGGGGTGTTGGCCTCCTTCGGGAAGAGGATCGCGTCCATGGCCGTCGGACGGGGGTACCCGGGCGGGAGGAAGGCCTTTCCCCCCTGGTGGAGAGCGAGCCGTGTCTTCTGCCACTGTCCGGCCAGGGCGCTCTGGTAGTCGCCGAGCTGCCCACGCCAGGGGCCTCGGCTGTTCCCGGCGCTCTCGTCCATGGGCAGGCACCCCACCGTCGCGAGAGGCGCCGTACGCGGCAGGGTCTGGTCGGGGTGCGCTCCCGGGGGGAAGATGATGGCCGCGGTGCCATCGGGCAGCGAGTCGAGCACGGTGAAGGCGAGCCGGGGCGACTTCCCGGCGAGTTCCCACAGCCACGGCAGCAGGACCTCCCGCCACCGCGAGGTGGCCCTCGGCGCGGCGTCCAGCAGCTCGGACGTCACTGCCTCCTCGTCGTACGAGATAAGGCTGTTGCGATCCACGCTGGGCTCGGGCCGATGCCGTTCCCGCAGATTGACGATGTGGCCGCACGACTCCGGCGCGTCCTTGATGACCACGCCGTCCAGCAGCCACCCGCCCTTGCCCTGCACCAGCCAGATGTCGCGGGTGCCCTGGACGGCGTCGCCGTACCAGGGCTTGGGGGTGGGTGGCGTGAGCGCTCCGGGCTCCCAGCGCCGGTGCCGTACGGCCGTCCGGTTGTCGTCCTTGGTGAGTTCCCGTGCCTCCACCTCGAAGTCCGCCACCCACAGGAAGGACTCGAGCGTCTCCACCAACGAGGGCGCGACGGTGGCGTCCTCGCCCAGATACAGCCGCACCCGCGTCCCGCCGTCCAGTGCCACATGCGGATCCTCACCGATCCTCAGCAGCCCCGAGCCCGACTGGATGTCGGCGCGCAGCGGCTCCAGTTGGAGCGCGCGGCCGTAGTGGTCCACCGGGCTCGTCCAGACGACGACTTCCTCGGCGAGCATGAAGTAGCTGAACACGCCGATGCCGAAACGGGAGTTGAGGGGCATCTCGCCGAGGTCGGCGCGGCGCCAGTTGCGGCGCTCCTGGACGAACTCCGGGTCCTGCTCGTACCGCTTGCCGGCGCGGGCGAACATCGAGGTCAGCTTGGCGCGGTTCATGCCGGAACCGTTGTCCGTGCACTCGATGTACGGCCTGCCGTCGGCGTCCCAGCCCTGGGTGAAGGTGATCCTCGGCTGCCAGTCGGGCCCCGGCCGGCCCTGCGCCGCGCCGTACTGCCGGCGCATGTCACGGTAGCGGCAGGCGTCCAGGGCGTTCTGGTACAGCTCGCGCACCGCCAGCATGGGATCGCCGTACAGCTGGGTGCCCATGAGCAGGGGCCGGATCTCGTCCTCGGCCAGCCGGAAGCGTTCCAGCGGCTGCTTGTACCGCTCGGCCACGGGCACGAGCTGGTCGGTGGTGACGCGCTCGGGGAATCCGCGCAGCAGGGCCGGCGGGGTCGTCCGGGCCTTCTGGCACTCCTGGTGCAGCAGGTCCACGGTCGCGTTCGTCCGCGCGGCGAGCTCCTCGACGGCCACGTGGAGCGCCGGATGGGGGCAGGCGAACCGGACGGTGAGCTCGTAGGGTCCTTCGTCCTGTTCGCCCAGGAGCGTCACGTCGTAGCCGAAGTCGGCGGACAGGGCGGCCACCACGTCGTCCGGGTCCAGGGGCTCGTGGGCACCCAGGTGGTCGACGAGGACACTCGACATCCGGCGCGGGTCGGCGGCCTGGAGGCCGGCTGTCCACAGCAGGCGGGCGAGGTCCGAGGCGCGCCACTGGTTCCCGGGCACCGGCGGGTAGGTGCTCCAGTCGTCACCGCCGCGCGCGTCGTTGATGCGCGGGCTGGTACTCGGATGGACCGTCAGATGGCCGAGGACCTGGCGCACCTGGCCGTCGATGGTGAGCCTGGTCGCCTCTCTGACCGGTGCTCCCGTGGGGTCGGCGGCCGCGTCCAGGATCGCGCCCACCAGCAGGTCGAGGATCGTGTCCACGGCCGAGTAGTCGCCCGTGCGTTCCCACAGCGGGTCCCAGTCGGTGATGAAGCGGTGCCGCAGCCAGTGGTCGGCGGCTGCCGTCTGTTCCTTGAGGCCCCGGCGGCGCAGGGTTGCGACGGTGCGCCGGACCTGGGAGTGCGCGCGGGCGACGTCGTGGGCGGCGTCGCGGACCAGGCGGTCGTGACCTTCGAGGGCGTCGTCCGCGCTCTTGACGTCCATGCCCTCGGGCATCGTCCTGCGCAGCTCCTCCAGCGCGATCGCGACGATGCCCTCCTGCACGACGGGCGCCGCGAGCAGCGCCGCCGTCTCGGCGGGCGAGAGCAGGTCGCGGCCCTCCAGACGGGCCCGCTTGACCAGGGTCTCCAGCCGATCGACCACCCGGACCGGATAGGTGGGGTCGGTCCACGGGTCGTCGCGGTGCGCGCCCTCGGTGGAGAGGGAGTCCACGATGTGCTCGACCAGCTCGCCGAGCCGCTTCTTGACCCGCTCGTGCACCGCCGCGGTGCCCGACGTGTACCGCCACAGGCACGACTGCTCGATCATCGTCGTCCACCGGTACGCTTCCTGCGCGCCCTCGCACAGCACGGGGCCGGGGTCGTCCGGGTCGAGGCCGTGCGGGACGTACCGGTCGACGGTGGGCGGCATGACCCCCGCGTCGGAGGCGTTCCGGCGCACCGCCGTACGGGTGTCGCGGACGAGGTCGGCGAAGGTGGTCGGCTGCGTGGTCGGCGCGAGTGCTTTGGCGAGCGCCCGGCCGAACCAACTGCCTTCCTGCGGGTCGGCGTAGGAGCGCTCGCCCCGGCCACAGCTGTAGAGCCAGTACACGTCCTCGGCGGCCGAGAGGACGGTGTTCCGGCCCTGCTCGGCCAGGGGCGTGGGCTCCTCGGTGCGGCAGATGTCCAGGCAGACGACCGTCGTCACGCCGGCGGGCAGCCCGTCGAGCAGTCCCCCGGGGTCCGCGGCTATGAGCGTGCGGTCGAGGAGCGACCGGCCACCGGCCGGGTCCATGCGGCCCGGCTGTACGTCGGCGGGCAGGAGATGGTCCCGTTTGCCCACGGTCGTACCGTGACAGGACATGTAGAGGAACGCCGTGTCGCCGGGGGAGCACTCGTCGAAGAACTCCTGGAGAGCGCCGAGCAGTTCGAAGCCGCCCGGGTCGTGCAGCGGCCGTACCTCGTAGTGCGACTGGCGCAGCGCACGGCTCACGAGTTCGACGTCTTCGACGGCGCTCTGAAGGGCGGGGAAACGCCGGGCCAGATGCTCGTCCCGCTCCAGCGCGGGGGTCCGCCCCACCCCGACGACCAACGCCCGCCGTCTGCCCCCTCCAGGGGCCTTGGCCTGTCCCGGTTTCACGCGTCCCCCTCATGCATTTCACGAGTAGGACATCATCGCAGAGTACTCGGGCCGGGGTGCCGTACTCTCGGGACCCGTCCCGGTGATCGGCAGCCGGTGACCGAGGGGGGAGAGCGGATGGCCGCGATCAGTCTCAGCAAGGTGGAAGAGACCGCGCCCGCGCTGGTCAGCCTGTACAAGAGCGCCGGGGTGTCGCTCCGTAAGCACGGCCTCGACGGGCTGCGGGCCGCGGTGTATCTCGTTCTCGACCACTCCGGCTCGATGAGGCCCTACTACAAGGACGGCAGCGTGCAGGCGCTGGCCGACCGGGTGCTCGGGCTGTCGGCGCACCTCGACGACGACGGCACCGTGCCGGTGGTGTTCTTCTCCACCGGCATCGACGCCGAGACAGAGATCGCCCTGGCCGACCACCAGGGGCGCATCGACCGGATCGTGGCGGGACTCGGGCACATGGGCAGGACCAGCTACCACCTGGCGATGGACGCCGTCATCGACCACTACCTCGACAGCGGGGCGACCGAGCCGGCCCTCGTGGTGTTCCAGACCGACGGCGGACCCACCGGTAAGCTCGCCGCGGAACGGTATCTGTGCAAGGCGGCGAAGCTGCCGCTGTTCTGGCAGTTCATCGGCTTCGGCGACCCGGGCAGCAAGCAGTTCGACTTCCTGCGCGGGCTCGACGAGCTGGCCGTGCCGGGCAAGCGGGTCGTCGACAACGCCGGGTTCTTCCTCGCGGGCGAGGACCCGCGAAGGGTCTCGGACGCCGAGCTGTACGACCGGCTGGTGGGCGAGTTCCCGCAGTGGCTCGCGGCCGCCAGGGCGCAGGGGATCGTGCCGGATCCCGGCAGCCGCTGAGCCGCCGGCTCGCTCCCCCGGGGCCATCCGACCCGCCCCTTGGCCCAACCGCCCATACGCCCCGTTTGCGTGGCCGCGGCGCCGTGCCACGCTGGGAAGGATCCCACGGGGAGGCGACGACGTATGGGCGACGACGGCGCGCGACGGGTATACGGGACGGCTTCCGCTCGCCGGAGCCCTCCGGCCGGCAAGGGCGAGAAGCTCGCCGACTGGGCGGACGGGCGGCTCGGGCTCTACGCGCTGGCCAGGGCCAACATGCGCAAGGTCTTCCCGGACCACTGGTCCTTCATGCTGGGCGAGGTCACCCTCTACAGCTTCATCGTCCTGATCCTCACCGGCGTCTACCTCACCCTGTTCTTCGAACCGAGCATGCAGGAGGTCGCCTACCACGGGTCCTACACACAGCTCAACGGCGTGCTCATGTCCAAGGCGTTCGAGTCCACGCTGGACATCAGCTTCGACGTGCGCGGCGGGCTGCTGATCCGGCAGATCCACCACTGGGCCGCACTGGTGTTCATCACGGGCATGCTGGTGCACATGATGCGGGTGTTCTTCACCGGCGCCTTCCGCAAGCCCCGCGAGCTCAACTGGCTCTTCGGCTGGACCCTGCTGATGCTCGGCATCATCACCGGCCTGACCGGCTACTCCCTCCCCGACGACCTGCTGTCCGGCACCGGCATCCGCTTCGCACAGGGCGCGATCCTGTCGGTCCCGATCGTCGGGACGTACCTGTCGTTCTTCCTCTTCGGCGGGGAGTTCCCGGGCGAGGACATCATCTCGCGGCTGTACCCCGTCCACATCCTGCTGCTGCCCGGGATCATGCTGGGTCTGGTGACCGCCCATCTGATCCTGGTCTTCTACCACAAGCACACCCAGTTCCCGGGCCCCGGACGCAAGGAGCGGTCGGTCGTCGGGATGCCCTTCCTGCCGGTCTACATGGCCAAGGCGGGCGGCTTCTTCTTCCTCGTCTTCGGTGTCCTGGCGGTCATGGGCGGCATCGCCCAGATCAACCCCGTGTGGGCCTTCGGCCCCTACCGCCCCGACCTCGTCACCACCGGCGCCCAGCCCGACTGGTACCTCGGGTTCTCGGAGGGGCTGATCCGGGTGATGCCGGGATGGGAGATCAACCTCTGGGGCCACACACTCGTCCTCGGGGTGTTCATCCCCTTCTCGCTCTTCCCGCTGATCCTGCTCGCCATCGGCCTCTATCCCTTCATCGAGGCGTGGATCACCGGCGACAGACGCGAGCACCACATCCTGGACCGGCCGCGCAACGCGCCCGTGCGCACCGGCCTGGGCGTGGCCTGGCTGACCCTGTACGCGGTGCTGCTGATCGGCGGCGGCAACGACATCGTGGCCACGCATCTGCATCTGTCCATCAACGTGATCACCTGGTTCGTGCGGATCGGCGTCTTCGTGCTGCCGGCCGCCGCCTTCATGGTCACGAAGAAGATCTGTATGGGCCTGCAGCGCCGCGACCGCGCCAAGGTGCTGCACGGCAGGGAGACCGGCACCATCAGACGGCTGCCGAACGGCGAGTTCATCGAGGTGCACGAGCCCCTGACGCAGGCGGAGCTGTTCACCCTCACCCAGCACGAGCAGCATCCGCCGTACGAGATGGGGCCCCTGGTCGACGCGGGCGGCGTCCGCCGCAAGGTCAAGCGGTCCGAGCGGCTGCGTGCCCGGCTCGCGAAGGCGATGTTCGGGCCGGACACGCGGATCGAGAAGCCGACGGTGGAGGAGTTCCGGCAGATCACCGGCGGCGATCACCGGCCGCACTGACGACCAGGGCCCGGCAGGCGTGGGGATCGCCCCAGGCGGTGCGCAGGGCCCGGGCCTTGGTCAGCCACAGCGACAGGCCGTACTCCGCCGTGTAGCCGATCGCGCCGTGCAGGTGCAGCGCCGTGCGGGCGGTGCCGTACGCCGCCTCGCACGCGGCGGCCTTGGCGGCGGCGACCTCGGCCGGCCGCATGGTGAGGGCGGCTCCGAACACCAGCGGGCGCGCGAACTCCAGGGCGATCTTCGCGTCGGCCAGCCGGTGCTTGACCGCCTGGAACGACCCGACGGGCACCCCGAACTGGCAACGCCGCTTCACCTGGGCGACGGTCTGGTCGAGGAGCGCGAGGCCCAAGCCCAGCGCCTGGGCGGCCGTGGCGAGACGGGCCCAGGCGAGGGCGTGTTCCGTGAGGGGCCCAGGGAGGAGGAGTTCGCCGCCGGGGGCGAGGGGCGTGAGGCGGCGGGCCGGATCGAGGGAGGGGCGGACGGGGCCGTGGCCGGGTGAGAGACGGATGCCGTCGGGCGAGCAGGACAGACGGAGCCCGGCGACGTCACCGTCGAGGGCGTACGACGTGCCGATCTCCGCCTCCTGGCTCTCCGCCGTCGCGGTCGTCGCCGTTGCGCTCCCCGCCGTCGTGCTCCCCGCCTTCTGGGTCCCCGGCTTCGCGCCCTCCGCCTTCGCGCTCTCCGTCTTCGCGCTCTCCGTCTTCGCGGTCGTCGCCTTCTCGGTCTCCGCCGTCGCGCTCTCCGCCGTCGCGCTCTCCGGCTTCGCGGTCGTCGCCGTCGCGCTCTCCGGCTTCGCGGTCGTCGCCGTCGCGCTCTCCGGCTTCGCGGTCGTCGCCGTCGCGCTCTCCGTCTTCGCGGTCGTCGCCTTCTGGGTCTCCGCTTGCCGGCTCTCCGCCTTCCCGATCCCCGGCATCGCGACCCCCACCGTCGCGATCGTCCCGCCCGATGCCAGCGCCGGCAGCAGCCGCTCGGCCGTGCCCGGGTTCGCGCCGCTGAGGAGCACCGCCGCCGTCACTGTCTCGGCCAAGGGCCCCGGTACCGCGTGGCGGCCCAGTTCGACGAAGGCGACGGCCAGCTCGACCGGGCGCGGCCCCAGGCCGCCTTGGTAGGCCTCCGGAACCGCCAGAGCGAACACACCGGCCTGCGCGACACGGGACCACAGCGCCCGCCCGCTCGCATGGTCGCCCCGGCTCCAGTCCCGTACCACCGCCGGGGTGTCCGCCGCCGTCAGCAGGGCGTCCAGCGAGGCGGCGAAGGCGCGCTGCTCCGCGTCGAGGAGGAAACGCATCAGCGGCGTCCCTTCGGCAGTCCGAGCAGGCGCTCGGCGATGATGTCGCGCTGGATCTCGTTCGTCCCGGCGTAGAGGGGACCGGCCAGGGAGAAGACGTAGCGCTCGGCCCAGTCCGTGTCGGCGAACTCGCCCTCCTCGCCCAGGAGGTCGAGGGCCGTCTCGTGCAGCGCGATGTCGTACTCCGACCAGAAGACCTTGTTCAGACTGGACTCGGGGCCGATCGACGCGCCGTCCAGGAAGCGGGAGGCGGCGGCGTACGCGAACAGCTGGTAGGCGCGGGCGCCGATCAGGGCGTCGGCCACGCGCTCCCGGGCGCTCTCCGGGCTGCCCTGTGCCCGCCAGAGCCGGTGGAGCCGGTCGGCGGCGGCGAGGAAGCGGCCGGGGGAGCGCAGCATCAGCCCCCGCTCGTTGCCCGCCGTCGACATCGCGATCCGCCAGCCCTGGCCGGGCTCGCCGATCACGTCCTCGTCGGGCACGAACACCTCGTCCAGGAACAGCTCGGCGAAGGCCGGCTTCCCGTCGAGGCGGGCGATGGGGCGGACGGTCACAGCGGGGGCGCGCAGACCGAACATCACGTACGTCAGGCCCTGGTGGGGTTTCGGCGCGTCCGGGTCGCTGCGGAACAGGCCGAAGGCGCGGTCCGCGAAGGCGGCCCGGGACGACCAGGTCTTCTGTCCCGTCAGCAGCCAGCCGCCGTCGGTGCGCACGGCCTTCGAACGCAGGGACGCCAGGTCCGAGCCCGCCTCCGGCTCCGACCAGGCCTGGGCCCAGATCACCTCACCGGTGGCCATGGAGGGCAGCACCCGGGCTCTCTGCTCCCGCGTGCCGTGCTCGAAGAGCGTCGGGGCGAGCAGATGGATGCCGTTCTGGCCGACTCTGCCGGGCGCGCCCGCCGCGTAGTACTCCTCCTCGAACAGCAGCCACTGGACCAGCGTGGCGTCCCGGCCGCCGTACTCCCTCGGCCAGTTCACCACCGACCAGCCGTCCGCGGCCAGCTCGGCCTCCCAGGCGCGGTGAGCGGCGAAGCCCTCCTCGGTCTCCAGGGAGGGGAGCGGCCCGGACGGCACGTGAGCGCGCAGCCAGGCGCGGGCCTCGGCGCGGAACGCCTCGTCGGCGGGGGAGTGGGTGAGGTCCACGACCGGCGTCCTCCTTCCCTCACCAACGGTCTTCCCTAACAAGTGTTTGGTAGGTTAGCGTGCTGCCATGACAAACGTCGAGGCGCCGGCCAGGGTTCCCGGACACGGTCTGCTCGACGGGCGCACGGCCGTCATCACCGCGGCGGCGGGCGCGGGGATCGGCGGGGCGACCGCACGCCGTTTCCTGGAGGAAGGCGCCCGCGTGCTGATCAGCGACGCGCACCCGCGGCGACTGAAGGAGCACGAGGCGCGGCTGTCCCGGGAGTTCGAGGGGGCGGTGGCGTCCGCCGTGTGCGATGTCACCGACGAGTCGCAGGTGCGGGCGCTGTTCGACACCGCCGTCCGGGAGCACGGCCGGCTCGACGTGGTCGTCAACAACGCGGGCCTCGGCGGGACCGCGCCCCTCGTCGACATGACCGACGAGCAGTGGTCGAAGGTCCTCGACGTGACCTTGAACGGCACCTTCAGATGCACCCGGGCCGCCCTGCGCCGGATGCGCGGCACAGGCGGCGTGATCGTCAACAACGCCTCCGTCGTCGGCTGGCGCGCCCAGGCCGGACAGGCGCACTACGCGGCCGCGAAAGCGGGCGTGATGGCGCTGACCCGGTGCGCCGCCGTCGAGGCCGCAGCGTACGGGGTCCGGGTCAACGCGGTGTCGCCGAGCCTCGCCATACATCCCCACCTCGCGAAGGTGACGACCCCCGAACTGCTGGAGGAACTGACGGCCCGCGAGGCCTTCGGGCGCTGCGCCGAGCCCTGGGAGGTGGCCAACGTGATCGTGTTCCTGGCGTCGGAGTACTCCTCGTACATGACGGGCGAGGTCGTCTCCGTCAGCAGCCAGCATCCCTAGGACAATGGACAGCGTGCCGACCAAGAAGAAGCCCCGGGTGACCGCCGCGACAGCCGAGCCCCCCGCCGCCCCGGACCGCCGCAGCGAACTCCTCGGCACCGCCGCCGAGGTCTTCGCCGAGCAGGGCTACAACGCGACCACCGTCCGCAAGATCGCGGACCACGCGGGAATGCTCGCGGGCAGCCTCTACTACCACTTCGACTCCAAGGAGTCGATGCTGGAGGAGATCCTGCGCACCTTCCTCGACGAGCTCTGGGACGGCTACGACACCGTCCTGGGCGCCGGGCTCGGCCCGCGCGAGACGCTCGAGGCCCTGGTCACCGAGTCGTTCCGGGAGATCGACCGGCATCGCGCGGCCGTCGCGATCTACCAGAAGGAGAGCAAGCAGCTCGTGGCGCAGGAGCGGTTCGCGTTCCTCGCCGCATCGCAGCGCAGGTTCGAGAAGGCGTGGCTGTCCACTCTGGAGCGCGGCGTCGCCGAGCGGGCCTTCCGGGCCGACCTCGACGTCCGGCTCACCTACCGGTTCGTGCGCGACACGGTGTGGGTGGCCGCGTCCTGGTACCGGCCGGGCGGCCAGCACAGCCCGGAGGAGATCGCCCGGCAGTACCTGTCGATGGTGCTGGACGGGATCGCCGTACGCGAATAGCCCTTATCTGTGAGGGAGTTGCCATGGCCGAGGCCTACATCGTCGAAGCGGTCCGCACGCCCGTCGGGCGGCGCGGGGGAGGGCTGAGCGCGGTCCACCCGGCCGACCTCGGCGCGCATGCGCTGAAGGAGCTGATGAACCGCTCGGGCGTGGATCCGGCCGCCGTGGAGGACGTCGTCCTCGGCTGTCTGGACGCCGTGGGGCCGCAGGCCGGGGACATCGCGCGGACCTGCTGGCTGGCGGCCGGGCTGCCCGAGGAGGTGCCGGGCGTGACCGTCGACCGGCAGTGCGGTTCCTCGCAGCAGGCCGTGCACTTCGCGGCGCAGGCCGTGCTGTCCGGCACCCAGGACCTGGTGGTCGCCGGCGGTGTGCAGAACATGTCGATGATCCCCATCGCCTTCGCCACCCGGCAGGCCGCCGAGCCGCTGGGGCTGACCGAGGGCCCGTTCGCGGGCAGTGCGGGCTGGCGGGCGCGGTACGGGGACAAGCCCGTCAACCAGTTCGCGGGCGCCGAGATGATCGCCGCGAAGTGGGGGATCAGCAGGCGCGACCAGGAGGAGTTCGCCCTGCGCTCCCACCGGCGGGCGGTGCGGGCGATCGACGAGGGCCGCTTCGACCGGGAGACCGTGCCGTACGGGGACGTCACCGCCGACGAGGGCCCGCGCCGGGACACCACCCTGGAGAAGATGGCCGGACTGCGGCCGGTCCTCGACGGCGGCACGATCACCGCCGCCTGCTCCTCGCAGGTCTCCGACGGGGCGGCGGCGATGCTGCTGGCCTCCGAGCGGGCCGTGCGCGACCACGGGCTCACCCCCCGGGCGCGCGTGCACCACCTCTCGGTGCGCGGCGAGGACCCGATCCGGATGCTCACCGCCCCGATCCCGGCCACCGCCCACGCCCTGAAGAAGACCGGCCTGACCATCGGCGACATCGACCTCGTCGAGATCAACGAGGCCTTCGCCCCCGTCGTCCTGGCCTGGCTGAAGGAGACCGGCGCGGACCCGGAGAAGGTCAACGTCAACGGCGGCGCCATCGCCCTGGGCCATCCCCTCGGCGCGACCGGCGTGAAGCTGATGACGACCCTGCTGCACGAACTGGAGCGCACCGGCGGCCGGTTCGGCCTGCAGACCATGTGCGAGGGCGGTGGACAGGCCAATGTGACGATCATCGAGAGGCTGTGAGCCGCCGCCGCGTCTCCTCGGCCTCCTCCATGATCCGCTCCACCAGCTCCGCACACGAGGGCAGGTCGTCGATCACCCCGGCGACCTGCCCGGAGGCCATCACCCCCAGATCCGTACGGCCGTCCACCATGGACGCCCTGAGCAGCATCGGCGTGTTCGCGGCGAGCAGCACCTGGCTCCAGGTCAGGTCCTTGCCGTGCCGGAGGGCGAGGCCGTCGCGGACCATGCGGCGCCAGGTGAGGCCGGACAGCCGCCGGAAGCCCGACGCCCGGCGCGTCGCGTGGAACAGGGCTCGCACGCGGCCCGAGCGCTCCAGGGCGTCCACCAGGTCCGTGCGCAGCATGCGGTGCGGAAGCCCGTCCACCGCCCGGGTGAGCGTCACGTCCCGCACCGTCGCCGCGAGATACCGGGCCTTCACCGCCTCCGGCACCGTCGAGTCCGAGGTGAGCAGGAACCGCGTGCCCATGGCGACGCCCGCCGCCCCGTAGGCCAGCGCCGCGACCAGTCCCCGCCCGTCGAAGAACCCGCCCGCCGCCACGACCGGTAGGTCCACGGCGTCGACGACCTGCGGCAGCAGCACCGTCGTGGCCACCTCGCCGGTGTGCCCACCGCCCTCCGTGCCCTGCACGAGCACCGCGTCCGCGCCCCACGCCGCGACCTTCTCGGCGTGCCGCCGGGCCCCCACGGTCGGCATGACGACCACACCGGCCTCCTTGAGCTCGCCGATCAGCTCCCGGGAGGGGGCCAGGGCGAAGGAGGCGACCCGGACGCCCTCCTCGATCAGGATCCGGACCCGGTCACCGGCGTCCGCCGCGTCGGCGCGCAGGTTCACCCCGAACGGCGCGTCGGTACGGGCCCGGACCTCCCGGACGGCCGCACGCAACCGGTCGGGCGTCATCGTCGCGGAGGCCAGGATGCCCAGCGCCCCCGCGTTCGCCGTGGCGGAGACCAGACGCGGCCCCGCCACCCAGCCCATCCCGGTCTGCACCAGGGGATGGCGGACCCCGGTCAGCCGGGTGAGCGCGGTCTCCATCACGCGGCGACCTCCCGGGTCCGCGTGCCGGCCGGGTCGACGACCTCGCGGATCAGCCGGAGTTCCTCGGCGGTCGGCTCGCGGGTCGGCGGCACCTCGTCGGGGACGGCCGGCTCGAAGCCCGTCGCCTGACGGACCTCCGCCACCGTGACTCCCGGGTGCAGCGAGGCCAGCCGCATCGAGCGGTCGGGCGTGTCGAAGTCGAAGACACCCAGGTCGGAGACGACCCGCCGGATGTGGTGGTGACGCGCCCCGGCCGCACGGTCGTACCCGACGCCGCAGACCATGTCGACCCGCTCGACGAAGACCCGCCGGGAGTGCCGGGGAATCCAGTAACTGGTCGGATGGTTGAGGGTGTTGACCGGTGCGCCGCGCACCCCGAGCAGCTGCCGCCGGGGCCGCTCCCAGTCGCCGATGCACGAGATGTTCTGGTTGCCGAACCGGTCGATCTGGCTCGCACCCATCATCACGTGCCGCCGGCCGCCCGTGACCAGGGCCAGATGCTGCCGGTACGGCAGCCAGCCCTCCGTCGTCCCGTCCGGGCGGACCAGCAGCGCCTCGCCGTCGGTCAGCAGCAGGTCGGGCGCGAAGGTGAGCCGGGCCAGCCGGGCGCCGACGGAGGGGATCAGCCCCATGGGGCTCGCGAGCACCTCACCGTCGCCCCGCCAGGCCTCGGCGCACGCGATCACGCAGTACTCGGCGCGGCTGACGCCCGTCATGTGCCCTCCCCGACGGCCGACCGGTAGGCCTGCTCGTCCCCGGCGAGGAAGCGGGCCGCGAACTCGGGCCACGGTGTCGTCGCGTACGTCTTCTGGAACGCCTCGTCCCGGCCGTAGTCGGGCGCGCAGGACGTGAAGTGCGCCCCGCCCCGCGCCTCCACGACACCTGTCACCGTGTGCCGCTTGACCAGCAGGGTCTGCGGCGGTGCCGCCTTCGTCAGCTCGGCCGTGCCGACGATCCGTTCGCAGCTGACGTACGCCGTGTCCGCCGCCTCGCAGAACAGGTCGTCGAAGTACGGGTCCGGGCCCAGGTACTGCCCGTTGCCCAGCCGGTCGGCGCGGTTCACGTGCACCAGGGCCGCGTCGAGCCGCAGGGCGGGCATCGCCACGAACGTCTCCCCGTCCTCGTACGGCGAAGTGACCGTCCGCAGAACGGGGTTGACCCGCATCACGTCCGAGCCGAGACCGGCCCGCACGGGCAGGAACGGCAGCCGGTGCGCCGCCGCGCGCAGGCCCCACAGGAACATCGCCTCGTCGATCTCCGTCAGCGCGAAGGCGCCCCGCTCGCGGGCCGCGCGGTAGTGCGGCTCCAGGGGGATCGAGTCCAGGGTGACGAACGCCGTGACCAGCTTGCGGATCCGCCCGGCGGCGGCCAGCATGCCGACGTCCGGGCCGCCGTACGAGACGATCGTGAGATCGGTGATCCGGGACCGGAGCAGCGCTCTCACCAGGGCCATCGGCTTGCGGCGCGAGCCCCAGCCGCCGATGCCGAGGGTCATGCCGCTGGACAGGCGGGACACGGCCTCGTCGGCCGTCATCGTCTTGTCCCTCACCGAATCGCCTCCTTCCCGGAAGGGCCGGAACTCCCGGAACTCCCGAAGCCGGCCCGCACCCGGTCGCCCACCCCGCTGAGCCCCGCCTCGAAGGTGAAGCCCTGCTCGAAGCGGTAGCTGCGGCGCACGTCGACGGGGTCGATGCCGTTGAGGGCGGCCTTGGCCAGCCGGAGCAGCCGGCCGTCCTTGGCGGCGATCTCCCGGGCCAGTTCCAGAGCGGCGGCGCGCAGTGCGTCGCGCGGGACCACCCGCCACACCGAGCCGTGCGCGTGCAGTTCCGCCGCGCTCGCCGTACGCGCCGTGTAGTACAGCGCCCGCATCAGGTGCTGGGGGACCAGCCGGGCCAGATGCGTGGCCGCGCCCAGCGCTCCCCGGTCCAGCTCGGGCAGCCCGAACACCGCGTCCTCGCTCGCCACGATCGCGTCCGCGTTCCCCACCAGGCCGATGCCGCCGCCCAGGCAGAACCCCTGCACGGCCGCCACGACCGGCACCTCGCACTCGTACACCGCCGCGAAGGCCTGCGCGCAGCCGCTGTTCGCGCCGAGCAGCGCGCGGTGCTCCCGGTCGTCCGCCTGCAACTCCTTGATGTCCACGCCCGCGCTGAACCCCCGCCCCTCGGCCGTCAGCACCACACACCGCACCTCCTGGTCGCGCCCGGCCGCGCGCACCGCGTCGGCCAGGGCGAACCAGCCGGCCACCGGCAGGGCGTTCACCGGCGGGAAGTCGACCGTGACGACGGCTATGCCCTTTTCCCCGCACGAGGTGGAGACACCCATGGCCGCATCAGCTACCTTTCCACCAAACGTTTGTTAGGTGGAAAGGTAGCAGCGGATGGAGCTGGACGGGAAGGTCGCCGTCGTCACGGGCGGGACCCGGGGCGTCGGTGCCGGCATCGCGCGTGCCTTCGTCCAGGCCGGCGCCGAGGTCGTGGTCTGCGCCCGCCGCCCACCGGACGCCCCGGTGCCCGGAACGGAGTTCAGGCCGCTGGACGTCCGGGACGCCGAGGCCGTCCGGCGCCTGTGCGGCGAGCTGCCCCGGCTGGACGTCCTCGTCAACAACGCGGGCGGCAGCCCCCACCGCCCGCTCACCCAGGCCGACGCCGCCCGGCACGCGCGCGTGGTGGAGCTCAACCTCGTGGCTCCGCTGACCGTGTCCCTCGCCGCGTACGAGCACCTGCGGCGGGCCAGGGGCTCGATCGTCATGATCGGCAGCGTCAGCGGAGGCCGCCCCTCCCCGGGCACCGCCGCCTACGGCGCCGCCAAGGCGGGCCTGGAGAACCTCGCCCGCTCGATGGCCGTGGAGTGGGCGCCCGACGTCCGGGTCAACACCCTCGTCGTCGGCATGGTCCGCACCGAACTGTCCCACCTCCACTACGGCGGCCAGGACGGCGTCGCGGCCGTCGCCCGCACCGTCCCGCTCGGCCGTCTCGCCGAGCCGTCCGACGTCGGCCGGGCCGCGGTCTTCCTCGCCTCGGACGCCGCCGCCTACATCAGCGGGGCGAGTCTGCTCGTCCACGGCGGCGGGGAGCGGCCCGCGTTCCTGGACGCCTCGACCGTGAACAAGGAGAAACCCGGATGACCCGGACAAGGAGGCCTCAGGTGAGCGGAATCTGCGACGGCCGGGTCGTCGCCGTCACCGGCGCGGGCCGGGGACTCGGCCGCGCCCACGCCCTCGCGTTCGCCGCCGAGGGCGCGCGGCTCGTCGTCAACGACCTCGGCGTCGGCCTCGACGGCACACCCCGAGCCGACGGGCTGCCCGGCCCCGGCAGCCCGGCCGTCCGCGTCGCCGAGGAGATCCGCGCGGCGGGCGGCGAGGCGGTGCCGCACGGCGGCGACATCGCCACGACCGAGGGCGCCGCCTCCCTGGTCCGGACGGCCCTGGAGACGTACGGCCGGCTCGACACGCTCGTCAACAACGCGGGCTTCCTGCGCGACCGCATGCTGGTCAACCTCGACGAGGACGACTTCGACGCCGTCATCCGCGTCCACCTCAAGGGCCACTTCCTCCCCCTGCGGCACGCCGCCGCGCACTGGCGCTCCGAAGCCAAGGCAGGCCGCCCGCCCGAGGCCCGGATCGTCAACACCAGCAGCGGAGCCGGCTTGCTGGGCTCGGTCGGACAGGGCAACTACAGCGCAGCCAAGGCCGGCATCGTCGCCCTGACCCTGGTCGCGGCGGCCGAACTGCGCCGCTACGGCGTCCAGGTCAACGCGATCGCCCCCGCCGCCCGGACCCGTATGACGGAGCGGACCTTCGCCGAGACCATGGCGGCGCCCGACTCGGGCTTCGACGCGATGGCCCCGGAGAACGTCTCCCCCCTGGTGGTCTGGCTCGGCTCGGCCGCGAGCGCGGGGGTCACGGGCCGGGTCTTCGAGGCGGAGGGCGGCCGGATCACGGTCATGGAGGGCTGGCGCCCCGGCCCGAGCGCGGACAAGGAGGAACGGTGGGCCCCGGCGCAGGCGGGGGAGACGGCGCGCAAACTCCTGGCGGAGGCGGGGGAGCCGGGGAGCGTGTACGGGGCCTAGGCCTACCCGGGGCGCACCGCCGGCACCACACCTACGTGTCGCACTCCAGCACACTCCGGCACAACGCACACCGCGCCCGGACGCGCCCCCGCACCGGCACCCTGATCCGCTGATGACAGGTCGGGCAGGGGAACGACACCCGCAGCCGCCCGCCCCCGTCCGGCGTGAACGAGTACCGCACACCCGGCTGCGGCGGGCCGGTCTGCGCATGCCGCCGGTCGTGCGCGTACCGCCGCCGCCCCGCCCACCCCGCCGCCGTCAGGGGCGGCTGCTGCTCATCGCGCCGGGCCAGCTCCCTGCCCTTCACATACGCCGTGTACGCCTGCGGACTGGTGAACCACACCGACGGGTCCTCCCCGAAGAGCAGCGCGCGCTTGGCCAGCACGTACCCGAACTCCTCCGGCGTGAGATACCCCAGCTTCTGGGACGACGCCCGGTCCTCCCGGTACGCGTCCAGCAGCAGCCAGCCCGCGCCCAGATACGTCGTCGCCGTGTCCGTCAGGATCTCGTTGTCCCGGACACCGGGAAACGACAGGTCGAGGCGGTGCAGATACACATGCATCACCTCGTGCGCCAGCGCCGCCCCGATGTCCCGCCGATGCGTACGGAACCGGTCATTCAGCTCCACGAAGTACTCCGGCCCCGCCGCCAGCTCGACATTCGCCGCGTGCCGCATCTCCCGGAAGCTCACGACCAGCCGGGCGTCCGGCAGCCGGTAGTGCCGCACCAGCTCGTGCGCCACCCGCTGCGCCCCCAGATACAGGTCGTCGGTGTCGCAGAACGCCACGTCGGCGGGGAGCACACTGGTCGCGAACGTCTGGATCGTGTCGTACGACAGCCGCTTGTACAGCGCCGTGATGGCGGCCCGCACCGTCTCCAGATGCGGGTAGCCGTGCTCGACCGGCCCGTCGTTCGCCACGCGTCACCCCCAAGACGCCCCTGAACCCGCTTCCACTGTACGAAAGTGTGACGCCCACAGGGCCGCCGTACCGCCGCGAAAACCGGTCGTCGCCGCCCTTGGCCTCCGGCGGAATCCGGGCCGTGACCGGCGGACAGCGCCCCGTCGCCGTCTCGCTCCGGCGGCTTCCACCCGCGGCTCGGCTCCCGGGAACGGGCCCACGACCGGCCCCCGCCGAGTCGTGAGACGCCCCGCGGCCGCCGGGTGCGCGCCCCTTAGGCTGACCTGCCATGACCACCAGCAACACCGGCACCGGTGACGTCGACCCCGCCGTCGTTACGGAACTCGCCCGCCTGCGCGACAGCATCGACAACATCGACGCGGCCGTCGTCCACATGCTCGCCGAGCGCTTCAAGTGCACCCAGCAGGTCGGCCACCTCAAGGCCCGCCACCAGCTGCCGCCCGCCGACCCGGCCCGCGAGGCCCGCCAGATCGCCCGGCTGCGCGCACTGGCCGAGAACGCCAAACTCGACCCGGCCTTCGCGGAGAAGTTCCTGAACTTCATCGTCGCCGAAGTCATCCGCCACCACGAGCGCATCGCGGACGAGGCACTCAACGGCTCAGCCCACAGCGGCGACTGACCTCTCACGACCACCCCCGGGGGAGTGACACGGCGCCCCGCGCGAGGCATGCTGCGCTGTGCACAGCATGTCAGCTGACGAGTACTGCGCGTCAGTGTCCCGGACTTACTCTGGATCCTCCACGAGGGAGGGGCGTCGGGTCATGCCGTCGGATACCAGGATCCTCATCGTCGACGATCACGAGGACACGCTGTACGCGCTGGAGAGCGCCCTGGCCCCGCTGGGCTACCGGCTCGGCCGGGCCACCAGCGGCGACGAGGCGCTCAAGGAGGTGCTGCGCGGCCAGGTCGGCCTGCTCCTCCTCGACGTGCGCATGCCCGGCGTCAGCGGACTGGAGGTCGTGCGCTACATGCGGCGCGTGGAACAGACCCAGCACATCCCGGTCATCCTGCTCACCGGCTTCGGCCCCGACCAGGAACTCACCACCGCCGCCTTCGGCCTCGGCGTCGCCGACCTCGTCATGAAACCCGTGGACCCCTGGGCCCTGCGCACCAAGGTCCGCTACCTCTACGACGCCCACCAGCACCACCTCGCCCTGGAACGGGAAGTGCGCCGGCTGCGTGCCGTCGTCCGGGAGCACACCGACAGCGCCGCACACACCGAGCGCCCCGCCCTGCCCCACCCCGACGCGCGCGTACCGCCCCAGCGGCCCATGGGGGCGCACGCCGGTGAGCTGGAAAAGGACCGCGCCTAGAGCGGACATCGGTCGCATACCGATCCGCCTCTGTGCCATGCCGGTGCCATCAGGCAGCATGTCCTGCATGTCCGTACTGACGCGCGACGAAGCGCAGACCCGAGCGGGGCTCCTCGACGTCCACCGCTACACCATCGAACTCGACCTGACCACCGGGGACGAGACGTTCGACTCCCGCACTCTGATCAGGTTCGGCGCCCGCGCGGACGGCGACACCTTCGTCGAGGTCAAGCCCGCCGAGCTGCGCTCCGTCACCCTCGACGGACAACCCCTGGACCCGGAAACCCTCGACGGCAACCGGCTGCCCCTGAAGAACCTCACCGCCGGCGAGCACGAACTGCGCGTGCACGCGCACATGCGCTACTCCCGCACCGGCGAGGGCATGCACCGCTTCACCGACCCCACCGACGGCGAGACCTACGTCTACACCCAGCTGTTCATGGAAGACGTCCAGCGCGTCTTCGCCGCCTTCGACCAGCCCGACCTCAAAGCCGTCTTCGAACTGTCCGTCAAGGCCCCGCAGGACTGGACCGTCCTCGCCAACGGCATCACCGAGCACACCGGCGACGGCCTCTGGAAAGCCGCCGCCACCCCACTCATCTCCACCTACCTCGTCGCCGTCGCCGCCGGCCCCTGGCACTCCGTGCACACCGAACACCGCGGCCTGCCCTTCGGCCTGCACTGCCGCCGCTCGCTCGCCCCCTACCTGGACACCGACGCCGACGAACTCCTCGACGTCACCCGCGCCTGCTTCGACCGCTACCACGAGAAGTTCGACGAGCCCTACCCCTTCGACTCCTACGACCAGGCCTTCGTCCCCGAGTTCAACGCCGGCGCCATGGAGAACCCCGGCCTGGTCACCTTCCGCGACGAATTCGTCTACCGCTCCGCCGTCACCGACACCGAACGGCAGACCCGCGCCATGGTCATCGCCCACGAGATGGCCCACATGTGGTTCGGCGACCTCGTCACCCTCAAGTGGTGGGACGACATCTGGCTGAACGAGTCCTTCGCCGAGTACATGGGCTACCAGACCCTCACCGAAGCCACCCGCTTCGACGACACCTGGACCGACTTCGGCGTCAACCGCAAGGCCTGGGGCTACGACGCCGACCAGCGCCCCTCCACCCACCCCGTCGCCCCCGAAGCCGTCGACGACACCGCCTCCGCCCTGCTCAACTTCGACGGCATCTCCTACGCCAAGGGCGCCAGCGCACTGCGCCAGCTGGTCACCTGGCTCGGAGAAAAGGACTTCCTGGCCGGCATCAACACCCACTTCGCCCGCCACAAGTTCGGCAACGCCACCCTCGCCGACTTCATCGACTCCCTCGCCGACGCCACCGAACGCGACGTCCACGCCTGGGCCGACGCCTGGCTGCGCACCACCGGCGTCGACACCCTCACCCCGCGCATCACCCCCGGCGAGAACGGCACCTGCGCCCTCACCGTCGACCGCGCCGGCAGCCGCCCGCACCGCATCGCCGCCGGCCTGTACGACCGGGACCTCGGCGACGACGGCAGGCAACTCGTCCTGCGCACACGCCTCCACCTGGACCTGCCGCAGACCGGCGCCCGCCCCATCGGCAAGCGCCCCGCGCTGCTCCTCCTCAACGACGGCGACCTCAGCTACGCCAAGATCCGCTTCGACCCCGAGTCCTTCGAAACCATCCGCAAGGACCTGTCCGGCCTGCCCGAACCGCTCACCCGCGCGGTCGTCTGGAACGCCCTGCGCGACGCCGTCCGCGACGGCGAACTGGCGCCCGCCGCCTACCTGGAGACCGCCCGGGCCCATCTCCCGCTGGAGACCGACCTCGCCATCGTCCAGGGCGTGCTCGCCTTCGCGTCGACGTACATCACCGACCGCTACGTCACCCCCGAAGAGCGGCCCGCCGCGCTCGCCACGCTCTCCGAGCTGTGCCGCGACCTCATCCGCCGCACCGAGGACGGCGACAACCCCGGGCTGCGCCTGATCGCCGTACGCCACCGCATCGACGTCGCCGCCCACCCGGACACCATCGCCGCCTGGCTCGCCGACGGCACCGTGCCCGGCGGCCCGGAGCTCGACCCCGAGCTGCGCTGGCGCGTCCTGGGCCGGCTCGCCGTCCTCGGCGCCACCGACGAGGCCGCCATCGCCGCCGAACTCGAACGCGACCCCAGCGCCACCGGCCTGGAGGGCGCCACCCGCTGCCGGGCCGCCCTGCCCGACCCGGAGGCCAAGGCCCGCGCCTGGGAGTCGATGTTCGGCTCCGACGACCTGTCCAACTACCTGTTCACCGCCACCGCCCAGGGCTTCTGGCAGCCCGAACAGGCCGACCTGGTCCGCGCGTACGTACCGCGCTACTACACGGACGCGGTCGCCCTCGCCGACCGCCGCGGCCCCGCCATCGCCGAAGCCGCCGGCCGCTGGGCCTTCCCCGCCGACACGGTCGACCCCGCGAACCTCCGCCTCGGCGAGGAGTGCCTGCGCGACGCCGCACCGATCCCGGCGCTGCGCCGCAAACTCGTCGACCAACTCGACGACCTGGCACGGGCGTTGCGCGTCCGCCAGGGCAAGGAGGTCTAGGCCCCGCGACGTAGGCCGCGGCCGGGGCGGCTGGTCCCTTCCGACGATGCGGCGGACCAGCCGCCCTCCATAGCCTCGGGCAGACAAGGACGATCAAACCCGAGGAGCCCTTCGTGATAGCAGTGACCGGCCCCACCGGAAACGTCGGCCGTGCCCTGGTCGAACGCCTCGCCGCCGCCGGACAGCCCGTGCGGGCCCTCACCCGCGACCCGGAGCGCGCCCGCCTGCCCGCGGGCACCGAGACGGTACGGCTCAGCCTCGACGAGCCGGCCGCCCAGTTCGAGGGCGCCACCAAGCTGTTCCTGTACGTCCAGGCCGGCGGCGACCGCACGGCCACCCTCCTGGCGGCGGCCCGTGCCGCCGGAGTGCGTCACGTGGTCCTGCTGTCCTCCGGGATCATCGACTCCGGCGCCGACGAGACCCACCCCATCCACATCATGCACGCCACCGCCGAGCGGCAGGTCCGCGACAGCGGCCTGGCGTGGACCTTCCTGCGCCCCAACGCGTTCGCCGCCAACGCTTTCCAGTGGGCCCGGCAGATCCGCACCGGCGACACCGTCCGCGGAGTCTTCGCCGACGGGCAGACCGCCCCCATCCACGAGGACGACATCGCCGCCGTCGCCGAACGCGCCCTCCTCGACGACGGCCACGAGGGCGAGGCCCACCGCCTCACCGGACCCGAGGCGATCACCAACGCCGAGCAGGTCGCGGCCATCGGCCGGGCCCTCGGCCGCGAGCTGCGCTTCACCGAGATCCCGCCCGACGAGGCGGGCCCCGAACTGTTCCCGCACGTCCCGCCGGACATGCTCCGGGCCCTGCTGGACAGCTTCGCCGCTACGGTCGGCACACCGCCGGAAATCACCGGCACGGTAGGGGAGATCACCGGCCGGCCGGCCCGCCCCTTCGCGGCCTGGGCCGAAGACCACGTGGACGACTTCAAGGGCTGAGACGGGAGAGGTACCTCCATCCGGTTTTCCCGCAGGGAGGTACCTCCATCCGGGTCCGGTCGTTGGGCTTTCCGGGCGCGTCGCCCCCGCTCCCCGGAGGAACGCCCATGAGCACGCCACCCCTCGCCTCAGGTCCCGAAGGCCCGAGCGCCCTGCGGCCGTTGCTCGACACCGTGCTCCAAGCACTCGACGCCGGCGCCCGGGCCCGCGGCGGCCCGCTGCCCGCGGGCGGGCCCGAGGCGGTCGCGGCGCGCCTGCGGGAGGCGGTGGGGGAGGTACTCCCCGACCAGGGCGACCCGCACGCCCCGCGCACCCTGATCCGCGCCTTCGCCGAAGGCGCCGCCGACCCGGCCCACCCCCTGTGCGCCGCCCACCTCCACTGCCCGCCCCTCGCCCTCGCCACAGCGGCCGACCTCGCCGCCTCCGCCCTCAACCCCTCCCTCGACTCCTGGGACCAGGCCCCGGCGGCATCGGAACTGGAGCTGCTGGTGGCGGGGGCACTGGCCACCGAGATCTACGGGCCCGGGCACAACCCGGACACGGCCCCCGACTCCCTCATCACCACCGGCGGCACCGAGTCCAACCAGCTCGCCCTCCTCCTCGCAAGGGAGGCGCACGGCGGATCCGTGCGGCTCGTGTGCGCAGCGAACGCCCACCACTCGCTCCCGCGAGCCGCCTGGCTGCTCGGACTGCCCGACCCCGTCGTCCTGCCCGCCCCGGCCGGCACGCTCCACCCCGCCGCCCTCGACGACGCCCTCTCCCGCCTGCCCGGCCCCCTCCTCGTCGCCGCCACCGCCGGCACCACCGACGCCGGACTCATCGACCCCCTGCCCGAGATCGCCGCCCGCTGCACGGCCCACGGCGCACGGCTGCACATCGACGCCGCCTACGGCGGCGGCCTCCTCTTCAGCGACCACCACCGCACCCGGCTCACCGGGCTCGACGCCGCCGACACCGTCACCCTCGACCTGCACAAACTCGGCTGGCAGCCGGCCGCCGCCGGCCTCCTGGCCGTCAAGGACCACCGCGACCTCACCGCCCTGCGGCACCGCGCCGACTACCTCAACGCCGCCGACGACACCGAGGCCGGCCTGCCGGACCTGCTCGGCCGGTCCCTGCGCACCACCCGCCGCCCCGACGTCCTCAAACTCGCCGTCACCCTCAAGACCCTGGGCCGCGGCGGCCTCGGCGCGCTCGTCGACCAGGTCTGCGCCCGGGCCCGCGAGTTCGCCGCCCTCGTCGACGAGCACCCCGGCCTCGAACTCCACGCCCCGCCCGTCATCAGCACGATCCTGTTCCGGCCCGCCGGCGCCACCGACATCGCCGTGGCCGCCCTGCGCCGAGCGCTCCTCACCGACGGCCGCGCCGTCCTCGGCCGGGCCCGCCTCGACGGCCGGCTCTGGCTCAAGGCCACCCTCCTCAACCCCGCCACCGGGCCCGCCGACCTGGCCGCGCTGCTGCACCTCGTGACAGCACGGCAAGCGACACTCGTGGAAGGACACACCCCCCGATGAACCCCGTGCCGAGTCCCCAGCCGCACGACGAGCCGAACCCCGCCCAGGCCACCCCTTACCCGCACCCGAACCACGAGCCGGACGCCCCCCGCGACCTGGTCGGCATCGGCATCGGCCCGTTCAACCTCTCCCTCGCCGCGCTCGCCCACCCCATCGGCGCGCTCGACACCGCCTTCTACGAACAGCGCCCCGCCTTCGGCTGGCACTCCGGCCTGCTCATCGAAGGCGCCACCATCCAGGTGCCGTTCCTCGCCGACCTGGTGAGCCTCGCCGACCCCACCAGCCCCTGGACCTTCCTCAACTACCTCAGGTCCCGCGAACGGCTGTTCCCCTTCTACTTCGCCGAGCGCTTCCACATCCAGCGCGCCGAATACGACGCCTACTGCCGCTGGGTCTGCGACAACCTCCCCGCACTGCACTTCGGCCACCAGGTCGACGCCGTCCGCTGGAACCCCGAACGCGACGTCTTCGAGGTCGACTTCACCCAGCTCGACCCCGACGGAGAAGCAGAGGCCCTCGGCCGGACCTACACGCGCAACGTCGTCCTCGGCATCGGCACCGAGCCCTACGTCCCCGACCCCCTCAAACCCCTCGTCGAAGCCCCCGGCGTGCCCGTCGTCCACGCCGCCGACTACCTCGACCACCGCGACACGCTCCTCGCCGCCGAACACGTCACCGTCGTGGGCATCGGACAATCCGGCGCCGAGATCTTCCTCGACCTGCTGCGGAGCAGGCCCGCCGGGCGCGAAAAGATCCACTGGCTGGGCCGCACCGAGGCCTTCGCACCGATGGAATACTCCAAACTCGGCCTGGAGCACTTCACCCCCGACCACACCCGCTACTTCCACGCCCTGCCCGAACCCGCCCGCGACCGGCTCATCGCCGGGCAGTGGCAACTGCACCAGGGCATCGACGCCGCCACCATCGCCGCCATCCACGACGAGCTCTACCGCCGCACCCTGCACGGCGGCTGGCCCGACGCCGTCCTCACCCCCGGCGTCCGCGTCCGCACCGCCGGCCGCGTCGCCACGACCAAGGTCGAACTGCACCTGGAGCACGGCTCACAGGACAGCCGCTCCCGCCTCACCACCGACGCCGTCGTCCTCGCCACCGGCTACCGCGAACGCCCCCTCGACCGCATCCTGGCCGGCCTCGACCCCTACATGCGCCGCGACAGCCGGGCACGCCCGCGCATCGACGAGGACTACCGCCTCGTCCTCGACCCGTCCGTCACCGGCACGGTGTACGTCCAGAACGCCGAGACCCACACACACGGCGTCGGCACCCCGGACCTCGGCCTCGCCGCCTGGCGCGCCGCGATCATCCTCAACTCCCTCACCGGCAGGGAGACCTACGCCCTCCCACGCCGCACCGCCTTCACCACCTTCGGCCTCGCACCGCACCGGCAAGTCCCGCCGCCCCGCGAGGCACCGGCACTCACCCCGCTCGTCGACGACCGAAGGCGATGAAAAACGCGGCTCAGAAAACGGGCGTGCCGTTCCTCGTCAGCTTCCAGTCCACCGCCGCGAAGGCAGCCGGATCGATGGACCCCTTCGACTTCACCCAGGCGATCATGGTGTTGCGGATCTCCTCAGAGTTCGACCACACCACCGGGGCGGCGGCCACATGCGGGAAATTGCCGCCGCCGTTGGCCCGGTAGTTGTTCACCGCGAACACGAACCGCGCGTCGTCCGCCAGCGGCTGCCCCTCGAACCGCACGTCCGTCACCCGCGACCCGGCCGGCTTCGCGATGTCGATCTCATACGACAGACCGCTCACCACGTCGTAGTTGTAGTCCGGCGTGCCGTTCGCGTTCGTCAGCTTCGCCGGATCCACCGGGGCGTCCGGCGCCGTCCGCACGTAGTAGTTCGCCGAGAACTCCAGATACGCCTTCATCTGCGCACCCGTCATCAGACGCGCCTCCAGCGTGTTCTCGAAGACGTACAGACCCGCCACGTCCCGGATCGTCACCTCGCCCGCCGGAATCCGGGCCGACCGCGAGAAGCACGCCGCCTGCGACAACACCGGCAGCGCGGCGTGCTCCGTACCCGCCAGCGCCTGCTTCACCGTATCCGCCTGGATGTGATTGATCAGATCGATGATCGGCACGTCCTTGAACGGCGCCTCAGCCGACGTCATCTCCGCCGCGTTCGTGCCGATCACCTGGTTGACGTACGCCACGACCTTCTCGTGCTCGTCCGTGAGCAGCTTCGTGATCTTCGGGTCCTCCTCCACCGTGTTGGAGTTCAGGACCTTCGCGCCCACCTTCTCGACCGTCCAGCAGCCCCTGGCCCACACCAGC
Source organism: Streptomyces sp. NPDC007991 (assembly GCF_042958445.1). NCBI lineage: Bacteria > Bacillati > Actinomycetota > Actinomycetes > Kitasatosporales > Streptomycetaceae > Streptomyces > Streptomyces sp. NPDC007991. Next base: position 176,506 of record NZ_JBIBJD010000008.1, read on the forward strand.
TCGAAATCGAACAGCGTCAGCCGCTGACCCCACTTCAGCGGCTCCGACAACACGACCCGCTTGCCGGTCTCCTTGTTGGTGACGAAGTACTCGGGGATCTCCGTGTGCGCGTGCCCCACCAGGATCGCGTCGATCCCCGGCACCTGCTCGGCCACCAGCCCCGCCGCGTTCTCGACGTACGGCAACTGGTCACCGTAGGACGACGTCCCCGACGAACCGCTGTGCGCCGACACGATGACGACGTCCGCACCCATCGACCGCAGCCTCGGCACCCACTTCGCCGCCTGCTCCTCCAGACCCGGGAACGTCATCTTCCCCTGCACGTTCGCCTTATCCCAGATCGCGATCCCCGGATTCGTCAGACCCAGCACCGCCACCTTCACATCCCGCCCGAACGGCGTACGCAGCCGGTGCATGCTGTACGGCGGGAAAGCCGGCCGCAACGTCTTCGCATCCAGCGCGTTCGCACCCAGCAGCGGGAAACGGCACTGCTCCTGGAACTTCCGCAGCACCGGAATGCCGTAGTTGAACTCGTGGTTGCCGAGCGCCGCCGCGTCATAGCCCATGGCGTTCATCGCCTGCGCCATCGGGTGCACCGGCCCGCCCTCGGCCGTGATCGGGTCGACCTTCGCGTAGTAGTACGACAACTGCGTGCCCTGGATCGTGTCGCCCGCGTCGATCAGCAGCGTGTTGCCACGCCCCTTCTCCGCACGGACGCGGTTCACCAGGGTCGAGACCTTGGCCAGTCCGACGTCGTTGTGGTCCTTGTCGTCGAACTCCCCGTCCGTGAAGTAGTCCCAGTTGAAGACGTTGCCGTGCAGGTCCGTCGTCCCCAGCACGGTGAACGCGTACCGCTTGGCGCCGCCCTTCGTCTCGGCCGCCTGCGCACCCGGCGCCCCGACCCCACCGGCCAGCGCCACCCCCGCCCCGGCCACAGCGGACTTCTCCAGGAACTTCCGGCGGTTCAACGGCATATCTGGCACTCCTCGCGGAATCTGTGAACGACGCGCGTAGATAACGCGCGTAGATTCTGACCCGGCCATGACCGAGAGCAACAGCCCCGGCAGGTTGCGATCTGATGACTCGTCCCACCGGCCCCACCCCCTTGGCCAGCCAAGACATGACAGAGTGGGGCGTATGACCGCCCCCACGTCAGACGCCTCCCAACCCGCCGTCCCCTACGGCACACCCGACGCCCCCCGCATCGCCGTCCGCGGCGAAGCCCGCCTCGAAGTCGACCCCGAGATCGCCCGCATAGGCATCACCGTCGCCGCCCGCGGCCGCGACCGCCGCTCCGCCCTCGACGACCTCACCCGCCGCAACGCCGGCGTCCTCGACCTCGTCAAGTCCTACGGCGACGCCGTCGAACGCCTGGAGACCGGCGCCTTCTCCATCACCCCCGAACTCACCAAACACGGCCGCGGCGAACGCGTCCGCACCTACCACGGCACCGTCCACGTCACCGCCGAACTCACCGACTTCACCGCCCTCGGCGAACTCACCACCCGCCTCGCCGACCTCGAACTCACCCGCGTCGACGGACCCTGGTGGGCCCTGCGCCCCGACTCACCCGCCCACCGCGAAGCCCGCAAGAAAGCCGTACGGGGAGCCGTCCAGCGCGCCCGCGAATACGCCGAAGCACTCGGCACCACCCTCTCCGCCCTGGTCGAACTCGCCGACATCGGCGCCGAGAACGCACCACCGCCCTACCCCCAGGCCCCCGGCCGCGCCCGCTCCGCCGCCTACGGCGCCGCCGCCGAGAACGCCCCCGCGGCCCCCCTCGACCTCGAACCCCAGCGCCAGCGCGTCCACGCCCAGATCAACGCCCGCTTCACCATGGTGCCGCCGAAGCTCTAGCCGGCCCCTTTCCGAAAACCCGACCGAATTCCCCCGGGGTGCTCATCAGAGCGCCCCGCCGCACAATTCAACACCTGTCAGTAACGTTTCACGCAAAGTCCGTTGCGCAGTCACTCACCACCAATTCTCTACCAGTCAGTAACTCATAGGCTCAGACCATGCGCCGAGCAAAAATCGTCTGCACACTTGGACCCGCCACCGACTCGTACGACCAGATCAAAGCCCTGGTCGACGCCGGAATGGACGTAGCCCGCCTCAACCTCAGCCACGGCGAACACGCCGAACACGAGGAGCGTTACCACCGGGTACGAAAAGCCGCCGACGAAACCGGCCGCAGCGTCGGCGTCCTCGCCGACCTCCAAGGCCCCAAAATCCGCCTCGGCCGCTTCACCGAAGGCCCCGTACTCCTCGAACGCGGCGACACCTTCACCATCACCGTCGAAGAAGGCACCGAAGGCGACCGCACCACCTGCGGCACCACCTACGCCGGCCTCGCCACCGACGTCACCACCGGCGAACGCATCCTCGTCGACGACGGCAAAGTCTGCCTCCAAGTCACCCGGATCGACGGCCCCCGCGTCCACACCACGGTCATCGAGGGCGGCGTCATCTCCGACCACAAAGGCCTCAACCTCCCCGGCGTCGCCGTCTCCGTCCCCGCGCTCTCCAAGAAAGACGAGGACGACCTCCGCTGGGCCCTGCGCACCGGCGCCGACGTCATCGCCCTCTCCTTCGTCCGCACCGGCCGCGACATCCAGGACGTCCACCGCATCATGGACGAAGAAGGCCGCCGCATCCCCGTCATCGCCAAAGTCGAAAAACCCCAGGCCGTCGAGAACATCGACGACATCGTCGCCGCGTTCGACGGCATCATGGTCGCCCGCGGAGACCTCGGCGTCGAAATGCCACTGGAACAAGTCCCGATCGTCCAGAAGCGCGCGATCAAACTGGCCAAACGCAACGCCAAACCGGTCATCGTCGCCACGCAAATGCTCGACTCCATGATCGACAACGCCCGCCCGACCCGCGCCGAAGCATCCGACGTCGCCAACGCGGTCATCGACGGCACGGACGCCGTCATGCTCTCCGGCGAAACCAGCGTCGGCAGTCATCCGATCGACACGGTCCGCACGATGGCCCGCATCGTCGCAGCGGCGGAGGAGGATCTCCTGGCCAAAGGCCTCCCGCCCCTCACGGAACGCAACAAACCCCGCACCCAGGGCGGCGCGGTAGCCCGAGCAGCGGCCGAAATGGGCGACTTCCTCGGCGCCCGCTTCCTGGTCGCCTTCACCCAGTCCGGCGACACGGCCCGCCGCCTGTCCCGCTACCGCTCCCCGATCCCCCTCCTCGCCTTCACCCCCGACCAGGCCACGCGCTCCCAGCTCAGCCTGACCTGGGGCGTGGAGACGTTCCTCGGCCCGGAGGTCGGTTCGACGGACGCGATGGTCGACCAGGTCGACGAACTGCTCCTTCGCTACGGCCGCTGCCAGAAGGGCGACACGGTCGTCATCACGGCGGGCTCGCCCCCCGGCGTCTCCGGCTCGACGAACATGGTCCGCGTCCACCACATCGGCGAGGACGACAGCCCGAAGTAAGGAGCCGTCAGTACTTGGGGCCAACGTGGGCGTCCATGAGGGCTACTGAGGTTTTGCGGGCGACGGAGATGTTGCATGCGTTTGCCCGTTTCCACTGGACGCCGACCTGGTCGAGGGTCGCGGTGAAGAGCCGGATGATGTCGGCCGAGCGGTTTGTGAAGAAGTACCGGGGATATTCGTAGCGCTTCCGTTCACCGCCGACGAGTCGAGTGGTCCAGTTGGTTACCCGGCAGCCGTCGGAGTGGATGAGGCCGCGAATGAACTCCCAGGGGTGGGCGTCGATGATCGCCTGCTGCCAGTGTTCGAGTGCGATACCTCGCTCGTGCTTCTTGCCGGGGCCGTGCTGGGGGAAGAGGTGGGGCCACTGCTTGCTGTAGCCGACCACCGAGACGTAGCCCTGCGCCTGGGTGCGAAAGGCGCACCCGGTCGGGTTGATGGCTCGCATGGCGGTCTCGCACGCGTCGATCAGGCCAGGCCATGAGTTCGCGCACGCGATTCTCAGGTAGTAGCCGACGCCGCGAGGGTGGCCGCTGATGCAACCATCGCCGAGGTAGAGGCCCAGTAAGTAGGCGTAGGCGCACTCGTCGGCAGGGGGCCCGGGGTCTGGAGGCGCCAAGCGGGGCAGCGGCTCGAGGCGGTCCTGCCAGGAGCGGATCGCGGCCCGCGAGATGCCTGTCTCACGGCTTACGGAATTCAGGCTGCGGCCCTGAGCGACCAGCGCGAGCGCTCGCTTACGTGTACTGATGTCGTACATGGAGCCCACTGTGAGGCGATGATCGTGACGACACGCAGAAAGAAGCGGATGTTCACGAGAACGTGGACATCCGCTTGTAAACAGTGACCTTGGAAATGAAGGAAAAGTGCCCCGGGTCGGACTCGAACCGACACTGTATGGGTTTTGAATCCATTGCCTGCTGCCAATTGGGCTACCGGGGCCCGGTGAATCGAAGGTTGACCTCGACCCTCCGCCTGACCACCATACCGCAGCTAGGTACGCTCTTGGGAGCAGTACCGGCCTGCCCCTACCAAGGAGCCCACGTGAGCGCCCCCGAGTCGCCCCAGCCTGTTGACGTGCCTGAAGACGACAAGTCGCACGTGCCTCCGATGACGACGCGGGTCGTCATCGCCGAGGACGAGGCCCTGATTCGGCTCGATCTCAAAGAGATGCTGGAGGAGGAGGGGTACACCGTCGTCGGTGAGGCCGGGGACGGGGAGCAGGCCGTGGAGCTGGCCCGTGAGCACCGTCCCGATCTGGTGATCCTGGACGTGAAGATGCCGAAGCTGGACGGTATCTCCGCAGCCGAGAAGATCGCCGAGGAGAGCATCGCGCCGGTGTTGATGCTGACGGCGTTCTCGCAGCGCGATCTGGTGGAGCGGGCCCGGGACGCCGGTGCCATGGCGTACCTGGTGAAGCCGTTCAGCAAGACGGATGTCGTGCCGGCGATCGAGATGGCCGTCTCGCGGTTCACGGAGCTGAAGGAGCTGGAGAAGGAGGTCGCGGACCTCACGCTGCGGCTGGAGACGCGCAAGCTGGTGGACCGGGCCAAGTCGATTCTCCAGACGGAGTACGGGCTGACGGAGCCGGCGGCGTTCCGGTGGATCCAGAAGACGTCGATGGACCGGCGGATGTCGATGCAGCAGGTCGCGGAGGCGGTCATCCAGGACGCCGAGGAGAAGAAGTCCAGCAAGGGCTGAGAGAACGGTCTGCTGCGGCGGTCCGCTGTCGCCGCCGAACTCAACGGCCGCCCACGTAAAACGCTCGGCTGGGAAACCCCGGCCGAGTGTCTGCGCAAACTGCTCGCAGCTGGGTCCGGTTCTGTGCTGACCGCGTGGAATCAGCCGACCGGCCAGGTGCGCTCGGCCGCCCAGGTGCCGAAACGCTGCCAGCCGATCTCCGGGAAGTCGCGCCGCAGTGCGTCCACGTCCACATCGAGGCCGACTTCGGTGAAGTAGCGGAACATCGCGGCGAGATCGGCCGAGAACGCCTCGACGTGGGCGATCGGCAGCCGCTGGAAGACGATCGGCCGGCCGCATGCGCCGGTCAGGGCTTCCGCGATCTCCAGGCACGTCAGCTTGTCGGAAGCGATGTCGATGCGCCGGCCCGCGAACTCCTGCGGCCGGGCGAGAACATGGGCTGCGAAGGCGCCGATGTCCCGCGCGGGAATCAGCGTCAGCGGCCGGTCGGCCGGCATCGGCAGCACGAACCGGCCTTCACGCAGACCCTCGAGCGACCATTCGACCGTGTAGTTGTCCATGAACGCGGCCGGACCGAGGATCGTCCACGGCACACCCAGCCCTCGCAGGTGCCGCTCGATGCGGTACTTGCTCTCGAAGTGTGGAATGCCCGTGCCGCGGTCGGCGTGCGCTGCCGAGGTGAACACGATGTGCCCGACACCGCGGGCGGCCTGAAGCAGGGCGATGCCCTGCCGGACCTCGGTCTCCGGGTCCGAGCTGAACGGCGTGGACATGGCAAACAAGCCGTCGGCGCCCTTCAGGGCGGCCTCCAGTGACTTGCTGTCGTCGAAGTCGGCGGCGTGTACGTCGGCGCCGAAGGCCCTCAGCGCGTGTGCGGCGGCCGAGTCGGGAGTGCGGGTCAGGGCCCGGACCTGGAAGCCCTGATCGAGTAGCGAGCGGGCGGCCGCGCCGCCTTGGGCGCCGGTCGCTCCGGCGACCGCCACCACGGGCCGGTAGAATTCCTTCGTCATGCGGTTACCGTACAACGCACTTACTGCGTTACGCAGATATTTAGGGGTGTGCATGCTGATCGACGATCTCCAGCAGGAGTCCCGCCGCTACCTGGCCTCGTACGTCATGTTCAACCAGGCGGTCGCGGACCATCTCAAGCTGCACCCCACCGACGTCCAGTGCCTCAACCTGCTGACCGCCGAGCCCGGCCCGTTCACCACCGGCCGGATCGCCGAACTCACCGGCCTGACCAGCGGATCGGCCACCCGGCTGGTCGACCGTCTCGAGAAGGCCGGTTACGTTGTCCGGCACCGCGACAAGACCGACCGCCGCCGGGTCCTGGTGGAGCCTGTCCCGGAGGCGATGCGGGATCTCATGGAGCTGTGGTCCGAGCTGAGCCGGGGATGGCGGGCGATGTTCGCCGACTACACCGAGGACGAGCGCGCCCTGTTGTACCGGCACATGCAGCGCACCGTTGAACTCTCCCGGCAGCAGATCGCCCGCCTGCGGGACAAGGAATGACCGCCGCCCAACGCAAAACGCCCGGCCGGCAACCCCCGGCCGAGCGTCTGCGCGGGCCTCTTGGTGTAAGGACCGGACCTCAGTCCTCGCCGAGGTACGCCTTGCGTACGGACTCGTCGTGCAGCAGGTCCTGCCCCGTCCCGGAGAGGACGACGTTGCCGACCTCCATGACGTGGCCCTGGTCGGCGAGGGAGAGCGCCGCCTGGGCGTTCTGTTCGACGAGCAGGATGGTGGTGCCCTGGGACTTCAGCTCCGAGATGGTCGCCATGATCTTCTGCATCATGATCGGGGAGAGGCCCATGGAGGGTTCGTCGAGCATGAGGAGTTTGGGCCGGGACATCAGGGCGCGGCCCATGGCGAGCATCTGCTGTTCGCCGCCGGAGAGGGTTCCGGCGGCCTGCTTGCGGCGTTCCCCGAGGATGGGGAAGAGGTCGTAGGCGCGCTGGATGTCCTTTTCGATGCCTTCCTTGTCCTTGCGGAGGAAGGCGCCGAGCTGGAGGTTCTCGGCGATGGTGAGGCGGGGGAAGATGTGCCGGCCTTCGGGGGAGTGGGCGAGGCCGAGGGCGACGATCTTGTGGGCGGGGACGCCGCTGAGCGGCTTGCCGTCGAAGACGATCTTCCCGGACGTCGGCTTGAGCAGACCCGACAGCGTGCGCAGGGTCGTGGTCTTGCCGGCGCCGTTGGTGCCGATGAGGGTGACGACCTGGCCGGCGTCGACGCTGAAGGAGATGCCTTTGACGGCTTCGATCTTGCCGTAGGAGACCCGGAGGTCCTCGACTTCGAGGAGTGCGGTCACTTGGCTTCTCCCTTGGTGGTGCTGTGTGCGTCGGCTCCGGCCGCGGCTTCGGCTGCTTCGACCTCCGCGGCTTCGGCTTGTCCGGGGTCGCCTTCGAAGGGTTCTCCGAGGTAGGCGGCGATGACGCGTTCGTCGGCCTGGACGACTTCGGAGGTGCCTTCGACGAGTTTTTCGCCCTGGACGAGGACGGCGACGCGGTCGGAGAGGTTGAAGACGAAGCGCATGTCGTGCTCGATGAGGAGGACGGCGACGCCCTTGTCGCGGATGGCGAAGACGAGTTCTTCGGTGGCCCGCGTCTCCTGGGGGTTCATGCCTGCGGTGGGTTCGTCGAGCAGGAGGAGCCCGGGTTCGCTGGCGAGGGCGCGTGCGATCTCCAGTTTGCGCTGTTCGCCGTAGGGGAGGTTGCGGGCGAGGTGGTCGCGTTTGTGGGCGAGGCCGATGAAATCGAGGAGTTCCATGGCCCGTTCCTCGCTGGCGCGCTCCGCCTTCTTGAAGCCGGGTCCGCGCAGGAGGGCGGACCAGAGGCCTTCCTTGGTGCGGGTGTGGCGGCCGACCAGGACGTTTTCCAGGACCGTCATGTTGGCGAACAGGCGGATGTTCTGGAAGGTCCGGGCGATGCCGGCCTGGGTGACCAGGTGGGGTTTGGGCGGCAGGACGGTGCCCTTGTAGGAGACCGTGCCTTCGGTGGGGACGTAGAGGCCGGTCAGGCAGTTGAAGAAGGTCGTCTTGCCGGCGCCGTTGGGGCCGATGAGTCCGACGATCTCGCCGGCGTTGACCGTGAAGTCGACGGAGCGCACGGCGGTGAGGCCGCCGAAGCGCATGGTGACGTCGCGTGCTTCGAGTACAGGTGTGGGCTGTGTAGTCATCGTGGTTACGCCCCCGCCTTGGTGACGGCCGGTTCGTCGGTCAGCGTGGTCTGTTTGGGTACGTCGAGTTGGCCGGTCTCGTGGAATTCGAGCTGGCGCCGGCGGTTGGCGATGATGCCTTCGGGGCGGAAGCGCATGAGCAGGATGAGTGCGATGCCGAAGGCGAGGAGCGACTTGTCCTGGAGGAACACCAGCTTCTCCGGGAGCAGGTAGAGCAGGGCCGCGCCGAGGAGGGGGCCTGCGACCGTGCCCATGCCGCCGAGGACGACCGCGGCGAGGAGGAACGCGGAGTTGGGCGGGGTGGAGCCGGCGAACTGGTACGGGGTGGGGACGACGCTGTAGGTGACGTGTGCGCTGACGGTGCCGGCGAGGCCGGCGAGGGCGGCGCCGAGGGCGAAGGCGATGAGCTTGACGCGGAAGCCGTTGATGCCCATGGCGGTGGCGGCGGTCTCGTCCTCGCGGATGGCGATCCAGGAGCGGCCGATGCGGGAGTCCGCCGCACGCGTGTAGACCAGGACGACGATGGCCATGATGAGGACCATCAGCAGGTAGTAGTTGGCGAAGCGGCCGAGGGTGAATCCGCCGATGTCGTGGGCCTGGCCGAAGTTGAAGCCGAGGAGGTTCAGGTCGGGGATGTTGGCGATGCCGTTGGGGCCGTTGGTGACGTCGGGTCCGGAGTCGCCGTCCATGTTGTTGACGGCGATGCGGAAGATCTCTCCGAAGCCGAGGGTGACGATGGCGAGGTAGTCGCCGCGCAGCCGCAGGGTCGGGGCGCCGATGAGGACGCCGAAGACGAGGGAGGCCGCGGCGCCTGCCAGGGCGGAGGCCCAGAAGGGCAGGTGGACGCCGGAGATGGTGGAGAACTCGGAGCCGGAGACGAGGGCGGCGGTGTAGGCGCCGACGCCGAGGAAGGCGACGTATCCGAGGTCGAGGAGTCCGGCGAGGCCGACGACGATGTTGAGGCCGAGGGCGACCGTCCCGAAGATCAGGATGTTGACGCCGATGTTGGCGTAGTGGTCGTCGGTCTGGGTGAAGGGGAAGGCGATGGCCGCGGCGAAGCCCATGGCGAGGGTGAAGCTGCGGTTGCCGGCGATCAGCTGGGAGAAGCGGTCGAGCAGGCCGGCGGTGTGCAGGGCCCACATGGCGAAGGTGACGACGAAGAGGTAGCCGACGAAGAGTTCGCCGTATTCGGTGTCGATGCCGTAGGTGAAGACGCCGAGGCCGATGATGGTGACGGCGGTGATGACGGCCCGCTGGACCCAGCCGCTGCCGAGCTGGGCGGCGGGGATGCGGTCGGGTTTGGCGATGTAGGCCTTGAGGGCTGCCTTGGTGCCGTCGGTGCCGGGCTTCTCCTGGGGGAGGGCGAAGGCGCCGAGGAGGGGCAGGAGTGAGGCGATGGCCGCGATCCAGCCGCCGGGTTCGAGGTTGACGACGCCGCCGAGTTCCGCGCTGATGGCGATGACGGTGAACCAGGTGACGGCGAAGCCGCCGAGGGCGGTGAGGACGAGGGGTGCGTTGTTGCGGGCGGGCAGCAGCCAGCCGAGGCCCCGGATGCCGTAGCCGGCGAGGGTGAACAGGGCGGTGAGGACGCCGGCGGTGAAGGTCAGCCACTGCAGGCCGCCGGGGTAACCGTTGATGGTGAGGTCGCCGGGGAACTCGTCGGTCCAGGTCCAGGCGAGGAACGCGGAGGCGGCGGTGGCGATGCCGCCGGCGAGCAGCAGGGCGCGGGCGGCTGCGGGGGGCAGGGGTATGAGACCGCGCGGGGCGGGCGCCGGGGTGGGGACGGCGTCCGGCGCCGGGGTCTTCTCGGTCGTCTCGGTCATGTGATCACGCCCTGTCCGCGACGCGCTCGCCGAGCAGGCCCTGGGGCCGGAACAGCAGCACGAGGATGAGGAGGCAGAAGGCCCACACGTTGGCCCAGCTCTGGCCGCCGAGCTGCGACATGCCGGGGATCTCGTCGATGTAGGCGGAGGCGAGGGTTTCGGCGATGCCGAGGACGACGCCGCCGAGCATGGCGCCGTAGATGTTGCCGATGCCGCCGAGGACGGCCGCGGTGAACGCCTTGAGGCCCATGAGGAAGCCCATGCGGTAGTCGACGTTGCCGTACTTGAGTCCGTAGGCGACGGCCGCGACGGCGGCGAAGAAGCCGCCGATGGCGAAGGCGATGACGATGATGCGGTTGGTGTCGATGCCCATCAGCTGTGCGGTGTCGGGGTCCTGCGCGGTGGCCTGCATGGCGCGGCCGGTGCGGCTGCGGCGTACGAAGACGGCGAGGGCGGCCATGCAGCCGACGGCGGCGAGGATGAGGAAGATGTCGGCGTCCTTGATGGTGACGGAGCCGATGTCGTGGGTGGCGTCGAGGCCGGGGAAGGCGCGGGCGCGGTCGGCGCCGGGGTAGAAGTTGCGGACGACTTCCTGGAGGGCCAGGGAGAGGCCGATGGCGGTGATGAGGGGTGCCAGGCGTGGGGCTCCGCGCAGTGGCCGGTAGGCGAACCGTTCCGCTCCGACGGCGATGAGGATGGCCACGATGGCGCCGCCGAGAAGCATCAGGGGTACGGCGAAGATCATCGAGGTGCCGTCGGGGAGGATGTAGAAGTAGACCGTGAGGGCGCCGAAGGCGCCGGTCATGAAGATCTCGCCGTGCGCGAAGTTGATGAGCTGGACGATGCCGTACACCATCGTGTAGCCGATGGCGATCAGCCCGTACATCGAGCCGAGAAGCAGCCCGTTGGCCAGCTGCTGCGGCAGGGTGTTCACCGCATGGCCTCCATGTCGCTGGTGGTCGTGTGCACTGGATGCGTGCGTGGTCGCGTGCTGTGAGGGGGTGTGAAAACGGGCCGCGCGGTCGGGGTCCTCCTCCCGCGCGGCCCGTGGTGCGGCTATGGGGCGGGCCGGACTACTTCAGGTCGGCGGTGCCCGTCTCGACGTCCTTCCAGGCGCCCTTCTCGACCTGGTACACCGTCAGCTGCTTGTTGGTGGTGTCGCCGTACTGGTCGAAGGAGATCTTGCCGGTGAGGCCTTCGAAGTCGGACTTCTGGACTCCGTCGACGACCTTGGAGCGCAGGTCGTTGATGTCGCTGGGAACCTTGCCGCCGTTGGCGTCGGCCGCGGCCTTGACGGCCTTGATGATGGCGGTGGTGGCGTCGTAGGCGTAGGCGCCGTACGCGCCGTAGTCGCCCTTGTAGCCCTTGTCCTTGTACGTCTGGATGAACTGCTTGGCGGCGGGCAGGGTGTCGGCGGGGACACCGATGGCGGTGGCGAGGTCGCCCTCGGCGGCCTTGCCTGCGGCCTCGATGTAGGTGGAGGCGAACATGCCGTCGCCGCCGAACAGCGGGATCTTGACGCCGGCGTCCTTGAGCTGCTTGGTGATCAGCGCGGACTCGTCGTACTGGCCGCCGTAGTAGAGCAGGTCGGCACCGGAGTTCTTGATCTTGGTGACGAGGGAGCCGAAGTCCTTGTCGCCGGTGTTGACGTGGTCGGTGGCGACGACCTTGCCGCCGAGCTTCTTGAACTGCTCGTTGAAGATCTTCGCGAGGCCGGCGCCGTAGGTCTGCTTGTCGTCGACGACGAAGGCCTTCTTCTTCTTGAGGCCGTTGTACGCGTAGCCGGCCGCGAAGCTGCCCTGGAGTTCGTCGGTGGTGGCGGTGCGGAAGTACGTCTTGAACGGACGCTTCTTGTCCGTCTGCCAGTTCTTGCCCTGGGTCAGCTCGGGGGCGGTGTTCGCCGGGGAGATCTGGACCATGTTGGCCGAGGCGAAGACCTGCTGCATCGTCTGGGCGACGCCGGAGTTCAGCGGGCCGACGGCGCCGACGGCGGTCTTGTCGCCGGTGAAGGTGGTGGCGTTGGACTGGCCGGTGGCGGGCTGGGCCTTGTCGTCCAGGGCCTTGAGCTTGAATTTCACGCCCGGGACCCAGTTGTTCTTGTTGGCGTCGTCGACGGCGATCTGAGCGCCGTACTGGATGCCGAGGCCGGTGGTGGAGTTCTCACCCGACAGGGGGGCGTCGACGCCGATGGTCAGCGTGGTGCCGTTGCCGCTGTCTCCGCTCTTGTCACCGCTGTCGTCTCGGGAGCCGCAGGCGGTGAGAGTCAGAGCTCCGGTCGTCAGAACGGAGGTAAGAATCACCAAGGAACGCTGTCGCACGATCAGTCCTTTCACAGGCAGGCCCGCCCTGGTCGGGGGGTGAGTGCCGCGCTGGTACCGAACTCCCGATGGAGCGGTGACTGGCCGTGACTCTAAGCCCGTGTGGAGGCGGGGTCAGCGGCGTGGGCTGGCTTGTGACTTTCTTGTTATGACGTGATGGATGCCCTGCTTCGGTGGCGGGCCCTCTCGGCAGGTTTGGTGGATTTCCTCCGTGGTCCGCATTCTGAGAACGCGCACTTCCGGTTGGCCGTGGCTGAGATCGTGCGTCCACCGGGGCGCGGGCGGTGCGAACGGGGGCCGGCGAGGTCCGGGGACCGGCCGCGGTCGAAGGTGAATTCGAGCTGTTGTATTGCGCGCGCGTTACGGAGCGTTACGCCGAGAAGGGGCACGGTCCGCGTCCGGGGGAGTTCCGGCCCGGCGGAAAAGGCGATTTCCGCGGTGTTGCGATGGGGCGGCTTACCGGTCGGCTGGGTGAGGAGCGAGTAAGCGCCGATGCGGACCTGAACGGCCCGCTCGCGGGGGAGCGGAGGACCCGGTCGTCGGTGGTGAGGCGCGTGGAGGCGGGCGGGAGCAGGGCGATCGCGGCCGCCGTTGCGGGGATGCAGGGTGACGGGGAGGTGCGTTCCCGGGGTGGCGCGGGGGTCGGTGGTCGGGGCACGGGGGCGGGGGTCGGGTGTGCGGGTGGGTGGTCGGGGTCACGGCGACGGGCGTCGCGCGTCCGGGGGCGCCGCGCGCGCCGGCGGTCGACCGACCGGCCTGCCGGGCCTGCGTTCACGATGTCCGACTTCCATCGGTCCACGGCAGATGGGCGGGTCCGAGGGCCGGGTGAGGTGCGTCGCCTCATGGGGCCGGGAGCGCGGGCGGGCCGGCCCCCCAGGGGTGATGCCTCGCCATGCCTGGGGGTGCGCGCGATGCGGAGGGGTGGCCGGTCGTGCCGGGTGACCGTCAAAGCGGGCGTCGGTGCGAGGTGACGGCGGCTTCACGAACGGTGAGGCGATCGCGGCCAGGGTGACAAGGCGTGCCCGTCCCCGGGGCGGCGGACCGGCCTGCCGGGTCGTGGCGCTGGAGACGTCCGCCTTCCGCCCACGCAGGGCGGGTTGACGCCTGACGGGGTCGGGGGAGTGAGGGGTGGGGCTGCCGCCAGGGGCGGCGGTGCCCCGCCGCAGCCGGCGGTGCGTGATGCGGCGGGGCGGTCGGTCGTGCCAAGGGGTGCGGCCGGTGGGTGTCGGCGCGAGGCTACGGCAGCTTCACGAACGGTGAGAGGAAGGCGCGGGCGCCGGGGGTGTCCAGGCGGTAGGTCACATTGGTGGCATAGCAGGGGGTGTCGCCGGTGATGGTGGTGGCGGCGAGGATGTTCCGGCCGCCGATGACGGCGAAGTTGGGGCCGCCCGAGTCGCCGTAGCAGGCGCCTCCGTTGCCCTGCGGGGCGGTCATCGCCAGCCGGGCCCAGGAGTTGTTGAGGGCGTCGAAGGTGACGGGTGCCTTCATGCGGACGCCGCCGCCGGGGTGGGTCTGGCCGCCGGGGCCGTTGACGGCTTCCTGGGTGCCGTAGCCGGCTACGAGCCAGTCGGTGGCGTTCAGTTTCTGGGGGCCGAGTCTGCCGAGCTGGTTCGCGGTGGGCAGGGTGGCCGGGGTGAAGTTCCAGCGGGCCTTGACCTGGGCGGCGGGCAGTTCGATCACCGCGATGTCGTGGGTGTCGGAGGCGGGCCCCGGGTAGCCGGGGTGGGTGTGAGCGGCGCCCGGGACGGCGACGGCGGCGGCCTGCGCGTCCGGGTCGCCCGGGTACTTCTTCGCCGCCGCGTCGAGCCCGGACTGCACGTCCTGGTCCAGGGACACGGAGAACCGCACGTTGTCGGGCCAGTCGGAGGTGCAGTGCGCGGCGGTCAGGAAGGTGTCCGCGTCGATCATGGTGCCGGAGCAGACCCAGTCGACCCGGTCGGGGGTCGCGGGGTCGCCGTCGTCGTCCCAGGTGGCCACGAGCGCGCCGACCTCGGTGCGTTCGGGGGCGGGCGTCGCGTTGTAGGAGTTGATGGCGGCGGAGGGCAGCGCGGTGGCGAGCACGGCGGCACCGGCCGCGGCGGTGACGGCGAAGGCGCGTACGGAGGTCAAGAGAAACCCTTCTACGGGTGGGACGGGTCTTCTCCTGTGGGGGTGGAGCGTCAGTGAAGCGCGCGGGGGCGGCCGCGACAAGAGCGCGCCCGCCCCTCCAGGGTTTTCCCTACGTCGGTCAGCTCGCGGCGCGGATGAGCTGCTCGTCGCCCGGGTTCACGTCGCGCAGCAGGCAGGTCAGCCGGGCCGTGCACACCCTTTTGTCGCTTTCGTCCGTGATGATGATTTCGTACGTGGCGGTCGACCGCCCCCGGTGCACGGGCGTGGCCACGCCGGTGACGAGGCCGGAGCGCACCCCGCGGTGGTGCGTGCAGTTCAGGTCGACGCCCACCGCGATCTTGGAACTGCCGCCGTGCAGCATCGAGCCGACCGAGCCCAGCGTCTCGGCCAGCACGGCGGAGGCCCCGCCGTGCAGCAGTCCGTAGGGCTGGGTATTGCCCTCGACCGGCATCGTCCCGACCACCCGGTCCGCCGAGGCCTCGACGATCTGGACGCCCATCCGGGTCCCGAGGTGGCCCGCGGAGAACAGGGCCAAGAGGTCGACGCCGAGCGCCGCGTACTCGTCGACGACCTCCTGCGGGAACGTCACATGCTGCTGCTCACCCATGGGGCCCGGTCTCCGTTCGTCCAGATCATGCGGTTACCACTGCGGCTGAGCAAACGCTCAGTCGGTGACCGATTGTTCCAGACGCACCACGACGGACTTGCTGGCCGGGGTGTTGCTGATGTCTGCCGTGGCGTCCAGCGGCACCAGCACGTTGGTCTCGGGGTAGTACGCGGCGGCGCAGCCCCGGGCCGTCGGGTAGTGCACGACGCGGAACCCCGGCGCCCTGCGCTCCACGCCGTCCTTCCACTCACTGACCAGGTCGACGTAAGCGCCGTCCGCCAGCTTCAGGGCCCGCGCGTCCTCGGGGTTGACCAGCACCACCCGGCGGCCGTTCTTGATGCCCCGGTAACGGTCGTCGAGGCCGTAGATCGTGGTGTTGTACTGGTCGTGCGAGCGCAGCGTCTGGAGCAGCAGGCGGCCCTCGGGCAGCTTCGGGTACTCCACGGGCGCGGCGGTGAAGTTGGCCTTTCCGGTGGCCGTGGGGAAGCGGCGCTCGTCGCGCGGGCCGTGCGGGAGCGTGAAGCCGCCGGGGCGGGCCGCGCGCGCGTTGAAGTCCTCGAAGCCGGGGATCACGCGCGCGATGCGGTCCCGGATCGTCCCGTAGTCCTTCTCGAACTCCTCCCAGGGTGTGGCGCTGTTCTCACCCAGCACGCGGCGGGCCAGACGGCACACGATGGCCGGCTCGGACAGCAGCTGCCGGCTCGCGGGCTCCAGCCGGCCCCGGGAGGCGTGCACCATGCCCATGGAGTCCTCGACGGTCACGAACTGCTCGCCGCTGCCCTGGAGATCCCGCTCGGTGCGGCCGAGCGTCGGCAGGATCAGGGCGCGCGCGCCCGTGACCGCGTGCGAGCGGTTCAGCTTCGTCGACACGTGCACGGTCAGCCGGGCCCGCCGCATGGCCGCCTCGGTGACCTCCGTGTCCGGGGACGCGGAGACGAAGTTGCCGCCCATCGCGAAGAAGACCTTCGCCTCGCCGTCGCGCAGCGCGCGGATGGCCTGTACGACGTCGTAGCCGTGCTCGCGCGGCGGGGCGAAGCCGAACTCCTTCTCCAGGGCGTCCAGGAACGCCGGGGCGGGGCGCTCGAAGATGCCCATCGTGCGGTCGCCCTGCACGTTCGAGTGGCCGCGGACCGGGCACACGCCCGCGCCCGGGCGGCCGATGTTGCCGCGCAGGAGAAGGAAGTTGACCACTTCCTTGATCGTCGGCACCGAGTGCTTGTGCTGGGTGAGACCCATCGCCCAGCAGACGATGGTCCGCTCGGAGGTGAGGACCATGCCCAGGGCCTTGTCGATGTCCTCCCGGGTCAGGCCGGTCGCCGCGAGCGTCTCGTCCCAGTCGGCCGCGCGGGCGGCCTCGGCGAACTCCTCGTAGCCGTGCGTGTGCTCGCGGACGAACGCCTCGTCGACCGCGCCCCGCGTCTCGACGATCAGCTTGTTGAGGAGGCGGAACAGGGCCTGGTCGCCGCCGATGCGGATCTGCAGGAACAGGTCGGTCAGCGCGGCGCCCTTGAGCATGCCCTGCGCGGTCTGCGGGTTCTTGAAGCGCTCCAGGCCCGCCTCGGGCAGCGGGTTGACGCTGATGATCCGCGCTCCGCTGGCCTTGGCCTTCTCCAGGGCGGACAGCATGCGCGGGTGGTTCGTCCCCGGGTTCTGGCCGGCGACGATGATCAGGTCGGCCTTGTAGAGGTCCTCCAGCAGGACGCTGCCCTTGCCGATGCCGATCGTCTCGGACAGGGCCGAGCCGGACGACTCGTGGCACATGTTCGAGCAGTCGGGCAGGTTGTTCGTGCCGAGCTCGCGGGCGAAGAGCTGGTAGAGGAACGCGGCCTCGTTGCTGGTGCGGCCCGAGGTGTAGAAGACAGCCTCGTCGGGGGAGCCGAGAGCGGCGATCTCCTCGGCGACGATGTCGAAGGCGCGCTCCCAGGTCACCGGCTCGTAGTGCGTGCCCCCCTCGGGGAGATACACGGGGTGGGTCAGGCGCCCCTGCTGGCCCAGCCAGTAGCCGCTGCGGCCGGCCAGGTCGGCGACCGGGTGCGCGGCGAAGAACTCGGGCGTGACCCGGCGCAGCGTGGCCTCCTCGGCGACGGCCTTCGCGCCGTTCTCGCAGAACTCCGCCTTGTGCCGGTGTTCAGGCTCCGGCCAGGCACAGCCCGGGCAGTCGAAGCCCTCCTTCTGGTTCACGCTCAGCAGCGTCAGCGCCGTGCGCTTCACACCCATCTGCTGCTGGGCGACCCGCAACGTGTGCCCGATCGCGGGGAGGCCCGCTGCCGCGTGCTGCGGCCCGGTGACCTGCGGCGCGTCCTGAACCGGATCGCTCTTGGGTGGCTTGGTCGCCATCGCACTCTCCCCTTCCACCGCACTGTGAGGTACGTCTCCGATCCTCGCACGCGGCGGTGACATCGCGTGAGGGGAGGGCTGGGGCAATGGCCCGTCGCGGGTGCACGGGGCGGGGGCCGGGGCGGCGGCCTGTCGCGGGTGAGTGGGGCGGCGGCCGGCCTCGGGCGTACGCGTCGGGGGGCTGGGGCGGCCCGTCGCGGGTGCATGGTCGGGACGGCCGGGGCGACGGCTCGTCCCGGGCACACGCGTCGTCGGGCCCGAGGCCGGGGCCGAGTGTCAGTGGGGCGTGGCAGGATCGGGGGCGTGGCAGAGACAGCATCGAAGACGACCGACCAGACCTCCGGCGGCAGCCGCCCGCGACTGATGCTCATGGACGGGCACTCGCTGGCCTACCGAGCGTTCTTCGCGCTGCCCGCGGAGAACTTCACCACCGCGACGGGCCAGCCGACGAACGCGATCTACGGCTTCGCGTCGATGCTGGCCAACACGCTGCGCGACGAGGCGCCCACGCACTTCGCGGTCGCCTTCGACGTCTCCCGCAAGACCTGGCGGTCGCAGGAGTTCACGGAGTACAAGGCGAACCGCTCCAAGACCCCCGACGAGTTCAAGGGCCAGGTCGAGCTGATCTGCGAGCTTCTCGACGCGATGGGCGCCGCCCGCTTCGCGGTCGACGGCTTCGAGGCGGACGACGTCATCGCCACGCTCGCCACCCAGGCCGAGGCCGAGGGCTTCGAGGTCCTGATCGTCACCGGCGACCGGGACTCCTTCCAGCTGGTCAGCGAGCACACGACCGTGCTGTACCCGACCAAGGGCGTCTCCGAGCTGACCCGCTTCACCCCGGAGAAGGTCTTCGAGAAGTACGGGCTGACGCCCGCGCAGTACCCCGACTTCGCGGCCCTGCGCGGCGACCCCTCCGACAACCTCCCCGGCATCCCCGGAGTCGGTGAGAAGACCGCCGCGAAGTGGATCAACCAGTTCGGCTCCTTCGCGGAGCTCGTCGAGCGCGTGGACGAGGTCAAGGGCAAGGCCGGGCAGAACCTGCGCGACCATCTGGAAGCGGTCAAGCTCAACCGGCGGCTCACGGAGCTGGAGCGCCGGGTCGAGCTCCCCAAGGGCGTCACCGACCTGGAGCGCACCGCCTACGACCGCAAGGCCGTCGCGATGGTCCTGGACACCCTGGAGATCCGCAACCCCTCCCTGCGCGAGCGGCTCTTCGCCGTCGACCCCGGCGCCGAGGAGGCCGAGACCACCCCCATCAGCACCGACGGCGTGCAGCTGGACGGCACGGTGCTCGGCACCGGCGAGCTGACCGGCTGGCTCACCGAGCACGGCACCGGGCCGCTCGGCGTCGCCACGGTCGACGCCTGGGCGCTCGGCGCGGGCTCGGTCGCCGAGGTCGCGCTCGCCGCGCCCGGCGGAGCAGCCGCCTGGTTCGACCCCTCCCAGCTGGACGAGGCCGACGAGAGGGCCTTCGCGGCCTGGCTCGCCGACGCCGCCCAGCCCAAGATCTTCCACAACGCCAAGGGCGCCATGCGGGTCTTCGCCGAGCACGGCTGGAGCGTCGAGGGCGTGACCATGGACACCGCGCTCGCCGCCTACCTGGTCAAGCCGGGCCGCCGCTCCTTCGACCTGGACGCGCTGTCCCTGGAATACCTGCACCGCCAGCTGGCCCCCGCCGCCGCGGCCGACGGGCAGCTCGCCTTCGGCGCGGACGAGGGCGCCGAGGCCGAGGCCCTGATGATCCAGGCCCGCGCCGTCCTCGACCTGGGCGAGGCCTTCGAGAGCCGCCTGGAGGAGGTCGGCGCCGCCGACCTGCTGCGCGACATGGAGCTGCCCACGTCCGCGCTGCTCGCCCGCATGGAGCGGCACGGCATCGCGGCCGACCGGCCCCACCTGGAGGCCATGGAGCAGATGTTCGCCGGCGCCGTCCAGCAGGCGGTGAAGGAGGCCCACGCGGCAGCCGGGCACGAGTTCAACCTGGGCTCGCCCAAGCAGCTCCAGGAGGTCCTCTTCGGCGAGCTGGCCCTGCCCAAGACCAAGCGCACCAAGACCGGCTACACCACGGACGCCGACGCGCTCGCCTGGCTCGCCACGCAGACGGACAACGAGCTGCCGGTGATCATGCTCCGTCACCGCGAGCAGGCCAAGCTCCGCGTCACCGTCGAGGGCCTGATCAAGACGATCGCCGCGGACGGCCGCATCCACACCACGTTCAACCAGACGGTCGCCGCCACCGGCCGCCTGTCCTCGACGGACCCCAACCTGCAGAACATCCCGGTCCGTACCGACGAGGGCCGCGCGATCCGCCGCGGCTTCGTCGTCGGCGAGGGCTTCGAGTCGCTGATGACGGCCGACTACAGCCAGATCGAGCTGCGCGTGATGGCCCACCTCTCCGAGGACGAGGGCCTGATCGAGGCGTTCACCTCCGGCGAGGACCTGCACACCACGGCCGCCTCCCAGGTCTTCTCGGTGGAGCCGACCGCGGTGGACGCCGAGATGCGCCGCAAGATCAAGGCCATGTCGTACGGCCTGGCCTACGGACTGTCCGCCTTCGGCCTCTCCCAGCAGCTGAACATCGAGGCGGCGGAGGCCCGCGCCCTGATGGACGCCTACTTCGAGCGGTTCGGCGGCGTACGGGACTATCTGCGCCGGGCGGTCGACGAGGCCCGGGCGACGGGCTACACGGCGACGCTCTTCGGGCGCCGCCGCTACCTCCCCGACCTCAACAGCGACAACCGCCAGCGCCGCGAGGCGGCCGAGCGGATGGCCCTCAACGCGCCCATCCAGGGCACGGCGGCCGACATCGTCAAGATCGCCATGCTCAAGGTGGACAGCGCGCTGAAGGACGCCGGGCTCACCTCCCGCATGCTGCTCCAGGTCCACGACGAAATCGTGCTGGAGATCGCCCCCGGGGAGCGGGCCACCGCCGAGGAACTCGTCCGCCGAGAGATGGCGAACGCCGTCCACCTCCGCGTCCCCCTGGGCGTCTCGGTGGGCGCGGGCCCGGACTGGGAGTCGGCGGCGCACTAGCCCGGCGCGGGGTGGGCTCGGCCAGGTCCTGGCACAGCGCCCCTTCAGGGGCGCGGGGAACCGCGCGACCAGCCGCGAAGGTCCCGCAGCCACCTGACGATCCCCACCCCCACGGCGATCTCCAGGCCGGGCCGACTCGGGCCGCCGTCGCCGACGACTACGACCCGGACGTGGGGGCGCCCGCCCCCACTCCGCCCGTCCCCACCCCGCCACCTGGGCGTCGGCGGTGCACAGCCTGGTG